>DATNLZ010000108.1:0-87813 GCA_035602605.1 Candidatus Dormiibacterota bacterium
CAAGAACAAAAATGAAGCCACGGCCCTTTTTCGGGGAAATTTGCGAGAAAAATAAGCGGACCAGATCTGCCACGCCGTTGTGTCAGCTACCCGCTTAAATCAAGGGGTTGGGCCCTGGGTTTTGCAACAGCCTTTAGCTAGTGCTGTGTATGTTCCGCGAACGCGACTCAAAGGTTATGGAATATTTGCTTCAGCGGCTCTCTCGCCTTGACGATTCGCACACCCTTTTCAGGCGTGATCCGCGAACCGAGATAGGGCAGCGAGCTTGTCAGTAAACAAAACACTGCGTTACTTCGAGCGCTTCGCGGTCCATGGGCGCTCGCCCCGGGGTGTCTTCATTGTGCCCTTAATCGAATCATCTTCCACCGTGCCAGAATACTCGATGGTGATCTCCCCATTCGGTGTCTGGCGCTTCACGGTGAAGCTGATCTTGTTGCCGTCGATGGCGCCGTCGAAGGGTGCCTCGCCGCGTGCCCCCTTGATCGTGCCCTTGATCTTCGAGCCATCCTGTTCGATAGTGATCGTCTGCGCGACCGTGCCCTGAGGTCCCTCCGACGTCATCTCCCATGACCCGGCGACCTTGGAAGTATCAGCGGCCCGCTGGGCACCCATGACAGACACCAGCGCGAACGCAAAAAGTGGCGCCAAACAAATCGCAGTTCGTTTCATTGGTCGAAACCTCACTCTGTCGTTTCCTGAGATGTTAAGCGCGCCCGAGCAAGGTCTGCCGGCTGCTACTGAGAACCGAAGCTCAGGCTGTGCTAGGCGATAGACGTATTCCCGAGCCGCTGGGTTGCATGGCCCGCAGTCACGGGCGAGGGATCCCACCATTCTTTACGTCTTTACTGAGCCCAGGCGCATACCTCGAAGCCTCTCGGTTATGTTGAGAGATGCGCCACAGCAGGCTTTGCAAGAGAACAATGCGCTCACACGTGGTCCTCAAACAATCACCCGGAGCGGAAGAAAGGCAGCTAGCTTCTAACCAATAATTTCGGATGCCTCGCTTTCAGTGCTTGTGAGCCGGACTGTTGGCTGAGGGCTGCTTGACGCCCTCCTTGGCGGCTGCGGCGGCCATTTCCTCGTCGGTGCGTGCCAGGTCGTCCAGCACCAGTCTTCGACCGGGAGTGCGCGCCAACGCGGCCCGGAAAACATCACGCGCTTCGGAGGGGCGATGCAGTTCCAGGAGCATCTCTCCCAGGAGCTCATCGGTCGGCTTTTCAATGTTTGGCGGGCCGAATTCCAGCGGCAACTGATGTTCCTTTGCGGCGATGCGCTGCAGCTCTATCATGGCATCATCGCTCTTGCCCTGCGCGGCGGTCAGCAGGGCGTGCAGTTGCTCAATGGCAATAAGCAGGGTTTCGTTCATCTGCGGCTGGTCCATCTTGTGCTGATCCATCCAGGCTTTGGTGTGCTGCCTGGCGCTCTCGGCGCGGGAGACGGCTTCGCGCGCGACAGCGAGATCACCGCGCTTCATCGCGGCGATCGCATTGGTGTAATCAAAAGTTAGCTGCGCGAAGGGATAGTCACCAGCCGGGAGGGTCCAGCGGGCAACGTCATCGTTCCAGAGTTGCGAGTCAATGAGGAAGTGGGCGCGCATCTCGACGTATGATCCGACGGCCATCATGGCGGGAGTCATGCCCCCCATCATGTTCCCCATGGTATGCGAGCCGGAAGTGCTGGCATGCTCGGCCGCCGCGGCTGCCCGCTCCGCTGCCTGGCGGCAACCTTCGAGCATGCGCCGAGCTTCGGCGACGCGGCCCTGCTGTAAGTAGCCATACTCGAGCCACTCGTTGACGTGACCACACATGACAGGTGGTTTTCCCGCTTTCTGACGGGGCCGGTTAACCACGAGCATGGCGGTTTCGTTGGCCTTGACCTCTTCATCCCACATGCCGAGCGCAAGAAAGATGTGCGAGGTCATATGCTGCGCATGACTGGCATCGGGCGCAATCTTCGAATAAATGCGCGCGGCACGCAGGCCGAGCGGAGCGTGGACCGGGTCATCGTAACAATGAATCAGGTAATGAACGACTCCGGGATGGCGGGGATGTTGCGGGAAAACCTCTTCGAGCACGGCAGCGGCGCGCATGTAGGTGGTGAAATCGCGCCCATGCTCGGCGGTTCCGAGGATGGCGAGGGCATAGAAGCTGGCGGCATCCACATTGTCCGGAAACTTGCGGTGCAGCTCGGCGAGGACGGATTCGTACCGCCGGTCGCGTTCGTCCTTGGTTCCCTCGCCGTACAGCACCTCCACGCTGCGGAGGTACAGTTTTTCCCGCTCCGTGGGGGCTTTGGCGAGCCGAGCCTCTGCTGTGGGCGCCAGGCGGTTGAGGATCTCGCGGGCGGCGGAGACATCTTCCTCGTGCCACATCGCATGATTCTTGGTCATGGCTTCACCCCAAAAGGCTAGGGCGAAGTCAGGAGCGATCTGCTCGGCCTTGCGGAAGTGCTCGGCAGCATCTTCGTATTCGAAGTTGTGGAGTTGAGCCAAACCGTGGAGGAAGTCTACCTGTGCGGCTGACGGACCGGAATTCAGGAAAGCAACCTCACCGAAGTCCTGCCGGGCCGTGGCGGATGGTGAGCCTAGAAGCAGCAGGATAGATAGGAGAGAAAAGAAAGTTCCAGCGCCTGTAGTCATCATCGCACCCCTTTTCGAAAGCGATCTAGCTGACAGCGGAGCGTTCTCAGCCGAGATTTCCTTTTTCACTTCGAAAACGGTGAGCATTGTACGCCCAAATCGCCTGCTCCGACGTTGTTCTCTAAACACGGGCCACAACGTCATGGCGTAACCTTCAGGTCGGAAAAATGCGCAATGGTTCCCAGCCCTAGCCAAAGCGCGATTGAGCCGTTCACGGATGGTTGCTTAAGGTCGTTCACGATGAGCACAGGTTGTTCCGCTCCGTTCACATAGAGTCGCGCGCGTGATCCAGCAACCTGGATTTTGACTCGGGCCCACTGCCCTGGGACCAAATCGACATAGGACTCATACTTTCCTGGGCTCTCCGACCTCAGCTTTTGCCAAGGGAATCCCGGTATGGAGATGTACTGCACGGAATGGTTTCGTTGCAATTGGTCCTCGGATTGACCGTTCTTAGGGCGTAGGTAGAAACACTCGAAATGGGACCTGTCCGTAGTTACACGAAACGCAATACCGACAAACCCCCGCAACTCTGGCGGCGCGTTGGGCGCAGTGTCACCACTCAGATTCACTTCGATGGTGCCATTCTGAAAGGAGCTTCCTGGAACGATTGCGAGACGGCCTGCATCATCAACACCATCTGGAGCGGCATCTGTAATACGCATGGCGGCACGCCCAAGATAGGTGACCGGCTCTGCTTTCACGTTGTGGAGTTCGAGCTTGTCAAGAACGAGCCCCGCTGCTCTTTGCTGCGTTTGACCGCCCGATTGCGTTTCTGAACCAACCAAGAGAACGGCCAACGCAAACGCGCCCAGCAATTCGGATTTCATTGGTTCCCCCTTTTTCCCGTCTGCTAGCGACTCGAAATTCGAAAAGGTTGCGCGGGTATTCCTTTGTTCCTCCTGGCGCGGCACACTCTCATCCGTAGCAAGTTCGGTCCCTTGCTTTAACAACGGCCAGGGCTTCGTCCAGGACCAGCCTGAGTCCGTCTTCATTTATCATTGGTAGGACCACGACCAATGGTAACCGATCTGGAACCTCGCGCGGACTGCCTATCGATTAAGTTTCTCGGCAAGGTGAACGACGAGATGGGAGCGGTATTCAAGACGCACTTCTGAATTCGCTCGCAGCTCTAGTCTCCCGTCCCAGAAATAAGTGAACTAAATGGTAGGGCGATTCGTACTAAGATCCGAGGAGATCTTAGATGCGAACAGGGCGACCCAAGCAAGCGTTGATTCTAACCGGTGACGAACGAGGGCGTCTCCAGTCGTTAGCGCAGCGGTCGCGCAGTCAGCCGCTACTGGCTCGGCGGGCGCGGGTGGTCTTGGCGTGTGTCGATGGTTTGGACAACAAATCCGCTGCAAAGAAACTGCGCTGCTCGTTGGGTATGGTGGGCAAGTGGCGCACGCGGTTCCTGAAGTCGCGTATGGATGGGCTCTATGATGAGCCGCGACCGGGTAGTCCACGTAAAGTCAGTGATGAACAGATCGAACAGATCATCATTCAAACACTGGAAAGCACGCCGCGCGGACAGACGCACTGGAGCACACGCGAACTGGCGAAAGCCACGGGGCTGAGCCGCTCGACCATCAGCCGGATATGGCGGGCATTTGGACTGCAGCCGCATCGTGTGGAAACGTTCAAACTGTCACCCGATCCATTGCTGATCGAGAAAGTGCGGGACATCGTTGGTCTCTACATGAATCCGCCGGATCGCGCGCTGGTCTTCTGCGTGGATGAAAAGAGCCAGATTCAGGCACTGGATCGCACGCAGCCGATGCTGCCCATGCGTCCGGGGCAAGTGGAGCGACGCACGCATGACTACAAACGCATGGAACCACGTCGTTGTTCGCCGCCTTGGAGTTGAAGACCAACCGAGTGATCGGCCAGTTGCATCGCCGCCACCGCTCTCAGGAATTTCGTCAGTTCCTGGACACCATCGAGGCGAATGTGCCCGCTGACCTTGATGTCCATATCGTGATGGACAACTATGGGACGCACAAAACGGCGATGATCCGGAACTGGTTTGCCAAACGACCACGCTTTCACGCCCATTTCACGCCCACTTATGGTTCCTGGATCAACCTGGTGGAGCGCTGGTTTGCCGAAATTACCAACAAGCGGATTCGTCGTGGGATCTTCCGGAGCGTGAAGGAACTCGAAACTGCGATTCGCGAATACATCGACGTTCACAACGAAGGCCCCAAACCCTTCGTCTGGACCAAGACCGCTGATGAGATCCTGGCCAGCATAGCTCGGTTCGCGCAACGTACCAGCACTGCTGGGCAGCGGTGACATTTATCTAGTGCTTCTTGTGGCGTTGGTGTGATTGATTCTGCGGAAAAATCCTGAACGGCCGTAGCTTCTGAAGAAGTAAAGATACGGATCGTGAAGCGAGATTCTTTTGACTGCCCGGATCGATTACTGTACGGGGCATGGCGCTGGTACCGGTCGAAGGCCTAAAGTGCGAACCTTGTGATTCGATGCTGATCCATCTTGTTGGGCCTGGCGGCGCAGGAAAAAGCACGATTGGAGTCCGGTTAGCAGATCGGCTTAATGTGCCCTTTATTGACTTGGATGCATGCTTCCTCGCGCAGGAGGGAGACATCTCGGACTATTTGCGGCGCTGCGGATATGATGCGTACGCAAATCGGAACGTCGAGGTGTACCTGTCCATTGCTGCCGCCGAAGGAGTGATCGCGTTGTCGTCTGGCTTCGTGACATATGCAAAGGAAGTTCACCCCGGCTACACCAAGATTCGTTCTGCGATCGCGGAGAGCATGACTGCCTTCGTCTTGCTCCCATCGTTCGATTTTGAGAGGTGCGTTGCCGAGATCGTGCGTCGTCAGGTTCAGCGGCCACTAGGCCTTTTGGCTTCACACGAGGAAGCCAAGATACGCCAACGATTTTCGATTTATATGGCACTGCCGGCATTGAAGGTGGAAACCATGCGGCCGCCGGATGAGATTGTCACAGAGATCCTCGGCGTATTTATCGCCCGAACCACTGAGACGGGAGACTAGTTCGCAAGCATCCTGCAGTCAGGCGATAGATGAGTTCGTCGGCTGATTTCCTCGAGGATGGCTAGAAGGTGCTGTTCCAGTAGTCGTGCTGGCCGATGTAGCGATCATCCGGCAAGTTCTTGAGGATGGCGCGCCGCACTTCCAAGGAATTCATGCCGCCCTGTGTTTTGAAAAGAACATCGCCATTGGCGCCGATAAGTACCGTATAGGGAACGCCACCGCTCCAGCCAGTACCGAACGCGGATACCGCATCAGCCGGATCGGAGCCGTTAAATAGGAGGTTTCGATTGATCGCGTGAAGCTCTTCCAAAAATTTGACGACGAACTTCTTCTCGTCCGGGCTGTTGATGCTGACCGTGACGATATCTAAATTGCGTTTCCGGTACATACGCACCATCTTTTGCAGCTCCGGAAACTCCGTGAGACATGGTTCGCACCATGTGGCCCAAAAGTTGACTAACAAAAGCTTCCCGGTGCCAGTGTTCGCTCGCAATACCTTGATCTCATCGGCCGAGGCCATCTCCACCTTCACCGGCTGCTTCTGAGATTCTTCAATCTCCGCCTTGGCGCCGGCCTCTTTGTAGACCCACTTGGTCGAGCACCCCACAGCCGGAGTGCTCTTCACGACAACCGAATGTCCCGCAAGCAGGACCTCAATCGCATCCTTGGCCTCGTGCTTTGTTGCCAGTGCTTCACGCGGATTATTATCTATGCGGCCTTCGTACTGTAAGTTTCGCTGCTCATCGAATATGAACACGTGCGGCGTTGCGGTGGGCCCGTACGCACGGGCAACGGCTTGGGTAGCACCGTCGGACAAGTAGGGAAAGTTAAAGCTTCGGTATTCCGCGCGGAGTTTCATTTCGGCCAGGGAATCTCCCAGGTCCGTGTGCCCCATTTCGCTTAAGTGCACTGCTCTCGGATCGTTCGGGTTGATGGCCACCAGGGCCACGCCGCGGTCTCGATAGTCCACGGTAAGCTGCTTGATGCGCTTCTCGTACATTTGCGCCACCGGGCAGTGATCACACGTGAACACAATCACGAGCACTCTGCTGGAGGCATAGTCCTTCAAGCTATGCGTCTGTCCGTCGATGCCGGGAAGATTAAAATCCGGAGCCTGCCCGCCAATCTTGAGAATTGCAGGAATGCCTGCCGGCTTACCGACGGCGTCGTCTTGTGTGCGTCCCGTCACGCTCAGCATCACGCTGAGTGCAACGACGCCCGCTGCCGCCCCGCGGTTCCGGACTCCAGCCAGACGCCATACAAAAGGACGACGACGAGCATAGCCCAACATGTTTCCCCCTTTTTCCCGAACCAGGAATTGGTGCCATTGCTCTGACCCAGCTCTGGACCAACCAGTCCCCTATGCCATCCTGCCACGATAGCTACCGGCAGATAGGAACCGGTCTACTCGAGCACGCAGCCCGTTGCCTTCGCGCACAAAAGGCCGCCCCATATCCGAAGGATGGATCCACAGCCGCAGTCGTTGCGCTCAAGCCCGATAGTATGAACGTACAGCTTTGACTTTGTCCCACCTGCTAAAACGTCAGCTTAAGCGCGAACTGAAACTCGCGCGACAACCCGCCCTGGCTATTTACGACGCCGAACGTTTTTCCGGTCACCGTCGTATTCGGTGTGTCGAAATTCGGGTGATTCAGGGCATTGTAGGATTCGGCTCGGAACTGCAGGCGCACGCGCTCGGTGATCGGGAAATGCTTGATCAGCGAAACGTCCCACTTTGACTGGCCAGCGCCACGGACTCCTGCAAGAAAGCGCGGGAAGGTGCGAATTCGGTAGTCCGGGTCCGGGTATTTGGCCGAATTCGTGTCGAAGACGCTCGTATTGAACCAGCGGTCCACCGAGCGCTGGTCGGGCGGCAACGCGATGTCGTTAAAGCTTCCGCGCAGGATCACGTTGTTATCAAACCGGAGGGGCGGCCCGCTCTGTCGCGCGACAACGCCATTCAATTGCCAACCGCCGATCACATAGTCGAGCGATTTCGGCAGGTTTGTCGCGAACGCTCGTCCTCTTCCGAACGGAAGCTCGAACAGGCCGCTGATCACCAAGCGCTGTGGCCGGTCATTCTCACTGATCGAGTATTCAAGCGCGGCATCACCGGGGTTGAGGAAACGGATGGCATCGATGGCCTTCGACCAGGTATAGGCTACATTCAAAGTATAACCATGCGCGAACCGCTTCTCAGCGCGGACCTGCAGCGCGTGGTACCACGAATAACCGATGGATTGTGTTTCGGTAATGCTGCCGAACTCCGGATAGGGTCGCAGCAGGTCTGCTTTCCTAATCATCTTCGGATACACCCTGTTGATGCCAAAGAAGGGGTTCGGAACCGGCGTGCTCAGGTTGCCGAATGTTGCCGGGTCGAAATCGGTAGAGCGGCTAAAATACTGCTGGTTGATGGGGTTGAGTTCACGATCGACTGGAAGGTGCAGCCCTTTGTTGCCCACATAGCCGACGTCGAGCAGAAACTGTCCTGGGAGGAGTCGTTGCAGGCTCAGGGCCCAGCGCTGCGAGTACGGTTGCCTGCGATGGACGGGGTAGATGCTGAGAGACTGACCCAGAGACGTCTGGAGCCCACCCCCAACGCCCAGTGGCGCGAGCAAGCCGTTGGGGAACGGATTGGCCGTGGTGGCAATGTAGGTGAGACCGTTATCCAAGGATGCGTTGATAGGCGTGGTTGCCGTGAAACCGGTCTGGATCGCGATGCTGCGGTTGATTCCAATCGTGTCATAGAAGATGCCGTAGCCGCTTCGCACCACAGTTTTGTCGTTGATCTGGAATGCGAGGCCGACGCGCGGCAGGAAGTTCATTTTCTGTCCCTCCCAAAGCCCGCGCGCCTGCGGCCCAGTGAACATGAGGCCGCCGAGCACGTGGAACTGGCTGACGGGGATTTCGGCAATCGGATTCTTGGCGTAGTTCGCGCGGGCCTGAGCTTCGATCGGATTCACAGTGACCTGGTCGAAGCCACGCACGGCGCGATTAAACCGCTCGGTTTCGGGACTCTCATATTCGTACCGCAGGCCAATATTGAAGGTGAACTTGTGCGTCACCTTCCAGTCATCCTGAACGAATAGACCTACGAACTTGTCCTGAGTGGCATAGCTGGCGCTGCGTTGCAGCTGGCCGCTCGGAATCCCCAGGAGGAAGGCAGCAAACTCCTGTCCAATCGGGGCGGCGCTGGCGGCGTCGTTCTGTTTAGTGTACGTTGGGAGAAATTGAAAACCTGGGGATACATCATACCCGCCGCGGTGACCGAACGCGCGGTACAGCCGCAGGTCGGTACCGTACCGCAGGTCGTGCTTGCCGCGGAAGGTGTCGAGAGCAGCCCCAAGGTCGTGAATCAATCCTGTCGTGGTTCCGTCGCCATCCCGGAAGTTTCCAAATCCTGAGAACGTGCCGGTGCAAGCTCCCGAGCAAGGCTTGGCTAGCGCCGTCCGGCCGATGAAGACGTTCGGGAATGTGGTAACGCTCTTATCGAGCAGGGCAAGCAGAGCCGGACTGAACCCCAGCGAAGCCGAGTCGAAACCGCTGCTCCGTCGGCGCTCGGGCGTTTCGTCACTGGTAAGGCCGTAGCGCAAATCGAGGACACTAGACTGGCTCAGCACGAGCACTTCGTCCACCGCCAACCCACGGTTGATGCGCGTGAGCACCAGGCCCGTGGCGAGGTTGCCGTAGAAGTTGGATTGATTCTCCGTTTGGTGGTCGTAATGGAGGCGCACGAACAGCCGGTTCTTCTGCGAAAAATTGTGATCGAACCTAAAGAAATGGACGTAGTAGTCAAACAAGTCGTTCGTGGCGCGGGTGTAGTTATTCGCTCCTTCGATGGTTCCCTGCGAATTAGGCGGCGGATAGTAGGACATAATCTTCTGGGCGACGGGGTCGAGGAGGACCGCGGGGATCTTGTTGCAAGGAGTTCCAGCAGGCTGAATCCCTTTCGCATTCGGTGCAAGAGGATTCCCTGCGGCATCGCACATGAAAGGGTCCCGGTTCAAATTGGCCTTGGTCGAAAAGGGGTTGTAGATTTGATACTTGGCGTCCAGCTTTCGAAGGGCCGACAAATCGCCCTTCTTTTCATTGTCGGTGGGAACCGTGCCAATGACCGACGTCGGCTTGCCCCACTTGTTCGCTTCCCAGGCGTAATAGAAGAAGCTCCGGTTTTTGCCGTTATAGACTTTCGGGATGCGCAGGGGTCCGCCGAGCGAAGCTCCGTAGCGGTTATCCTGGTACACCTGCTTCTTTTGACGGTTGCGGTTTACGAAAAAAGTTGGAGCGTCGAGAGCGCTGTTCACAAGCCATTCGTGTAGCTCACCGTGGAACTGGTTGGTGCCACCCCTGGTGATCATGTTGACGATGGCGCCGGGTGTGTGGCCCACGGTGGCGTCGAAAGCGCTTGTCTGTACTTTGAACTCGCTTACGGCCGCCTGCGGCGGCTGAAAGGCGATCACCGGATTATTCGGGGTGGCACCCACCGCGAAAGTATTCGGCACGCCGTCGATGGTGTATTCATTCGAGAACTGCACGCCCCCGTCGCTGCTGAACTGTGAGCCTGCGTTATTGAATGACGCCTTGCGCGCCTTCAAATTTGTAGTGTTTACTACCCCCGGGGTCAGCAGTATCAGTTCCTCGGCGTTGCCCGCCTGGATCGGCAATTCTGTCAAACGGCGCTGGTCAACAACCTGCCCTAGCGAAACAGTTGCAGTCTCCAGCAAGGGTGTAGCCCCGCTGACCACTACGGTTTCGACGTTGTTTCCAACCTGGAGCGGAATATCGATAGTAAGCACGTCGCCGACGCGCACCTCGATATTTTGACGCTCGGCTTTCGTGAACCCGGAGAATTCGGCAGTGAGATCATAGATGCCGGGCACAACATAGGGGATCGTGTAATTGCCAGTGTCGTTGGTGCGGGCCGCCGCCGCTACTCTCGTTTCCTTGTTGATCATTCGGATTTCAGCTCCGGCGACTGCGGCTCCGCTCACGTCGATGACCCTGCCAGTAATCGTGCCGCGGCCCTCTTGAGCGCTTAACGCGTTCGGCGCCGCGAGACAAAGTAGCAGAGTCGGTACCAGGGCCTTGGTTCGCATCGCACATCTCCTCGCTCGAACTCGCCATCGAGTTTTACAGTGGTGCGGGTGCAGTCGATGACGGCGCCGGCTGGCCATCAAAGGTGTTCGGCTCCATAAGCTCGATGCGAGTCCCGTCGGGGTCGAACAGGTTGGCCTGTCG
Organism: Candidatus Dormiibacterota bacterium; assembly: GCA_035602605.1. Taxonomy (GTDB): domain Bacteria; phylum Acidobacteriota; class Terriglobia; order Acidiferrales; family UBA7541; genus DASQHY01. Next base: position 10,900 of record DATNLZ010000108.1, read on the forward strand.
CTTTCTGTTCCTGCCCACCCTGATCTCGATGGGCCTGGTGTAACCGTTTCGGGCGGCCCGCGCCTGCAGCGCGGCCACCGCCTTTTCAATGTCCGGAGTAACCAGGCAGACGTGATTCTTCACTCCTCGCTCCTCCTCACCGGGCGGCTTTGAGTAGAGCATGAACTCGAGATAATCATCGCCATCGGGCACTCGCATGTTCACCCAGCTCAGCACCGTGTCGGACGCGCTGCCTCTCCAGAACTCCTGAAAGCCAAGAATATCGTGGTAAAACTTCGTGGCGGCGTCGACCTTGCCGATGAGCACGCCCACATGGATCATATGCGTCGAAATGCGCGAGTCCGGGATGAATTTTCCCTTTTCGCGCAGCGTCCAGCTGTCGGGCTCATAGTGAACGATTTCTACGGTGTGACCGTCAGGGTCCGCGATATTGAAATTGGAGTTGCCAATCTGACCCTTGCCAACCTTCTCAGGTACCTTCACTCCGCGCGAGGCGAGATAATCGCGCATCCCCTCGGCGGAATCGGTATAGAAGGAAATATGGTTGAGATGACCGTCCTGCTTCGAATCTTCCGCAAATAGCTCGAGATATTGCTGGTCATTGATTTTGATGAACGCAATCCGATCGCTACCTTCCTTGCGCTTAAGCGCATAGGGCTCCTCGTAACCCAGAAAGTCCTTATAAAAGGCCCGTGCCTTTTGCAAGTCGCTGACGAACAACGCCATGTGTGCCACCCCAAGAATCCGAGGGCGGGTTGGCTGGCCCCCAGTGCATACGTAGGCAAAGAAAAGCGATAGCGAAAGAAAGATCGTCGATGTCTTCACGGCTGTGGGTCACCTATGGTTGATTTTGTTTCGACTCCGGCCCGGCGGGAAGGGCATGGCTGCGGCCAGCTTCGCAGCAAGCCGACCGGGCATGCTCGCGGCCCATCCGCCACCGGCACTCAATCTTAGCAATTCTCTGCGTTTCATGTTTGCTGTCGAGTGCCTACAGTAGGAGTGTTTCCAAGCAGGGAATCAAGTTAATTGACGGTTAAAAGCCTCCATCGCACAGCGACACTACAAGTCGCCATTTTGCAGCTACTTAGAACGCACACTCTTTACGTAAAGACCTGTTGACGTGTCCACGAAACGTTGACTCGACAGTATCTCAAGTGAGATAAAGGGCCGTAGCATAGGTGCCTTAGGAGGAATCCCATCGGCGTTGTTGCCAGTCGTAGGCTGCTGGTCGAACGAATTGCCTCAAGCAGCTACCTCAGCAAATCAGCCAGGCTGCGTGAGATGTTTCTCTATCTCTGTCAACGTGTGTTGGAGCAATCTGCCGATGACATTCACGAGCATGAGGTAGGACACAAGGTCTTCGGACGCCCTCTGGACTATGACACCGCGGCCGATAATATAGTCCGGGTCCACGCTTCCATGCTTCGGAAGCGGATTGAGCAGTATTTTGCGGCGGAGGGCCAACACGAGCCCATCGTTGTCGAGATTCCGAAGGGGAACTACGCACCCACCTTCCATGAGCGCCGGGCTGGACCTGAGCGTTTGGCACCTTCTGAAGCCCCAGTCGCCCCTGCTGCTCCAAACGCGAAGATTTGGATTCTCGCAGCCCTTGCGGCGCTCTTTGCTTGTGCGACATTTTTTTTGCTTTTTCGACTTCGCGATACAGCGTCGCACGCAGCATCTGTGCTGGCTGCCAAGCCTGCGGTTCGTCGATTCTGGTCCCAGATTTTTCCGCCAGATCGCCGCTCTGACATCGTCCTGGACGATGCCGACCTCGCGTCCTACCAAGAGCTTACCGGGCGCAAGATTCCATTGTCGGAGTACTTCGATCGCAGCTATCTGCGAAAACTCGACGAACAAGGCGCTGCCGAGCTGAATCGCAATCTCGCCGAAGCGATCGTGTTAAAACGCCACTCGAACTATGGAACTACGACTGTTCTCTGGAATCTCTCGCGGATCGCCGACGCACTCCAGGGCCGAGTGGCGGTCCATTTCGCCCGCGATTATACGTTTCGTGAGCTAAAGAGTGATAACGTGATCCTCCTGGGCAACAACCGCTCGAATCCCTGGATTGAATCGTTTGAGAGTAAGCTAGGAATCCGCTGGAAATACAACGAGTCCACGGGCGCTTATTATCCATGGGATGTTTCGGCGGGACCCTCCGCGCAAGAAAAATTCCTCACCGTTGGGCCTGGCGTTGAACCACGTGAAGGCTACACGATGATTGCGCTTCTGCCGAATCTCAGCGGCACTGGTAACGTGCTGATTGTCTCCGGCTCGGGTGGCGCCGCGATGGGCGCGGCAGCCGATTTTCTCTCTGAGGAGAGCTCTTTAGTGCAGCTGCGGTCCCTTTTGCCGTCGACGGCCAGCGGAGATTTCCCGTATTTCGAGGCCCTGCTCAGGGTAAATACAAGAAGTAGCTTGCCCAAAGATACTTCGATCCTCGTCTGCCGCCCCGTGCCACCATAGTCCCTGGCCGCCTCGCGCAGCTTGCCTGCAGACTGCGGCCAACGTGCACTTTTTCCGTCGTTCACATCCCGAATATCGTGCTGCAGGGGAAACGAACTTTATGAGAACGCTGACTGCACTCCTTCTTGTGGCGCTTGCAGCAGTAGCTGGTTTCGCTCCCATGGCTTCACTGAAATCCGATGGCTCTGCGGTCCGACTCATCACTCTAGATCCGGGGCACTTCCATGCGTCGTTGGTACACAAGGAGATGTACCCGGGCGTGGTCTCACCGCAGGTGCACATCTACGCGCCATTCGGGTCGGACTTACTCGAACACCTCGGTCGCCTGTCGCTGTTCAATACTCGCGCCGAGAACCCCACCACTTGGCAACTGGAGATCCACAGCAGCCCCGATTTCTTCGAGCGCATGGTCCAGGAAAAACCGGGAAATGTGGTGATGTTGGCCGGCCGCAACAACATAAAAATCGAGTATATCGAAGGGTCGGTCAACGCTGGCCTGAACGTGCTGGCGGACAAACCATGGATCATCGGTGCGGAAGATCTGCCGCGAGTTGAGATGGTGATGGACACAGCGACGAAGAAGGGTTTGGTGGCCTACGATCTTATGACCGAGCGGTACGAGGTCACCAGCATGCTTCAGAAGGAACTTGTAAACGACCCGTCCATTTTCGGCGCTATCGAGAAAGGCACGCCCGAGCAACCGGGCGTTGAGATGCGGAGCGTACACTACATCCTGAAGCTGGTGGCCGGTGCGCCGAACCTGCGCCCGGGATGGTTCTTTGACGTCGCTCAACAGGGTGAAGGGTTAACCGATGTCGGCACGCACTTGGTTGACCTCGTCTCCTGGACGCTGTTCCAAAACCAGCCGCTCGATTACCGCCGCGACGTGCAGGTCAATGCCGCCAAGCACTGGCCGGTGACGATGACGCGCGAGCAATTCCGGCGCGTAACGGGCGAGAAGGATTTTCCGCCTTTCCTCGCCGCCGCCGTCCGCGATGGCCAGCTCGATTACTTCTGCAACGGGCAGATCGCTTACGCGCTGAAGGGCGTGAACGTGAAGCTGGACGCCGTGTGGGAGTACGAGGCTCCGCACGGGGACACGCACCTAGCGATTTATCGCGGCAGCAAGGCGCGTGTCGAAGTGCACCAGGAGGACGCGGAGAGGTACCGCACTGAGCTCTACGTGATTCCAAACTCACCCGCTGACCGCCCGGCCGTGTTCGCCGCTGTCCGCGAACGGATTCGTGCGCTGCAGGCGATCTATTCGGGGACTAGTGTAGAGGAGAAAAATGACCGCGCGTGGATCTCCATCCCTGATAAATATCGTACCACGCACGAATCGCACTTCGCGCAAGTAACCAACCGGTTTCTGAAATACATAAACGACCCGAAATCGTTGCCTGCCTGGGAAAACCAGAACATGCTGGCGAAGTACTACATCACTACCCGCGGTAGGGAAGCAGCGCTGGGCCTGAAGCGCCGGCAATCGGCAGCCTGGCATCGAACTCAGCATCCATAAAGGCCTTCTAAGAAGAAGCATAGACCCCGGGGGCGCGCGGGAGCAAATGGGGGAGTAGATTCGACTCCCGACGCTCTGCTTCGAAGGTGTGGCCAAAACTTAGTTAGATGATACGTGGCCTGCTGTGTTCCTACTCGCCCCGTTTCTCGCTTTATCTTTCTTTTTCCATTACCCTTAATGACCTATGCTCAGAAAACCTGAACGCGTAACCGCTGGCGTTCCGAGACAGGTCATTTCTCTATATGCCCGGACGGTATGACATGAGCAAGCCTTTGCGAGTCATGAAATTTGGCGGCACTTCGGTGGGAGATGCATCTTGCATTGCGCGCGCCGCGCAGATTGTAGCGCGAGAGGTGAGCCAAAGTTCTATCGTTGTGGTGGTCTCGGCGATGAAGGGCGTGACCAACCGGCTGATTGCCGCAGCGACAGCCGCCGAGACAGGCGACCGGCAAGAGGGCACGGTGCTGGCAAACGACTTGCGGAATCAGCACGAAGCTGCGTTGCACGCGCTGATTTCTCAAGAGGATAAGCGCAAAAAATTAGGGGAACACATACGGGAAATTCTGGCTGAAGGGCAGCGTCTTTGCGAAGGCACAGCATTGCTTTGTGAGCTGACACCGCGAACACTGGACGCCATCTCCGGGCTGGGCGAGCGCCTCTCGGCGCCACTTGTCGCTGGAGCGCTGGCCGAACTTGGGGTGCGCAGCGAACCCGTTGATGCCGCAGAATTGATTGTGACGGACTCCTACCATGGCAGCGCCGAGCCGCTGACGGACTTGACGCGCGAGCGGTCGGAAGCGCGCTTGCGGCCCCTGCTGAAACGAGGAATCGTTCCCGTGGTTACGGGATTTGTGGGCGCGACGTCGGAAGGAGTTCGCACGACCCTGGGGCGTGGTGGCTCAGATTATTCGGCAACAATTCTGGGCGCGGCATTGAGCGCTGATGAAATTATCATTTGGACGGATGTGGATGGCGTGTTGACGGCAGACCCACGCCTTGTGCCTGAGGCGCGCACGATTCCAGAAATTTCGTACCGTGAAGCAGCAGAGCTGGCATACTTCGGCGCCAAAGTGCTGCATCCCAAAACGCTCCGAGCCGTCGTGGATGCCGGAATTCCCGTTTGGATTCGAAACAGCTTCGCTCCCGAACATCCTGGCACGAGAATCACGCCGCAAGGCCGCAGCAACGGCGGCGGGGTAAAGGCGCTGACGGCGATTAGCGATGTGGCGCTCATCAGCGTGGGTGGACCGGGGATTGTCGGAGTGCCCGACGTGGTTGGCCGAACATTTTCAACGACAGCCGCGGTTCGCGCCAACGTGCTGTTGATATCGCAATCTTCATCGCAGAACGATATCTGCTTTATCGTTTCTTCGGGGGATGCCAAGCGATCCGTAGAGGCGTTGCGAAGGGAGTTTTCGAAGGACCTTTCCCATCATAAGGTTGAACATATTACGCTCGATCTGGATATTGCTGTGGTTGCAGTCGTGGGAGAAAACATGCGCGGAGCCCGCGGAGTTGCAGGTCGCACGTTCAGCGCACTCGGGCGGGCGAACGTGAATATTATTGCCATCGCACAGGGGTCTTCGGAAACGAATATCTCGTTTGTAGTGGAGCGCAAAGAAATGAAAGCGGCTCTTGAAGCGACGCACCACGAATTTGAGCTGAGCGCGCCGGGCGAATGATTGGAAATAGAATGTGGAAAACTTGAAATGAGTAACGGCGCGAGCGGCTATTTTTTCTTGGCTGCTCGCGCTTCGCTTAGCTTGTCGTTGGCAGCCTTGGCGTCGGCGTATTTCTTTTGGAAGCGCTCAACGCGACCGGCCGTATCGACTAGCTTCTGCTTGCCGGTGAAAAATGGGTGGCAACTGGAGCAGATTTCAACGCGGAGAAACTCGCCACGCATGGTCGAGCGGGTTTTAAAGGTGTGGCCGCAAGCGCAATGGACGGTCACAGGATGGTAGTCAGGATGAATTCCTTCTTTCATGGCCGCTCCGATCGAATGCCACCCCTCTATACGGCCTTCCGCGATGAACCAATTCCCTCAAGATAACCGCGGTATCCGCGGGGTGCCAAGCAATCGTCAATTATACGCGATTTTTCGGCGAGATTCCAATCCGGCCGCCTGAGCGGCAAAGCCGCTTAATGCAAAGTCTACCCTAGAAAGCTTCCGCTCCTAAACCGTCGCAGGCGAGCTTGGTAACCCACGCTAGAGATGCCGGGGCTTATGGTTCGGTACAGTAAGCCCGTAAATACCGCGTGGTAGTGTAAGATTTCGGACGGTTGGGGCGTATCACATGGTGGATGCTCGCAGACAGCCGGGTGGTATGAGCGCACCGGGGAAAACGGAGCCGACGGAGGCAATTTCCCGGGCCCGGGCCGGAAATACTGAGGCTTGGGGGGATCTCTACCAATTCTATGCCCCCGCAATATTCAGGTTTTGCCGACGCGCGTTGCCGACCCGGGAAGATGCTGAAGATGCAACCATGGATATTTTCCTGAAGGTGCGGAAGAACCTTGCGCAATTCGATTCGAGTCGACCGTTTTCTGCGTGGCTTTACAAGGTTGCGGCGAACCATTGCTGGGACTTGTTGCGGCGCAGGCGAAGCCGCCAGGACAAAGAGACAGGCGACCTCGAGACACTGCCGCTCGAGCACCCAGATCCCGGTCAACTCGAACAATTGATCGCCAAGCACACGAGCGAGGAGATCCGGCGAGCGCTCGATAAGCTCTCGGCACGCGGCCGGATGGCACTGGTGCTGCGATATTACTCGGATATGAGTTACGAGGAAGTGGCTGAAGCATTGGGAGTGCGCCGCGCATTTGTCGGGGTTGTGCTGCTGCGCGCGCGCCACGAACTTCGCGAGGCGCTTGGCCGGCCAGACGCAATGGCTGCCGGGGGAACACCATGAAGCACGTGGATGAGATCAGTTGTTTGCTTTATCTCGAAGGGCAATTGGAACGAGCCCGGGCACTGGAATTGTCGGCGCATGTCGATGAGTGCAGCAGTTGCCGGACATTGTTGCGCGCGCTCGAAAACGAGTCGCGTCTTTTGACACGCGCGCTGGCCGAAGGGGAGGAGATGGTGCCTGCGCGACTGCTGGTAATACCTGGACACGCGCGGGAGCCAGTGTCGTGGGCTTGGGTCGGAACGCTGGGACTCGCGGCGACGGCAGTCTATGCAGCGTGGACGGGATATGTGGAACCGTGGCGGCAGCAACTGGAGCAGGCGGGCTTCAGCGGGAATAACCTGCTGAATCTTCTGCTGTTTCAGGGAGCTTTTTGGAAAGGATGGCAATCCATGATCGGTCTTCTTGAGATTTTGGCGATGATGACGCTCGGAGGAGTGGGGATTGCGCTTTTGCGGCGCCGCTTTCGCCGGTGGTCGGCTGCGGCAATGATCCTGACGGTGTTCGCTATTGGACTCGGTATGCCCTCGACGACCAGTGCGGCAGAATTTCGCAAGGGGCAGTCGATGGTCGTCGCTCAGGAAGAAATCATCAAGAATGATCTTATCGTTACGGGCCAAAGGCTGCGCATCGACGGTACCGTGGAAGGCGATGTGATCTCGTTCAGCGAGAGCCTGGAGGTAAATGGCCACGTCACAGGCGACTTGATCACCTTCGCACGAACGCTGCGAGTGAATGGGCGAGTGGATGGAAATATCCGCGCCATTGCCAACAATGCGATTATCAGCGGCACAGTCGGCAAGAATATTCTGTCCGTTGTGGAAGGGCTGACGCTCGATTCGAAGGGAACGGTGGGCGGTAGCGTTACTGTTTTTTGCGGGAGCCTTTCCATGGATGGGAATATGGGGCGAGATCTGCTTGCCTATTCGGGACACGCGATTCTGAATGGCATCGTGGGGGGAAGCATGAAAATCCGTGGGGCGGACCTGACCATCGGGCCGACAGCAGAGATCAAGGGGACTGCCCTATACGAGCAGGGAGCGCGCAGCCACAAACCAGAAGTGTCGCCTCAAGCCAAGTTTGCTAGCCCGCTGGAGATCAAGATTGTCGAGCACCACCGGCCATATGACCGGCCAGGATGGTACATCTGGAAGATTATCTGGATGGGCGCTGCGTTTCTGCTCGGGCTGGTACTGATCCTTCTGATGCCACGGTTTTCAAGTGACGTGGTGAGTTCCACGCATCGTTATGGCGCTGCGCTGGGAATCGGACTGGTGGTGTGGTGTGGGGCATTATTTTCAGCGGTGATTATATGCGTAACTGTGGTTGGCTTGGCGCTGGGCATCAGTATGCTGACGTTCTGGCTACTGGTCAATTACCTGGCCAAGATCATTGTCGGTGCCTGGCTGGGGGAGATGATTCTGGGACGTTCCACCGACACCGGGTCCTTGGTTGCCCGGATAGCCGTGGGACTGCCTATTGTCGTGGCCGTGATGATGGTGCCGGCGATCGGGATGCTGGCAACCTTTCTGGTCTGGATCTGGGGAATGGGTGCGCTCTCGCTGACGATCTATCATAGGCTTCATCGCGGAACGGTAATGTCGCCGGCAGGACCGGTTACGGCATAGGCAATCTTAAAGACGAGAAGGCCGGGGCGATACATTGCTCCGGCCTTTTTTACATGTGTGCCGAGCATGTCCGATAGCTTGAGGGTGAAAGTCCCCTACCCAACCTGATGGAGGTGAAGGGTTAGTGAAGCGCAAGGGCTAAGCCGCAAGGCGAAGTCTGAAGGAAGCGCGGATGATGTCATCGCGCATTGCAGAACCGAACAGCAAGCCCAGGAAATAAGGAAGGCCATCGCTGAGCGTTTGCGGACCTGCGGACTGGAACTCCATCCGGAGAAGACGAAAATCGTCTATTGCAAGGACGACTTTCGGAAGAGAAAGTACCCGAACGAAAAGTTTGATTTTCTCGGCTACACGTTTCAGCCTAGGAAATCAAAGAATCGCAAGGGGAAGTTCTTCATTAATTTCGGTCCGGCGGTCTCAAATAAGGCAGCAAAGGCGATCCGAGACACATTTCGAAGCTGGAAACTGCCCCAGCGCAGTGATAAAGCGATCGAAGACCTGTCGCGGATGTTCAATCCGATTATCCGGGGCTGGCTCCAATATTACGGGCGATATTATCGCTCGGCGCTTTACCCGACGATGCGCGAGCTGGACCGAGATTTGGTCCTCTGGGCCAAGCGGAAATACAAGAAGCTGCGCCACCATCTCCGCAGAGCGGCACACTGGATCGCCCGCACCTCGCGACGCGCTCCGGGGTTGTTCGCCCACTGGCAGATGGGGGTGCGGCGGGCTCCATGATGGGAGCTGTATGAGTCGAGAGGCTCACGTACAGTTCTGCGAGAGCCTCGGGGTGCAACTCCCCGGGGCTACTCACCGCAATATCTACGTCCGCAGCCAACGAGCGGGACAGCGGGTGATGACGAACGTCACGCGCTTCCTTACGCGACGGCTCAAGCTCAAGGTAAACGAGGCCAAGAGTGCGGTGGCTCGACCAGTTGAGCGCAAGTTCTTGGGGTTCAGCTTCAGCTACAACAAGGAACCGAAGCGGCGCATAGCGCCGAAGGCGGCAGTCTTCGATGGGTGGCACGAGCCGTGATAAGTCGAGAGATTTACGTCCGGTTCTGTGAGCGGCCCGGGGTGCAATTCCCCGGGCCTACTCGGCGGCGGACGGGCGACCGGCCCCCTATGCCGATTCCATGTAAAAGATGTTCGTTAGCGCTTACGGACCTTCGTCGCAAAGAATGGCGGCGGGGAATTCTTTATGAACAAGGCTCGGATAGCGACATTGCTATCGGTGAGCCCACTCGGATCAGTGGCTCCTTCAAACGTTGTGACGTGCGTTCCGGTGGTAAATGTTTGTACTTGCACCGGACCAGTGAAACCAAAAGGACCGAACAACGGCGGAAGATCTTTAAGATTGAAGAACGGCGATGCGACATTGCCGGTGACGAGACCTGTGACGTGGGTGAAGCGTAAGCGCACCCGATCGGTGAGGATGACGGGGAAGGTTGTTCTCGTACCTTCAGCCTTGACACGTATCTCGACACTCTGTCCAGCGCGAAGCTGGGCTGTATCGCTGGCATTCTCAAAGATACCTAGCGAAGCCGGGGGAATTTGCGACCGAAAGCCCTTGGTGTCCACTTCGAACTTAGGGTTGAGTTGCAACTGGACGATGACCGGCGTTCCCACATCAATTCTGGCGTGTGCGAGGATGTCCGTAGTGCCACGAATCAGATTCGTTGGGACGACTTCGAATTGAGTGGGGCTGTCAACCGCATAAATCGTACCTTCGAGTTCTTCGTCATACACAGAGTCCTCGAGCTGAATTTCTCGTGCCACAACTGTGCCATCGGGTTTAAGCCCGAGATCAACGGATACCGACTGGTCGTTCTTTAAGCAATTTATATCATTCGCGCATGCAGTGAACCCATCGAAGGCTGTGGGTCTGGTGGTGCTGGTATCGATGTTCACGGTAAAAATTGCGCGATCCGATTGAAACGAAAAAGTCTTGGCGGTTACGTTTAGGGCAGTGACGCGTCCGATCTGATCGTCGAAGGAGGTAAGTTGGTCACCGGGCTGCGCCGGAAGCGGCAACCTGGTAGCCGATAAGATCCCCGGCCGAGTAAAATCCAGGGTCAGGTCGCTGATCTTCACGAGATTGCCGATGTCCACGGTCAACTGTAATCCCGTTTGCTGTGCAGAGCTGATCAGAAATGGAAAGGGAGCTGTAGTAAGGGTAATCCTTCCCGCAGAATTGGGAAATATCATGCAAACGGTATTGTTCAGGCACTGTCCTGGAAGTGTCCCGCCGGTTTGATTGAAGATGGTAAGGGTAAGCGGCAAAAAGGATGCGGACAGGGTATTGTAGGTGCCTGAAAAAATCGGAAACGTGCCCAGGGACACGGAGTCGGTTTGGAGGTGGACCAATTCCACCAGTTGCGCAGTACTCGGAGAGCGCAGAGTCACGATGGCGCCTGTCGACGAGACAAGACTCAGGCCGACCACGGAGACGTCCAGTGCCAGTACCGTGATGCCGGGGATGGGCGTTAGGGCGGACGTTAGAGCGATGCTGACTTGGCCGTTTGTTCCTCCGCCTGGCGGCGGGGGACCTCCGCCTGGCGGGGGGCCTCCTCCTTGAAAAACGCTGGGCCCGCTACAGGATGTGACGCATAACAGACAAAAACTCAATAGGACGCAAAAAGAGGTACCCATCCGGTTCATAAACTCCCCCCCACTGAACTCTGTGAAAAGGCCGTATCGCTAACCTGGGACTCGTACAGAGATTAGAATCTAAACCGGCTGGCCCTGTTGTGCACATAAAAAGGGCATTGCGTTGTTCAATTCCTAACCCAAGTTCAAAAAGGTCGTGCCTCTGTTTAAGCGGAGGCGTTGTGCTATCGTTAGGTTTTTACCTACGTATCTATCGAGAGGCCCGAATCATTGTCCAAGCGCGCTGCTAGATCGAAAGCGGAGTGGGAGCTCGAGGGCGACGCCGTATCGCACGGTGAAGCGGGCCATGGGTCCGTAGTGCGGGACGGCGATGCGGTGGCGGAGCGCTCCACCGTGGCGAAGAAGCCGGTTTCGATGGCCAAGATTTTTGGGCCCGGGGGCCTGGTTGAAAAGTCGATGCGCACGGGCTATGAGCATCGCCGCTCGCAACTGGAAATGGCCGAGATTGTAGACAACGCATTTCAGGCGCGGCGACACGCCATCGTGGAGGCTGGCACGGGCACAGGCAAGACCCTGGCCTACTTGATTCCGGCCATTTGTAGCGGACGCCGCGTGGTTATTTCCACGGCAACGAAATCGCTGCAAGAGCAGCTTTTCAATAAAGATGTGCCCTTTATTCAAAAACACTTTGCCCCCGACTTGAAAGTTGCGGTGATGAAGGGCCGTGACAATTTTCTTTGCCGCGCCAAAGTCCCGCTGATCGAAAGCCAGGGCCTATTGAAAGGTATGGATGAGCTCGATTGGTTCACCCAGATTCGCGGCTGGGAGAAGGTGACCGATACGGGCGACCGCACCGAGCTCAGTTTTCTGCCGGACCATTCGGAGCTTTGGGGGCGGCTCAACGCGCGGCGTGACGCGTGTACCGGACAGAAGTGCTCGGATTTTGACCGATGTTTTGTGACCCAGATGCGTCAACGGGCGCGTGAGGCCGACATTATCATCGTCAATCACCACCTCTTTTTCGCTGATCTCGCGCTCAAGCATGATGATTTCGGCAGCATTTTACCGGAGTACTCCGCGGTGGTTTTTGATGAGGCCCACGAAATCGAAGATATCGCTAGCGATTATTTCGGACGGCAAATTTCAAATTATCGTTTCGAGGAGTTGGCGCGCGACGCCGATCAGGCGCTAAGGCTCTCGGGAGTTGCGGCGCCCGGGCTTCTGCGGCGTACGGCGCGGTTGCGCGAACGCTCGCGGATTTTCTTCGAAGCGTTTCCGCCGAGAGAAGGCCGATTTCCCTTTGTCCCGGCGGAGCGCGCAGCGTTTCTCGATCAAAATCGCCAGGCCTACGACGAATTACTGGGATCGGTCAAGCGCATCGAGACGGAAATTGCGGTACTGCCTAACAAGGCCGAAGAACTGCTCAACATCGCGCGGCGCGGCGCGGAGCTGCGCGCGGAGCTTAAATTTCTTTTTGAAAGCAATGAGCAAAATTACGTCTATTGGTTTGATCGCCGCAATAAAGGGGTTTTTTTGGCGGCGACTCCGATTGACGTAAGCACCATTCTTCGCGAGCGCCTGTTCGAGCAATTCGATACCGTGATTTTGACGTCAGCGACGCTGGCGGTAGGCGGCAAGTTTGATTACGTCAAACAACGGCTGGGCCTCGAACACCCGAGCGAACGCGTGCTGGGCCAGGAGTTCGATTACCAAGCGCAGGCGGTGCTGTATATACCGCGCAACATGCCCGACGTCCGCGATCCTGGCTTTGGTGCCCACGCGGCCGAAGAAATTATCCGCTTGCTGGAAATCAGCCGCGGGCGGGCCTTCTGCCTGTTTACCAGTTACGGGCAGATGAAGGATCTTTTTGGACGGGTGCAAGGGCGCGTCAAGTTCCCGATGCTCATTCAAGGAACGGCCCCGCGGTCAGCCTTGCTCGAGCGGTTCTGTAACTCCCCGGGCGCTGTACTTTTCGCAACGTCTAGTTTCTGGCAGGGTGTGGACGTGCCGGGTGATCAGCTTTCCTGTGTGATTGTTGACCGGCTGCCGTTCGCCGTGCCATCGGATCCGGTCGTGGCCGCGCGCGTAACTGTGCTGAAAGAAGAAGGACGCAATGCCTTCGCAGAGTATCAGGTTCCGGAAGCAGTTCTTGCGCTAAAGCAGGGGTTTGGCCGACTCATCCGAACCAAAACGGACCGAGGCCTCCTCAGCATCCTCGACAACCGCATTCATCGAATGCAATATGGTAAAATTTTCCTTGAATCGCTGCCGCAATACCGAGTGACCTACGACTTGGCCGAAGTTGCACGGTTCATGGCGCGTCCTAACTAAGGAGATGGCAGGGTTACCGACCAGCCATCCGACTGTCTGCGTGGCAATAGGAAACTTCGGCTTAAAGGAAGAGCATGTTTCAAGTTAGCGTTGACGAAGGATTCTCTGCTGGCCATGCCCTGCGCGGTTATCGTGGAAAATGTGAGAATACCCACGGCCACAATTATAAGGTGCGGGTAACGCTGGAAGGCGCGGAAGTGGATTCGATCGGCCTGCTCTGCGATTTTTTGCATTTGAAAAGGATTATTCGAGACATCATTCAGGCGCTGGACCACCAATTCTTGAATGATCTGCCCGCCTTTCAGCAGGTCAATCCTTCGGCGGAGAATGTCGCCAAATATTTTTACGACGAGGCTGCGAAGGAAATTGCAGCGCTGCCCGCAGGAGCGCGAATTACAGCCGTCACCGTTTGGGAAACAGACGCGACTTCGGCGACCTACTGGCCGGATTCGCTGGCGCGCTGAATTCGCGCGCATAAACACACAAGTCATGAACCGTTCTTTCTTCATCGTCTTGATTCCCGCGCTGGCAGTGGGCATCGGCTACATCTATGTGTTGAAGTATTTGCACATACAGCCAAGCTATGGGCGGCTGGTAGGGGCGGGAGTCGCGTTTGCCGCGGCCGTTGTGTTGGTACATTATTACCGGCGCCCCAAGCGCGCCGGACATCCGCGGCGTCCCGGAAGCTGACCCATGGTCATCACAGAAATTTTCAAGTCCATCCAAGGAGAAGGCACCCGGGCCGGGTTGCCATGTATTTTTGTGCGCCTGACTGGATGCAACCTTCGCTGCACGTGGTGCGACACGGCGTACGCATTTCACGGTGGAACAAAAATGACCGTCGACGAGGTTTTTGGTCGAGTCGCTATGCTGGCGGCCGACCGCTCGAAGCCGGGACCAGGCGAGGCGGCAAATCCCCTTGTCGAGTTAACCGGTGGCGAACCGCTTTTGCAGGACGAAATCTATCCGCTTGCCGAGAAACTTCTGACGGCAAACTATACCGTGATGATCGAGACAAGCGGCGAGCGCTTCATCGGCCGACTCCCAAGCGAGGTCATCAAGATCGTTGATGTAAAGTGCCCGGATTCAGGCGAAGCCGACACATTTGATATGCTGAACCTCAAGGAACTGAGCAAGCGCGACGAGGTTAAATTCGTTCTGGCAACGCGACGCGACTATGAATTTGCGCGGGGCTTCGTCCTGCAACATCACCTGAACGAGCGTGTTCATGAGGTGTTGCTCTCTCCTGCTTTCGAAGACCCGGAGGGCAAGTGGCCGGGACTAAGCCCACGGACTTTGTCGGAATGGATTTTGGCCGATGGATTGCCGGTACGGCTTGGCTTGCAACTACACAAGTTTATTTGGGATCCGACAATGCGCGGAGTCTGAGATGTTTTATTTGCCGACGAGTTTTTTGTTGGTGATAGGCTGAGGACTGATTCGCGTGCCTAAATCTACCAAAGCAGTGATCCTGCTTAGCGGCGGAATGGATTCATGCGTGACCGCTGCGATCGCGCACCAGCGCCATGGTTCTGGCGGCATTGCGCTGGTCCATGCGAGCTATGGGCAGCGCACCGAGCGGCGTGAGCGTCGCGCCTTTGACGAGATTGCCGATTTTTACGGAGTGCAACAAAGATTGGCTGTTCGCTTGGAACATTTCCGGCAGATCGGCGGCTCGGCTTTAACCGATGCCACCATCGCGGTACCCGAGCGTGAGCCGGGCGCGCGGGAACTTGCCGGATCGGCAATTCCGATGACCTACGTTCCCTTTCGTAATGCGCATTTTCTTTCCGTGGCCGTAAGCTGGGCGGAGACAATCGGCGCGCAAGCGGTGTATATTGGCGCTGTGTCGGAAGACAGCTCGGGGTACCCCGATTGCCGGCCGGAGTACTATCGGGTGTTTCAAGAATTGGTTCGCGTGGGAACGCGGCCGGAGACGCAGATTCAGATCGTGACCCCGGTTATCGGTATGAAGAAGAAGGAGATCGTACGCCAGGGCATCGAGTTGGGGGCCCCGCTGCATCTAACCTGGTCATGTTATCAATTCGAGGATTTGGCGTGCGGTGTGTGCGACAGTTGCGTGCTCCGCTTGAGAGCTTTTGCGGAGAGCGGTGAGCCAGATGCCATGGCCTACCGGCTGGCGGCGCCCGCTGGACAGAGAACTTCTGGCTGACCGCAGTTTCGAGAAACGTAGCTTGCCCGGCGCTATGCAGTGAAACATTGGCCGAGAAGCCAAAGCTTAAGAAGTGGCCAAGATGCCAAAGGAGACGAGCGTATGAAGCGATCGAAAGCGACCTGGATGGCCGTTGCGCTGATTTTGGGGTTGGCTGCGGTAGTCAGCGGAACAGCGACTACTGCGACGGCTCAAATCCCTAATGCCTCGGTCATCGGAACGGTGCTCGATCAGGCCGGGAAGCCGTTTCCTGACGTTACTCTGAGCTTCGTGAATGATCAGGGGATGAAGTACGAGGTTAAGACCGACAAGGATGGCCGCTACAACTCGCGCAATATGCGTCCAGGCGTGTACATACTTACCGTAAAGGTGAAGGATCAAAAAGTCTGGGAAACCAATTTGCGCGCTGATGCCGGAACGCCAACCCAGAAAGACATTAATTTCAAAGAGCTAGTCGCCCAGGGCGGGGCTGTCGCTCAAGAGGCGGCCAAGAAGCAAGAAGAAGAGAAAAATAAGTTTGAGGGCATGAAGGTTCATTTCGCTGCGGGAGTGGCTGCGCTCGACCAGGTCAAGGTTGATCGCGATGACCTTCGAACCGCGGCTGCCGACCAGAGGGACGCCAAAAAGCAGAAGCTTTCGGAGGATGCGTCGAAAGCGGTCAATGAATTTCAGGCGGCGCAAAAAGCTGCTGGAGAAAAAGACCCTAACCTACATTTGATTTACGCCAAACTCGGCGAATCCTATGATGCCCAAGGAAAAAACGAGGAAGCGGTTGAAGCCTACCAGAAAGCTATTGCCGCCAAGCCCGATGTAGCCGGGTACTACAATAATCTTGGCAACGTTCTCGCGCGCCAGGGAAAGATTGAAGAAACCAAGCAAGCTTATCAGAAAGCTGCAGAAATCGACCCGCCCGGTGCTGCCGGATATTGGCGAAATATGGGGATCGTCCTGTACAACGCGAATAAAATGAAAGAGGCTATCGAGCCGCTCAAGAAAGCCACCGAGATTGACCCGAAGAGCGCGCAAACCTGGTACCTGCTGGGGGCGGCGATGGTTGGAGGGATGGAATACAAGAAGGAACAGGACAAATATATCCCTATCATTCTGCCTGGTACGCTTGAGGCCTATCAGAAGGCCATTGACCTTGATCCCAGCGGGCCCTTCGGCGCGCAAGCCAAGCAGGGGCTCGAGATGCTTCAGCAGATGGGAGTGGGGATCGGCACAAAGGTCAGTACGAGGAAAAAGAAGTAGCTTGACGGCGCGACATTCGCCACTAGTCCGACCAATCCGAATACCCGAGCGAGCCCGATTCACTATGGGCTCGTTTTTTATTTCTAAGGTTAGAAGTGCGTGAGTGTTCCAGTGATCTTGGTACGGCGCAAAGCCCGGGAAAAGCTTAGGAAAGACAACGGCAGAAGGATGATCGCGAAAAGGAGAAGCATACCGATTGAGGGCCACAGCTCGGCGAACGATGCGTGCCCCAGCAGCGCCGCTCGCATCCCATCAAGCGCGTAAGTGACCGGGATCAGGTGAGCGATAGTCTGAAGGGAGCGCGGTAGAACAGAGAGCGGGTACAGCATCCCGCTCACGACTCCGGAAATTCCCAACAGCAGCCATTTTGCCGGATTGCCGCGTTTGAATAACAAGAGATAACTGGACGCGAAGACTCCCAGCCCGCAAAAGGCAAGAATTGCCGCCAGCAGAACGATCAACGCGCCAGCCCAATTGGCGTTGTGTGTCGGGAAGTGAAAGAGAATGATGGCCCATCCCAAGTAGACGACAACGCGCAGCGACATTACGACGAAGGGATAAATGACCGAGCCGGCAAGAATCATCGGCAGAGAAGTTTGCGTGACCAGCAATACCTCGAGTGTTCCATTCTGTCTCGCCTGCTCGATGCTCTCGTCGAATGCATTGAGGGCGACGGCGAGATAGTCGAAGAATGCGAAGCCTACGATCGCGAAGGCAAAGTAGTTCCCACCTTGCGGTAAGGCACGAGAGAGTTGCGGGCTCTCGACCAATCGCGACACAAAATAGAAACCGGCGACACCAAGCAACGCCTGGACCGCCTCAATCGCGAACGCGGCGCGATAACTGCGCGCGGTCGCGAGGTCACGCAAAAAAAAGATAGTCAGCTTGCGTACCGCAAGAGTCATCTTCTGAATCATGCCGGAGCCTTTTGCAGGGTGCGCCCAGTCAGTTTAAATAGCGCTTGTTCAAATGTTGTCGTGGCGGTCGAACGCAGCAGGGCCGCGGGGGCGTCGCAGGCCAGCAGGCGACCGGCGTCGAGAATGGCAACCCTTGTCGCTAATTGTTCGACTTCGGTGAGTGTATGCGAAGCAAACAAAAGTGTGGTGCCGTGGCGGCCCACCAGATCGTCGCGCAAAAAGTTGCGGAACTCGGCGGCAGCCATCGGATCGAGACTCCGAGTGGGTTCGTCGAGAAGCAGAACTGCCGGACCATGCAGGATAGAGCGGGCAAGTCCGAGTCGATGAACAGTTCCGGTCGAAAGCGTTCGCACCTGGCGATGAAGAGCTTCGCCCAGGCCGAGCAATTCGGTGACCCGGGCAATGCGCTCGGTGGCTGCGGCGCTGGTCATGTTGTTGAGCGCGGCGAAAAATCGAAGATTTTCCGAAGCGCTGAGGCGCGGGTAGAAACCACCGTCGCCGCCCGTATGGAAACCTAGCTGCCGGCGAACCCCCGCGGGATTGCGGACTACGTCGAATCCGGCCACACTAGCGTGCCCCCGCGTTGGAAGCAGAAGCGTAGCCAAAATGCGAAGCAATGTGGATTTGCCCGCCCCGTTGGCGCCTACAAGCGCCATCACCTCGCCCGCACCGACGCTAAACGATATGCCCAGCAAGGACGCTTCGGTCAGGCCCGCAAAGGGCCGAGCCAGGGCTCTCCAACCGCTGACCGCCGGTGGATAATACTTGTCGAGGTTTTCGAGAACGATTGCTTCGGCCACCAGCCGCCGTTATACCCGGTCTTTGGCAGGAACACAAATTCGTGCAAAAAAAGGCCTGAGTCCAGTATGGCGCACGAATACGATCAGGTGCCTGTTCAAAGGTTGGCGCGCAAAGCGAATCACCGGTAGAATCACGTTGTGACGGTTTCGTTTTCCAGCCGGACGCTCGTGCCCCCGCACGTGCTGGTTCGCCAGCTCGAGCGAGAAACCGTTTTACTGAATCTTGATACCGAGCGATATTTTGGTCTCGATGAAATTGGCACGCGGATGTGGTTTCGCCTGACCGGTTCAGATTCGATTGAAATGGCCTATGAGAAACTTCTCTCGGAATGGGAAGTTGATGGCCTAGTCCTCCGGCAGAATCTGACGGAACTGCTCGATCAATTGGTATCCAACGGTTTGCTCGATGTCGCTTCTGGCTAAATGGCGAAGGTTTTGCGCGATGCCCGGAGCTGAGCGCGGGATCCTATTGCGTGCGTTCATTTTGCTGCCGGTGGTCGCGAAGTCACTGCGACTGATTGGTTTTAACCGCACCGAATCCTTCCTCAATCGGTTGCTTCCGCCCCGCTGTTCTTTTTCCCAACAACCAGAAGCGAGGCAATTGATTCATGCGCAGCGCATTGCACACCTGGTACGCGCGGGTGTTCGTAACGGGATTAGCGCGCCAAATTGCTTGGACGAATCCGTAGCTCTTTGCTGGCTATTACGCCGCCAGGGGGTTGACGCTGAACTGCGCATCGGAGTTTGCAAGGAGAACGGTAAATTCGAAGCTCATGCCTGGGTAGCGTTCGCCGGTGTGACTTTGAATGAAACCGATGTGCCCCACGAACGCTTCGCCGCATTTGATGTCTTACCCCCGCGCAGGACCGAGCCACAATGAGGGGGATGGCGGGGGGGGAGCCACACCTCGCTCGACGAAATTGCCCGGGCCTTCGCGGCACATGTTCCGCATCCTTGCACTCGCAAGAGGCTCCCGATCGCGCCGCAGGTATAGCGAAAAATATAGCCGCTAACACCCGCAACGGCGGCTTAAAATGCCACCGGCATCGTTTCATGAAACACATCAAGACTTCATCGCTGCAGCCGGAATTAGCGTTGCTACTCGAGTGCGCGCGAACGGTTGTGGAAGACAGCGGTGCTGCACGCATCCGCGCGCTGGCCGCAAGCAATCTGGATTGGGCCGATGTGCTTGCTCGGGCACAGGAGCATGGAGTTGCGCCTCTTGTGGATCTGCATTTGCGAGAGATTGCTGCCGGAGTTGCCCCTTCGGAATGGCTTGGACGGTTGCAGCGCCTCTGCCAGGGCAATGCTTTTATCAATCTTTCGATGGCCGCAGAACTATTCCGAGTTCTCGAAACTTTTAGGGCTCAGGGAATTCGGGCCATTCCGTACAAGGGGCCTGCGCTTGCCGCGCAAGCATACGGAGATCTCTCGCTTCGAATCTTTTCAGATCTGGATCTCATCGTCGGGCATTGCGACGTGTTGCGAGCCGGGGAGCTTCTTACCGCTGCGGGCTATCGAGCTGATTTTCCCGCAGCCTTAACGAGCTCGGGAAAAATACCAGGGCAATACGTGTTTAAACGGGAAGGTTCGCGCGTCCCCATCGAACTCCACACGGAAAATACGCTGCGGTATTTTCCACGCCGCCTGGATCTTGCGGTGCTGGCGCACCGCCTGGAGAGCGTTTCTGTCGGCGGGCGTGAAATTGTCACTTTTGCGGCTGAAGACATGCTGCCGCTGCTGTGTGTTCATGGCTCAAAACATTTTTGGGATCGCTTGTTGTGGATCGCAGATATTGCAGCGCTCGTCACGCGCCGGCGAACGCTCGATTGGCAGCAAGCTCTCGCTCGAGCCCGCTCGCTCGGTGCCGAGCGCATGGTTCTGCTGGGATTGTGTCTGGCGGTCGAGACACTCGGTGCGCGGCTTCCACCAGACATTACCGCGCGCATTCGAGCAGATCGCACAGCGCGTTCTCTCGCACACGGAATTCGTATGCGCTATCTTTCGGAAGATCGCTCGACACCTGCCGTGCTCGAACGCGCAAAATTTCGCATTTTGATGCACGGGAGTTTGTTCCCGGCAATCCCTTATTTTTGGCGGCTTACAACTGCACCCACTGAAGAAGACTGGAAAGAATCGTCAATAGGCGCTCAACGATCGCTGAAAGGTTTGGGGCGGCCGATCAGACTGCTGCGCAAATACGGATTGGGACTGAAACGAAACCAGGTTGCCGACCGCGCTGGCCATTTGCCGGTGCCGCTCTGGCTAGCCGAGCGCATGCTTGAATTCGCCGACGTGCGGCGCCAGGACGTGATTTATGACCTGGGATGCGGCGACGGCCAGATCCTGGTGCTTGCCGCCAAGCGATACGGCGCACGCGGTGTTGGCGTGGATGTTGATACTCGGCGATTGCGCGAGGCGCGGGCGCGAGCTCGCGCGGAAGGTGTGGTTGAGCTAGTGAACTTTGTCGAGCAAGACGCCAAGATGGTCGATCTCTCACCGGCTACTGTGGTCACACTTTTTCTAGGACCGGTCGCAAATGCGAAACTGGTTGGCCAGTTCCGCTCGCAACTGCGTCCCGGCACACGCATTGTTTCAGGCGATGGGGACATTCCAGGCTGGCCGGCATCTCGGGTAGAAGTAGCCCGCGGTCCGCAGGGCGAATGGGCCGAGGTATTTCTCTGGCGGCTGGAAGCAGCGTCGAATCGTGTGCGGCAGGACGATCGGGCTACCTCATCTTCATAAGCCTGCTAAACAGGCAACCCAGACGACGGTTTCCGAATTGAAAAAAGGCCCGAGAGAACTTCCCCGGGCCTTGGCAGATTAGCGAGTGCCACACGGCCTTAGGTGTTTGCCTTCATCGGTGTCAGATGGATCGACGATGGCCCACTAAGCCGCGCACTTTCGGTGTTTGTGGCCGCTCGACTTCGACGTTCACCGTCATCTCTTTGTGGTCGCGCCACAGAGCGACACTGACCGCCTTTTTCTCGCCCTTATCACCCACTTTCTCAAACAGCTTTTCGCGCAACTCGCCTACGGAGCGAACGCGATCGCCATCGACTTTGGTAATCACGTCACCAGCTTTTATGCCGGCCTTTTCTGCCGAAGAGCCGCTGCTTACTTCGCGGACAAGAATACCCTCGCCGTCAGGCGCACCAAAGTAGGACCCGAGTTGGCCGCTCAAATTCTCGGCAGAAATACCGAGTATCGGCCGCCCGAACATCACTCGATCGCCTCCGAATTCGAACCGGGGTAATTCAATCCTGGGCGTGTACGGAGCCTTAAAAAATGTCTCGCCTGGAGCCGTCTCACCGTACACCATCTGACGCCCCTGCTCACCCTGGCCGAGCACCGCGGAAATTGTCTGTGAGCGGCCATCGCGCCACAGGGTCAATTGAACGGAGCGGCCAGCCGGAGTCTCGCGAATAAGTCGCCGGAATTGTGATGCCCCTTCAATGTGCTGGCCGTTGAACTCGGTTACCACGTCACCTGACTTCAATCCGGCCTTGGCTGCGGGACTGTCCGGAACAATTTCGGTGAGCACGACGCCCCGCTCGGCAGGAAGTCTCAATTGTTTTACTTTGTCGGAGGTGACCTCAGCGGTCTCAACACCGAGCCAGCTTGCCCCATCGTCGAGCGTGCTTAGGACCGCAAGTTTCTGTGGAAGTTCATCGAGGGTCTCTTGCGCACGGGCCATCTCCGCGTCAACCCGCAGCAGCGCCTTCTCGTGCAATTTTGTAGCTGCTGGGTTTGAGCGCTGCCTCGCGGCCATTGCTGACTGCAATGGAAAAGCCACGATGCCGACAACGATCAGAGCGACTGCCACAACTGTGATTTGCCTTTTCATTGCTTTCTCCTATGTGGGCCCGCGTTAGACCGAGGGCCGCATGGCAACCACTCGAATTCCACCATTTACCGACCGAACTCGGACCGGGCTTCCACCGCGACCGAGGGTCCCATGAAAGCCGCGCGGGCTGAACGAGCCTTCCAGGGTCACCGGAATTTCGGAACGAAAATCTCCATTCATCGTGAGTACGTCAAGCGCCCCTCCGGCGTCCGAGGGCAGCGCGACCAATACCGAGCCATTTACGGTTTCTGCGGAGAGCGAGTGCGAATCACTGAAGTGTCGCAACTCTACGTGGATGTTTCCATTGGTCGTGTGCGCCTTGATTTGTCCGGAGCTATCCAAGATTTCGACATTGCCGTTGACCGAGCGCAGTTCGCGGGCATTCGGGACACCGCTGATACGCAACCCGCCATTGACGCTGCTGACGCGGGAAAGCATGCAATCCTGCGGAACGCGTATCCGATATTGCACCATGACCTCGACACCTTCATCGTGCGGATAGCGAGTGGTCACAGAGACAGCATCCGGAAGGGCGTTCACCTCAATCGTTACGCGTTCGAGGTCACCGGGTCTACGGCTGCCGGTTTTCACGGCATGGATCTCAACTTCGTGGCGGTCCCAGCTGCTGACTTCGACCGAACCGTTCACATTTTGCAGCTCAAACGTTCCGGAAGGATTTAGCGGCACGGTGCGATCAAACGTATTACTGGAACCGCCATGCGCCGAGCCCGCCAAAAGCGACGCAAAGCACAAGCCAACAACTGCGGGAAGAAAACGAAATGCTGCTGGACGCATTTGGTCACCTCGCGAGATGAATTGGGGCCCGAAATCCATTCTTGCGCGCCGCTTGTGCTACACGCGCGTCAGCGAAGTCGAAACTCCAAAGCGACAGTGGAAATCGCATTCACCGGCTTGCCTGCAAGCACTACCGGTCTATAGCGCCACTGTTTGACGGCGACGATCGCCGCGTTCACCAGGAGTTGCTCGCCTGCGAGCGCTTTGCGCACTTCCACGGTACCGTCCTTGTTCACCTGAATCTCAAGCTGCACAGTCCCATCAATACCGGTGCGTTTGGCCAGCTCAGGATAGAGCGGCTTAACGCTCGAGATTAAGTGCGTTTGCAATTCGTCCGCGCTAACCTTAACCCCTCCCCACACTTTCATTTCGAGCTGGCGACCCAACTGTTCGAATAGGCCGCTATTGCGTCCCGCGCGCTCACTGTCTTCGCCGCGAGGCGCCGTGGGGGCCTCAGGCGCTGCGGCGCTGCTGTCTGTTTCACCGGTATGGTCGGAGTCCAAGGTTTGCTCCGGCTCCGCCGCGTGAGGGTCCTTCTGCTCATTCTGTGTCGCGCGGACAAACGTCACGCGCCGCTCGATGATTTTCTTCTGGCGATCCAATCGCGTTTTCTGTTGGCGAATAAGCATTTCGTGCAGCGCCGGATCGGCGTCGAAATATTTGAGGCGAATATTTCCGGAGACGGTTCTCAGTCGCAGCAGCTCGCCCCCGCCGTTGAGGGCGCCCTCGGCCCGAATCGTATTGCCCCCGCGTGAGCCAACCGAACCTTGGGAGATAAGTTTCAAAGGTAGCTCAGGGTCCGCCTCAATGCTGTGGTCCGCGGCTTTCTCGATCGTAGCTTCGATGTTGGCCGCAAGTTGGCGCGGGAGGAACACGATGATGTCGCCTTGACCGGATTCAAGTTGCGACGCAGCGCTCAACCGGACGAGCTGACCCGGCGCCAGCGGCACTTTTTTATCCCCGGCGGCTCCCGCAGTGGCATCCCGCAGGGGCGCGCGCCAGGTGCCGCGGGGGCCCGGGGGTGCACCAGGAGCGGTAACCGGATTAATCCAAGCGGTGATGGTGCCCGAGCCCGTCGAAGCGCGCACCGACCCTTGCACACGGGTCAGGCAAATACTGCCATCACTTGTTTCCAATTGAATGGGCCCGGCCACATGCAAGATGCGAATTCCGCCGCCGCCGGTATGCGCTCTCACTGAGCCCGAGGCTTCGCCAAAATCAATTTGCCCGCCGGTGGTGGACGCAGTCACGTTTCCACCAGCATGTTGGACCGAAATATTTCCACCAGCGGTTTCAATTTGTGTTTTGCCGGAAATTTCGCCAGCGCGAATATGGCCGCCACCGCTGTGCAGAATTGCGTCGCCATTGATGTTGCCCGCGCTGATGTGCCCGCCGACGGTCACAGCGCGCAGATCTCCCGCCACATCGGAAACGAAAATATGTCCGCCCTGCGTTTCCAGCCGAGCTTGCAATTTCCCGGATGATGCGGGGTTCCATGGAGCGGTGCGAGCCGA
This sequence comes from Candidatus Dormiibacterota bacterium, assembly GCA_035602605.1. Taxonomy (GTDB): domain Bacteria; phylum Acidobacteriota; class Terriglobia; order Acidiferrales; family UBA7541; genus DASQHY01. The sequence goes on from DATNLZ010000108.1 coordinate 35,660, forward strand.
GCTCAACCCGATGCGTCCGGCAATAATGTTGCCGCCTCGCGTCAGCAAAGTTACCGTTCCCTTGATGTCTGGGGTCTCGATGTTCCCAGCCTGAGTCAGAACATCAAGGCTATAGTCCCGCGGTACACTGATCAGATAACTCACGCGGACCAGCGGCAATAGGGGAAAATCCCCGGCGACGCGTTCCCGAAGCGCGCCTTTAGGCATCTCGCCGACAATCTGAACTCCTGCAGGTGTGCTGTGAACCGACAGAATGTACTGCTTCAAGACTTCCCTGGCGTTGGCGGTCCGCGCATCGGTCTCGATACGAACACGATAGGTTACTCTTGCCGTTTCCGACGATGAGGGTTCGCTCATCGTTTTAATCAAAATGTCACCCTGATCGGTGAGCACGCGCAGGCGCAATCCATCTCGCGTCGTCATCTCGCCGGTGCGCTCTTCGCTGACGCGCGCGATGTTTCCACCGGTTAACCGGCGGTCGATGGTTCGCGGCAGTTTGTCATGTTGCGGAGGTTGGGCATCCGCAGTGCCGAAAAAGCAAACCGCTGCAATTCCGAGAACAACCACGCGCCGTGCGGCATTTCGAACGGAAGAGGACCATGTGCATCTAGACGGATTCATCAAATTGTTCAACTGGATGCTCATCACTTGAGTCGACGTGAATGCACTTCAGTGCAATTCGCGCGGGCCCAACTGTCGCAAGGCCGCGGCGCTCTGCATGCGAACGTAGCTGTTGGGATCCCTCCGCGTCAGGTTTTCGAGTACCTGCATCACGTGCGCTGCATGGGGATCCACAGGTGTCTCCCCTGATTTCTGCAGGGAATTCACCAGTGAACTGATCGCTTCGACACGCACGCCGGGATTGCTGTCGTTGACAAGCGATTCCAGCAGCGTTTCGCGAACCATTTCGTCAATAGTGCCGTCACGCAGGGCTTCCAATGCGCGAAGTCTCACAGCCGGATTTCGGTCTTTACGCGCTGCGGCGCAAAGCACCTGGCGGACATGACCATCGGAAGTGTGAGTGCGCAGCGCATCGAGAGAATCCAAGCGCACGCCTTCGTCAAATCGCTGGCTGTTGGCCACCACATAGCTCAGCACTCGCCGTACTTCACTGTCGTCCAGGCTTCCTTCAATGACCATGGGCTTTTCAGCGGTTAGCCGCAGCTCCACTGTGCCGGGACCTATCCCTCCCGGCGACGGCGCAAAGTTGATTCCCGCGACTCCCATGTTGGCCAGTTCTTGCTCGGTCAATCTAGGCACTCCAGAAACCGTCATCACCGGGCGCGCGTCGCTGGGATTACCTTGCGGAATAATTTGCGGCCCATAGGCCCCCAGACCGGCCCCGGCAAGCACCAGCACCGCGGTGCACATCACCGGGTGGGCCACGAAGAATTGGGAGAGCCATACGAAGGGACGGGCGCCACGGAAGGCTGCGGGAAGCGCCCGCCAGCGCGATTGCTTAGACGCGTCAAGATCGTCCAGCGATTCCGCGAGTTCGCTGCGGCATTGCGACAGCAGCACGCCGGCGGGATCGAATTCTTCTGCCGCTGGCCTCGACGCTCCAATGATCCCCTGGAGCTTCTGCTCGCGCGCGAGGGCCGCAGAACAGTTGGAGCAAACCAGCTCGTGCGCGCGCACCGCAGCCCGCTCATCAGCGCTCAATTCGTCACACACATACAGCACCAGAAGCGGCGCAACCTCGGTGCAAGTCCACCGGTCACCGCCCTTTGCTTCCATCGGTTTGTCGAATAATTCTCGCTCGCTCACAGTAACTCTTCCAGTTGTATCCGCAATTTTCGGGTTGCGCGGAATAAGGAATTTTTTACGGTTTCCTCGGTCGTCCCCAGAGCGTCACCGATGGCCCGCAGCTTCAGACCTTGGTAATGCTTCATCTCGAATACCACCCGCTCGCGAGGAGAAAGCCGGGTCATAGCTGCAGCGATACGGACGCCAATTTCCTTTCCGGTCAACAGCCGCTCCGGATCGGACAAAGCGCGATCGGTTTTTTGTCTGTCGAAGAAGTCTGTCCCGGTGGTTTCCTCGTACCGATCGGCATGTAATTCCGGCGCCTGGTCTTCCGGGCGGCTCTGCCGCCTGCGCAATTGATCGAGGCACACGTTGGTCACAATGCGATAGAGCCACGTGTAGAAGCTGCATTCGAAGCGGAAGCGATGAAGGTTCTTGTAAACTTTCAGGAAGGCATCTTGATAGACGTCCCGGGCGTCCTCGGGTCGGCGCATCAGATTGAGCGCAAGCCGCAGTACGTCGCGGTCGTAACGACGAACAATTTCCTCAAAGGCCGCGCGACTGCCGGCCTGAGCTTGAAGAACCAGGGCCCGCTCGTCCAGTTCGCCCAATGCCTTGATTGTGGTCAGGGCCGCCTCTTGGAACTGCCCCTGCCCGTCACTCCCCTGCAAGGCTAAAGACCAATGTGTGAGTGGCATGCTTGGAGTTCTCTCTTGCCGTAGCGGCTGGCCCGAATCCCCGCATTTTTGATCGCCACTCGGTCCAGCAAACGCCCTCGGGGAACGCACGGGTTCCCCCTGTTTAAGACGCCCGGCAGAGAGAAAAGTGAGCAGTCCGCTCCTATTTTTCATAACGTTATAGGCACGCGATTTGTTTCATTTTTTGCAACGCCAGCCATCCACGCTTGAGCTTGCGGCTCTGCAAAACGGCGTTAGACGGCGCGTTCGCCTTCCCGCTGCTTAGCGGCTCGCCAAGCCCACAACGGCCATAGCAGGAGCGCCAGGATCGCCGCAACCACGGCAAATCCATTACGGCGATAGAAGGCATTGGGCTGGCTTAACAGTTCCATGGCCGCTCCCACTAGGCGCATGCCGGCACCCAACAAAAAATAAGCCAGCACATTGAATCTCACAAGCCGCTCGGTACCTAACCACACTACTCCCAGCAGGATAACCCGTCCGAGGAGTTGCTTAGCGAAATCTCCTGCGCTTCCCCATTCCCCAACCAGACAGCCAGCCAGCAAAAGGAAAAGAAGGATGCGCAGCGACCTATGGCGCACTTCGGAACCGGTGAACCCCGCGGCGAGGGCGATGACTCCGGCCGCACCCAAACCGGCAACCAAAGCTCCGCCAATGGCCTGCGCCGCCGGAACATACGCATCCAATTGGCTGGGCACGCTGGCAGGGAAAGAGCGATGCACGGTGGGCCAGACGCGGCCTATAAGAGATTGCAGTCGCACCGCTCCCACGAAAGCCACGCCCCCAACGGTTGCGATCCATAGTGCGTCGCGGTAGTACGTTGCCGGCATTCCTTTCCAGGAAGCAAGCCGATCCTCTCCGAACGCCCGCACGCCAAAGAACCACGCAAGTCCAAATAGCAGGAGTAAGCCACCGCAATAAAATCCAGCACCTACGATGAACGCGACTGCTAACCCGGCCAGCACCAGCTTCAAAGGTTCCGCGGTGTCATAGCCTGCGAATACTTGCGGAAGTCTGTTGCCAAGTGCGAAAACCACGATGAAGGCGGTTACTCCCCAAAGTGACCACACCGCCAATCGCCGCCACGGCACTGAGGCGGCCGCTGGGGTTCTCAAATTCTTTAGGAAAATCACCAGCGCAGCGATTCCCAGCCCGGCATAGACAATGCCTTGCAGCATTCTATAGAGGGTGAGAGCAAGCTTTTCTTCATCTTGCTTGCGGCGCCACTGCTCGGGTATCTGAATGAACCTCAGATAGCCGGATACTTCATCGCCTTGAACTTGCAGCCTGATGCGTGTGTGAGCGGCGCCTGGAGCCGCGCCGGCAGAAGGTTCCAGCGAGGCGAGTTCTTCCCAGGTAAAGGTGTGGTCGACACGCTTAGGTTTTTTCTCCGAGTTTGATTCAACGAGCTTCCATTGATTCAAATCGATTTTTTTCTCTCTGCGCAGAAACTCCTCGGCCAGGGCTTGCGCTTGTTCTTTGCTGAGGGAGGCGCCCGGTGCGCGCTCATCTAACGCGTGCGCCAGCGATTCCATCGTTCCGTCTGGCTGCAAGAACACCGCGTACCGCTCCACCTGCGAATCCCGAAAATAACGCACCCGCCAGAGTATTCCTGGAACTTTGTCGCGATAGATGCGATTGGTTTCTTCGATTCCGACTTTCTCTCGCAGGTACTCATTGGTCGTCGGATCGAATTGGTCCGCGACGGTCATCGCATGTCGGTAACTGAACACATCAATCTTCCGCTGCCGCATGAATTCGTTGGCGATGTTCTCTGCCTGTCGCGCGTTGACCTTGAATCTGAGATAGCCGCCAATCTCGGGGGGCTTCACCAGGATCAGCAAAATAATTCCGAGACTGGCACCGGCGAGAAGCACACCCAACGATGCCGGCGTCAATCCTTCATAATACCGCGTCGCACCCACGGTCTTCTCGGGATGCACCACTTCCGGCTGATCTCGCGGAAGCGGAGCTGCGCTGTTCAACAGCGACTCCTGGGATTCGAATCTTCCGCGCATTAAATACGACACACCGGAAACGCCGAGGGGGATCAGCGCCGCCGCTCCTACGATTGCGCCAGATGCTTTGAAATATAAATTGTCGGACCGCAGCAGAAGCAGACCTACCAGAGTTGCGTCCACTGTGTAATGCCAGATCAGCGTCGATAAAATGCCCCATCGCAGCATGACCACGCCCGCGACGATGCCGATCAGGCCAACTTCGATTCCACGAATGTAGCCCGGCTCCTGGGGATAATTGCTGTGGAGAAACCCCCAGGCAAAGGCCGGCAAGACGATTGCCAGAATCCATGAGCGTGTGAGTCGTTTGACAAACGGAATGGCAAATAATCGAAACAGAAATTCCTCGCTTGTTGCTGCCGCGATACCGATGGTTACTCCCGTAATCCAGGGGAACGCAGTGCTCACGGAATTTTCGTAGTTCAATTCCTGTGGGGCCCAGGCGCCGAACCTCGCTGCAACCATGTAAAACAAAACAACAAAGCCGATGTGGAACGCGGCCATCGACAGGCCAATCACGCTCGCGTGAAAGAATTCTTTGGTCCGAATACCTTTCCCGGTGAAGGCTTTTGCGAGGCGGAGTCGTTGCGGCTGGTCACGGCGATAGAGCGGCTCGGCTGCCAGCAAAGGCAGCACCACGGTGAGCGCCGTAAAAAATCCAATAGCTAAACCGCTGAATATCCACTTGATGAAAAAACTGGCGTACGACGAATTGGTATCGTACCCGGCCCGAGCGATCGGCCATTCGTTTAGTTGCTGCAGGAAGAAAAGTAATGCAACGATCAGCCCTAACTTCAGCGCCGGCACCCACTGTATCTGCCCCTTCCGGCTAAAGTCATAAATCATCCAGCAAACCGAACCCAACAAAAACAGGTAAGGAAGAATCGCGAACAGTTCGATGGTGTTATTACTCGCGCGCAGCCGCGTGTACTCTTTCTCCCAAGCCTCCGGCACTTTCAGGAATTCTTCGGCGCCGCCAACGGTCCCACCATGGACAGCAACCCGCAGACGGTACGGCGCGTCCTTGGCTTTGAACCCCCGTCTTTCCCATGTGAATGACCAATCCCGCCGCTTGGTTTTTTGCGTCGAGTTCGCCTCCTCGGGTAGAAAGCTCCATGCCCCGAGATCAGTCCCATAGTTTGTGCGCAGGAAGGTTTCAGCGGCAGCAAGGGCCGTCTCGCGGTCGGGCGATGCTCCGGGACGGGCCTCTTCGATTTTGTGCTGGTACCCGGTCACGCGCCCGTCCGGGCTTATATTGACCTGAAATTCTTCTTGCTGCTGGGGGCGAAAGAACCTCACTTTCCAGTACCAGATGCTGATCTCTTGCGACATTATCTGGTTGGCCTGCTTCAATCCTAGTTCCCGCTCGAGATACGTTTTTGCATTTTCGTCCAGGTCAAAAACAATCGCTGACTGATACCTGCTGATGTTTTCACCCTGCGCGGTGACAAAACTCCGCGCCCTTTCGAGCGCTTGTCCTCGCGACACTTTGAAATCAACCGATGCTTCCGGGAAAGCGATGAAAAAATATTTCGTCGCGAAGAGTGCCCCGGCGACTCCCATCAAGATCCACGCGAACAAAATCAGCTTGTCTTTGGGTTCTAGACGCTCGTCAGCCACGCGCACCCCCTGCAAGCTAGAACAGCCTGCAAAAACATCTCACTCTATCTATAGGCTGCCATCCGGCGCAAGTATCCGCTGGGCGATGATATAAATAGACCTGCGATGTCCTCGAAACTGGCGGGCGAAGTGCTTTACCTCAAGGGAGTCGGTCCGCACCGCGCGGCGCTGCTTGCGGAGCGCGGCATACAGACCTTCGAAGACCTGCTCGGCTATCTGCCTTTTCGCTATGAGGACCGCATTCACTTCAGCACCATTCGTGACATCACCTTCGGTCATGTCGCCGCCGGCAACGCGTATACGATTCGCGCCAAGGTGGTTAGCGGCAACACGGTTCGCTATGCCCACGGCAGAACGATCATCTATAACTTGCTCGTGCAGGATTCGACGGGCGCGCTGCACTGCAAATTTTTCCATGGCGGTTATCTTGAAGGACGTTTCAAAAGCGGCCAGGAGCTTATTCTTCACGGCAAAGTCGAAGTTGACCGGCTGCGTCCCAGTCGGATCGCAATGATCAATCCGCAAGTAGAAACTCTTGGCGAAGGAGATGCCGATTCGACTGAGGTTGGACGCATCGTGCCCGTCTACGAAGCCATCGGAAAACTAAGTTCGCGCACGATTCGGCGGATGGTGTACCAGGTTCTGGGCTTCCTTGACGAGGAAATCGCCGATCCCCTTCCCCTTAGCCTTCGGCAACGTCTAAAGTTTCCGTCTCGCCGTGAAGCGCTCGCGTATGCGCACTTTCCTCCTCCCTCGCAAAACATCGAAGCTCTGAATGCGTTCCGCTCCCCGGCGCATCAACGTCTGATCTTCGAAGAATGTTTCTTTTATCAGCTCAGCTTGGCTGTCAATCGCCAGGCTACGCGGAGTCAGCCAGGTATCGCCTTTCGCGTGCGTGAAGAGCCCATCCGTCAGGCGGTCAAGCGCATTTTGCCGTTCAAGCCGACCACAGCGCAAAAGCGCGTGCTTTCGGAAATCGTTGCTGATTTGGAGCGGCCGGTGCCCATGAGCCGCCTATTGCAAGGCGATGTCGGCAGCGGCAAGACCATCGTCGCGCTGGAAGCCGCAGTCATCGCCATCGAAAATGGTTATCAGGCCGTGCTCATGGCGCCCACCGAAATCCTCGCCGTGCAGCATTATCTTGCTGCCAAGCGCATCCTCGGCGGTGTCGCTGGCCGCCAGGGCTATCAAGCCGACCTGCTGATTAGTGGTCTCAAGTCTGCCGAAAAAAAGGCGGTACTCGAACGCATTCGTTCTGGAGCGGCGCAGATGGTGGTTGGCACGCATGCGCTCATTGAGGAAAATGTAGAATTCGCGCGTCTCGGTTTCGTGGCTATTGACGAGCAACATCGCTTCGGCGTGCTTCAGCGCAAACGCCTGATGGACAAAGCAGCGTCCCACGGCACCGCACCCGACGTTCTGGTGATGACCGCGACGCCCATTCCGCGTACCCTCTCGCTTACTCTCTATGGTGATCTCGACGTCTCGGTGATCGACGAAATGCCGCCTGGCCGCACACCCATCGCCACGCGCCGCACCACCGACCGCCATATCCGCGGAGTTTGGGATTTCCTTCGCAGCGAAATCGAGCGCGGCCGCCAGGCGTACATCGTCTATCCGGTCATCGAAGAATCGAAGCAGGAGCTCAAGGCCGCGATGGTTGAGTATGAGCGGCTGTCGCAAGACGAATTTCCACAGATGAAGCTCGGATTGCTGCACGGCCGTCTGCCCAGCGAGCAAAAAGAAGAGATCATGGACCGCTTCCGCCGCGGAGAGATTCAAGTTCTGGTGTCAACGACGGTGATTGAAGTCGGAGTCGACGTGGCCAACGCAACGGTAATGGTTATCGAGCACGCCGAACGCTTTGGCTTGGCGCAGCTTCACCAGCTTCGCGGCCGCATCGGCCGGGGCACCGAAAAATCACATTGCATTCTCGTTGCTGCTGAGCCGCTAACCGAAGATGCTCAGCAACGTCTTGACGCGCTCGTGCGCACCTTGGATGGCTTCGAGCTCGCTGAGCTGGATTTACGCATGCGTGGTCCTGGCGAATTTTTCGGCACCCGGCAGCATGGTGATCAGGGATTCCACATTGCCAACCCTTTGCGTGATCGAGAAATCCTGGAACTGGCTCGGCGCGAGGCCTTCGCGCTTACCGAAGACCCTGCGCAACGCGAACCTCTGCGCCGCCTCATGGATTCGCTGGCGGCGCACTGGCACCGCCGCTATCATCTGGCCAGGGTAGGGTAGAACACTTATCCGCGCATACGCACTACCCGAAGGGAAGCCGGTGCCGGCTCCCTGGAGCGAGATGCAAGGCATAGGTGTCCGCTTTTAATCTAATACGATGCGTATCGTCGCCGGAAAATATCGCAGCCGCGTACTCAGGAGTCTTCGAGGGCTCGATCTGCGTCCAACCAGCGACAAGCTTCGCGAGGCGCTGTTCAACATCCTTGGTCCTACCGTGGAAGAGTCGGTGTTTGTGGATGTTTATGCCGGAACTGGCGCGGTAGGAATCGAGGCCCTTAGCCGCGGAGCGTGCGAGGCGTTCTTTATCGAAAAACACATTGCCGCAGCAAATCTAATTCGCCGCAATCTGGAATCGCTCGGCGTCGGCAACTCTGCCAACATCCTGGCTGTGGACGCGTTGCGCGGCCTTCAGACGCTGGCCCGCCGCAAGTTCGGCAAACCGCTCCTCGCCGATTTTGTATTTCTCGATCCGCCTTACGCACAGGAGAACCAATACAAAGTTGTTTTGGAGTTTCTCGACAGATCTGCGCTTCTGTCTTCCGCAGGACTGGTCATCGCCGAGCACCGCAAAACAGTTTCCTTGCCCGGACGCCTCGAGCAGCTTGAGCGCATTCGCGTGGTGGAGCAAGGCGACGCCGCTCTCAGTTTCTTTCGCATGGCCCGCGCCGCCTGAGTCCCTCTCTCACGGTTTCTTGAACAGGCCCTTCAGCGCATCCTGCAAATTCTGTGGCGCCTGTCCGCTCTTGGGGCCATTTGCCGATGGCCCCGAGGTCTCGAACTGCGGCATCCCTCGCCCGGCCGCAAGTTTCGGACTCGAGAACGTTCCACGCACCGAAAAAGGAATCGTAGCGCTTTTGATGTGCGCGCCCATCGCGGCTCCCAGCACAGTCGCCGCTAGCCCCACGGGGCTGGCTCCTCCGCCCGCCAGCTTTGCCTGCCCCTGGTACTCAATGGTCTTGTCGAAGCCAAAGCTGCCGCGCATATCAACGATGCCTTCCGGTGAGTCCACATGAATTTGCTTACTGGCCACCCGTTTTCGGGCAATGGTCAGATCACCTTGAATCACGCGATAGGGCGTGGTCGAACTGTTTCTTTGCCCCTGAAAATTCGCAAGTGCACCAAGCGCACCAGGCAAATTGATGCCGGGAAGCACGCCATCCCGAAGGACGAAAGTTCCTGTTCCGGAAAGCGAATCGATAAGCTGATCGCCTGCCGTGCCGATCAGTTGCAAATTCAAGTCGCCAGTGCCGGTAATTTTCCCTTTGGTTTCCGCATTCACGGATACAAATTTGCCCACATCAAAATTATTTATCTTCACATTCGCTGAAAAGCGTATGGGGTCCTGTCTTCGATCGCCCCGCGCGGACACCTGCAGCGCCCCCCCGTAAAGCTGCATCTGAACCGGCCAGGCCTCAATCCGGTCGGTAAAGATCCGCACTTCGACGAGACCATTGTTCGCCGTATAGGGATTGAAACGGATCCGCTCAGCGGTAATTTTGCCTTGGGCAACGAGTTCACTGACCCCGGTATGCTGCGGCGCCGGGGCCGCCTCCGCACGGGTTCTCGCGCTCGCACCCGTAGTTTCGCCTCCTGTCGCGCGGCCCGCGGGACTATGCGCCGCTACGATCTTCTTTTCTGGCGGAGTGGTCGCGGTCACTAGGTCGTCCACGTTTAGTTGTCCGGTGCTCAACTCGAACTCGGTCACCGGCTTTAGCAAATCTGCAATTTGCAACGTCCCTTTTACCTCCGCAGCTTTCCCTAACCGCGCGAGGAACTCGCCCCTCGCAGCTCCATTCTCCAACTTCAAGTGCCCTGACTTGAACTCCAATGGAGAACCTAGTTCCGCTATTTGGGCTTTCAATCCTGTTAGATCTACGTCGCCGTTGAGCTGCTTCATCGCATTCGGTCCCAGCGACAGGTTTCCAACTTTTAGATTTAACCCCGTGATTCGCGCCGAAGGAGCCGCTTCCGTGCGGCCTCGAAACTCGCCCAAGGAGACCGCCCCATCCTTCAGCAAAATTCTGTCGACTTGTTCCAGCGTAAACGAGCTACTTGCTCTTGATGCCGCACTCCTCGCGCCCGGTCCATTGCCGTCCGCGCCTATTGTTGTGTCCACGTTTTTCCCGCCGTGACCCACAAAATCATAATTGGTTCGCCCGTGCCCGTCGGAGAGCAATGCCACCTTGGGCCTCACCAATTCCACTGAATTCACGTGAACGTTCCCGAGCGCGGAGCCCCATGACGCATTGACCTGCATCTTTTCAATCGTAAGAAAGTCGCCTTCCGGGAACCCCGCCGGATTTCCGAGACGCGCATCTTCTACCACAAGGCCCGGACTCGGCAGCAGCTTGGCATGCATTTTGCCGAGCGTCAGCTTCCGCCCCGCCTCGCGCTCTACAGCGGCGGCGATCACGGTTCTGTAACGATCGACTTCCATGAAAAACGGCGCTGCCAGCCCCAGCAGGATCACCGCGGCAACCACCAGGAGGGTCACCCGCAACCAAACAGGCACGCGCCGGGAGACACGTTGCGCTTTTCCAGTCGTATTCATACGGTCGCCGGAGAGGGCCATTTGCCAAAAACTATCGTGTCAAATCCAGTGCCTTTCAGCAAGCCGTTCTTGTGCCTAGCTGCCCTCATCGTGATTGCAGTCCTGTGGACACTGCCCACACGCTGGCGCGAGGTATAATGAAGACTTCGGACTAGAATTTCAGACGCATGGTGAATTCACTTAACCCTTACCGCATTCTTCCGCTTCCCCCGGCGATCCAGGCAAAGCCTCGTCAGCTGGCTGCGCATTGGCGTACGCCGCTGTTAGCGGTACCGTGGAATTCGTTTGGCCATAGTTTCCTCGGAAGCCTGCACGCTCTGTTTAGCGGACCGCCAGCTCCCCAACAGTTCCTTGGCGGCAACTATTTTCGCGATTGCTGGATTGACCGCGGCATTCCGAAGCAAGCCCTAGCACTCGCCGCGGCCATCCATGTTATTTTTTTTCTGCTCCCCTACCCGCAAATGCCCGGGCCACGCCGGGTGGCCCTTACACAAAACGATGTCCAGTTGACTTGGTCCATGCCAGCTCGAGATTTACCTTCGGTGGTTTTGCCCTCGCGGGCTCCCGGGCCCCCGTCGGATCGCGCCCCGCAAACCCAATCGAAAGCACCGCTCCCGTCAAAGGGGGCCGAGGGCTACCATCCGCGGCAGACGATATTTACCGACTCCCTTCATCCCACGCATCCTCGTCAGACCCTGGTTAATTCCGCGGCGCAGCCCGAGCCGCCTAAAATCCTTCCGTCTTTGCCCAACATCGTGCAGCTGGCGCAGGCCACCCAGCCTGCTCGTCCGCGCCTTGTGATCAATCGCGATGAGCTCGCCAAGTTGCGTCCCACGCCGCAAGCAACGCGACGAGCGGAGGACGTCCCGCTCCCACAAGTTCCCAACGATGAGAAGCAAGTGGGCGATTTCAATCTTGCCGCTCACTCACCAGCGATTGCTAAGCCCGCGATGCCCTTAAACGCTTCGGCGGCGCCCCGCATCGGACCACGGGCCGCGGCCGGAGAGTCTGGCCCACCGCCTGATCTGCAGCCGGCCGCTCCAAACTCCGCTGCATCGCAGACCTTCATCGCCCTTTCTGCGACGCCCGCCCCGCCGCAGCCGCAGCTGCCTTTGGTGCATGGAAATCTTTCTGCGCGCCTGGCAATTTCGCCGGACGGCGCAAAGCCCGGCACTCCCGGTGGAACCTTGAACAGCCACGCGCCTGGTGGCAACGGGGCCGCCCTTGGCGGTCCGAATACTTTTGGTGGTGGAAACCGAACAGGCGGCGAAGGCAACAACAAGACCGGCGTCAGCATCTCCGGTGGCAACCCAAATGCCACGTCCCAGGTCTCCGGCTTGCGGGATGCCCATCCGTTCGATATCGCTGGAGCAGCAGGGAATGCCGCGCCTCGCCCTCTACCAGACAGACCTACTCCGTCCGCAGCGACCGCAGATGCGACTCGCACAAGCCCGGCGCCGAATGTTTCAGCGCTGCCGCCTGGAGCAAAGCCGGAGACCATCCTCGGCCCTAAGAAAATCTACACGCTGAACGTGAACATGCCGAATCTTTCGAGCGCGATGGGTAGCTGGGTTCTGAGTTTCACTGAGTTGCGCGATGACGTTGCTTCCCGCCGGTCATCTCCAGGCTCCCTGCTCGTGCCGGCTTCCGATCTGATCGGCCCGGTCCCTTTGCGCAAAGTTGACCCCAAATATCCGCCGGCCCTGATCCAGGAAAAAATTGAAGGGGAGGTCGTGCTGTACGCCGTCATTCGCAGGGATGGCTCGGTGGACAGCATTCAGCTGGTAAGCGGTCTTGACGACCAACTCGACACCAACGCCATGCAAGCTCTCTCGCGCTGGAAATTCCGTCCCGGCGAACGAGCCGGCGCGCCCGTCGCGCTGGAAGCCATCGTGCACATTCCCTTTCGCATCGCCCGCTCACGATTCTAGCGAAACTAGGCGACCATTTCGTCCCGGCAAAATCACAACGACTTACGATTTGCTCGGAGTCAAATTCATTTCTGCTAATTTCACCAGCGAGAAAAGCGTGTAATTGACCGGGGTTGCCACACCCAGCTGTGCGCCCAACCGCGCCACATATCCATTTAAGGCATCGATCTCGGTGCGCTTCCCGCGGGCCAGATCTTGCGCGGTAGAAGATGTGGCCGGACCCATCTGCTTGGCCAGAAGTACCAAGGCCCCGTCGATGGCAGCCTTTGGATTGTCAAGCATCTGCATGTACACACCGTTCGCGCGGGCCACCGCAAGCGTTTCGCCCACGACCGCTTCCAGCAGTGGCCGCGCCTCTTCACTCGCAGCAATCTGCCCATAGTTCACTCGCGCCAGAGCGCTGATCGCATTCCCTGCGCAATTCCATACCAACTTGGTCCAAAGTTCTCCGGCGATATTGTCGGAAATACGGCAACCTACACCGGCGCGTTCAAAAACAGCTGCCACGCGTTCCGTGCGCTCCGAGCCAGGCCCAATCACCAAATCGCCGCGACCAGAGTGCTTGACCCTCCCGGGCCGAGCCATAGCCGCGGCCACGTAGACTGCCGCCGGCAGCGCGTCGATACCGGCAGCCGCGCGGATTCGTTCCACGTTGTTTACCCCGTTCTGCAGGCTCACTACGTTCGCACCGGCACGAAGATACGGCGCTAGCTGCCGCGCCGCAGTCTCGGTATCGAGCGTCTTCACGCAAAACAGCACCAGTTCAGCACTTTGCGCGGCGGAAATCTCCGTAGACGATTCCACATTCACACGCTCTTGAAACGTTAGCGTGTCAAGAAACAATCCGTTTTCTCGGACGGCATCGGCAAGCCCGGCACGTCCGATGAGCACGACCGGCGCGCCCGCTCGCGCCAACATCCCGCCGAAATAGCAGCCCACCGCTCCCGCTCCGACCACCGCAGTTCGTGGCCAGCTTGTTTTTTCTTCATTCAATTGCCAACCTCCTATAGCTGATGAAACCAGTGTCATTCCGAGCGGAGCCACACGATGAGTTTAGGGTCGTGCGCGAAGCGCATAGCGCCGGCCCGGAGCGAAGTCGAACGGTGTAGGATCTCGTCGACGACCAGGTAGCCGGAAACCTCATGCATCAAGCGCATTTTCGCTTGCTCGACATTCAGGGCTACCCGCAAACTCACTCTGTCACTGTCGCAATCAACTTGTCTAAGTCCCGCTCGGTATTAAACAGGTGCGGCGAAATCCGCAAGTGTCCCTCGCGCAAACTAACAATCACATTGTTTTTACGCAGCTTGCCATAGAGCTCAGCAGTTTTTTCCGCAGTGCGTGCTGCGAAGCAGCCATAAGGCCCGCGTCGCGAAGCATCGGCGGGACTTGCCAGCACGCAGCGATCACGCGGCAACCGCTCGAACATCTCTTCAATCAGCTGCCGGTTGTGTGCCGCGATTGTATCCGTGCCAACCTTCAACAAAAACTCAAGTGACGCATCCAGCGCTGCAAGGTTGAAGTAACTCGCCGTCTCTGGCGCATCCCAGCGCCGCGCGCCCCGCGCCGGCTTGGCCTCTTGCACCAAGAGCGAAAGCGAATGAAAATTCTCGGCGCCATCGAGGGCCATCCAATAAAACGGACCGACCCGCATCTTCTCGATCTGCGCGCTGGGCGCCCAGAAGAATCCAGTTCCGTAAGGTCCGAGCAGCCACTTATAGCCCGCAGCAGCTATGAAGTCCGCGCCCAGTTTGGCAACATCGATCGGTATCGCTCCCGCACATTGACTAGCATCGAGCAGCAGCAGGGCCCCGACCTCGTGACACGCGTGGGCCACACGCTCGGCATCGAGCAGGGAGCCATCGTCGAACCGCACAAGACTCGCCGAAACCAGCCTCGTTCTTGGACTTATCGCACCAATAAAATCGTCTGCGGTTATAAACCGCTCCCGCGGAGAAATCAGTTTGACGCGCAGCCGCCCCAGCGCCTCCATGGGCTTCCACGTCGCGAACTGCGCGGGAAACTCGCCCTTCGCGATAATCACCTCATCCTCCGCTTTCCAATCGAGCCCATTGGCTACAGCCGCGATCCCGCTCGATGCGCCCGTGGTGAGTGCGATTTCTTCCGGTTTTCCTCCAATTAACTTGGCCAGGGAGGAACGCACACGGTTTGGTAAATCGAAGTATGCCGAGCTTGGAATGGTGTGCGGGAACTTTTTCCATTCAATCGCCGTCTGCACCGCGCGAATCGCCACGCGGGGAATCGGGGCTTGCTCGGCCACATTCAGATACGTTGTGTCGTCAAACTCAAACCACTCCTTACGCCAGTCCATGGTTCGCTCTTTCTATGTGTCTCGAACGCGACGGGTCGAGGCACGCTGTTTTGCGCCACGCGGACCTCTCATTTGGAAGTCTTCAACAATCTTCGCGCATCGTCACCGCAGCGGCAGCGTTCATTCTCAACGCCGCGACCTTGCGCGCGCAAGCAACACCGGGTCGCTCAGTAAAGCCAATTTGGGGTAGCGCTGTTTTTTAGAAGTGTCCACGCAAGCCGCGGAAATTCGATAGGATCACAAGCTTGCCGGGCCCGCTCACAACTTCTTCGTGCTCCAGGATCCAGGTATGTGCGTACGGGATGTATACCGCATTGAGGCCCACTTGCAGCGCCGGATTGATATCACTTCGTGGGCTGTTGCCCACCATCCATCCTTGCGATTTGACGATCTTATATTTGTTCACAAGCCCGCGGTACGTTACCAGATCCTTTTCCATCACGATCTCGATGAATTCAAAAAATCCTTGCAGCCCAGACCGCTCCACTTTCGCCGCCTGCTCCGCCGGCTCACCTTTGGTGAACAGAATCAACCGGTGCCGCTCGGTTAGATAGGCAAGCGTCTCCGGCACTCCATCAAGAATACGCGGCGGAGTGCACTCGAGCGCCGTGACCCGTTCATGAATCGTCGCCAGCGTTTCCCGCGTGGCCATGTGCCCGGCGAGCTTTAAATAGGTCTCTTCGAGGGACCTCCCGAAACTGCGGCAGCCGTAACCATGCTGCCGGATGTTGCGCCTCTCGGTTTCGTTCAGGATTCGCCGGATGTAGTCGCGCGGGTAACCGGCCGGTTCGACCAGGCTGATGAAATCGTCGATCAGCTTCTCGAAGAAGACATTGTTTTCCCACAGCGTGTCATCCGCATCGATCAGAATCGTGTGCCGTTTCATCTCTCCCCGTCGCAATCTTCTCAAGCCCGCCCACGAAACGTTGCCAATCTATCCCCCTCAGACCGCTCCACCAGTCACTGTTTCCGATCGCGGTTTCGCGCAGGGGAGCCACACGCAAATCCCCTGGAGCCCATCGCCCCATCCGGCTCGCAATCGTTAGCCCGTCCGACGTTACGGCGTCTTGGGCGTACTGGCGGCCAGCTTCTCGAGAATTCCCGCCGCAAGTTTCTGCGTTTCACCGAAATTCGCCAGGTAGCTCTGGAATTCGCGATTCAGCTCCCGGGCCTCCTCGGCTCCGAGTCTGGTGCGCAGGATCATGTCCCGCAGCCGCACCGGATGCGGCAAAAGCGCTTCCTCTTTCAATTCGTCGAGTGCGGTCTTCGCGTCATAGTGATACATCGAACCCTCTCCCGCGGTCGCATTCTGTCGCTACTCCCTTGGTCACTCTCGGCTCGGGCAGTCTCCATTGTATCGCCTTGCGGCGCCAAAATCGCCATGGCCCGTTTAACCATCGCAGCTACAGAAGCGATCAACTATTTCGTTAGGGGAGAATCCTATTCCTTTTGCACCGGATGGGACGCATAACAATAAAACGGAACATCACGAGGGGAGAAATTCGTATCGTTCAATTCGCGCAGCGACGCCGCGCCTTTGGTCGTGCGGCTCGACGCGCACCACCTGCCCGTAGCATCGGATGTTTACATCGCCCGATAGAGTCACTTCTTTAGGAAGGGTTAAGACAAACTCAATTTCGTTGCCGGCCTCAAAGGCCGCGTCCACCATGAAGTACAGACCGCGAAAACTGACGTCCCGCGTGTACCCAGACAGCTCTGTCTTTTTGGCGCTGCTGGGGCGCACTCGCAGCGGAAGACTCATTGTAAACCGGCGTGACGCACGCCGATCAGACGCTCGCTCCATCTTCTCCTCGTTTCGGCTCTTTCGTTTTGAAGAAGCTAACATTTTAGCGAGGAGCAAGCAACCGCAAACCTGCATCCTCAAACGCCGGAAAGTACCGCCCGGGCATTCCCCTGGCTGCACGGCGATTCCTTTTGACCGGCTGGTATCTAGGGAGTAAGATTTGAGTTACCCCGCGCGAAGCTCCTCTTCGTTATGATGCAGGAACGGCGCAAGCATCCGCGTGCACAAGTAACCATGCAAGTTCGTTTGCGCTGGCCCGGACCTCTTCGCCAGACCACGGAAATCACCGAGACTCTTGATGTGTCGCGCGGCGGTTTGCTGGTGTATAGCATGGATGGTTCGCAACTTGGCCGTTCACTCTGGCTGACGTTTCCCTATGAAAACTCGATGACCGCGCCTGAGCCGGAGATTCTCGCTCATGTTTCGCGGGTCGAACGACGCCCCGCGGGCGGGAATTTCATTGCCATTCGTTACGATGGCCTGGTGTCGGTTATGGCCGCAAAACCCTCCGTGGAGCGCCGTTTCCTGCCGCGTACAGTCATCGGCGTGCCGGTGGCAGTGCGCGTGCCCGCGTGCCCCTGGCCGGAGGAAACCATGACGTTCGATCTTTCCTCCGACGGACTTTCCTTCATTACTCCGCGTGTTTACAATGTGGGCGACACCCTGAAAGTGGCCATGCGTTTGGGAGTGAGCCCGGCGGGTTGGGGTTCGCACGGCGAAATCAATGCCTATGTTGTGCGCGTCGCGCCCGCACCAGTTGCGCCCGCGGGGCCCAACGCCCCAGCCTCATCGAATGGGTCCCCGGTATCCCAAGCAAAATCCGTAGTTGCTGGAGCGTCTGCCGCGTTCGAGCGCAGCGGGTCGCGCCTTTCCCCAGCGTCACTGCCTGCCGCAGCGTCCCAGCCCGCAGTTTCGTCCCCGTCGGTTTTGCTGGCCTTGAACGACCAGCTTGTTGCGCTGCGCCGCATTCCGTAGTGGTTTGCTGTGGCCCTTGCTGCGGTACGTTGCTGTACACTTCCGAAGCGCGACGATGGCCAACCAATCGCACCGCACGTTGTTTATCGACGGACCTGCCGGGCGACTGGAAGCCATTCTCTGGAAGCCACCGGCAAGCACGCATGGTCCGCTTCTCGCTGCTATTCTGTGTCATCCGCATCCGCTGTTTGGCGGCACCATGCACAACAAAGTCGTCTATCAGGTGAATAAGACCTTTGACCGCTTAGGTATTGCGGTGTTGCGATTCAACTTTCGCGGTGTTGGTTTGAGCGATGGTTCGCACGCTCGCGGCATCGGCGAACGTGACGATGTGCGCGCCGCGCTCGATTTCCTGGCCCATGAATTTTCCGGCACGCCGCTATTGCTTGCGGGATTCAGCTTCGGTTCGTGGGTCGGAATGCGCGTTGGCTGCGAAGATGCGCGCGTCAGCGAACTTATTGGCATTGGTGCTCCGGCCAATAACTCTGACTTTTCGTATCTACAAGACTGCGCAAAGCCGAAATTATTTGTCCAGGGCAGCCAAGACCCTTACGGCTCGCCGGATCGGCTGAACGATCTCGTGCGCTCTATTCCCGGTTCCAATGAACTGAAGATTGTTGAGGGCGCTGAACATTTTTTTGTCGGCAAACTCGGCGAGCTTGACGATGCGCTAGCCGATTGGTTGATTGCCCGCCATCCACAGCTGACCTCGCGCGAGTGATCCTGAGAAAACAATATCTTGAAGCAGCTCACGCAGCAAAGATGCAAGCCAACTCTAAAAAAGGATGAGATCATTCCGCGACTTCTGAATCTTGGGCGCTTTGGCCACGCTCAAACAGTTTGCCAAAAGTGGCCACCGCTGTGGGCGCGACACCGACGAGTTTGGCATTGGCGCGCACGTGTTCGGCGCGGCGCATGCCCACGAGAGCGGTGGTTATTCCCGGAGTCGAACGCGCGAATTGCAGCGCCCGCTGGAGATCGTTTTGCAGCCCCAGGACCTCGGCAATAAATGGCGGTAGGTTGCGTCCCACTTGACCTTGTAAAAGCGATGCGCTTCCGATAAGCGCAATATCCAGCGCATGGGCCGCTTCGATCATCGGCAATTCGCGATCATCCACACCCTGGTTCGGCCGCGTGAGCGCCTCGGTCATTCCCAAATTGTAAGGGACCTGCACGAAGCGGAAGTGGTGCGAGTCGCCGGCAATCTGCTGCGCGATTAAGTCCAGCTCGGCGAGTTGCAGTCCATCGGCGGCATCTTTCGCGACTCGAAATCCATTCCAGGTCGCCATCCCGTAGAACCGGATCTTACCGGCGGCAACAGCCGATTCCAGGAACTCAAACGCGGAATGGATCCGTGCAACGAATTCCTCTCGCGGAATGTCCGCAAGCTGTGTCTCGGGATTATGCAAGTAAAAAACATCAATGCAATCCAGATCGAGATTGGCCAGGCTGCGCGCGATTTGGTTTTCCAGGTAGCGCGGCGTCATGCAATGCGAGCCCGCGGCAATCTCCTTCGAGCGCATCACATCTTTTTGAATGTACTCGCGAAAAAAATAATCATTGGGGTCGGCAGGCATCGTGCCGTCAGGCGTCAGATATCCGGCCTTGGTACATACAACGATTTCGTCGCGCGGAAAGCCGCGCGTTCCGAGCGCAGCCACCGCTTGGCCGACGCTGCGTTCGCTGCGTTGAAAACGGTAATTGATCGCCGAGTCGATTACATTGATCCCGCTTTCCACCGCCACCATTACCGATTCGGTATAGGCTTCGTCCGTGCGCGCATCGGGTTCGCCGAGATACGTGCCAATGCCAATGGAAGAAAGAACTAGGCCTCCGCAAATTGCCGGGAGTTCACGGAAATGCCCATCGGCAGCGCGAGCGGAAAATTTCGCTGCGTAGCGCCTGGTTCCTTCGGGGGTCGCTCCTGTGGACATTGTTCCTCTCTCCATCTCGCGTGATCGCGCGAGTATAGCAAATGGCTCCGGCTATTCTGCCGGGGTCATTGGGTCTGTCGGGGTCACAGAAGCCGCCGGCGGAACAGCGGGCGCCAGCACCCGCGAACAGGCGCGCAAGATACGCCGGTACGGCCAGTCTGCCTGGCGAAAAAATATCTCGCCCTCGCGCGGCTTGCTGTAATACCACCGCGAGACCAGTGCCAGATGCTCGCCCAGGTCGTCCTTCTGCAGCGTGTTATGCTGAATTCTCTCCGCACGCGGAGCGCTGCTGCTCGCGCTTTGGTTCTGCCATTCAGCTCCTTTTGGCAATTCCGCCGACCGCGAATCATCGCCTCCGGCACGACCGGAAGATTCCGCGACCGCTCCGGGCGATTCGAATTGAACACGCAGGATTTCTTCCACCGAACGCGGTTGGCTCGCGAGTTCGGCAAAACGCAAGAAGAAAGGCTCAGCAATGCGTCCAGCCCGCACCGCAAAAATGGCGATAGTATGCTCCTCGGGGCCACGTTGCAGGATCACCGCATCGAGTTGCTCCACGTTTCGCGGCAATTCCGGCAAGCCCCGCAAGACGTCATTCACTTTGTCGAGGCGCTTGTGCAGGGCCGCGGCACGCTCGAAATCGAGGCCATCGCTCGCAGCTTCCCGCTCGTGCTCGATTTCTGTCGTGAGCGACGTACCTCTGGTTTCGAGAAAGCTGACGACTCGCGTGACCTCGCCCGCGTACTGTTCACTCGTGCATCCTGCAAAACATGGGGCAAGGCACATTTTCATTTCCGAATAAATGCATCCCGGAAACGTTGGATCGCGGCGAATCTTGATTTGGCAGCGGCGAATCTTGAAAAGATCCAGGAATTTGTCCGCGAAACCGTCGGCCGCACGGCGGGATGCAAACGGGCCGTAGTACATTCCACCGGTTGGCGCGCCGGTCGAGTCGCTTGTGCGAATCTTTCGCGTAACGTAGCAGCGCGGATAGGTACTCGAAAGATTTACTTTCAGCAATGCTGGTGGCCGCAATCGCGCGAGCTCCTGATACCGCCGCGGAAACAGCTGCTTGGCGTGCTGATAATACGCAAAAGCCTGCTCGAATCGCGATGCGGTCAACCGATAACGGACATTGCGAGCGAATTCGCGAAGGTTCAGCCTTTTCGACCGAAGATCGGGCGGACCGAGAAGCCGTTCTAGGCGTCTGCGCAAATTTGCCGTACGGATCAGATACGGCTCGGCGTTGGTTTCGCGCGGCTCGATGAGCGCGACAGCAGCATGCTCAGGGAGCGCGTGAAGAAAATGCGCATCGAGCGCCGGGTCGAATTCAAGTTGGCCGTCGAATGCCAGCACTGTGGAAGAATACTACGGTGCGAGGTGTAGCTGGTGAGCTGAGTCCTTACGTTTCAGACTTCGGTTGGGCTTTCCTTGCTATTAGCTGATCGAGCGAACGACCTCGGCGATTCGAAAGGGTTCTGCTCAATACGATTTCAGGACCCAGGCGGCGATGACCAGGCGTTGAATTTCGCTCGTGCCTTCATAAATTTCGGTGATGCGCGCATCACGATAGGCGCGCTCGACCGGATACTCGCGGCTGTAACCGTAACCTCCATGCACTTGAATCGCTTTGTGCGTGACGCGGGTGGCCATTTCACTGGCAAATAACTTCGCGATGCTTGCTTCCATGCTAAAGCGCCCGCCGGAATCCTGCTTCCAGGCGGCCTTGCGAACCAACAACCGCGCCGCGTCAATCTCGGTGGCCATATCGGCAAGCATGAACTGAATGGCCTGGAACTGCGCGATCGGATGGCCGAAAGCCATTCGCTGTTGCGAATAGGCGAGTGCGGCTTCGAAGGCGCCCTGCGCAATTCCAGTGGCTTGCGCGGCAATGCCGATGCGGCCACCATCGAGTGTCGAGAGTGCGACCTTGTAACCTTCACCTTCAGCGCCAATGCGATTGCCGGCCGGCACCACGCAGTCACTGAAAGAAAGCTCGGTGCACGCGGTGGCGCTGATGCCCAGCTTCTTTTCTTCTTTGCCGACGTTGAAACCGGGCGTTCCTTTTTCTACGACCAGCGCGGTGATTCCTTTTTCGCCTTTTGCGGGATCGGTGTTTACGTAAACGAGCGCGGCATCGGCAGCGCCCCCGTTGGTGATCCAGGCTTTGGTGCCATTGACGACGTAGGAGTCACCCTTGCGCACAGCCTTGGTGGCGAGCGCGGCAGCGTTCGAGCCGGCCTGCGGCTCGGTCAGGGCGTAGCAGCCAATTTTTTCGCCGCGGGCAAACGGGACCAGGAACTTTTTCTTTTGTTCTTCGGTGCCGAAGCGATGGATCGGATCGCCATAGAGGGAGTTCTGCACCGAAAGGATCACGCCGGTCGAGGCACAGACGCGCGAAATTTCTTCGATAACTATCGAATAGCTGACGTGATCGAATCCCGTCCCGCCATCCGATTCTGGTATGGCCACACCAGTAAGGCCCAGCTCGGCGGCCTTGCGAAAAGAATCGCGCGGAAATTCTCCGGTCGCGTCGATATCTTTGGCGAGAGGTTTGATTTCGGATTCGGCAAATTCGCGAACCGTACGCTGCAGCAGCTTCTGTTCTTCGGTCAGTCCGAGGTTCACGAAGTTCTCCAAAGCCCTTACGTGCCGTGACCGATTCTACCGCGCCAGGCCACTCGCTGGCCACGCTGGATAGCTGTAATGCCGGCCCTCGGGCGCGTTGTGAGGATCCATTAGGGGCATAGAGACACGGCCTTGGGGGGCGCCGCTTCCAGATCCCGCCCAAACCGCAATGTTTCGGCTTCGCCGGGGCCCGCGTCCAACTCGATGAATCGATCGAAGGGAAGGTCTCGATTTATCAGCGAGATACCAGGCTGCACCACCCCACATGGACAACGTACCAGGTGACATGTTCATCGGGCTGTTCGTTAGGGTTACATTCTTAGATGGCTTGCTAGGTGCGTACCCCGCTATAAAGGCTTTAGCCTAGTCATTTTCCGCTTTATGCCCACTGCGAAATGATGGCAACCAGCCCGGGAAACAAGGTTTCCCCACCGTTCCATTGCGTCATTTGACCGGATTGAAAGCATATGGGTCATAAACTAACTTAGCGTCTGGAAGAGCGGCTGCGAGAGATGCTGCGCAGGCCTAATCTTCCAGAGCGGTTTATTTAAATGTTGACCCAGCTCCAGAGTCGCACAGTCTCTCGGCAAGACGGTGTCAGCCCATTGCCTAGGTCGAACTGGGCGCGCCAATCGCGCATCTCGCCGCCTCCTTTTTCTAAATCATTGATTTCCCTGACCTTGGGCTTTAGCCACGATCCTCAAAGTCTCCACCCGAGAAGACGTTCCGGTAGCTCGGCGGTTTTCCAATCGATCCTGGTCAGCAGGAGGTCCCATGACTACGCAAGCGAACATACTCGACTTCACGCGGCACAGTCACGAATCGATCGAGTTTGACGCGGCATTACGCTCCAAGATTGTTGGTCAACAGGAAGCCGTCCAAGCATTGGTGGACCTCTATCAAGTGTTCTGCGCCGGCCTGAATTCTCCTGGGAGGCCAGTAGGGAATCTCTTGTTTCTCGGGCCAACCGGATCGGGCAAGACCCGCATCGTGGAAGCCGCGGCGGAAATACTTTTCGGAGATTCACGAGCGGTGATCAAAGTAGACTGTGCGGAATTTCAGCACTCCCACGAGATTGCCAAGCTGATCGGTTCGCCACCAGGGTATTTGGGCCATCGCGAGACGCACCCGCTTATCACCCAGGACGAGCTGTCGAAGTATCACACCGAGAAGTTGAAGCTCAGTTTTATTCTGTTCGACGAAATTGAGAAATCAAGCGATGCTTTGTGGCAGTTGCTGCTGGGAATGCTCGACAAAGCGACACTGAGGCTTGGTGACAATCGGCGCATCGACCTCTCACAGACAGTAATCTTTTTGACTTCGAACCTGGGAGGCCGCGAGATCACCGAGCTTATGACCGGCGGGATGGGTTTTGTGCAGGCGCCCGAAAAGCCAGCAGCCAATTTGGATGTGAAACTGGAACGAACGGCAGTAGAGGCTGCGCGGCGCAAGTTTTCCCCGGAGTTCATGAATCGCTTGGACAAGGTCGTGGTTTTTCACCCCCTGAAAACGGAGCAGCTGCAAGAGATCCTGGACATTGAGCTGGCTATGGTTCAGCGGAGAGTGCTGGATACGGCGAAGAAGCAATTTTTATTTCGCGTGACGCCTGCGGGCAAGGAATTTCTGCTAAAGGAAGGAACTGACCTGAAATATGGAGCGCGTCACCTGAAGCGAGCCATTGAACGCCACGTCGTATATGCGCTGGCAAATTTACTCGCTACCCATCAGGTCCACTTTGGAGATGTTCTGAGCATTGACTGGGATCGCCAGCACGACCGGCTGATGTTTCACAAGGACGGAGAGGTGCCGCCAATCAGCGTACCGATGCGACAGCCGCCGCAACCGCATGTGTGGGAGACCAGAGATGGCCATGCATTCGAACTCCCCGCGGCCGCCGGGGCAACAGGAGTAGCCTGATCGACGATACCGGTGTTGAGGAACAGTTCGTGAGACGTGCTCGCGCGACAGCTGTTGAGCGATGAAGAACGCTGCAAGCGGGGCAATGACCACTGAAGCTACAAAGGTATATACTACAGTTGGTTCCCGCAGGAGGATTCCATGAACTATAGGAATATGTTCGCGGGCGTTTGCCTGGCTGCGGTTTCAGCGCAAGCTGCCCCGTTCCCGAAGCACCCCGCTATCGCACCACCTGCTCGGGCGATGGCTTCGCATGCGGCGAAAGCGCGCGGGGCAAAGACGTGGCCTGCGGCGAATGATACCGGAGCAGTCGGGGTCGGCCGCCGGATACCGAGGGACGTCCCGATGGCTGGCAAGCAGGAGCTAGGACGGCGCGACGACACGACCTGGACCAATGATCGATTGGAGCTGCTCGTGCGCGATCGCGGGCCGATCTCCGAATTTAATCAGCTTCCGGACGCACGGGCTGCAGCTGCTCTTGACGTGATCGCCGAACAAAGCAACCCGTTTGTACTGTATGACAGGACGAAGGACCCTCGCTGGTATGCTGAGCAGGCGTCTGCGCTGCGGGCGAAAATTCAAGCCCTCGAATTGGAGACGGTCAGATACCTTGCCGAACTCCAGCTCGTGCGTAACTTGAGGACGATGGAAGCAGGGCTGGCGATTTATCAGGACACCGTCGGGGTCACCCCCGAGGCGGGCATCGACCTCCGAAGAATGCTTCTGTTGGACTTGAGAACCCAGCTTAGCGAACTCCGCGATTTGGCGCGGCGCAACGGCATACTTCCTGGGATCGTGCGAGAGTAAGGGAAGCCACCAGCAGGGTGCCGTCGGTAAAGTCAGTTGCAGGAACGCGGGAATCAGTCAGCGGCTGTATTTACGCGGAGGTAGCGCCAGGGGTTCACCGGGGCCCCATTGAGACGGACTTCGTAATGGACATGTGGTCCGGTAGAGCGGCCGCTTATGCCCGCGTAGCCGATGACTTGCCCACGCTTGACGCGCTCGCCGGACATTGATCCGAAAGCCGACATGTGGCCATACCAGGTGGAAACGCCGAATCCGTGATCCACAATTACCATCCGACCGTAGCCCGTGCGCGACTCGGCAACGGTGACGATCCCGTCGGCAGCGACTCGTATCGGCTGACCGTAGCTCGCGGATATGTCGACTCCGGCATGGAAAGCGCCTTCACCACTAAAGGGATCCAGGCGTTCGGCGAAAGCTGAGGTGATGTGCCCGGCAATGGGCCAAAGAGATGGAGTATACGTAGACTCAGCAAATCCTGAGGGCATAAGCCGCAGGCCAGAGCTTGATAGCGCCACGGCGGTGGCGTTCTTCTTGAGAAAATTGAACTGCTCGATGGAGCTCTCGAAAGCGCCTTCGGAGTCGAGTGGGCTGTCGGCAACCATAAAGGGTGTGGGACGGAAGCGCAGAACACCATACGTCATGGCGACTTCAGTAGCCAAGGATTGGAGCGAATCTAAGCGCTGATTGGTATTCTGGACGGTGGCTTGCAACTGCTGGTATTGCTTCTTGAGCCTATCCTGATCATGACGGAGGGCGTTGTAGTTGCCGACCTTCCAGAGCATGCGCGAGTAAGAGCTGACAGCAGCAAGTACCGTAACTCCCCCCACCACGGCCAGCGCAAGAAGAAGATGCAGAGCGTA
Organism: Candidatus Dormiibacterota bacterium; assembly: GCA_035602605.1. GTDB lineage: Bacteria > Acidobacteriota > Terriglobia > Acidiferrales > UBA7541 > DASQHY01. Next base: position 61,728 of record DATNLZ010000108.1, read on the forward strand.
CACGGGGACGCGCACCTTCCGCATTCGGCCGGGGGTGTTCGCTGCGATAAAGAATGTGTACGACTTCGCTTTCATGTGCCCTCAGGTCGCCAAACTGACATCCATGGGAGCTATCGCGGGTCGTACCCTGTCAGCTGGGCGACAGCTGCTACCAAACTCGACATTGGACCAGACTCGGTCCGAGTGGTTGAATATTAAAATCTGGAGACAGGGGAGTCAACCCTAAAGAAGGCCACTGTACTAAATCGCTGTGGAAACAATTAGCTGGCCAAAGGGACAGGTAAAGACATGGCCCGGAGGATGGGCTTCACTTTCCGGCCATTAAAACGAGCTAACGGGTGTGCCGTTCCAGAACATTTTCCAATGAAATTGCCCATTGCCAGCGAGCGAAAGCTGATTTCCCGCATTCAGAAGGGGCTGCCGTCACGAGACGACGGCTTTTTGCGACTAGGGATAGGAGACGACGCAGCAGTCTTGCGAGTGCGGCCGGGGCGAGAGTTGGTGCTAACCTGCGATCTTTCACTGGAGGGTCGCCACTTCCTGCGCGCGGCACATTCCGCGGATGCGATTGGCTGGAAAAGCTTGGCCCGCGCGACCAGTGATCTTGCGGCAATGGGCGCCAAGCCGCGTTGCTTCCTGCTGAGCCTGGCGCTGCCGCGAGGATTGACGGGCAAGTGGCTCGATGATTTTCTGGGGGGTATGGCGCGGGCGGCGTTCAGTTTTGACTTGGTTGCTGCGGGTGGAGATACCACGGAACACGAAACCATCCTTGTGAACATTACCGTGGTTGGCGAGGTGGAGGCCGGACGAGCGCTCACCCGTGCTGGGGCCCAGCCAGGGAATTTGATTTGCGTCAGCGGCAGACTAGGCGAAGCACAGCTTGGGTTGGAGGTGATAAGACAGAAACTGCACAAGAAGGCAAGGCGGAAGGCGCTACTCCAGAAGCATCTTTATCCCGAACCGAGGCTGGCGCTGGGGCAATGGCTTGCGGGGAAGAGGCTAGCAACGGCGATGATTGACACCTCCGATGGGCTCTCGACCGACCTTGCCCACCTTTGCGACGCAAGCGGTGTGGGCGCCCGGCTGTTCACCGAGAAAATTCCGACGGTGGTCGTCCCCATAAAACTGGCCTTTAGCGGAATCCATGCGCTGGAGCTGGCTCTTCACGGTGGCGAGGACTACGAGTTGCTGTTTACGGTGCCTGCGAATATTGCCAAGCGGCTGCCACGAAACCATCGCGCGGTGCCGCTCACGATCATCGGCGAGATTACCCGCCAAAAACCCATCGTACTTACCGATAGCGGCGGAGCCTCCCGACCGCTAATGCCTCGCGGTTGGGACCCTTTGCGCATGAAGTAATGATTCGTTCCTGATAAATGAAGGCTCCAAAAACGGATTAAGAGACTATCGAAGAAGAGGAGGGGCAAGCCACGCCCCTCCTCTTCTTCAAACAATTTGTCGCGAGTTAGAACTTTAGCTGCAGTGCGAATTGAATGACCCGTGGATTACCGGTAGTGGCGTCGAACACCCCGATAGTCGACGTCCCGACTGCTGTGTGGGTAACCACAAAGTTCGGGTGGTTGAAGAGGTTGAAGAATTCTGACCGGAACACGAGCCTGGCTCTCTCGCGAATTGAGAATTCCTTAGCAAGCGAGAACTCCCACTGCTGCTGTCTAGGCCCACGGCTCTGGGGAACGTTGCGACCCAAATTGCCGAAGAAAGAGCCGAGGTGAGAACCCGTACCGGGTCCGCCTATGGTGAATGACTCGGATCCGGCTCCACCGAGGGGATTAAGCCCGGACACGGTTTTTCCGTTTGTCAAAAGGGGGGTGCCGCTCAGAACACTCGTGTTATAGACTCCGACGGTGTCCGTGAAATCTTCAGGTCGGCCAGACTTCCGCAACAGATTCAGGTCCCCCGCTACTTGGGGGAAGAGCGTTCCCGTGGTCAGCCCGAAAACGTTGTTTGCACAGGCTGAGCAGCTGAAGGTGTACGGCAAGCCGGATTGTATCGTTGTGGTTCCAGCCACCGACCAATTGCCCAAAGTGTAGTGGGCAATCCCGCTACCACTTCGGAAAGCCGGAATTTCATACCGATAGGTGACCTGGACTCGATGGGTACGGTCAAAATTGGACAGCCCGCGGACCCCATGGGTATCGAGCTGATTGCCGTTCGAGTTACCAAGGTCTTGAGTCGCGCTGCCGGAGTTGTTGTCTATTGACTTCGAGTATGTGTAGGCCCCTTGCAGGAACATGCTGGCGATCCTGCGGTTCAATGTGAATACGAAGGCGTTATATGTAGAATGACCGTTGCCAGTGACCGTGTTCAGACCCGTGGAGCTGAATCCCAGGACACCCACGCGGGCGTTATTATCGCGGCTCGAAACGGTGGTCAAGGTGGTGGTTGGTACGCCGTTGGCGCCACCAACGGTGATCGGATGAGCGGCGTTGGCCAAAAGGGCCTGGTTCAAATTGCGGCTTTGAAGCAGCTTCACGCCTTGAGAACCGAGATATCCAACCTCAACGGAAAAGTGCCATGGCAGTTCCCGTTGCACAGTGAAGTTCCACGATCCGACGTAGGGTGTGCGCATGTCTTGTTCAAAAGGATTTAGTGAAAGCAGGGGACCGTTAAATGTCGGCGACCCAGCCGCGTTGAAACCGCGGAAGGTTGGTGGAGTTGGGAAAATAGGGAATTGCGATGGCACCGGAAGATTCGGAAACGCATCGCTGGGCGCAGTGCCGGGAAAAACAACGCTGGATAACTGGAAGAACGGCGCAGCCGTGATCAACTGGAGGAGCATCTGGTTCGAGACGCGTACATAGTAAATACCATAACCGCCGCGAATCGCTGTTTTCCCGTCTCCTTTGGGGTCAAAAGCAAACCCCACGCGTGGCGCAAAGTTGCGTGGGCTGTTGCTGAGTAAGGTTGAGCGACTCACCCCCGGAGTGCCTTTGATGGCCCCGAAATTTGCACTCTCGGGCAGGATGAATCCCCGTAAAAGACCCGGCCCGGCATTGGCCCGCGTTACCGCGTCCAAACGGGATGGATCAAAATTTCCGAGACGGTCCTTGACGTCTACAGCTGGGCCCATATAGTCGTAGCGGACACCGAGGTTGAGCGTCAGCCGTTTGCCCACCTTCCAATCATCCTGGAAATATCCAGCCAAGTCCCGGGCGCGGAAACCGCGATCAGTAATGCCCGTGCCAACGAATGCCTGAAGAATGTTTCCGCTCAGGAGATCCGCAAACGTGTCGTAGTATAGGAAACCGCGCGAAGCGAAGTTGTTGAATAGATTGATCTGGTAACGGCGGTATTCGAAACCACCGCGGAAAGTGTGACTCCCGTGGGTCCACGCCATCGTATCCGCGAAATGGTAGGTATTGGCCACGCTTGCTTGATCGTTGTTGGTGGAGATGCCCCCAAACGCCGGGCCAATATCGTTGGTAAAGAATACCGGAATACCTGGGAATGCAGCACTATTGAAACGCTTCATGCTGAGTTGACTAACGGTGGCTGGTTCTTTTGCATTGAGCTGTTGAGTAATACGGTTGAAACCGACTCTCGCCTCATTCAACAGGTTGGGCGTAAGCGTGTATGTCCACGCGAGAGAAGCCACACGGTTTGTGACCGGCGTCGTCTGACCGCTGCCGAAGTTCCCTCCCCCTTCGCCACCCAGCGGATCGTTGGTCAATGCGTTCGCGAAGAAGAACTTCTCCGAGATCCTGTGTTTGTTGCCGATATTCTTGTCTACGTTGGCGTTAAACTGATTCTCTGAAAACTGCAGCGGTTTCGAAACTCCAAATAAAGCAAAATTCTTAACCGGTTGACCCGGGATCGGTGTGCCGGGACCACTGGGGATCAGAAATCCTCCATATTGGCCGGGAAGATTCAAGAGTTTCAGGGCCACAGGATCCAGTGTACCGGCCGGAATATTAAAGGCCCGCTCGAGGGTGGTCTGAGAACGATCTCCGAGTATCGGCATCTGCGAGGTCACAGTTCCCGCAACACCGTTCGCTTGGCGGGTGCCCTGGTAAGAGCCGAAGAAAAACGTATCCTTCAGTATCGGGACGCGGCCGCCGAAGTTTCCACCGAACTGATTCTGTCTTAGCACAGGGCGCTGAATCTTACCCTTGTTCAAGAAGAAATCGTTGGCATTGAGAGCGTCGTTGCGAAAGAATTCATACGCTTCTCCATGGTAGATATTTTTCCCACCCTTCGTATCCAGAATGATATTGCCACCCGAGGTTTTACCCTGCGAAGCATCGTAGAGGCTAGTCTGAACGCGGACTTCCTCGATGGAATCGGGAGAAGGAATGGGTACGTTTCCGAAGTTGTTGTTGCCAAGATTGTTCGCATCGATTCCATTGATGACGAGATTGTTGAAAGTGCCGCGCTGCCCCGCGACGTAAAACACAGCTTGGCCGCGGCCTGCCTGCGTGGCATCAGGAAGATTCCCAGTAGTTCCGGCATTGTTCCCCAGCAAGAAGGTGAAGTTGCGTGTCGCAAGCGGCATGTTCTCGATGACATTGCCCGTCAGGGTTTCGCCGAGAGTGGCGTTCGCGGTGTTGACGGTCTGAACCGCTTCGGTGGAAACGGTAATCTCGGTGGTCACTTCCCCAATCTCCAAGGTAATGTTGAGATTCGTCACTTCAGTGATGCGGACGCCTACATCGTTGAGCGAAGAGCGCCGGAAGCCGGGGTGTTCCACAGTGATTTTGTATTGGCCAGGATTCACCAACGGAAACACGACAGTGCCGTCGCCGGTGGTTTCCTTAGCGATCGAGGTTCCGAGAGGAGAACCTAAAGTTACTTGGGCTCCGGAAACCGTGCCGCCGTTGGGGTCAAGCACAATGACACGAACGGCACCGGTCTGCGAGGTGATCTGAGCATTCGCTGAAACAGCGGTCAAAATGATAAGTAGTGCACTCGCGAGCAGAAATAAGTTCTTGATGAATCTAAACTGAATCATTCCTCTACCTCCCCCAGAATTTTTAGATTTTTCTATAATCGCTGACTGCCCGTCTGGGTCAGCGGGTGAAATCCCCCCTACCGAAACATGGCAACGACTTGAACCATCTCATCGCAACAACATTCGCGTTCATTAAAAATATCCGAAGTCCATCTGGCTCATACCCGTGTGAGCTAACGAGAAGCAATGCATGTGCCACTTGGACTTTTTATATGCATTGTTATGATAATAAGTGATTTAGATAAAGCAGCTAACGGGTAATCCACAATTAAATCTATAGAATTAAAAATTCTAATCCAACTTTGCGGATAGATTCCCGTTTATGGTAGACATTGGCGGATTTAACTACCCCCCGAGCGCCTGGGCAGGAAACTATTGCGGCAATCCGCCGGTAGTTTTTTCTGGAGCAGCCTTAGCGGGTGGGTTGGGGGCTTTGGGTACGAAACGGGGACGAGCGACGGGTTCATCTTCGGTGGGTGCGGTGTCCGGGGTATCAACGAAAACCCGATGCGTCTCGGCGAGCTTCTCTAGCGGCACCACGTTTGTAAATTCTTCAACGGGAGTTCCCGCGGTAGCGCCCTTCATGAATTGCAGCCACAGGGGCAAGGCCGCACGCGCTCCGGTCTCTTTCTTACCGAGCGAAATCTGCTTGTCGTCGAAGCCTACCCAAACTCCGGCGGTCAACGATGGTGTGAAGCCCATATACCACGCGTCGGTATAATCGTTGGTGGTACCGGTCTTGCCCGCTGAGGGCCGTCCCAGCTCCTTAGCATGAACGCCAGTCCCAAACTGCACGACCTCTTCGAGCATCGCCAGCATAGTGCGCGCGGTCTCAGGATCGGTGACGTCGTGGACCTCAGGACGTGCCTCTTCGAGCAGCGCACCGTCGTAACTGGTGACGCGGCGGATCATGTGCGGATCAATGCGAATGCCGTCATTCGGAAACACCGTAAAGGCCGAAGCGTGCTCGAGCAGCTTCATATCGGCGGCACCGAGAGCCAGGGGCAAGTAAGGCGGAAGCGGCGTAGTGATGCCGAAGCGCCGGGCCACGTCCACAACATGGCTGATACCGACCTTCTCAGCTACTTTCACAGCGGGAACATTGCGCGAGCCGGCCAGCGCGCGCCGCAAGGTGATTGTTCCCTCGAATTTTTCGTCGTAGTTGCGCGGTGAGTATGCCTGTCCCCCGCTGATCGTGGTGAAGGGAGCGTCAACTACCGTGTCGAACGGCGTCAACCCTTTTTCAATCGCTGCCGCATAAACATAGATCTTGAAAGAGCTGCCCACCTGGCGGAACGATTGCGTGGCGCGATTGAACTTTGATTCCTCGAAGCTGTACCCGCCCACCATGGCCTTGATTTCGCCGGTGGAATTTTCAATCGCTACCAGGGCGGCCTGCGCCGCGGGTTGCTGCTCGAGCCGAACGCGCGCGCCCCCGTCTTTCAAATCTTCAATGTGGAATTGCGCAAGGTCGCCCACCTTGAGAAGCTCGGAAGGTTTTTTGCGCCCGGTCCACGCCAACTCGGGCGCGGTGAGAATCGCGCGAAACTGGCCGATCCTGATGGTGGCCGTCCTGTCGTCGATGGCCGTCACCAAACCTGTTGTGTACGAGCCCTTTTCGATGGGACGCCGCCAGTCGTCGTCTTCGTAAGTCTCGATCTTGCCCATATTGTCGCGAAGGATATTCGGCAAATCGCCGCGCCAGCCGTGGCGCCGGTCGTAATCGTGCAAGCCGTCGCGTACGGATTGATTTGCCGAGCGCTGCATATTGATATTCAGCGTGGTATAGACGCGCAAGCCGCGTTCGTGGACCGCTTCGGTGCCATAGGCGGCCTCTAGATACTTGCGGATGTCTTCAAAAAAGTACGGCGCCAAATCGTTTCGCGGGTATTGCAGATGCAAACTAAGTGGCTGCTTTTTGGCTTCTTGCGCCTCGCGCGAGGTAATCTTCCCCTCTTCGGCCATGCGCTGGATGACCAGATTGCGGCGCTGCATTGCCGCGCGGGGGTCGAGGAGCGGCGAAAACTTTGGCCCGTTCACCATGCCGGCAAGCAGTGCCGCTTCGGTAAGTTTTAGCTCGCTAACCGGCTTGCCAAAATAAAACTGCGAAGCGGCAGCAAAGCCGTAGTTACCGTGAGCAAGGTAAACCTGATTGGCGTACATTGTGAAAATCTGCTGCTTGGTGTAATGGCGCTCGATTTGGATCGCCAGCAACGCTTCCTCAATTTTGCGCCGGATGGTGATGTCGCTGCGGTCCAGGAAAAGGTTGCCCGCAAGCTGCATCGTAATGGTACTGGCGCCCTGCCTGCGGTGCTTCAAAACATCGCGCCATGCCGCGCCGGCAATACGCGGGAAATCGAGACCCCAGTGATCTTCAAAGTGCTGGTCCTCGATTGAAATCACCGCATCGCGCAGAACGTGCGGCACCTGTTCATAGGTCATCAGGACGCGCCGCTGCAAGGCGAAGCTGCCAATGAGCTGACCATCATCGGCATAAATTTCCGTGACTACGTTGGGTTGATAATTTTCCAGCATGCGGAGTTCAGGGAGGTCGCTTGCGTACACGAACAGCAGGCCAACCCCCGCGCCTAACGCAATGGCGCAAAGTAGGAGAAACGCAATGGCCACGCGATCGATCAATTTCCAGCCGCGTAGACGAAGCGTGATAGGGGGAAGTCCGGACATCGAATAAATAGTTTATCGCAGAAGCGGCTCGAGAAAAGCTTGTTTCCGTGAGGATGTTCGTAATCGCGCGGCCGACGTCTTTATTGCACTTTATCAGTTTTGGGGATTTCGAGTGGCCGAGACCACGGGTGCGGCCCGCGATGCGCTCGAAACGCCGCGATGGTCAGCGTAATGGCCATCGCCACAAACAGACCATCGCGCACCAGGGTCTTTACTCCCAGCGTCTCTCCCGGGCCAAAGCAGCCGCAGTTTATCTGCAAACCTTTGGCGTAGCTGCGTACCACGACGCCAAAAAATCCAAGCAGCAGCACTGTGGCGATCGCCGAGACAATGCGCAATTCCCAGCCGATCACCAAAAGCAAACCGAGCCCCAACTCCACATATGGCAAAGTATGCGCCAGCAGGTTAACCGCTTGGGGAGGGAGCAGCTGATACGAATCAATTTGCGTGGCAAAAAGCGCGAGCGCTATACGTACAGGGGGATGCGGGTTCATCCCGGGGATAAAAAATTTCGTGTAGGCAGCATAGATAAGAATGCCACCAAGCACCAGGCGTCCCCCCATCGTAAGGGCACGCGAGAAGTTGAGCGGACTCGATTCGCGCATGGCTTACTTCAAGAGCTGATCCAGGAAATTACGCAAAAGGTCATAGGTCACCACGGAGGCGATTGGATACGTTTGGCCGCGTGAGGTGATGACCATTGTTGGTGTCTGGTTGACGGCATAATTCTTGCCGCGCGAAACGTCTGACTCAATTTCCGCGTCAAGCTGTCCGCTCTTTACCAGCTTGCGAACCTTTACCATCTCTGCGGGAGTCAGCACCGCGGCGACGACCGCGTCAATGCTGCCGTCTTTTTCCCAAACGTCCTGTTTGTTAAACAGGGCCTCCTCCACCTTTTCAAATTTTCCGAGCCGAGCTGCGGCAACCGCGTATTGAGCAGCCTCGCGGGAATGGGCATGCATCGGCAGAGGGAAATCACGATGTATCAGATACACCTTTCCGGTGGCTACGTAGTCATCCATTAATTTGTGCTGCACGGCCTGGTACAAACTGCGGCACGCCGGGCACTGAAAATCGCTGAATGTCTCGATGGTGATGGGAGCGGTTTTCGAACCAAAGGACCGGCCAGCCAAGGGATCGACGGCGGCCGATGGCGCAGCTTTGGCATGAGCTTTTTGCGCCGCTGCTGGCACCGATGCTTTGGCATGAGCCTTTTGTGCGCTCGCGGGCTCTCGGGCAACCAGTACCCAGGCTGCAAGCGCGAGAATGATTGCCGACCATTGCGGAAGCTTCAATTCTTTCTCCTTCCTAAATCGACGCTGGCCCGGGGGATTGTACCGCGACTCCGGCTCATGGCGTCATTTGGATTTCGCGACCCCGGGGTGGCGGAAATCATGGAAATCATTATAGGCCCCCATTATTCCCGTACTTAAACTAGGATGCGGCGTTAGGTTCGGAGTTGCGTTGCCGTAGCCGCTTGGGCCTCAAGGCAGCGGTTATCGTCCGAGTCTGCCTTACAAGCTAATGATTACAAAACGTTTACTTATTATAAGAAAACTTGACAACAGCACACTCAATGGTATAATGGCGTTGCTGAATGTGGTTTCAGCAGGCTTTTTTGGGCTCTTGCGCAGTTACCAATGAGTTCCAGGAGGAATGGGCAGATGAGCAAGATTATAGGTATTGACCTGGGTACGACAAACTCAGTCGTCGCCGTAATGCAGGGCGGTGAGCCAGTAGTCATTCCCAACCAAGAGGGCGCCCGAACGACTCCCTCGGTGGTGGGCATTACCAAGACCGGGGAGCGTCTGGTCGGTCAGGTGGCCAAGCGCCAGGCAGTTACCAACCCCGAAAACACGATTTACTCCATCAAGAGATTTATGGGTCGTCGCTTCGAGGAAGTAACCGAAGAGATGAAACGTATTCCGTACAAGGTAGTCCGCGGGCCGCACGATGACGTGCGCGTGGATATTTTCGGCAAGGCCTACAGCCCGCCTGAGATTTCGGCAATGATTCTTCAAAAGCTGAAGACCGCCGCCGAAGATTTTCTTGGCGAGAAGGTGAGCAAAGCGGTAATCACCGTGCCTGCGTATTTCAATGATAGCCAAAGGCAAGCCACCAAACAGGCCGGTGAGATTGCCGGACTGGAAGTCGTGCGCATCATCAATGAACCAACCGCGGCGGCTTTGGCTTACGGTCTCGATAAAAAGAACGATGAGATCATCGCCGTTTACGACCTAGGAGGCGGCACCTTCGATATCTCCGTGCTGGAAGTTGGCGGCGGCCTGGTTCAGGTGAAATCGACCAATGGCGATACGCACTTGGGCGGCGACGATATTGACCAAAAAATCGTGGATTGGATTATCGCCGACTTCAAGAAAGATGAAGGGATTGATCTGAGCAAGGACCGCATGGCCTTGCAGCGGCTCCGTGAAGCCGCCGAAAAAGCCAAGATTGAACTCTCGCAAATGGTGGAAACGGAGATCAATCTGCCATTTATTTCCGCAAACCAATCCGGGCCGAAGCATTTGCTCAAGAAGTTGACGCGGGCCAAGCTCGAGCAATTGATGGATGATTTGCTGCAACGTTCGATGGCTCCTGTAAAACAAGCGCTGGCCGATGCCGATCTGGACCCGTCTAAAATTCAAGAAGTTGTGATGGTTGGCGGCTCGACGCGTATTCCCAAGGTGGTCGAGCTGGTCAAAAACTATTTTGGTGGGAAAGAACCGCACAAAGGTGTCAACCCGGATGAGGTTGTTGCCGTCGGGGCAGCCATTCAGGGTGCGGTATTGGGCGGCGAGGTAAAGGATATCCTGCTGCTTGATGTCACCCCGCTTTCACTCGGGGTTGAGACGTATGGTGGCGTAATGACCGTGCAGATTCCGAGGAACACAACAATCCCAACACGCAAAGCCGAGGTCTATTCCACCGCGTCCGACAATCAGCCCTCGGTTGAGATTCACGTTCTGCAGGGCGAGCGGAAAATGGCGGCCGACAATCGCACGCTCGGTAAATTCCATCTGATGGGGATTCCGCCGGCTCCCCGTGGTACCCCGCAGGTTGAAGTGACCTTCGACATCGATGCCAACGGCATTCTGAATGTGTCCGCGAAGGATAAGGCCACCAGCAAAGAACAGAAAATCACAATCAGCGCTTCCACCGGTCTTACCAAAGAAGAGGCTGAGAAGATGCGCACCGAAGCCGAGGCTCACGCGGAAGAGGACAAGAAGAAATTCGCGGAAGTCGAGGCGCGCAACCAGCTCGATAATCAGATTTATCAGGCTGAAAAGCTCATCAAAGAAAACAAGGACAAGATCCCGGAGGCGGATAGCAAGCCTGTCGAGGAAGCTATCGAAAGCGCTAAGCGCGCGTTGGCAGAAGGCGGCGCGGAGCGAATGACTTCGGCGAGGGAGCAGTTGGAGAAGTCCCTCCACAAAGTTGCCGAAGCTCTGTATCGCTCGAATGCCGCGGCGCAGGGGCAGGCGGGTGCTCCTGGCGGCGACGGTGGCGGTTCATCCGCTGACGGCACTGGGGCGGCGGGAGCTGCGGCTGGTGGCCAAGGTAAAGGACAGGGCGACGTCATCGACGCTGAATATGTGGACGTTGACGAAGGGAAAAAACCCAACTAACTCATCGGTTGGGTCATTCGGAGTATCGAAACTTGGGCGGGGAAGTCTTCAACACGAGGGCTTCTCCGTTTGAGTCAGCCGCGTCCACGGCGGTGACCATTCCGAGATTGCTGGAGCCATGATTGACAACCTATGAAGGTATACGCCGTGCGGGACCACCCCAGGCGGTCCAAAAACTACGCGAGACTGTTTTCATGGTTCAGGTTCTGCTAAGTGAGCCGCCTTCGGCCGATTGGAAGCGGCTTTTCTATGATGCGCAACAGGCGCCGCCAGCAGATTTTCCGCCGCGGGCCGTGGAGATGAGCGGTATCACTCTGCGTTTTCGCTCGGAAGGTTCGCTCGTGGAGCAGCGCATCGTCTGGGTGGATAAGTGGATTGAGCGCGCGAATCAAAAAGAAGCGGCTATGGGCGGTCGTCTCGGTGAAGAGCGCCAGCGTCGCCGCGAGGAAATGACCCGGGAACAACAGGAGCTCGCAGAGTGGAACGCGCGCTGGACCAACCTCTAACGAGCCCGCACTGGGCTACTGCGTTTTAGAGAGACTTGTTTCGAAAAATGCCGACTGTACCCAAAACCGATTATTACGAACTCCTGGGCGTCCCTCGTAAGGCGAGCACCAAGGATATTCGCGCTTCCTACCGGAAGCTAGCCCGTAAATATCACCCTGATTTGAATCCTGGCGACAAAGCTTCCGAAGAAAAATTCAAGCAAATCCAAGAGGCCTACGACGTTCTCTCGGATCCGAAGAAGAAGCAGATGTACGACCAGCTCGGGTTCTATGCGGAAAATTACCACGGGGGACCTCAGCCGGGAGCGCAGGGTGATGAGGACGGGGTACACGTGGATTTCGGCGGCTTCGATTTTGGGGGAAGTGGAGTTGGATCCGGGGGCGGTGCGAGCTTCCGCGACCTATTCAGCCAATTTTTCCGCGCTGGGCAAGCAGCCGAAGGTCCGGAGCGCGAATCCGGGAGCGACCTCGAATACAAGATTCATATTAGCTTTTCGGAGGCAGTTCGCGGCACCGTAAAAAAGATCACGATTACGCGTCTCGATTCTTGCGCCACCTGCCAGGGGACGGGCGCGACCGGGAGCGCTCAGGTCTGCGCCGCATGCAATGGCAAGGGTATCGTGCAGCAGGCTGGCGGCAAGATGCGCTTTAACGTTTCTTGCCCGCGCTGTAGTGGCACCGGGAAGTTGCGGACGCCGTGCCGGCGCTGCGGCGGCGAGGGCCGCATCCCCACAACAGAAACGATTGACGTCCGTATACCGGCAGGCGTACACACCGGCTCGCGGGTTCGCGTCCCCGGACATGGCAACGCCGGCACGCTCGGTGCCCCGCCGGGTGATTTGTACATTTTGCTCGAAGTGCAGCCGCACCCGTTTTTCGAGCGGCGTGGCGATGATCTTTACACCGTCGTGCCTATCACGGTTACCGAGGCGGCGCTTGGAGCCAAGATTGAAGTACCGACAATTGATGGACGCTCGCAAGTGCGCATTCCTCCGGGCACGAATAGCGGACGGCGTTTGCGTTTGCGCGAGAAAGGCGTCCCCAGCGCGCGTACCGGCAAACGCGGTGATCAATATGTCGAGATCCAGGTGATTGTGCCCGAGCCGACCGACGAACGCGTGCGGAATCTGCTGCGCGAGCTCGATAAGATCGCTCCCGTTGACCCGCGGAAGGATTTATTTACAGAGGCTGCTGTTTAAGGTCGCGAGTCAAACCTTGATTGTTTGAGAAGACTTCAGAGAATCACTCGATGCCAGCGCGCGCAAAAAAACGAGCTAAAGCCGGCTACATGATCAGCGCCGTCGCCGAGCTATACAACCTTCATCCTCAAACCTTGCGACTCTATGAACGCGTGGGGCTGTTGAAACCGTCGCGTTCGGAGGGCAATACTCGTCTTTACACTGACGAAGATCTGGAACGTCTGGAAGTGATCCTGACCTTGACGCGCGATATGGGCGTAAACCTCGCGGGCATCGAAATTATTCTCAACATGCGCGAGAAAATGTCGGAGATGCAGAAGCAAATGCAGGAGTTTGTCGGATTTGTGCAGAATGAGCTTTCGCGAGTCCTCCACCAGCCAACTTCCAAGCCCGCAAAAAACGCACTCGCGCGTGTCCCACCTCCGCGCATGATCCGCGTCCATAAGTGACCCGGGTATTGTTCTGAACGTTTGGCATTTCCACAGTGGCAGTTATTTTCACAGGGGCACAAACTTGCGCGTGACCCGTTGCGCGCATATCCTTCCAGCATGGCTCCAGCAGACTGCTCGCAGTGCCGCGGCACCGGCTACCGGACCCAGACGATGAACCTTTTTGGCGTGGAAGCTCGCGTAGCCGTTCCTTGTGATTGTGGCGAGGGGCAACGCGCCGCGCGTCAGCTCCAGCGTGCCAGGATTCCCCGGCGTTATGAGCATTGCGACTTCGACAATTTTGACACCGGCTTGTATGAGAGCGAGCCGCAGGCTACCGCTTGGAACCGAAGTCTCGAACAGGCTAAGCTCGTGGTCGAAGCTTTTGCCCGCGATTATCCCGCAGGCAGCGAAGCTGGTCTTTTGCTGATGGGCCCGTGCGGAGTTGGAAAAACGCATCTGGGCGTTGCTACGTTGAAGCAGCTTGCCAAGCGTGGGCATCAATGCTTGTTCTACGACTACCGCGAACTACTCAAGGAAATTCAGGCCAGCTATAATCCCGAAAACGGGGCTACGGAAATGCGCGTCCTGGAACCGGTCTTAAGTGCCGAAGTTCTCTTACTCGATGACATGGGCGCCAGCAAACCCTCGCCGTGGGCGCTCGATACCCTCGGTCATATCCTCAATAGCCGCTACAATGAGAAGCGCGTCACGCTCATCACCACAAATTATCTTGAAGGCTCGGCCGCCAATCCTGCCGAGCCCACCCGCCAGCCCTCCGGTGAAAGACTTTCGGTCGCACGCGAAGATACTCTTGGGGAACGCGTTGGTCAGCGTATCCGCTCGCGGCTTTACGAAATGTGCCGTGCCGTGGAAGTCCTCGCTCCTGATTATCGGCGCGAAGTTCGCCAAGCTGGCCGAGCCCGTGCATAGACACATCGATATCGATACCTACACTTATTTCGGCAGAAGTTTTCCCGTGAGATTGAAAACATGGCGGGTTAAGTCTTTTTGCCTCGGCCCGAAGCACGGTTTAAAGCGTGGGGCGGAACTTGCTCCTGCTGCAAAGCCTCCGCGTGGCTTTCGGCAACTGTAGCCGCCGCGATTTCGCGGATCTTTTCGAGCACAGCGGCGCGCTCGGCCGGAGGCAGCGACTGGGCCGAGTCCTCCATCATTGCGACGATTTTTTCGATGGCCTCTTCGACCGGTGCCATCTGCTTTGCCTTGGCATTTTTTGCGTTTTTCCGCATACCCAAACAGTCTCGTGCGCGATTCCACCAGGGTCAAGCAAAAACGTAAAACATCTAATCCTCAGCGGCGGCGGTTGTGCGCGGACTTACCACCAGGTAGCGAGCCGGGAACGCCTTCGCTCTGCAATAGGTTTACCTTGATCGAGTCCGCTTGGCGTGAACCCGAGGCGAATGTCGGATGGTGAGCGCCCGCGAAAGGCTTCAGGGTGTTCTGGTGCGGTTTCTTCGGCCCATTTGCTTCCAGCCTTGCGCCATTTCTTTCGTTTCGCGCAAATACCGCTCCGGTATGCCGCTCTTGGCCAATTCATTGACAATCAGCAGTTTTGACGCGTATCATCTTGCCGTTGCAGCGTTAACGACGCCCGCAGCAAGTCCTGCCTTGCTCTAGCCCCGTTTCAGGGAACCCACGAGGAAGCTCGTCGGCGAGCAGGGTAAGCATTGCCGGAGGCCTGATACATGTCACCCGATCACGACAACCCAACCCTACAATCTTCATCCGCCGCCGCCGCACCAGCACCGGAAAACCAATCTGAGCAGGCTAACGAATCAGCTGAACCCGGTAATCACTCGCAGATACACTCTCCATCATCGGCACCCCCCAAAAACTCCCTACCAGTTTCACAGCAGCCGGCTAAGTCCGAATCCACCGAGCGGTCCGGGTCCACCGAGCTCTCCGCAACTTCAGGAGCGCGCGAGGCGGGCGGTGGCGATTCGCAGATCGACCGAAGCGACGCGAGCAAGCTGGAAGCAAAGACGCCCGAGTCCAGCACGACCGATGCCCACAGTTCGACTGCCGATGCTGAAGCCCAAGCCGCAGCGGAAGCCGCAGATGAAGCGCTGGCCGCCGCAGAGATGAGCGAACTCATCGAGCAATACGCGGAAGCGCCCAACGCTGCTCCTGAAGGCGAAATTATCGAAGGCAAAGTTGTAGCCTATACCGAGCTTGGCGTGGTCGTCGATCTCGGCACAAAGTCTGAAGGGCTGATCTCCGCGCAAGAGTTTCTCGAATCCGATACCCCGCGACCCGATCCCGGTTCCACGGTTGAGGTGCAGCTCACCGGTGAGCACAAAGAAGGCTACTCGCTCCTTTCCTTTCAAAAGGTGTTGCGCAAGCGCGCTTGGGAACGCGTGGAAGCTGCCTATAAAAATAAGGAAACGTTGGTCGCAAAAATTGTCGATCGAATCAAGGGCGGTCTGGTGGTGGACATCGGCGTACGCGCATTTCTGCCCGGCTCGCAATTCGATGTTCGCCCCACGCAGAATCTCGACGCTTTGCCCGGTCAGGAAATTGAGTGTCGCGTCACCAAACTGAACCGCAAGCGCGGCAATGTTGTGGTCAGCCGGCGCGCCATTCTCGATGATGAGCTGCAGTCTAAGCGCCTGGCACTCATGGATTCACTCGTCGAAGGCCAGGTGCTCACCGGCAAAGTGAAAAATGTCACCGACTACGGTGTCTTCGTCGATCTGGGTGGCATCGACGGCTTGTTGCACATCACCGATCTCGCCTGGTCGCGCGTGAAACATCCCAACGAGGTTGTTTCTCCTGACCAGGACATCGAAGTTCAAGTTTTAAAGTTCGATAAGGAAAAGGGCCGCGTCTCACTGGGACGCAAGCAACTGCTTCCCGATCCTTGGGCCACGGTGCCGCAGCGTTTTCCTGTAGGTAAGAAAACGATCGGCAAAGTAGTGGGCCTCGCCGATTACGGCGCCTTCATTGAGCTTGAAAATGGCGTCGAGGGTCTTGTACACATTAGTGAGATGAGTTGGTCGAAGCGTTTGCAGCATCCCTCCAAGCTCGTTAAGCCCGGAGACGAAATCGAAGTCGTGGTCCTGGATCTAAAGCCCGACCAGCGCCGCGTTTCCCTGGGAATGAAGCAAACGCAGCCCGATCCCTGGCTCGACATTGCGGAGCGATATCCAGTCGGCACGATTGTGACCGGACGCATCCGCAACCTCACCGAGTTTGGCGCGTTTATCGAAATCGAAGAGGGCTTTGACGGCCTGATCCACGTCAGCGACATTAGCTGGACCGGTCGCGTAAAAAATCCCGCTGAGCATTTCAAAAAAGGCGATACCGTCACTGCCAAGGTGCTGAAGATTGACGCTGCGAACCGCCGTGTGTCGCTCGGCGTGAAGCAAGTGAATGACATCTGGGCCAGTTTTTTCGAAACCCATCCTGTTGGCTCGCTGGTCCGCGGCAAGATAACCCGCAGTGCCGCCTTTGGCGCTTTCGTCGAGCTTGCCGAAGGCATTGAAGGTTTGTGCCATATTTCGGAGATCGAAGATCGGCGCGCCAAAAACGACGCCGCTAAAACGTCTGGACGTGGGGGAACGCCAGGTGCCGGCCCGAAAACCGGAAGCCAATTCGAAGTTGGCACCGAGCTCGATTTCAAAATCATCAAAGTCAACCGCGAGCAGCACAAGATCGGCCTGAGCTACCGCGCTGCGGTCAAGCAAGTTGAGCGGCGGGATATGGAAGAGTATCGCTCGTCGAAATCCTCGCCTAACGCGACGATCGGCGACGCCATCCTTTCCAAGCGACTCATGTAAGGAACGACGAGACATAGTCTGCGGGCCACCATGTACCGCTTCCGAAAGAGCCAGACGGCTTGAAATTTAGTTTTACCTCTGGGGCAGTTTAGTGATATGTGAAGACCGCAATTTGGCGGGCACCCCAACCCCTCCGGCCTGCCAAGTGGGTCTGTTGCAGTGATCCGGCCCGTTTTGAAGGGTTTTCGGGCTGAGCTGGCAGCCTCCATAACAGCTCAGTTCGAAGTGCTAACGAAGTACTAACTTGGATGCGCCCCATTTTATTGGGGTAACGTGCGGGGGAAACGATGCCCAAAGACGCCACAACCCATGACTCGGCAGCGAGAGACGCGACCATGACCAAAGCCGACCTCGTCGAGGAAGTTCTGCGTGTGACCGAACTGCCACGCAAAGAGTCCGAAACCGTTGTGGAAACAATTTTCGAGAGCATCATTCAGGCACTTCAGGGCGGCGATAAAATCGAAATCCGGGGCTTCGGCAGTTTTCGCACCCGCGAGCGTCGCGGCCGCACCGGGCGCAATCCCAAAACCGGCGAAAAGGTTGAGGTCCCCGCGAAGAAAATCCCTTTCTTCAAGCCCAGCAAAGAATTGAAGGACTTCGTCAACAGCTTCAGTGACGGCGCCTCACCGGGCTCCTCTGCGAAGACCTAGCCGGGCAATGGATTATCTCTGGACTCCTTGGCGCTACGCTTACGTTTCGGAAGCTTCCAAGCCCGCAGTCTGCATTTTTTGCGCGGCGCTTGAGAATAAAAACGATGCAGAGACTTTTATCGTCGCCCGCGGCAAAAAAAACTTCATCATCCTGAATCGTTTTCCGTACACCTCCGGCCACGTCATGATCGTTCCCTACGCGCACGTTGCTGACTTGCGTAGTGCAGGCGATGAGACGCTCACGGAAATGATGATGCTTGCCCAGCAGGTAGAGGCGGCCCTCGCCTCCTACCATCCCGATGGCCTCAATGTCGGCATCAACCTCGGTCGCGCCGCTGGTGCGGGGGTCACAGGGCACGTCCACATGCACGTCCTCCCGCGCTGGTTCGGCGATACCAACTTCATGTCCGTTGCCGGGGAAACCCGCGTCCACCCCGAAGACCTCCGCACCACCTACGAAAAACTCCGCAAAGCCCTGCAATAGGCAACTTCGATCGAGCTCGCCCTTGCCAGACGCTTTTCCGGGTTTGCCAGCTCCACCGTTCGCCAGACGACTTGAAGCGTCTTTTGGCCTTGGCCCGCACCGCATCCTCTAGACGCAGCTGCGCCCCTGCTGCAGGATGGATGACTCGTGCAGAAGGGGCGCGCCGTCTTCGGCAGAGAAGATCGTTAGAAGCAGGCTGCTTATTCTCCGAGCGGTGGAGCACCGGGAGGCGCCGGCGGCGCGACACGGTCAAATCCCCGCATCTGCATTCCTGGCTTGCCTTCCTCGACGGTGTAGTCGGTGGGAATTGCGAAGAATGCTGCCCCGGGTTCCTGACGCTGGATGTTGGTCAGGGTATAGGTGGTATCGCCGAAACGCGGATCGCTGCGCTTGCTCATCACCACGATTTGCAAATCCGGCGAATACCAGCGTTCGGAGACGACCTTGATCGGTTGATCGTTGCCGATTTCTCCTGCCGCAATCGTGTGCGTGGTACGCGTTCCCACAGTACTGATTCCGTTCACGCTCTGCGTGCCAAGCGATTCGGTTTTTGCATCACCTTCCGCTTTACCCTGCCATTCGCGAGGAACAATGGCGCCCCTTGGCCGTCCCGCGGGCTGCGCACCAAGTGCTTCCATTTTTGCGTTGATTTCGGTTTTAGGCCCCGATTCGTGAAAACTCGCGGTAACTAGAGCCTTGCGCGCAATTTTGTGGTCCGGCTCGAGAACGTACTCGGTGCCCGCAACCGGGTCGCTGATGACCACGAATGAGTGGCCCCTGGCGGTCGCGAACGGTCCAATGGCCGACAAATTCACCTCTTTGCGAACTCGTCCCTCGCCGTCGCGGTAAACCGTCGTCGCGGTCTTGTGCGAGATGTGAGTTCCATCCGCCAGAGTTTGCGTCGACTCCGACACTGCCATCGCGCTGAATGGCGCGCCCCTCACGACTTTGCCGCGTAGCCCGCCAAAGCCAAGTAACTCAACGCCCTCTCCAAAACCGGGCCCCCGAGTCAGCACCGGCGTCCCTTCCTGCGACCACGCCGAGCCGGCGCTCAACAATAAAGCGGTACACAACATCGAGCAGATCCAATGCATACGTTTCATGGCTTCTTCTCCTGTTCCTCTTCTCTGCTGTATCTACTTCTTCTAGCGAGCTAAGTGGTAGGCCCGTGGCTGCCCGTCCTCGCCGACGAGCAAGTCCACCTGGATCCAATCTCCCGCACGATCCTCGCTTACTGGTAAGCCCAGGGCAACCAGAGTGCCCCGCTGCAGGCGAACCCGCACGACAGCGGCGTCGTCGGTATCCTGGGGCAAACTCCCGGGCAGCAAGGTGAACTCCCCGGCCTCGCCGGCCGCAGGCGGCGCATCGTGCTTCGCTGATTTCTTCACGACCGCGATGGTGTTCGTGTGGGAAGGCCCTACCGATGCATTCACCGGGCTGCTTTTGGTCGGCACGTCCCTCGCGACGTGCGGGACGCTCTCGAGTTTCGCACTGCGCCATTTCTGCCAGCTCATCACACTAGCGAGCACCGCAGCCGCCGCTACGGTCCACGCTATAGCCACGGCGGCCCTCCTCATCTTCAACGTGTGATGCTTGGTCCGAAACTGCAACCGGAGCCGCATCTCCACTCGTGATGGAGTTTCGGCCGCCTGCGTTGCGGCGCGCAAAGCTTGCAACTCAATTTGCGCTGCTCGCCAGGATTGCTCCAGCGCAGCACATCGCGGACAACGATTCATGTGTTCGAGCGCTGCCGCCTGCCGAGTGGCGTCCGCAACACTCAGCAGGGCGTGTTTGCGCTTCCGCTCCAACCCAAAAACTGCAAAGTCTTCGCAGGTCATTTTTGCCATTCCCTCTAGCCTCGCGCGCTGCAGCGTCGCGGCTCATCCCGCAGCATCTCCAGCTTCGCCAGCAGCAAAGCTCGCCCGCGATGGAGTCTTGAGCGGATTGTGCCAATCGGACACCCGATCAGCTGCGCGGCTTCTTCGTAGCTCAGCTCTTGCAACTCGCACATCACTACGGTCTCGCGAAACTCTGCCGGAAGCCCCAATACCGCAGCTCGCACTTGTTCGATTCGTTGCTGTTGCTCGGCCCAATGCGCCGGCGTGACCGAGTTGATTGCGGCAGTCGTTCGGGAAGCCTCATCTTGGTTCCCCGCGTCCAGCGGAACTTCCCGCGGAAGCCTCTCGAGGTGCTTCCTCACGCGATTCCGCGCAATTCCAAACAAATACGCGCCCATGGTGCCGCGAGCCGAGTCATATTTCTTCGGTTCGCGCATCAGGGTCATGAACACGTCCTGCACAATCTCCTCAGCCGCCCAAAAGCTCCCGGTCATGTGCGACGCAAAGCGGAACAGTGCCGCCTGGTGCCCCCGGTAAAGCAGCAGAAAGGCCTCCTCATCACCTTTTGCGGCGCGCTGCAGGAGAGCGTCGTCATGGTCTTGCTCTGAAAGGAGTCTCATCTTTCCCTAGCGCGACGTTCGCCTTGGCATCAGGGCTTAACCGCCTTCTGTTTCCTTTCCCGCCGACAGCAGAAAAAGTTCCCGAATTGCAAAAAGACCTCACATCGGTACCGCACACGTTTCTTCCTTGGACGGACGAGCCCTTTTTGCGTTACGGCAACCTCAGTCGCGCGCGATGCACATTACCCTTATCATCATCATCAAGCGACACTTGTGCTCCCGGCAACAGAGCTTCGAGTCGTTCAGCGCCATCGTCCCATTCTCCGCACCCGCTGCGTTACTTCCTGAGTTTCAGATTTCTGTTGGTTCGGTGACACCAACTTCATGTCCGTCCTCGGCGAACCCCGGGGTCCCCCCCCACGGAAAACCCCGCAGCACCTCGGAAAAACTCCGCAAAGCCCCTCTGGCGCCGGTCCTTGCTGCGCTTCCCAGTCGTTCCCATAGGTACGATCTAAATTTACTTGACTAAGTTCTTTACCCTTTTATTTAATGCCTACACTCGTTGCGCGGAGGACTTTTATACATTGGCCTGTCGATGACCTACGAGTGTTACTACCATCGGACAGAGCAAAAGGTTACGGCCAGGGTTGGGCCGCCGGATGCGGTGGGATAAATTCCACAACAAACTGCATTTCCGATCCTGGCTGTGGTTCGGAGCGACATGACGAGAATAGTTATTTCCAGAAGAAGCTTTTTGCACAAGACAGCGACGCTAAGCGGCGCCGCGCTCTTAGGTGATTTGGGCACGGCCGGTGCAATGGCGGCTGCCCCGGCTCCCAATGATATGCCTTGGTTTGACCGGCCGATGCGCTGGGCGCAGCTGACGCTGGTTGAGAATGATCCCGGGCAGTACGACCTGAAGTTCTGGCTCGACTATTTCAGGCGCGTGCACGCCGATGCCGCGTGTCTGAGCGCCGGAGGGTGTGTTGCCTATTATCCCACCAGAGTTCCCTTTCATTATCGTAGTGCCTGGTTGGCTGACTCCGACCCTTTCGGCGATCTGGTTGCGGGATGCCGCAAGTTGGGTATGGTCACTGTTGCGCGCACCGACCCTCACGCTGCGCATCAAGATGTGCATGACAATCACCCCGATTGGATCGCTATTGATGCCGAGGGGCGGCCCCGGCGTCACTGGGCGGATCCCCAATTCTGGGTAACTTGCGGACTCGGTCCGTACAACTTCGAATTCATGACCCAGGTCCACCGAGAAATCATGACGCTATACACACCGGACGGAATTTTCAGTAATCGCTGGTCGGGGTCGGGCATGTGCTATTGCGTGCATTGCCAGCGGAATTTCAAAGCGGCTTACGGTATGGAGCTGCCACGCACAAATGATCCCCGAGATCCTCAACGTCGCAACTACATCCTGTGGCGCGAGCAGCGCCTGTTTGAGCTCTGGCGCTTGTGGGACTCGGAGATTCGCAAGATTAGCCCGGAGGCCCGTTTTATTCCCAACACCGGTGGCGGCGCGCTCAGCGACCTCGATATGAAGGCAGTTGGCGAACTCGCGGACACCTTATTTGCCGACCGTCAAGCACGACGGGGCGTGATGCCTCCGTGGGCCAACGGGAAGAACGGCAAGGAGTACCGCGCCGCGCTCGGGCGCAAGCCAATCGTCGGCATCTTCAGTGTGGGATTGGAGGAGCCCTATCGTTGGAAGGATTCCGTGCAGAGCGAGGCGGAAATTCGCATCTGGGTTGCGGATGGAATCGCCAATGGCTTGCGTCCGTGGTTTACGAAATTCGCTGGCACCCTGCATGACCGCCGATGGCTGGATGTAGTCGAGGGTATCTACCGGTGGAGCTATCGCTGGGAACGCTACCTGCGCAACGAAGAGCCGCTCGCGCGTGTGGCCATGGTGTATTCACAGCAAACCGCGACGTTCTACGGCGGTGAGCATGCCCGGGCGAAAGTGGAAGACCACGCACTCGGTTTCTACCATGCGCTTATCGAAGGCCGAATTCCGTTCGAAATGGTGCACGACCGCTTGCTCGATTCCGCACACATAGATCGATTCAAAGTTCTGATCCTGCCAAACATTGCGGCGCTTTCCGACGAGCAGTGCAATCAGATTCGACAATATCTCCATTGCGGTGGCAGCATCGTCGCGACCCTGGAGACCTCGCTCTATAACCAATGGGGGGTGCGGAGAAGCAACTTTGGACTCGCTGATCGTTTCGGTGTGCAGTACAAAGGTCGCATCGAGGGTCCGATGCAGAATTCGTATTGGACCGTGGAGAACAAGCAGGCCGCCACCGGGAATCATCACCTGGTTCTGGCCGGGCTCGAAGACGCTGAGCGCATCATCAATGGCGTGTTTCGCGTGGACGTCGAGCCAATGCAAAAGGTTTTGAATCCACTACTCACGTTGGTTCCTTCCTATCCGGACTTACCCATGGAAGAGGTATTTCCGCGCGTCCTGCACACCGACATTCCAGGAATTTACACGCATGAGTCAGGGAAAAGCCGTGTCGTTTATTTTCCGTGGGACATCGACCGTACTTTCTGGGAAGTCATGTGCGTTGATCACGGAAAGCTCTTGAGAAACGCCGTCGACTGGGCGAGCAATGAAGAGAAAAACGTCACCGTGACCGGTCCCGGCGTGCTGGACGTGACGGTGTGGCGGCAGAAGACCTCGATGACCGTCCACTTGGTCAATCTGACCAACCCCATGATGATGAAGGGACCGTTCCGGGAAGTCGTTCCCGTAGGAGCGCAGCGCGTTCGGGTGCAGCTTCCGCCCGGCAAAAAAGCCGAGAAAGTCCAACTTCTCGTGAGCGGGCAGGCGCCTAGCACGCGAGACGCAGGTGCCTCTATCGAGGTCACCGTACCATTCATTGGTGTGCATGAGGTTGTTGCGATTGATCTGTGACTGTGGAGGTTTGCCTCGGCCGCCCAATCCCGGCACAGAAGTTCTGCCTGCTCCAGCCGGCCTTCTCTTGTTTAATCCGGTGGGTATCGGTACGTCCGGAGGATTGCCTCCACCATGGTGCGCAGGTTCGCGCGGACGCGTTCCTTGGCCGTCCAAAGTGACACGGCCTAAGCTTGAAAAGCTGTGGCTTGCCACATCCCCAGGTTTCTTCGGAAGCGAAGCAAAAGGAGATCCGATAAGCCCAGCAGGCGGATCGCGAGAACTACTTGCTTGCCGTTCCCGCAGCAACGGCCTTTTGCGAGATGACAAACGTCAGCCGCACGCGATGCACTTGGCCCTTATCGTCACGCGACACTTCGGCGCTGCGCAACAGCGTCCCGAGTACACGCAGCGTTGCAGGATCCATCTGCCGACCAGTCTTCGGGTCGGCTAGCGCCATTCGACCCATGATTCGCAAGCCTTCGAGGGTCCCGGCAAGCTGCTGCGCGTTTTCAGCCGTATCGCATTCGCCGTCAAGCGCCAGGTCGACGCGGTCACCCTCCGGACGCGCCGCCAGACTCAGCCAACGTACGCTTCGCGCAAGGTTTTCCAGTTGCTCGGATCGAATATCATGGAACGAAAACTCTTTTTTCTGCATTGCGGAATCGAGTTTCGCTACCGCGAATAGAGGCGCGCCACTGACCCGCGCGATGCGCTCCTGCATCTCTGGCGCCGAGCGATTACCGCGCTCACTAGTGTTAGCCGATGGTTTAGGGATTGGCTCAGACGCCGGCTGAAGTTTCCGACTGTCGGTCAGCAGTATGCGATTGGAATTCAGAAAACGAATCACAACAGTTTTCCCGGGCGATTTGGCGGGGATAAGGTAAACGTCGCCACTGGTTTGCTTTTCCAGTTTGCCCGTGCGCAACGCATACGCGGCAATTTTCTTCTGGTCGAAGCGTCCATCGACAATCGCGGTGGTGACCGCATTTTTGCCTTCGTCCAGCATTGCGAGAACCAAGCGATCGAGGTCCCGCTCGTAGTCGAATCCAGTCGCGCGCACGAACTCTGCATAATCGCGATCCTTGGTTACCGGCGGCACCATTGCCAAAAGGCGCATGACAAAAGCAGACGAGCGCAGCGCCGCCACATCGGCGTACAACAAAACTGTCGAATCTACCGGTGCCAGCTCCACAAGCTCAGGCGGATCCGCCGCGGGCGCAATTCCGCCCGCGTGCCGCCGCGCGTAGGAGTACATAAAAATGCCCGCGCCGGCGATAACCGCCAGCAGAACCGCAATCGGCCCGCGTGTACGCATCGACAAGCAGTGTAACGCGAAGCACCAGCCGGAGGCTAATGGCGGCTACCTCTGAAAACTGCAACCCCCGCTACCCCAGAATTGGCATGACACGCTGGCAAGCGGCGCGCTTGGCGTATGATGATGTGTCGGGAACACGCCTGAGAGAGATTCTAGCTTTTCCACAGGGCTTGGCTGGCTTCTTGCTCTGGATCGAAAAAGCCCCTTGCAATTCCTAGACCCAATCTGATATTCTTCTTCGGTTTAACCGGTGCTGGCGTAGCTCAGTGGTAGAGCATCTGATTTGTAATCAGAGGGTCCGGGGTTCAAATCCCTGCGCCAGCTGAGATTGGGCTTGTCGGGGAGCGAGGACGGACGATTTCCTCTCAATGAAATTGAGCGGGCTAGTGTCTTTTGACGCGAGCCTTTTTCTGTTTTTCCCCGTGCGGAGCGCGCGTTTGCGTTCCTATTTTCTTTCGCGGGACGGGTGGGTGAGTGGCTAAAACCAGCAGACTGTAAATCTGCCGCTCCTTGCGGGCTACGGAGGTTCGAATCCTCCCCCGTCCACCAGCGCAGCGTCTCGTGAGTGTCGTGATCTTGTAAACCTGAAGATAGATAAAGCCGAGGCGGTTCAGAACGTTAACGAACAACTTAATGAAAACGGCGAGGTCGCGAGTTCCAGGCGTGACGTAGAAGGCGCGGTGGACGAAATACTTTCGAGCCTGGGTAGCTCAGACGGTAGAGCGCGTCCTTGGTAAGGACGAGGTCACCGGTTCAATCCCGGTCCCAGGCTCCAGTTTGGATGCGCGTAGTCGAAGCGGTTGCGGTGTCGCCTGGAGACCAGTGACACAGAGTTTCGAGTGAGGCGTGCTATACGCGGGGGTAACTCAACGGTAGAGTCTCGCTCTTCCAAGGCGATGGTTGCCGGTTCAAATCCGGTCCCCCGCTCCAAGTTTCGGCCTGAATTTTTTATTTGGACGTGAGGTAGAGGAGCAATGGCGAAGGAAAAATTCGAGCGCAGTAAGCCGCACGTCAACATTGGAACGATTGGTCACATTGACCACGGCAAGACGACGCTGACGGCGGCGATCACCAAAGTATTGTCGAAGAACAACCCCAAGGTGCAA
>DATNLZ010000120.1:0-3212 GCA_035602605.1 Candidatus Dormiibacterota bacterium
GAATCGCCAGGACCTCGTGTGGGGTCTAGGATATCGGCACAGCGCGGATCAAACCGTAGGAACCATCGACCAGGCTTTTGTTCCGGCCAACTGGTCCGGCCATTATTTCAATTGGTATGCGCAGGACCAAATAACGCTGAAGCGCAATCGAGTAGACCTGTTTATTGGGACGAAGCTGGAGAAAGGCTATTTCACCGGGCTCGACCTTCAGCCAAGCGTGCGCTTAACTTGGACTCCGACCAAGCGCCGCACATTTTGGGCGGCAGTATCGCGGGCCACCAGCACTCCGACGCGGCGCGAACAGGGCTTGAACGCGGTGCTGGCGGTGTTGCCAGGGCCGGCCGAAGTTGTGCTGATGGGAGACGGAGTAGCGCATTCCGAGCATGTTATCTCCTACGAGTTGGGATACAGGACGCAGCCGGGCGAGCAGCTGTCTTTCGATCTGGCCGCATTCTTTAACAACTATGGGGGACTGGAAACAATAGAACCGCTCCCCTCGTTCACCGTTCCGAATTCCAACCCACCGTTGCTCGTTTTGCCCCGCTTAATAGACGACAAAATGCGCGGCACCACGGAAGGCATCGAGACAATTCTAAATTGGAAGGTAACCGGCCGTTGGAGCGTCAGCCCCGGGTATGCGCTTTTGAAGATGTATCTGCATACCGAGGCCTCGAGCCTTGACCCCACGAGAGTGGAGCACGTCGAGGGTTCCAATCCCGCGCATCAAGCACAAATCCGGTCGCATGTGGCGCTCTCCAGGGGAATTGGGTGGGACACGAGCGCCTACTTCACCGGGAGATTGGCCGCACAGTCCGTTGCATCCTACACGCGGCTGGACATGCAATTGACATGGCGGCTGACGGAATCTGGAGAATTAAGTTTGGTAGGACAAAATCTGCTGCGGGATCATCACGTGGAGTTCAACGATGATTTGGCGGTTGTAGAACCTTCGCAAGTGAAACGAAGCGTGTATGCAAAATTGACGTGGCATTTTTGAGAGAGGGCTGGGCGGATTTGACTCCGAAGCGCAGAGTGGCGGGCGGGGCGCGGAAAGATGGAGGTCGATCGCGCTTAGGGGGAGTACTCGCTCGGCTGTGGCGAATCGGTTTCGTGCTTCTTGCTACTCGGGCTTGTCTGGGTGGCAGCCACCTGACGATGGCTCAGGGAAATGCATCGAGCGAATACCAGGTAAAGGCGGCGTTTCTGTATCACTTTGCGCAATTCGTGGACTGGCCGGAAGAAACATTCAAGGATGCCAGCAGCCCGCTGACGTATTGCACGTTCGGGGAGCATCCGTTTCACGGAGTACTGGACGCAATCTTGAGCGGAAAAGCGATCGGAGCGCGGTCGTTGCGAGTGTTGCACTTCAAACAACCGGAGGATATCCGGGGTTGCCAGGTTCTGTTCATCGGAGCCGAGGAGAAAAAATTCCTCCCTGCAATCCTGGCGGGGGTCAAAGGAAATTCTGTCCTGACGGTGGGAGAGTCGGAACATTTTGTTCAAGACGGCGGGATGATCGGCTTTTTATTGGAAGAAAACAAAATTCGCTTCGAAATCAATCTGGAAGCTGCGGAACACGCCAAATTGAAAGTGAGCTCGCGGCTGCTGGCACTCGCAAAGACAGTCATCGGCGGTCACAGAGGGACGTGAAATGCTGCTTATTCGAAATGCATCCATCCAGCGCAAACTGACTCTCGTTATCTTTTTCGTCAGCGTTCTGGGGCTGAGCATGACTTGCCTGGCATTCGAAGTGTACGAAAGGGCCATCTTTCGTTCCTCGATGATCAGCGAGCTCTCGGCTCATGCCGATATGCTGGGTTTGAATACGGCAGCTTCCCTGACGTTCAACGATCGAGACTCGGCCCAGAACCTTTTGGCGGCACTCCGGATCGAGCACCATATCCTCGCCGCTTGCATTTACGACAGACGCGGAAACATCTTTGCGGAGTACCGGCGCGCCGGAGCCGGCGGGGATTTCACGATGCCCGCCTGGCATGAAGACGGAGAGCAATCTGGGCCGGACGCTCTTACTCTTTATCGCAGCATTTCCTTGAACGGTGAAAAGATCGGGAGCATAGCCCTCGTCTCGGATTATTCCGAACTTGCCGCCAAGATGAAGCAATTCAGAGAAGCCTCCGCTCTCGTTCTAATCGTCTGCATTCTCGTAACGGCTTTGGTCTCCTCTCGTTTGGTCCGGCTCATCACCGAACCAATCTTGCAACTCGCAGGGATTGCCGCCAAGGTTTCCGCGAATGAAGACTACACGCTTCGTGGGCTTCCCGGAGATGGCGACGAAGTAGGAACCCTGGTGTCTTCTTTCAATCAAATGCTGGAGCGAATTCAGGAACGCGACACCGCACTTCAGGGTGCAAAGGAGAAACTCGAACTTCGAGTTCAAGCGAGGACGGAAGAGTTGCAGAAGGAAGTAGCGGAACGCAAGCGGGCGGAAACAGAAATGCGCCGGGCGAAAGAGGCCGCGGAAGAAGCCAGCCAATCGAAGAGCGAATTCCTCGCCAACATGAGCCACGAAATCCGCACTCCCTTGAACGGCGTCATGGGGATGACCGATCTGGCGCTCGAGACGCAGCTTACTCCCGAACAACGCGAATACCTGGAGACCGTGAAGATGTCGGGCGATGCCCTGCTTACGGTGATCAACGACATTCTGGACTTCTCCAAGATCGAGGCGGGAAGGGTGGACCTGGAAGCTATTGACTTCAACCTGCGTGATTGCCTGGAAATGAGTTTGAAAACGCTGGCAGTAAAAGCCGACGAAAAGGGCCTGGAACTCTTGTGCGAGGTGGCGCCGGAAGTGCCGGAAGTGGTGCGGGGAGATTCCGGCAGATTGCGCCAGGTGATCATCAACCTCGCCGGGAACGCCATCAAATTCACGGAGAGGGGTGAAGTGGCACTGAAGGTTCAGGTGGAAGCGACCAATGAGCACGATCGCACGTTGCGGTTTACGGTGGCGGACTCCGGGATCGGAATTCCCAAGGAAAAGCTGCAACTGATCTTCGATCCATTTTCCCAGGCGGATACCTCGACGACGAGAAAATACGGGGGAACGGGCCTGGGTCTGACCATCTCGAGCAGGCTGGTGGGGATGATGGGCGGGAGAATCTGGGTGGAAAGCGAACTCGGGCGAGGCAGCCAATTCCACTTCACCACGCGGCTCGGGATTGCGGACACGAAAGTAATCGAAGTGGGAGCGA
>DATNLZ010000135.1:0-38709 GCA_035602605.1 Candidatus Dormiibacterota bacterium
GGGGTCGTGGCGGTTCTAGGACGCAACGATTTTTTGGGTGAAGGGTGCCTGGCAGGTATACCTTTTCGTATGGGGACAGCGACCGCGATCACACCCACAACTGCACTCATCATTGAAAAAAACGAGATGATTCGCGTGCTCCACACTGAACATGCGCTCTCCGACCGTTTTATTTCTTTCATGCTAATACGAAACATCCAGATTGAGGAGGACCTGGTGGATCAGCTTTTCAATTCGAGCGAGAAACGGCTGGCGCGTACTCTGCTGCTGCTCGCGCGCTATGGCGCGCAAGGCCAGCCTCAAAAGGTGCTCCCCAAAGTATCGCAAGGGATGCTGGCGGAGATGATTGGGACAACGCGCCCCCGGGTCAATTTTTTCATGAACAAATTCAGGAAACTGGGCTTCATCAAATACAACGGCGAGATCCACATCAACGATTCTCTCCTGAGTGTTGTCCTGCACGAGTAAGCACCAACTTTCGCGCAATGCAATCAAGCGTTTAAGTTGGCGATTTCATTTTCCTCCAACAACATGGCTTCCACCGCACGGCGATCCATCATCGTGCGAACCGCCCGCCTTAACCGGTACCCGTGTGATCCCCGCCAAGCGTGGGAAGAAAACGTGGCGAGTGCGCGGAGTTCGGGCCGAGATGCGGCGGGCGTTTCCGCGGCAGCTCTACCGGCGCCGCGCTTTGATCGAGAGCGTGTTTTCCTCGGTGAAGCGCAAGCTCTCGGCTCGCGCGCCAGGTCGCTCCCTGCGCATGCAGATACGTCAAGCCCTGCTGCTCGGACTGAGTTTCAATCTGTATCGCTTGAGGCATCGCAATTTTTTCCAGAGGATGTCTCTGCAAGCGGAGAACATTGCCCTACGCCACCAGATTACGGTACTGCAGCGTAACAGAAAGCACCTTTGCTTGAATTCTGGTGACCGTTTCTTCTGGGTCTGGCTGTCCCGCCTCTGGACAGATTGGCGGTCGCACTGGCCATCGTTAAGCCGGAGACAGTTAGCCGTTGGCATCGCAAAGGATTTTGTCTCTACTGGACATGGAAAAGCAGAGGTGCGCCGGTCGGGCGCCGGGTGATTCCTCCGGAAGTGCGCGATCTGATCCGCAAGATGAGTCTGGCGAATTCCCTTGGGGAGCGCCCAGAATTCACGGAGAATTGCTGAAACCCGGAATCAACCTTTCGCAAGCTACCGTTGCCAAGTATATGGAATCGATGCGCTTCGCTCCACGACTGAGCGTCGGTCATGGGATGTTGAAGGCAGAATTCCACTCCGATTTTACCTGTTCCTGGCGGTCCCGCCCCCAGCCACAATTAAGAACGCGGCTCTTAGTGACATCTACGTTTAGCTCCTCATTTCCCCTCGATGGCCTCAATAGCGGCAAACTTCCGGTCTGCGTGTGGTTCTGAGCGCGGACCACCTGAATGCAACACGCAATTCTCCCTGGCAGGGACACCACACGTAGGACAAGGGACGGAGGATAACTGTTCGGGCGTGAGTTCTTTCTTTTTCACTTGGACAGGGTGCGATAAAAACATGTCGGAAAGCTGTTCAAATTGAACCACTGATCGAATAAAACTCAAGTGTTCATCGAAAAGTGTAAATGGGCGGGAAAAACTTGTCCCAACGCTCCTGGTTGATGGGTGTTACTTGGTCTTGGTGGCATCTGCCGCCATGAAGCTCAGCATCTGCTGCTTCAATTGAGCATCCACTTCGTCCGCGATCGTCACAACATTGGGAAGCAGCCTGTTGAATTCCAAATGCTTCACGTTTTTGTGCAGAGTGGTAAAAATGGTGACCTGCAGTAGACGAGACTCCTCTACTGCCATCGCTGCCGTGTAGCCTTGGTTACGCCGCAAATCCCCGTGTTCAGCGGCAGTCTTTGAAATCGGAGCTTTCGTCCCTGCATCCAGACGCAACCGCGCAATCACATCATGCAGAAGCTTAGGAAGATGGCCGGTGCGCTCTTCGGCTTCAAAGTTCAGCGGAATACACTTTAGGTCTGACTCCTGCTCGACCCGAGCAAGCCAATCCGTAATCACAGATTGGAGTTCACGCTCGATAATGTCCGCCACACTCTTAGTAAAGCTAACACCGCTATTCCCGTTGGTGCCCCGCGCAGACTCTACAGGTTTGATCATTACACCCTTTCTTGCTTACTTTGGTTTATCAATCTTGCTGACCGGTCCCGCTAACAATCCCGGTTAGACGATTTTGTTCAATAGGGTTGCACAATTTCGCCGACTAAGCGTCTTACTAAAGCAGCCCGCAAAACTGTCCTAAAAGAGTCATCCGCCGTCAATTAGAGTTCTCTGAGTCCTAAGAATAACCAACTTATGTCGCCGCAAGTTGAGCCAAAGGTAAGCAAAAAGCGGAGAAGCAGACGCGCATGAAAAATACGGAAGGGTTTAACAGTTGCTCAATCGCCGTCAGAATGCAAGCCGCAAAGCCATGGTAATGGTTCGGTTGCCATTCTTCGAGGTGATCTGCCCGAAAGTCGAAGACGTAATGCCGGTGTTTGGCCCACCCATGTTCGGGTGGTTCAGGATGTTGTAGAACTCGGCGCGGAATTGCAGCCGCATGCGCTCGCGGATGGGCTGCCACCGGCTGATGGCGGAATCGAAACTGAACGATCCGGGGTTGCGCAGATCGGGTTCCGTGCGCGAGCCGGTGCCGAACGTGTATGGCGCGGGATTGGCGTACGCGGTGGTGTCGAACCACTGGTTCATGCTCCGCTGTCCACTGGGCAGGTTGCCGTCCTTCAAGCGGTCTGCATAACAGCCATAGCCGTTCGCGCCTGCGAAATTGCAGGCTGCGCCGATCGAGATTGGCGTGCCGGTCTGCACCGCAACGATACCGCTGGTCTGCCAGTTGCCGAGGATCCAGCTCGCAATTCCGTGCGCCAGGAACCGCTTCCCATGCCCGAACGGCAGCTCATAGACGTAGTTGGCGACCAAGCGCCGGGACACATCGGCAGCCGATATGGCCCTCGATAGTCTGAGGTTATAGGGGTTGATATAGTTGGCGCCACCCAGAAACCGCTCGTTCACATTGTCGATCAATTTGGCGGCCGTGAAAGACACTTGGAACAATAGACCATCCGAAAACGCCCGCTCCACCCTCGCTGTGAAACCGTGGTAAATCGAATCGCCCACCGCAGCGCGGATCTGGCTAACGCCACTGTACTGCGGATACGGTACCAGCAAAGATCCATATCGCACCTTTGCCGCACT
The DNA here is from genome assembly GCA_035602605.1 of Candidatus Dormiibacterota bacterium. Taxonomy (GTDB): domain Bacteria; phylum Acidobacteriota; class Terriglobia; order Acidiferrales; family UBA7541; genus DASQHY01. The sequence continues at coordinate 3,237 of DATNLZ010000135.1, forward strand.
CATCGCTCCGGTCTTGATCTTTCCGAAGAAAGGGTTGTCGACCAGGTCGTTGAGCTGTTTGCCAAGGGACAGATATTGCGGGAAGGTCGCGTTGCTGGTGAAGTTGTTCCAGATATGCTCACCGCGGCTGCCGATGTAAGCAACTTCCACCAGGATGTTCTTGGTGATGTTGCGTTGTATGTTCGCGTTCCACATATGGTTTAGTGGAGTCGCCCAGGACGGAAAAATCGCGCCGATACCGTTGCCGACCAAAGAATTCGGATAGGGCAACAGACCAGTCACAAAAGGATTCGCTAGCGTCGCGCCGACGACTGGCGTATTGGGCGCAGCAGGGGGTTGCCCGAAGAAGATACCCGTAGCGACCGACGACCCGCTGCCCAGGTCGCCCGGGCTGGAACCGATTCCGCCGCTGCCGGGAGCGAAGAACTGGCCATATCCGGTCCGGAACACGGTATTCGGCAGGAAGGTCCATGCCAGGCCCACCCGTGGCCCCCAATTCCTGTTGGGGTTGCTGGGGTACCGGTGCGAACTGGTGGTGGGGAGCAGAACGCCCTTCAGCCCGGTGACCGGCTCTGTCGCGCTCGGGTCGAAGTAGGCGAGATGATTGTAGCGCTCTTTGAAAGGCGTCTGGTATTCGAAGCGAACACCCAGGCTAAGACTGAAGGTGCGGGTTATCTTCCAATCGTCGTTCAGATACCAGTTGTAGCTGGTCTGCAACAGCGCTAGCGATGGTCCGATGGTGAACTGGCCCCCGTCCGGCGAACCAAGCAGCGCGCTGGCTAAACCGTAGCCCGCGGTGGCGGACGCACTGGCGGGGTCGGGACCTTGGGTGTAGGCCCGTCCGAAATTAAAAGTGCCGGACGGATAATCCGGCCGGAACGTGTTGAACTGACCGAACAGCATGTCGTAGCCGGTCTTGATGGCGTGGTTGCGTTTCAGCCACGTGAAATGCGCCTGTACTTCGGGAGTGCTCTCGGCGTCCACATCGTGGGAGGCACGGTCGGGACCTATGGCGGTAAAGTCGGCGATATTGATCCGAGGGAAGATCGCATCGGTGGACGCGGCTTTCAGATACGAAGGCAGCCCGAGGCTGGTGATGTCGAAGCCAACACTTAGCGGCGTCAGTTTGAAGATTGAGCGCGTATAGCCGAGCCGGAACTCACCCACCAGGTTCGACGTAAAGGCTTCCGTGTCGCTGAGCCCGTACGTATAGGAGATCGATTCCTGATTCCCACCGCCATTCGTTCCTTCTCCTGGGAACGCGATGTTGCTGTACGGGCTTTTCCGTGGCGAAGTCTGATAGCCAAACCGGAAGAAGAGCCGGTTCCTATCGCCGAAATTCTGATCCATTCGCGTGAACCACTTGTCCTGGTGGGTGATAATGCCGAAATTCTGCGACCAATTGGTCTCCAGCGTTGGAGAGATTGCGCGCGTGGGATCCGGGTAATACCCGAGGATCTTCCTCATCAGCGGATCAATACGATCGAGCGGGATGACATTACCCGGGAATACGTCCCGGCGAAAGCCGCTCTTCTGGCTGGCGTCTGCCACAGTGGTGCGTGGATCGTAGATCTTGATCAGGGCACCCGTGTTGGTAAACGTCTGCGAGAAATCGCCGGTTTTTTGGAGAGCGGTCGGCACGTTCGCTGAGGGAGTGCTGATGCCGTGATCGTTTATCTGTTCCCAGTTGAAGAAGAAAAAGGTCTTGTTTCGGCCGCTGTAAACGTGGGGGATGTACACCGGGCCGGACAGCGTAAACCCGTATTCGTTGTGCCGCTGCCGGCCGCGTGGCACGTTGTTCCGGTTATTGGTCCAACTGTTGGCATTCAGCTTGTCGTTTCTGAGGTAGTCGTAGGCGCTGCCGTGCAATTGGTTGCTGCCGGATTTTCCCGCGGCAACCAGAACGCCGCCGGCCGAGCGGCCGTATTCGGCCGAGAAGTTGTTCGTAATGAACCGGACTTCTTGAACGGTCTCCTGCGGAGGAGTGTAGGCGTTGTCAAGAGTCGAGTTGTTTCGGGTGTCCTGCCCATCCAGCAAGATGGCGCTGGTATTGGACCGTCCTCCGCTCACGATCGGACCTGTTCCAGTATTGCCGGTGGCGATCACTCCTGGTGAGAGGGTCAGCAGAGAGTAAGGGCTGCGGCCCGTGGGAAGCTCGAGGATCTGCGTAGTACCCGTAACGTAGCCCAACGACGCGCCCACCTGTTCGATCAGCACTGCGTTGCCCCTGATGGTGACCTCGTCGCGCACGCTGCCTGGCTTCAGGGTTACGTCGATGGTTGCGATCTGTCCGACCAGCACCGGCACGTCAGTTACGCGGTCAACCGCAAACCCTTCCTTTTCCACAACAACGTTGTATTTTCCTGCCGCAAGGTAAGGAATCTTGTAATATCCGTCGGCAGAGGTTTCCGTTTTGGCGACGGTCCCTGTGGCTTGGTTCGTGGCGGTAACCTTCGCGTTCGCGATCGAGGCCCCGGTTGAATCCACAACAGCTCCGGTAATAGCGCCTTGCTCGACTTGGGCAAAGCCAGGGTGCAGCCAAACTGCACTTAAAGTGATAAGAGCAGCACAACGGAAGAACGGGCGAAACATAGTCTTCCTCCCTCTGCGTGCGATGTCATTTTGAGGGCAAATAGAGAAGCGGAGCTTGGGACTCCGCATACTTACCCCCACCCCATGCCTGATAGTGCGCCCGCCCACAATAAGAATGCAACGTTAGGAGAATTCCTAACGTCTTGTGGATCCAACTGATTTTATTGTCGTTAGTTCGTCGGTAAGACCTTAACGGTAGATACTTTGGCTGGTGGTGCTTCCTACAGGAGCGCTATCTGAGTTAGGGCAACGCAGCATTCAACCCTATCTGCACATCATTTTTGGAGGCATTGTCTATCTGCGCCGCACCCCGGAAAATGTTTCCGGTAATGACTGCACAGTTCACGGCTTCTCCCAGCGAGATGTGCCGCAACTTTTGACGGAATTCACACCCTCGGACGAAGAGACTCCCTGAGTTTGCCTGGATTGCGGCGCGGTCTCCTTCTTTTCCCCATTGCACGAACGTGCAGTCGCTGAAGCCCACGGTCCCTTGGCCATCGATTCTAGCGATTTGATTGCACGGTCCCCAGAACGCGCTATTACTTATGCGGACGACTCCCTTATTGCTGGCTCGGACCTCGACCATGGTCGGATCACTACCGTGAAAAGAGGTGAACTCTCCGTTCGCAATGAGAAGCCCGTAGGGCGCACTTTGCTCTACCAGGATAGCGCGATTGCAATCGTCGGCTCCGATACCAAGGAAGTTGCCGTTACATTTCCCGGTGTTTGTTTCTACGAATTTGTATCCGACGCGGTAACCAAAACAGAAGGTGTTGAGCACATACTCCCAATCGGAGCGACCGAAGATAAAGGCTTCGCCGTTGGCCGTCTGCCACTCGTAAACCGCGCCGTGTGAATTCCACCAAGGATTGAAGTGGACATTTTCGATGCGGCCGATGTCGTATATGGCGTCGACCCAAATGCCCCGGCGCAAGGGTTGACCGGTGATGTTCCGAATGTTGTGGCGCTCATTATGACTGGCGTCGATACCCTGGTAGGGGTTGAGGAGCTCCAAGTCGAAGGCTGCTGGATTCTTGCCTCGCATAGCAATGGTCCACGGATAAGCGATGGGATCTCCATCGAGTACCTGATTCGGGTAATAAATAGTTAGGCCGCTGACCGAACTGTTTGTATTGAGAGTGAGAAGCGGCTGTCCGTCCTCATGCCCCTGACCAGCGGTCACGAATAGAGCGGTTCCGTCATCTCCTGGCTTCGGCTGCCCATGATCCCTGATACCGTTATGTGAGGGTACGCAGCTAAAGGAGCCGCGAAGTGACACTCCATTGGGGATGGTCAGGGGTCCCTTTAGGAGATACCGTCCTGGCGGCGCATACACGGTGCCGCCCCCCGACTTGTGCGCAGCATCAAGGGCATGCTGAAACGCGGCAGCGTCGTCGCTGAGCGCGTCTCCGACGGCGCCGAAGCGTTTGACGTTCTCCACCAGCGGCGCGGGTGTTTCGTCGTTCTCCGCTCCATTTGCAATCCTGCGTGAATCCAGCAACGTCGTCATCCCTGCGACGGTTCCGAGGGATAGGAGTTCGCGGCGCGATGTCGGCTTCATATTTTGTTAATCCTCTGTAGGTGTGGTTTCAGGCTACCGTAACTGCACTGTTTGCCGAAGTTCGTACTGGCGCCCTATTCCGTTGGACCTGATCAGCGCGCTGGCTCCGCGACGACTTATCCTCTTAGGGAGGATTTAGTCATCATGGAGAACGCGACCATCCGCAGGCCTATAGCGTCCAAAGATTACAGTAATTGACTGTCCGAGCGAATGACAACGTTAGTGCCGCTCCTAACGCGATCATACTGTGCTGCAAATAAAACAGTTATCGAACAGCATAGCAGCTAACGGTAGGCACCTCTCCCAGGGCTGGGTAACGATTATCGTCGTAGATTGGACAGATGCAAAATTCTGTTGACACGCTCGCGGGCCGTCGATAAAGTCCGACTCACGTAGCGTTTGTGCCAGAGTCCTGCAATGCAACTTGCCACGCCAGCGGACACGCGGAAAGCGGAAATCGCCAGAATTGTACAGACAGAGCAAGATATTGCATCACTGCAGCTGCATCTGAAGGAACTGATTGATGGAGCTGCGTTTAAGGGCAGTCATCGCAGCGGCCAGTTTCTGAGATATATCGTCGAACAGGCAATCGCCGGTCACTTCGAATCCTTGAAGGAGCGCGTAATCGGCGTCGAAATGTTTGGACGCTCTCCGTCTTATGCCACGGGCGACGATGCGATTGTTCGAGTCACGGCGAGCGACGTTCGACGGCGCCTGTTACAACACTACGGCAAGTATGGTGCGACCTCCGAGTTCCGCATCGTCCTCCATTTAGGGTCTTACATTCCCGAGATTATTCGCAGGCCTCGCACCAAGTTGGATTTGCACGAGCCGGATGGTGGGCAACATCACCAGTCCAAGGCGGCGCGGCAGGGACCGTCTACAGCACACACGCAGCCCGAGAACCTGAATGCTACTGCCGATCCAATTCGGGAATCTCCAACCTCAAGAATTCGGAGCGGGATTCCCTGGCTGCGCCTCGGCGTCGTTCTTACCGCTCTCAATCTCGTTGTGGGCGTTGTCATCCTCTGGGCCGCTCATGCTTCTGAACCGGCAACCACGGCGGCCGCTGTCCTTCCATGGTCGGCATTTTTCAGTTCGCCGAATACCACGCACCTGATCACCAGCGATCCCAACATTGCGGAGATTCAAGGATTCACGGGTGGCCAGATCTCGCTATCCGATTATGCGAATCACAATTACATTCCCGAACCGAATAAGCTGACACCCGAAATTGATCGGTTCTGCCGCGTCATTCTGCGAGGGGACAAAGCTGCCGCCGTGGACACGGTGATCGCTGTAAATATCGCGCAGATAGCTCAGGCCAGCTCGAGAAAGATTAAGGTGCACGCTGCCCGGAACATTCAACTTACAGACCTGAAAACCGATGACAACTTTATTTTTCTGGGTAGCCCGCGTTCAGACCCGTGGTCTGCCCTTTTCAGCGATCAGCTGGACTTCAGGTTTGTCTTTGACAAGGATTCGGGGCAGGAGATCATTCGCAACGTTCATCCGCGCCCGCATGAGTTACAGGCATACATCCCGACGGCTCCGGGTTGGGCGACGGGGCAATCGTTCGCCCTCATCGCGGTTGTTAAAAATCCTGATCAAAACGGACATGTTCTCCTGTTGGCAGGAGAGAACCGTGAGGGCACCGAAGCGGCTGGAAGGCTCGCCACCGATTTGTCTCGTCTTTCGGACGTGTTGCAGAAATGTGGTGTGCCTCCTTCTGGTCCACTCCAACACTTCGAGGTGTTGTTGCACTTAAATATGATGGCGGGTTCCCCCAATAACGCCGACGTCGTGGCCTGTCATATTTTGCCGGGAACTTCTGTCCATTGACGATGCCAAGTTCATAATTTCGAATTCACCCTTGTACCCTCCGGCATAGACTAATATGCGCTAGCTAAAGGCTGTTGCAAAACCCCCGATTCTTCAAATTCGGTCGGTTGACCCAGTAATTTCGTGTTAGCAAGGTAGTTGGATGTTGCTTTGTGCTGCTGGCTTTGACCGGCAACTCGCCAAGGCCCGATCGGCGCCGGTGGCCCATGGGTGTCCTGGCCCGGTGGACCAATATTGGCCGCCGTCCATCGGCCGTCGAGGACCAGAGATGCGAGCGGCCCAGCACGAGCCGAATCGAATTCCGTGTTTCTTAGAATCGCTGCTGTGGGCAAGCCGGACGCTGGTTCTCTACATGGATCGAACCATGGTCTTGAGCAGACAAGATGTGAATGGTGGTTCAGGCCGGCTTGCTGACTAAGACTGAGTAACAGACACACCAATGCCCAGCAGACGAGGGTTAAAGAGAACCATGGCTTCATCGCGAATCGGCCTCGCGGGCGCGTCGCAAATTGCGGTCCTTGTTCAACTCCGCCAGTTCTCGTAAACATTCCTGCATTTCTTGCCAAGCGGCGACCCCTTGGCGCGTGGCCTCCTGCGCTCCCTTGGGAACATAGTAGCCGGTAGTCTTGCCCTTCGCCCCGCGGTAGCTAACATTCAGATGCGGACCATGTTTGGGTCCATCTCCCTGGCAATGGCAGCCCGCTTGTCCGCAGGTGCGGTAAGTTTCCGATAGTGCTCCGAAGATGGCGATCTCTGCCAGACGTGCAATCTCGCCCAGCAGCTTGCGTCGTTGCGCCGCAGCATCAACCGCTCTGGCCATGGCTCCGCCCGCGCTCTTGATAGCGAGCGATAGAAAACAAATTCTTGGTAATCACACACCAGCCCACGTAGCGCTGAAATCCTGGGTCTCTTTTGTACGTGGCGCGCAACATTGCAAAGGAATGCTTCAAGGTGCTGACGGTAGCTTCACAGCCGGCACGCCAGCGCAGCGCTCGCCGGAACCAGCGCTGCTTCTGCTGCTTAGCCCGCTTGGCAGAGAGGCGTCCGCGCGCCGGTAACGCCACTTTCTTTACCCCTAGCTCTTGCGCCGCACGCTCGTTTTTGGCGGAGAAAAAACCTCGGTCGCCCGTGGCCATCTCTGGCGCTCGCCCGAAGCAAGCTTGATGTTGCTCGAGGGCCGGCATCCAGGCCGTGGAATCCTCCGGGTTGCCGGGCAGAACTTGGTAGCCGCTCACGATGCCGTTTTCCACCTCGTCAATCCGCACCAGCCTACCAAACTCGTTGGGCTTGTGCGCTTTCCCTTTGCGAATCGTATGCGACCATCCAAAAATGCCCCGCACGTCCGGTGTCCGTATAAAAGACTGTAATATCGCGACCGTCGGGGTCTGTGTACTTCAGCGGGTTATTTCCGCCGTAGATGTACTTGTTGAGTGTGTTCGCAGGATTGAGGACTCGATAGTCTGTGATGTTGATTGCGTCAGGGGACATGAATCTGCCGAGACTTGAGCTGAAATACCTAGCCCCGAAGTTATCAAGACCGGACTCTGACGCGGGGTCGCGTTCTTTGCCGCTGAATTTGTAATTGTTGCCGGAGGAGGAGAGGATGACCCGTTCGCCGCCGAAGGGGTAGAAGTCGGAGTCGTCGAGGACAGGGACTGTGCCAACGGCGTCCGTGACGACGCGAGCGGTGCCCAGGTGGTCTGCGAAATAATAGTTTACAGCGTTGTTAAAATCGCGCCGAGCGATGCGCTTACCTCCAAAGAAAACGTACTCGAAGAAACTGGCATTGTTGGTGTTCCCGGCTAGGTCGGTTTCATCCAACGGGTCGGTGCCAATACCGTACCAATAAAGTTTGCCGTTCGACTTCTGGACGCGCTTGCCGTCCCCGTCGTACATGTAATTAACGCCCCCTGTTGCGGTCAATTGATTTTCAGCATTGTAGGTGAAGTTCCCAGCAGCAGGAGGTGGTGTTGCTACTAAATTGCCAGCCGCATCATAGATATAGCGGCTGTCATTGATCTGATTACGCGCAGTCGCCGCGAAGCTGAAGCCACTTTCCTGCATGCAGCCAGTGTACTGGGTGATCCCGCTGATGGACAACAGATTGCCCCATGGATCGTAGCCGAATTGTTCACCCCAGCAGTTCGTGCCCGTCGTCGCAATGGTCTGAGCAGTAGCGATGCGGTTTAGCGCGTCATAGATGAACGACTGGCTGCGTGTTGTGTCGCGATTGTTGGTTATGGCGGTGACGTTGCCGTTATTTGCCGTACTGAGACTGAAACTGTAGGTGAAGTCGAGGACGTTACCGAGATTGGCTGTATCGGTGCAGTTGGTAGGCGCCGTACCGCTCGACTTGACCGAGAGGCGGCAGGGTTGCAGGCGATTGTTATAAACAGAAAGCACGCATAAGTCGCTCAAAAGGTTGGTGGACGTGGCCGGGATCGAACCGGCGACCCCCTGCTTGCAAATCAGATTACAAGCATTGTTAAGACTTATGGATTTTTGTTATTGCTAAGCGATTCGTATTGAATCGTTTGCAGGTACCTTGTTGAAGCCTGTTGAAACTTGCAGAATCTGGGTGCTTTTGCAGCCACAAATTCGCCTACAGCTGGACTATGTCCTTGCAATCAACGGCGGACGGAATTTTGGCGAACCACACGCTGCGACCGCAGGGATTCGCTCGGCCCGGACAAAATTATTTTCGATGTTGTACCAGAATTGGGTTCTCATGATCTGATTATCACGTGGTCACGGTAAGTAACGAAAGTAACAAAACAGTTCTTGACACAGTCGCTCAATACGAGTACAAGAAGCACATTCCATCTGTAGGGTCCTAATTCCAACGCTTGCTCGTCGCAGATCGGGGCGCCCTTTGGGAGCTCTGAACCAACAAGAACTCTTCGGCTTCCTGCAGTTTTCATTGTGTCGCAACGGGCGAGTTGAGAGGTCAATTCGCCACGGGCGGGAGTATACTTGCGCAAACTAAGGAGGGCCCTCGATGACTTTCTCTCTTCGGTGTCCACGCATCCTGCCCAGTGTGGGGCTCCTCTGTCTGGCATTGCTGGCGATTACCAAACCCAGTGCCGCACAAAAGTTTGCCTATGTGACTAATCATGATTCCAATAATGTTTCGGCATACGGTATTAATGCGAATGGTTCGCTGACACTGGTTCCCGGCTCGCCATTCCCAACAGGAAATCCGCTATGGCCTAGTCCTTCCTCGGTGGCCGTGGATCCGACCGGCCAGTTTGTTTATGTGGTTGGTGGAAATAATTCTGGCAAGGTCTCGGCGTACAAGATAGTCTCCACCCCACCGGGAGCGCTGATGCTTGTGGGCACGCAGCCAGCAGGGGCTAATCCTTTGTCGGTGGCCGTGGATCCCGACGGCCAGTTTGTTTATGTGGGTCATCGTGGAAGAGATGGTCCTACCACTTCCGAAGTCTGGGCGTACACGATCAATGCGGATGGCTCCTTGACGCCTGTACCCTGCTCGCCGTTCCCAGCGGGGGGTTCGCCTGGCTCGGTGGCCGTGGATCCGACAGGCCAGTTTGTTTATGTGGGTCATACTTCTTTCTATTTTTCCAACACGATCTCGGCGTACGTCATTAAGCGACTCGGGGGCCTAGTGCCACTCGGCGGCTTGCCAGGAGCGGGTTGGCAGCTGACCGTGGATCCGACAGGCCAGTTTCTTTATGTGGCTAACGGCGGCGGCGTCTCGGCATACAGAATAGACTTCTGCACCGGCGCGCTGACGTTTGTGGGTACGTACTCAACAGGGCTTGATGCTTTCTCGGTGGCCGTGGATCCCACAGGCCAGTTTGTTTATGTGGTGAATGGGGGTAACAACAACGTCTCGGCATTCACTATCAATGGGAATGGTTCGCTGACAGTGGTTGCCGGCTCGCCGTTCGCCAACCACCCGGGTGGATCCGGTGCTTACTCGGTGGCCGTGGATTCCACAGGCAGTTTTGTTTATGTGACCAATGTGGTTAGCAACAACGTCTCGGCATACCAGATAGACACGATTGGAAACACAGGGGCATTGACAAAGGTTCCCGGCTCGCCCTTCGCCAACGCGCCGAGTACAAGGGGTGCTTTCTCGGTGGCCACCACTCCGTAGTAGCAAAACACAAACCGGCATTGCTTGCCCGCGGCGCGTGAGAGGATGATGCACACGGGCTCGCTCGCGGCATACACTTCGTCCTCCTCGGATCGAAGTCGTAAACCACGCGGTCCGGATCACGCAAGGAGAATACGTTGCCATATTTATGCAAGTCAGTACTAAGGAGGGTCCTCGATGGCTTCCTATCTTCGGTGCCCACGCATCCTGTCGAGTGTGGGGCTCCTGAGTCTGGCACTGCTGGCGATTACCGAACCCAGTGCCGCACAAAAGTTTGCCTATGTGGCCAATTTTGGTAGCAACAACGTCTCGGCGTACACGATAGGCGGAGGCGGCGCGCTGACGCTTGTGGGCACGTACCCAACAGGAAATCCGGTATGGCGCAATCCTTTCTCGGTGGCCGTGGATCCCACAGGCCGGTTTGTTTATGTGGCTGGTGGGCAAGGTCTCGGCATGGGCAAGGTCTCGGCATACACGATAGGCGTCACCGGCGCGCTGACGCTTGTGGGCACGTACCCAGCAGGGACTAATCCTTTGTCGGTGGCCGTGGATCCCGACGGCCAGTTTGTTTATGTGGCCAATCGTGGAAGAGATGATCCTTCCATCCCTTCCGAGATCTCTGGATATAGTATCGACCCCATGACCGGCGCGCTGACGCCTGTACTCTGCTCGCCATTCCGAGCAGGGATTCATCCTTATTCGGTGACCGTGGATCCTACAGGCCAATTTGTTTATGTGGCCAATTTTAATAGCAACAACGTCTCGGCGTACGTCATCAAGCGAATCGGGGATCTGCTGCCATTCGGCGGCTCGCCATTCCAAGCAGGGATTCATCCTTATTCGGTGACTGTGGATCCCACAGGCCAGTTTGTTTATGTAGCCAATTTGGGCAGCAACAATGTCTCGGCGTACACGATCGACGCCTGCACCGGCGTGCTGACGCTCGTGGGCACCTACCCAGCAGGGACTAGTCCTTTGTCGGTGACCGTAGATCCCACGGGTCAGTTTGTTTATGTGGCCAATTCGGGTAGCAACAACGTCTCGGCGTACACGATAGGCGGAGGCGGCGTGCTGACGCTCGTGGGCTCGTACCCAGCAGGGACTAGTCCTTACTCGGTGACCGTGGATTCCACAGGCCAGTTCGTTTACGTGGCCAATTTTGGTAGCAACAACGTCTCGGCGTACACGATAGGCGGAGGCGGCGTGCTGACGCTTGTGGGCACGTACCCAGCAGGGACTAGTCCTTTGTCGGTGACCACCACTCCGTAGTAGCAGACCCTTGAAGCGATCGTATTAAAGCACCTGCACAGGGGATCTTTAACCGGTTCGTCGTTCATAGCTTTGGTCTTGACTGCTGATCGGCGGTCCATGGCGGTATCGTGTCGTGGTCAACCCCCGTCCGAAGCACCCCTGTGAAGCGCAAGAACCCCATCGGATCGTGTATCTCTCTCAAGGGATCGAGTGTTGGCTACATTCCGTGTTTCCTAGTTTTCCACACCGATTATCTTCTAATCGGGACTCTCGTATCGACATCCGATTGTAGAATCGCGCTTCGATGAATGACCCCAAGATTGCCCTTATTCATCCTCCGTCTGCTCTCAATATCGTTGGTCTCGTTGAGGAGTGCTTTCGGTTCTGTCGAGCTCTGTTCCGACCGCGAGCTTCCCTGGTTGTTCAGGAAACGGCTGGCGTTCTACCATGAGCGAAAGGTCAAACCCCGCGGTCTCAACGACTCTGCCAGATTTTCGCTTCCTGTGGTCGCGATGGTTCAACTGGCGAAATGCCTTAGTAGTCGTAAAGCCTGAAACCCTTAAAGGTTGGCACCAGCGAGCGTTCCAGCTCTTCTGGCGTTGGAAATGTCGTGGTTTCGGCGGAAGGCCCCGCGTGCCTGAGCAACTGCGAATGCTGATTGCCGAAATGGTGCGAGAGAACCCCACCTGGGGTGAGGCGCTCGTTGCCTCAGAGCTGGCTCTAAAGCTGGGTGTCCACGTATCGCAACGAACCGTGCGCGCCTACAGACCGGAGAATCTACATCCAAGTCGCGGTCCTTATTCCCAGTCGTACTCAAAAGCTGGCCTACGTTGCGGCACGCTTCCGGATGAGCTTCTCCGTCAAGCAAGTGATACTTCTTAATTCCGGTCTTGTGAATGAGCCGCTCGAACAGATACTTGCGGAAATCCCCAAAGCAACGAAACAGTTGTTGACACGGTCGTTAAATACGAGTACAAGAATCACATTCCATCTGTAGGTTTCTAATTCCAACGATTGCTCGTCGCAGATCGGGGTGCCCTTTGGGAACCCTGAACCACCAAGAACTCTTCGGCCTCCTGCAGTTTGCGTTGTGTTTCGCAACGAGCGAGTTGGGAGGAGTGTCAAATGAAAATCCAAAAGAAGGTGACAAGTCTTGCTTTGTTGCTAGCTTTTGAATGGGTCGGAGCTGAGCCTGCCCGAGCTGCGTACAGCTTTGTGGACTCGAGGTTCAACCAGTGTGACATAAGTGTCGGCTTTTCTCCGATACTATCTGGAATTGGGGTGACCGGGATCGTTGCGCTCCCGGACGGTACAGCACGAGTCGCGAACTTCCAAGACGGTTTTTTCTCGTTCTTGCTCCCAGGGCAGCCTTGTCCTGGGCTACCAAATTCCCCAACTAGGGCGAGTAACTTTCAACATGCGGATCTGTCCTTAGGCTTAGATGGAAATCTCTATGCCACTATTGGTTTTTCGAATTCTGGGGGGGCGGATATTAGGCGGCTGAGCGGGCCCCTATTCACTGGAAGCTCGAGCCCTTTGGTTTCCGGGCTAGGTGCCCTGGGACTGGCGGTGGACCCCCTCACGGGAGATCTCTTCGTGACTTCGGGCAGCGTGGCCGGTAGTCAAAACGTGAACCGCGCGACTATCACGCCGCCCTCCTTCTCAGTTTTCGCTAGCACCGGTAAGTTTCTCGACGGGTTGGCATGGTCACCCGACGGGCTTTTCCTGCTCGCCGCGGCATCTACTGGTCAGGTCCTTATTATAGACCGCAATGGACTTTCCTCTGTTCTTGTCCAGCTACCACCTGGGACTACTCCAGACGGGATCGTTTTCGGCGAACCAGGGACCCCATTAGAGGGCTTCGCCTATACAAACAACAATAACGGCACGGTCACTGAGATTCCCCTTGCAAACCCCTCAGCGTTCACAACGATAGCTTCGGGGGGGAATCGCGGAGACTTCGTTGGTGTGGACTCGCAAGGCTGTCTTCTGCTGTCTCAAGTAGATCGTGTCACCCGATTATGTGGTAAGGATGGAGGAAGATTTATCAAACCGGGCGCGAGTCTCTGTGCAAATCTGTTAGCCGCGGCTCTGGCTGCAACGAGTTGCGACTTTTGCATTGTGAATCCTGAAGTCAAGCGTGTTATCAACGAACTGGTCGCAGGCCTCTGCGGAAATGTTAATTGCTCCCCCGACGGAACGCAACTGACGCTTTGTGATCTAATCAATTTCGTTAAGAGCAACGCGCCGAATTGTAAAGCACTGCTTATGGCCGCTCGGGCTCTGAGAGATGCGCTGTCGGCCGTGTCCCCTTCTCCTTGCCCTAATGCATAGTCGAAGCTCACGGGACATCCGGAAACTACCCTTTGCGGGCCGACTGTAAATCCGCTGTCGACCGCTCAGTCACAGCACGCTAGGTTGCCCGCTTCAGAGGAGTCAGCGAACCGGTTAGAAAAAACCAATAACGAGGCTCCATATTGAGCATCAGGCAAAGATGTGCCCGCTGCCTGGAAGTAGGCTTGCCAAAACCTACGATGTCCTTGGTAATCTCACTGGCGTTGTGCAGAACGGCTCGCGGAATCGCGCGTTCAACTACAACTCGCTCTCGCAACTGACCAGTGCCACCAATCCCGAGTCCGGCACGACTTGCTATGACACACTCTTGGCTGGAGTGTGCCAGCCAGATGGTTACGATGCCAACGGGAACTTGATTACAAAAACTGACGCCCGCAGCACTAGAACTAACTTCGCGTACGACGCCCTCAACCGCCTGACGCAAAAATCGTATTCGGACACTACCCCAACTGTGAAGTATGGATACGACGCCGTCACACCACCGAGCTGCACTTTGCCCGCTCTCACCATCTCGAATGGGATCGGGAAGCGCACGGGAATGTGCGGCGCCGCTGGAGCCGAAGCTTGGAGTTACGATCTTGTCGCAAATGTGGGCTGGAAAACGACCGATGTTCGAACCACCAACGGCGTCACAAAAACCTCCGTTTATCAGAATAATCTTGGGGGTTTATTGGCATCTGTGCCGTACCCAAGCGGTCGTACTATCACCTACACACCAAGCGTCGCAGGCCGAACAGTTTCCGCAGTGGATACCGCCAGCGCCATCAACTATGCTACCGGTGCGCTGTACTCGCCCGCCGGAGCACTCACCTCCCTATCGAATGGCGCAAATCTTGTTTCCACTCTCTACTACAACAACCGCTCGCAGCCCTGCCGCATATCGGTCAAGAGCAGCGGCATGTCGCCGACCTCCTGCACAGATTCGATCAACTTCGGCAACGTCCTGGACTTTAGCTACAATTTCAAGAACTCTTGCAGCATTTCGATAACGAGCCCGCGCCCGTTGCCGGCACTGTTGATGTAGGTCCTTGTGCTGGAGTTGGAACGGTGCTGAGCGGCGGGACCGAAGGGTGCGGCGTTGCCTGTTCCTCGTAAAAGAAACCAATAGCTGCAACGCCAATGCCCGCGATCAAAAGGAGAATGAAAGCCCAGTGAGTCATGCTTGAGGTTAGACAGCGTGTTTTTTAAGCTTAAGGCAAGTGCGAGTATCTAGCAAGATGGGATATCCGCACCCCGGAGATGCGCCACCAGCTTGCATCTTTCCCACATCTGCCCTTCAGTCACAGACCAGGAGTCCGAGATAAGCTATTGAAAAGGTTGGTCGGGGCGAGAGGATTTGAACCTCCGACCCCCTGGTCCCGAACCAGATTCCAGACCCTATTGAAATCTATGGATTCTTGTGGATTCTAAGTGATTGGTGTTGAAGCGTTTGCGGCCTGCTTGTTGAACTCTATTGAGTCTTGTTGAAGTTGAGTGCTCTCGCAGCTACAAAATTATCTACACCTCCGGAAGACAGCAAATTCGCAACCGTTTTGCATTTTGGCGAATCACAGGGCCACCACAGCTCCGGCAGCATTCGTCTCCTCCACGACGTTACCTCCATCGTAGACGAAAATGTTTGTGCCAGCCGGGGAAATCTTCTGAGTCCAGGGCGTATTGTTTACGTATCCGAATGCCTGAGTGTATAGTGTTTCGACATCCCAGACGGCCAAAATAGAAATCCCGGCTCAAATCGCGGAAGAGCCGGAGTTTCGTAGTAGGATTCTCGAGGATCACGCCGATGCCGAAGCTACGAACGAAGCCCGACTCTACGACGGGTATTCCTTCTCCGATACAAATCTCGATTGACAAGATTCAATTTAATAAAACGGTTTTCGGCGATATCTTCTCTGCTGTTGTCTGGCCCGAATCCGTTGATGACCAGCTTTTTGTTGACTTTACGGTCAAAAACAAATCCGCAGACGTTTCTGTCCCCTTTAGCGTTGTTACCGGCGACGTCTTTGACGGAGACGTAACCGTCATGTCGTCAGGATACGGCCAGCTTGAGTTCTTTCAGTTTTCTAGCACCATCGACTCTCCGATTGGCCCTGGTGAATCGGCAGTTGGCACTGTGAAACTGAAATGGGACGCCAATTGGAAACCGAACGAGGCGGGTTATTGTTACCTGGGTCTGACCTATTGGGAAAAAACTCAGGAAAGTCGCGCGGGAGACCGAACATACGATGTCGGAAATCCAGACTATGACCCAAAGGCTCCGCAAACCTTAAAAGACGAAAACGGAATGATTGCAAAGAACCCTAAAGCACGGCCTAGAATCCCGGCGTTCTTTCGAACTGTAGGGACTGCGGCGGTCATGATAAATATTTCTCGTCCACCGTGTCTTCAACAGCGCCTGGGAGCGAAGCCCGACAAAGAGGATAGTGTTTCTTGGGAAAACTGGACGACAACATTCGGATTCGTTGCCGCCCGCGTTTATCGACCTAAGACGGCCGCCGAGATCGCGCGTGCCATTCTGGACGCGGAAGACGCGAACGTCCCACTACGAGCAGTCGGAGCGGCGTGGTCTTTATCTGACGCAACACTTCCTCTCCTGAGTCAAGCAAACGTCAAAGACGCACGCCTGCCTCTACCCATCGTGACGCAGGGCCCACCACCCACAGTTATACCTGCCATACCCGCAGACTATAATGGCGCCTACGTCATCGACACAACGTTCCTCGCATCGAGCCTCCAGGATCGGTTGGCGGAGATCGTCGACCCTGACGTGGTGGAACACGGTCTCCTCGTAAACGAGCAGAAAGACGGTCCGAAGTACCTTTTTCATGTGCAGGCCGGTATTAAAAACGCCGACCTCGCGACACTTTTGGATCATCAGTTGCCGCGATTGGCGCTGCAAACGAGTGGGGGCTCGGACGGTGCGACTATTGCGGGCGCTCTGTCGACCGGTACTCATGGTGCCGATTGGGATAAGGCACCGCCAGTGGATGCGGTCCGCGCGATTCACTTGATTGGCCCTGGCGCCAAGGAGTACTGGATCGAACCCAGCAGCAAGACGATCACGACGCCAGAGAGGGTGCACGCCGTATACCCATGTATCGATCTCAACCGAGTCATTTACGATGACACCGTGTTTTACGCAGTGCTCGTCTCCATGGGATGCATGGGGGTGATCTACTCACTCGTGCTGGAAGCCGTCCCACAATATGGAGTGCAAGAGGCTACGGCAATAACGAACTGGCACCTGTTAAAAATGCAGGGAGGAGTGCCACCTGGTGATGCACTCGCCAACCCACTCTCACCAGGACAAGCAACTACTCTCTTGGACGTCTTGAAGGTCGGCAGCATCTTCGACCTGTTCATCGATGGCACCGGCGCTCTCCCAAAGGGTGCGCCAAACTACTTCATAAAAGTCTCTTTCAACCCGTGGCCTAACGGCGCCGGTGAGGGGAATTTTGATTGCTGGGTAACGCACCGAGCTAAGGTTGATGTACCGCTGCCAAAGGATTCAACTTGTGGAGGTGCAGGTGGCCTCCCTTCGATTACTCTAGGTGTTCTCAAGAATACTATTCAAGCTGCGGTTGGCGCTGACTTAGACAAGGGAATCCGACTCAACAATTTCAGTAATTCCCTTGTAAGAGCGGACGGGAGCTTGCCGTCTATAAGCGATACGGCGTTGTTGATGTTAGACTTTGCGAAGTTCTGGAAGTACGACTTTGTGCCTCGCGTCGTAAACAGGACCGTCTTAGATCTACTGCAACGGGGGCACGCTCCGAACGGCCAACCGCTACCCGACAGCGCGCCGCAGACGCAGATCTGTCGGAATGTTAGCTACAGAATCGGGGCGGGGATCTGGGGCCCAGGCGATTCTCTTCCAGGTCGTGCGATCGAGGTGGCCTTCCCATGTCCAGACGGTTTGGTTTTTCTCGATGAACAAGTTCTTCCCCTCTTCAAAGCCTTAGGCGGAGCAGGACAGTATGTCCTTGGCTACATCGCAGTGCGCATCTGTGGAAAGACACGGGCCTTGTTCGGGATGCAACAATGGGATCCTACTTGCCTGATCGAGGTCGTTCTCCTCGCCTCCGAAGACGCTCCATCGATAATCAATACGATCCAGCAACGAGCGCTTAGCTATAATCCTCCAGGTCTCTTGCATTGGGGCCTTGAGAATGACCTAGTCGATGTAGTCGCACAGGGCAAGCCCCAACCGTTCGTTACAAACGGGGCGTACGCCGCATGGAAAGCAGCCCGAGTCCGACTCGGGCATCCTCCATCTTCACTCTTCAACAATAACTTATCGAGGCGACTAGGACTGTCTGTACCATAGAGCATACGGCGTTGCCGTCCACAGGCGAAGTGCGATAACACCTTCGCATGATAGATGCCATCGGACTCCTGGTAGGCGTATTTCTTGGGCTCTTCCGTACTCGTCGTAGCCTCCTTCTTGAAAACCTGGCCCTTCGTCAACAACTCGCGGCATTGAAACGAAGACATCCAAGGCCGAGACTGGCAACGCTCGCTAAGCTTGGCTTTGCCCGAAAACGGATTTCGGAATACGATGGAAGTACTCGCCAAAACGTATTTTGTTATGATTCGTCCTTGGCAGTAGCAACCAACCACATATGTTCGAACAAGCCTTCAAAAACATCGACGACGTCCTTTGGAAAGAGGCCGGCTGCACCACTGAGCTCGATTACACCGAGCAGACGTCCTGGCTTCTGTTCCTGAAATACCTCGACGACCTTGAGCAGGACAAGAGCACCGAGGCCGCGCTGGAAGGCAAGAAATACGCTTACATCCTCGACAAGCCGTATAGGTGGGAAAGCTGGGCCGTGCCCAAGGACAAGGACGGCAAACTCGACCACAACAAAGCCTTGACCGGCGACGACCTCCGCGATTTCGTGAATGGGAAACTCTTTCCGTACCTGCACGGCTTCAAGCAAAAGGCGAGCGGGCCGAACACCATCGAATACAAGATCGGGGAGATCTTCGGCGAGATCAAGAACAAGATTCAAAGCGGCTATAACCTGCGCGAAATCATCGACCACATTGACGAACTGCGCTTTCGCTCACAGACCGAGAAGCACGAGCTCTCGCACCTCTACGAGGCCAAGATCAAAAATATGGGCAACGCCGGGCGCAACGGCGGCGAGTATTACACTCCGCGTCCTCTGATCCGCGCCATCATCCAGGTCGTGAAACCCCGAATCGGAGAGCGCATCTACGATGGCGCGGTCGGCTCGGCGGGCTTCTTGTGCGAGTCGTTCGATTACTTGAAGCACACCAACCCCAAGCGCACTACCGCGCAGGACCGCGTCCTTCAGGAGCGCACTTTCTACGGCAAGGAGAAGAAGTCCCTCGCGTACGTCATCGCGATCATGAACATGATCCTGCATGGCATCGAGGCGCCCAACATAATCCACACCAATACGCTCACCGAAAACCTTGCCGACATTCAGGAGAAAGACCGCGTCGAGGTCGTAATGGCCAATCCGCCCTTCGGCGGCAAGGAGCGCAAGGAAGTGCAGCAAAACTTCCCCATCCGCACCGGCGAGACCGCCTTCCTCTTCCTCCAGCACTTCATCAAAATGCTCAAGGCCGGGGGCCGCGGCGGCGTGATTATCAAGAATACCTTTCTGTCGAATACCGACAACGCATCCGTGAGCCTGCGCAAGCTTCTGCTGGAAAGCTGCAACCTCTATACCGTCCTCGACTGCCCCGGCGGCACATTCCAGGGCGCGGGAGTGAAGACCGTGGTGCTCTTCTTCGAGAAAGGCGCGCCGACGCGCAAAATTTGGTATTACCAACTCGACCCCGGCCGCAACCTCGGCAAGACCAACCCGCTCAACGACGACGACCTTGCGGAGTTAGTGAAGCTGCAAAAGACCATTCCCAAATATGGCGCTCACAAATTCCTATCTCGTCACAACCAAAAATTTGGCAGCCTTCTTCAATGCTTTGGCCACAGCCCAGGCCCCCGAACGTTTTACTCAGAAATTCCTCGAAGGGCTGGAATTTTCAAGCTCAAATGATCGCTTGTATCTTGGCCTTCTAAAGAGTCTTAAATTCATTGACGAAAGTGGCGTTCCTCTCGACCGGTACTATAAATTCCTAGACCAATCACAATCAAAACGCGTACTTGCTGAAGCAATACGAGAGGCGTACGGCGATCTATTTGCCCTAAACACGAAGGCATTTGAACTAACAACGCAGGATGTAAAAAATAAATTTCGGACCCTGACTCAAGGAAAGAAAACAGATAACGTACTTTATTTGATGGCGAACACCTTCCGCGCTCTTTGCGAATATGCGGATTGGTCTCCTGAATCAAAATCGAAGGTTGAAGAATCAAAGCACCCATCGAAGACACCTGAAACACTGTCACCCCCGTCAAAGGTTGAACCGTTCACGAAAAATGGGGAAAAAGGTGGCTTAGCTCAACTTCACTATAACATCCAAATTCATCTACCGGAATCGAGAGATCAAGCCGTATACGACGCCTTATTTAAGAGCCTCAAGGATCACCTTCTTTAATTTTTTATGGACACAGACGACTATTACGCCTTTGCGTTTAGAGGTCTACTCACCGAGCAATCTCTAGACCGCGCTGGGCGACAGACTAAAAGAGTTTTTTCCGAAGAATCGAGTCGCGAAACTAGGGAGAGGCTAGGTTTTTCGTTATTAGACGAGGAGCTTGTTGCGAGTGCGCGGAAAATGGCTTTAGTCTATACGGCAATTTGCGCCTTCGAAAACTCAGTTAGGGCTTTCGTGTCAAAAAAACTCCTGGAAGAAAAAGGAGAAAATTGGTGGGCGCTATGTGTTTCAGAGAAGATTAGGACGAAAGCAGAATCGCGGAAGACGGAGGAAGGAAGCATACGGTGGCACACTCCGAGGGGCGATGACTTTATCAACTATACGGAATTCGGTGATCTGGTTTCGATAATTCAAAATAATTGGGACTACTTTGAACCTCATATAACTTCGATCGATTGGGCGAGGCAAATTATTCAATCCTTGGAGCGCTCGCGGAATGTCATTATGCACAGCGGAGAGCTTGCCGCCCAAGACATCGAGCGTGTTGGAATGAATATCCGGGACTGGATTCGCCAAGTCGGATAATTATTTAGAGCAATATTTCCGAGATATATATTTTTTCGATTCCCCTTGGGATGTGCGCATTTCTTGCGCGCCACAGATTTCGAAGATGGTCAGATCGTCGCTTTCCTTCTTTCCTTCAGTCTTTTGCCGATTTGTTTCTGTATAGAGTCACGAGGAACGATGTCCTTGTACCTCATCCAGATAGTGTTTGGCTTTCGGCTGAACAAGAAGGACGAATTTGCCGCGGATGCTTTTTAAGTTTAAGGTTCCCAAGTCCAACTAGATCTGTAGCCCACCCCGCCAGGTATTGCGGGCACAGTTACTCGTTGCTCCCACATTTCCGTGCCGTTATGCTTTTTTGCTGAATCATTCATGGAATCGTACACACCGCCGGTTATCCAAGAATTGTATGGAGCGGCTCTGATTCCACTCAGTTTTGCAGCAACATTTGGTGCGCTTCCGACCCACACCAAGTCGTTGTTGTTTCGGATTCCAGCACGAACCACCAACACTTCACTGGTATCAACGCCCACGCAATGACCTAACTTGTATGTGCCATCCCTGAACACTGCGTACTTTGATTGCAGTTTGGGTTCAATGATTTTAAGGAATGCATAGTTGATCTTAAGAGCCGCTGTGACTGCCGAAGTATTTTTCCAGCTTCCTATGAAAACACCCATCACGCGGTCTCCATCGAAGCTGCGGATGTATCCGCCACAGTCGCGGATAATCTTAGAGCAAGCAGCCAAAAAACTCTTGAAGACGCGGGCCGCCACGCGGCGATCGTAAATAGCCAAACTAGTCGAATCAACTAGGTCGGCATAGAGCATCGTTGCTTCTAACTTTACCGCTCCTCCTGCTAATACAACATCTTCGGTTTCGGGAGCTACTGTCCCGCCCCGGATTGTCCAGAGCTGAGATAAAATTCCGTCGACCTCTGAAGCTATGTCGTCTTTGATTGCCATACTAGGGCGTTACCGTCGGTCGCGATGTAGCGGATTAATGCCGAAAATTAGAAGCGAAATGACCCATGGAGGAATAGCGAGAGCTAGAAATATGAATGAGATTTTCAAGCAGTCAAATTTCGTTTTTAGAATTTCCGAGTTCCTCCAAACTTGACCGAGTAGGTCTTTTGCATGATCGGAGGCTGCCTGTTTAGTGAATTCATCTATGAAGTTTGCTTCCGTCCTACCCGCAATCTCGCGGAAATATATCAAAGAGGCGGCACCTCCCTTAAGGGTTGGAAATGCGCCTCGATAGAGGAACCAAACGCTGACACAGATCAAGCCTGCCGCGACGATTGGGATAACGGCCTCCCACCAATTCAGTGAGCTTGGAGTGGGGACACGAGCCACCAAAAACGCCGACATTCCGGTGTCGATGGCCAAAACGACTGAAGCCTTGGCATCGACGCGCGGAAAAAATCCTAGAACTCTATTGAGCTGATCACGTGCGCTAGTTAGGAGATCTGTTTCGTCCATATTGTCGTATGCCCGGGCGGGCCCTTGCAGGTCGAGTCCACCCGGAGTATAGGTGTTTGAATCCTACGCCGAGCTACGAAGAAGTCAAAGGTCGACCAAGTCGTTGGATCCACTCGAGCCGGTCACAAATTGAAATGGCCTGATCTACTAACATTTGCCTCCGCGATATCAGAAGAGTAAAAAGGGCGTTCCATCATCCCTCCTCGCGCTCATCATAGGACCCGTATGCCGTACCCCAAACGCTCGCTTCCTTATCAGCCCGCCGATAGAAATTCATTGCTGCTGATTCAGCCCACCAAAGGTCGCGGTCAACTTGACTGGAAGGTGGTATTTCGGCAGGCAGCGGGCGCAAGGCATCCGCGACCGCCACTTCCAGAAAGGTTTCTGTGCCGGAATCGAACTTATCCAATACGCTCCGAACGGCTTCTTGCGATCCGCCAGGCATAAATAGAATTAGCTTGTAGAGTCATCGCACGCTACTGCCAGCGGCATTCCCGCAGCTCCAGTAGATTGTCTCTCTTCGTATTGTCGGCCGTCGTGGCGATGATATCGTGCCCGTTACTGCAATGCGGGCACTTTCGAACAATAACGCTGGCTTCCGAACCATCGGATCCCAGAACGTAGTACCGATCGCCGGAGAGCGATTTGATGTTCCTGATGACCGTCGCCACATCGAGCTTCTCGGACGCCTTGTCCGCGTCCGTTCCAATCCCGACATGCGTGATGCGGTGATACCGGTCCTGATGCGTGGGATGCTTCGTGATACAGACGATCCGCCGATCCGCCATTGTTCCTCCTACTTCCGCCGCCGCAAATATTCGCTGAGCGACGACGCGTCTGCCTGCTCAAGAAGCGTGTCGAGCCTCATGTCGCTCCGCATTCACTGCAGCAAAGTCCGGCCCGTACTCCTGCCTCAAGGTGCCCGCTAGCGTGTCGCCGCGCTTGCGGCGAATGCTTCCATTTTCGTCACGACACCGCCGGTCCAGACCTTCCTCGCACCGATCGCTCACTTTTGTTCCTCCTACGAATCGATCCAAAGTCGCTGCCCCAGCCTGCAGATCCCGCCCGCCACGGACTAGACCCAAGGCAAACCTTTCGGCGTGTGCGCATCCGCGGCCAAATGGCTGAAAAAACCGAGGGAAATCAAGTGAATTGCAGCCCGCGTCTCCGCTGGCATTTGCGCATTCTGAGAAACATGACGATTCGCGTGCGCCAGCAACGCTGTGGCAGCATAGCTGTGAAAAAAACGGCGATGATTCGGATGGATCGCGGGGTCCAGTAGGTCGGGGAGCAGCCCGCCGACCATCCCGACACCCACCGCAAGCAACACCTCCCCAACTTCAACCGGGCAGTCAACCAGCTTGCAGTACAACAACCAGCCAACAGCCCCTATACCAGCGCCAATCAACGCGTGCTGCTTTGCGTTCGCCATCTCTTGATCCCCCTTTTATCCGACCGCCGCCACGGTGCACGCCTTCGATTGGTCCGCATCGGCCACAACTACGTTGCGAATATATTCGTTATATCGAATAGCAACAGCTATTGCAAGTCTTTTGTTTACGAATCTTATCGCTGCTGATATGCTTCGCTCGTAACCAGCCTCTACCCTGGGGGTGGCATGGCCACTGTTGGCGAACGCATTAAAGAGGTCCGTGAGGCTAGGAACTGGACGCAGGAAAAGCTGTCGGATGTGTCGGGTATCAGCAAGAGCTTTCTGAGCGAGGTCGAAAACAAGGGCAAAAACATCGGCTTGGATATGCTTCTCAGGATTGCACAGGCTCTCGGCACCACCGTTCAGTATTTGGCGACTGGCGAAGGCGAAGAGCCTATCGTCCGGAAGCCGATCATGATTCCGGTTGAGCTCTCGCAGGCTGCGGAAGAACTTCACCTCAGCCACCAAGAAACACTTGATCTGCTGGGAGCTTACAACTCGGTGGTCGCGCGCAGAAGCAAGCAGTCCAAGGGAGTCGCGTCCGTGGACGATTGGAAGGAATTGCACAACGCGCTGAAGAATGTTCTGAAAAAAACCTACGGATGAGCCGCCTCGACTCTAAACCGCAAATCGGCAAGCTGGCCAGCGACCTCGGACTGAAAAGGTCGGACAAGCCTGTCTCCGAAATTGTCGATTACGTGCGGCGCCGGGTCGGCAAAGTTGTGAAGAGCTATAAGTGCGGAAATCTCGCGGATTTGCTGGATGCCGCGGCGCATGATGCCAAGACCGGTTTCCGGGAAGTCCGTTGCGACGCGGATCTGGACCAAATCATCGAGGAGTTCGTGCCGCAGGGCGAGACCATCTTCGCGAATCTTCGCAACGAATTGCGGTACCAGGACTACGCCATTACCCTAAAGCGGCAGCACGCCGCCAAGTTCGACCTGCCGTTCGTTTCCATCATCGACTGCAGGGGACAGAAAGTCTTCGCCTCCTATTTCACGAAGTGGCATGAACTCGCTCATCTCTTCACCCTGACTCCGCAGATGCGGCTCATGTTTCGTCGAACGCATGCTGCATCGGTTCTTGACCCCGAAGAATCGCTCATGGACGTCATCGCGGGAGAGATGGCGTTCTGGCCGGCCTTCCTCAAAGCAGATCACGATCAGGAGATTTCGTTCGAGCTCATCGACCGCATCCGCAGGGAATTCTGTCCACAAGCGAGCTTTCAATCTTCGTTGATCGGAATCGTCAAAGCGCTTCCAATACCTTGCATCCTGCTCACGGCGCAGCTCAGCCTAAAGAAGGACCAGAAACTGGGCGTAGCCGAAATGAGGTTCAGTAACTGCCCCGCAGCAGCGCCGCTATTGCGCGCCGTGCATGTGTCCGTCAATCGCGCCGCTCGGGAAGAAGACATTCTGATGCATGCTCACTGGCGCGTCCCTGAGCTATCCGTAATCTATCGATCATTCGAGCAGGGCGCGAACCTTGAAGCCGTCGAAAACCTCGATTGGTGGACGACCAGCGACGGCAGCCAACTGCACTCCTGCAAGGTCCTGGTAAAAGCAAAGTACTCGCCCGAGTCGGTGACGGCGTTAGTCATCCCACAGCTGTAGCAACTGGATTCGTCGTCTTTGCCGAGTTGAAGGACATTCAGCTTTGTACCTCCATGTGGGCTGTGACCGAGATGGTGAATATTTTGGTCTCTCGCAAAAAGATTGATCGCGGCGTTGTTGCCAAAATCGAAGCCAGCATCGAGGTGGGCGTAGTATGGTTTTTATTTTCCTCGTCGCCATCCCTTAAGCCTAGGTCCGACCAGCGATTGGGTTGTTCAGCCGTTGCGCGATTGTTCCCGATCAATGCGCTCCCAAGTTCTTGATTTTCGATCGCGATGGCAAGTATGACTCTGAAGTTGCGCTAGCGGTCCGCTCTCTGTGCGCCAATCCAGTTCGAACTTCTTTCGCAAGCCCTTGGCAAATTTCGGCGCGGGTGGAGTTTTGGCGAAGTATGAGAAATTGACAATCAGGCAAAGAGGCGTATACTCCGCGTGTTTCCAATCATTAAGGTCAAATCTAAGCGAGATTCAGCAGGAGTGCCGCCCGTGAGATTTATTCTAGCTACTCTGCTCGCTGTCACAGTGCTTGGGCCCGCGCAGGCCGAAACGTTTAATGCGGCTAGCGACTTTTCGAACACAGATAATCCGAACGGCCAGTGGTCGTACGGAGCCACTGAGACGCTGGGGGGACCGATTAGTCTTTACACGTCGCATCCAAACACCGGGGGCTATCTGGGGCTTGACGAATGGAGTTTCGGCCCCGTGCCCGGTATTACAACTGCCCTTACTGCGCCATTTGTCATTGGGATGCTCGCGGGTGCCAGTATTGATCCGAACGCAACCGGTGTTGCTTTTTCTCCAGATGTGCTCACACTCCATCCTGGTGGGACGTACCATCCCCCGTTCAGGTACAGCGTTGTTCGGTGGACTGCACCAGCCAGCGGAACCTATAGAATTGTTGGGGAGTTTCAAAGTGTTGATATTATCCGCGGGGCAACGACAGACGTCCACATCCTGAAGAACGGCGCTGCCGTTTTTGATGGCGTGATCAATGGCATCGGAGCCGCTACTCCGTTTTTCTTCACCCAGATTGTCACTAGCGGGGATACGATTGATTTCGTTGTGGGTGAAGGAGCAGACGGACAGGAGCACGATTCCACCGGACTGAGCGTTGTGATTTCAAACGATCCCGCTCAGACCGTGTTTTTCGTGCATGGTATCGCTCAGAACGGAGGAGAGGGCGGGGATCTGAAGAACCTGGCGGCGAGCCTCCGCGATCCAGTCTATGGCATCGACGACTCGCGCTTCATTGTGGACGCTGGATTTGACTTCGGTTACTGTGCGGACAAACCATACTACAGCGGCTGTCACTCACCTTCTGATTACTGCACGATTCAGAATGGTGCGAGGTCGCTGGCGGTTCATATAAACGAGAAGAAGCCAAGCGGGGACATCATTATCATTGGGTACAGTATGGGTGGGCTGATTGCTCGGGACATGATTCTACACAATTACGCTAATGTGATCACGAACCACCACGTCGCAGCGCTCATCACACTTGGCACTCCTCATCTTGGGTATCCTTACGAGCCGATTGATGGGGACACATCTAAGGTGGGACCTTTGGCGCGATGCGACAATCTGTCAGGACAGATGTTCGGCGATTTTAGGAATGATGCTTCGCTCGCTCCGCCTCTTCCAGAAGTCGCAAAGGATGCGAGTGGAAAGCCAGCACGTGATTTCAAGGATGCAAGTGGCAACATGGTAGCAGTCTCGGGTTATCTCTACGATTTGAACACCAATTGGGCGAATCAATTCTTCGATGGTCCTGATCAGTGGATTGCCATTGCGGGATCATTTTGTCCTAATCCACGGCCGGCGGAGCATTTTGTGCTACTGCGCAGTTTCACGTCCCGAGGATGCCCGGTCGATACAGGAGCTGACGGTGTGGTATGCGAGCAAAGTGCCGGTATCAACATCACCGGGTGGCCAGCTACTCCGCATTTCTATACGCAATACTCTCATTCGGCTGATCGTGGCACTCTTTTCCTTTTCGGTTCCACAGCCGACTCTCTTCCGCTGTTCGATCCACCCAAAGACGGCGAGGTAGTCCGATTGATAAAAGATGTTATCAATGGACTTCCATAGCTACCAACTTGCGTACTTGATGGAAGCAGTATGAAGGTTGCTGAACTTTTCCGCTCCCGCCCGGACCCGTTTCAAGCGGTAGCAGTTGTCCACAGTCGACGACCTCGACAGGCTGCGGCTACCGTTTATAGTTAGACCTATAATCCCACTGGGATACTCAATCTTCATCCGGATAAACCTCGTCGCTAAATTACGCTAAACAACCAATGAAAAGTTTGCTTCGGCTCTTTTTATCTTTCCTTGCCGGGATTGTTTGGGGAGTTATTACATTTTTTATTCCGACGGGAAAACCAGAAGGTCTTTTTATCTATTTTTTTAACACGGTCCATTTGCCTATTCCACTTGTGTTTCAGGTACTTGGAATGGGCTTTATCTTCCCCGCATTTCTCTTGGGATTGCCAGCTGCCTTGATTGTAGGGTGGATTTACTTCTCGATCGATCGAACTCGACCCTGGATGGCCGGCCTCGCGGCAGCATTATGCGAAATAGGATTTATTGCAGTTTCGTTTTCTGTCTTTTATATGCTAGGGCACGCGCTCTACTGAACGGCTTCCATCGTTCTGCTCAATACAAGCTCGCTTTCCAAACTCGGAGATGGATCAGTAATGGCGCACCCCAGGACGGGCGAACGTCTACCCTCCAAGTTCATTAGCCCCGCGTGCTGCAAGAAATCTGGGTTGTTGAACTCTGAGGCTCTGACCGTCTACGATTTTATCTACACCGCTGTAGACGAAAAACCAGAAGTGCGCTTTAAGTGCTTGAAAAGAATGGTCGGGGCGAGAGGATTTGAACCTCCGACCCCCTGGTCCCGAACCAGGTGCCAAGCCTTGGTGAAACTTGTGGATTCTTGTTGTTTCTAAGTGATTCTTGTTGAATCGTTTGCAGGCGCCTTGTTGAAACCTGTTGAAACTTGCGGAATCTGGGTGCTTTCGCAGCTACAAATTCATCTACATCGTCGTAAGGTCACCGGGTCACCGAGTTCTACAAGGCAGGCGATCGAGGTCTTGCGAACCACAGCTCCGCACCAGACTCCGACGAAGCAAAGGATGAGCGAGAATTATTACCAAGGGCTCCGCAGTGGAGTTTTTTATATTCTCCTTTTCTTCGCCAGTAGATCACCGCCCCATTGTGATTGCTTCTGACATCCAAATCAAAAGTGAGTGCCCCTGAATCAGCTAATCAGCCACTATTTTGTACGCCAATTCATTCTGTTCAAAGACGCGAAATACGGCTTGTGCCAATTATTGCGCACTGCAAAGCGTACGATCAGGCTGCATAATCCCATAATCCGATACCAACCGCGCGTCGCGAAAACACCCAGGTTTTTCATCCTTATATATACAGGTAACTACGCGGGTGTTCCTCCGCGAGAGAGTCTTCGCGCTCGGTGGTCCTATCTAGTTTTCTCGTTTAAGTTGTCGCGACAGGGAATCGCGCAATTTTCCGCGCGGATGGAGCCTTGGCCGAAGCGCAGCGGTGGTGAGAGCAACCTTGCATGTCACGTAGATTTGCGCCTATAAACTCATCGCGTACCGATTTTTTGCGGAGGACACGGCTCAATTCCGAACATGAGCAGCAGGAGCAAGATTCCCTGATCAGCTTTGATGGGCGCCTGAAAGTGAAGTATCATCCGAATCTGCTAATATAAATATCAATATCCAAATAAACCAACGAGCCGGTATATCGTCCCAAACACACAAATGATTGCCAGTATTCTGAAAACGAGTAAGCCAGCTTGAGATGGAACCACGTGACCTCTTCCAAGCAGCCGAATCAACCATCTTGGGTTTACAGCCGCAAATAAAGATAAGACAAGCGCAAAAATAAAAAATCCCAACTGGATTTTGATTAACGATGGATCCATATACTCTCCGTCATTGACAACCGGTGTGTGTTGCTAACGTATTTGTGGTTATCACAGACGCCGCGGCCCCAAATCCTCCACTTACGTACGGTGGTGTCACTGAGAGTTGCCATATGCCGTTCCCATAAGAAACCTGGAAACCAAAGTTCGCGTTTGAGTAGCCGACGTTCACGGAGAGGGTAGTGAAGGGCCCTCTCAACTGCTGTCCTGATGCCGCATTCGAAATGTAGACGTTGGGACCTGCTCCCGCGTAACCACCAATGGTGAAAACGGTCTTCGCATCCTGTGTTGGGCTGCCAGCTACGTGAGATCCTGCGTAAGCGGCGGCACCTCCGCTGGCAAACCCCCCGCCGGACCATCCTGACGTTAAGCCACCGGCCTTGTTATGAAACAAACCGCCACCGAGCCCTGCCGTCGCAGAAACCCCCGCGGCCCCCACTCCGGCATCAAAATTTCCTCCGAGACCGATCCCAATGCCTCCAGAACCAAAGCCATTAGCGCACGTTCCCTGCCGCAGAGCTTTCGGCTCGACCTTCGGCTCGACCTTCGGTTTGACCTTCGGCCCTTCGTCCTTCCCCTCCTTCGGCTCTCTCTCCCATTCGCCGCTGATCAGGCGGTTGCTGCATGTGGGATTCCCAAAGGGAAAGTAGAGAATCAAAGTGGTACACCAAAAACCTTCGATTGGGGGCGGTTGGCGCGGTGGGGGCTGTGGGAGCGGTGGCCCCAAGATAAGGCCCAGAGGATCGACGAAATTCGTAGGATTGTTCATGACGTAGGCGTAGGCGTTCCAGGATTGAGGATTAGAGGTGTCCGCAGCGTCTATGCCGAGAGCGTCGGGGGAGTTAAAGCGAGCGAGACGATTGATGTCGTAGCGCATCATGGCATAGTCGTTGCCGGATTCGTTATCGCGTTCGTAGGTGGTGAATTTCCATTTCGAGGCCGTACCGGTTTCGTACCAGACCTCGCCAAAAGGAAAATAACCGACGGTGCGAGTGACGGCGCCGGTCACATCAGTGGAAACGCGCGTGGAAAGATGGTCCGGGTGATGGTACGTCGTTGTTGTGCCCTCAATGGTCGCGACAAGCTGCGAGCCGGAATAAATATATTCGCGCGACGGAGTGCTCACGGCAGCCCCGTTGTCATATTCGGCGATGACTTTGCTACCGGAGAAGACATAAACGGTGTTGGCAGTGACACCTCCGGCTGCTACTCGTTTTACGCGCAGACCATTACCGTCATATGTATAACTGCCGGACGCAAATCCACTCGCGGTAGAGATGATATGGTTTGCGGCATCGTAAGTGAGCGTGTTCTGGGCGTCGTTGGTCATGTTCCCAGCAGCGTCGTAGGCGTACGGGGACGGCAGATGATTCGTGGTGGGTATGGCCGCTTGGTTGAAAGCGACGGGTGCTGATTGTGATTCGCGGTTGCCGTAGCGGTCGTACCCTTCAGTGATTGTTGACCACTGCGCATTCGAGGCTGTCTTCAAACGGGCCAAGGCGTCGTACGTATAGCTCGTGGTTCGGGACTGATTGACAGTATCCTGGATGCACTGAATCTGCCCATTGTTCCCCGCAGCGCCGCCTGCGCAGTTCGTGGCGTCCTGCTTGTACCAGTAATTGAGACTGAACAGGGTCTGCACAGCGTTGGCGTAACCGAGGCCGGTCATTTGCAGTCGATCAGGTGAATAGCCGAAGGTTGCCGCGACACCGTCGCCGGAATTGAAGCCGGTGACTTGCTGAGCCACATTGTAGCCAAACCCCTTGGCGTAATAGTTCGTGGGTGCGCAATCCGCGGCCGTTGGAGCGATGGCACAAAGACGGCCTACAGCATCATACCGCTGCTGCACCACTCGCAGCGAAGGATAAGTGATCGAGGTAGGCTCGCCGGACAGATTATAAGCATATTGCGTAGTGTAAGTCGTTCCCGAGATAACCTTGTCCAGCCTAGTAGTGCGGCCGAAAGGGTCATAACTGTAGTTCTCGGACCCAGCTCCGTCGGTCATCGTGAGCAGACGCCCATTGTTGTTCTGCGCAGAGTCAGTGCCGTACGTCAGAATCACCGTCGGAGTTGCTGGCACACTCGTCCCTGTCACATCGTAGCTGGTCTGCTTGAGGCGGTTCAGAGTGTCGTAACTGTAATTCGTTTTCACGCCACGCGCGTCCGTGCGCTTGGTCACGAGGGTGTAGAAAACTGGATCGTATTCATAGCTGACTTGACCCGCTTCAGGGGTTGTGGCGTTCGCGAGTCGGCTCAGCGCATCGTAGTTGTAGGTGCGCAGCTGAGCACCCTGAGTGACGCCGGTGAGATTATCGAACACGTCGTAAGCGTAGTCGGTTTCATAGTTGAGTGTGCCGGGATCTTCGAAGATCTTCGTCAAGTGACCGATGGCGTCCAACTGCGACTTCTTCTGCTTGCCCGCTGGGTCGGTTACTGTGGCGGTATTCGTCGCATAAGAATAGGTGGCGTTATTGGACGTGGATGATCCGTCCGGCGGTATAATTTTCAGCGGACGTCCCAAGGCGTCAAAGCGCGTCTCACTCCAATATTGAGCGGTGCTGTTATGCGGGTTGCTCACTTTGTAAGCCCTTCCGACGGGGTCGTACTGACTTTCCGTGATCGAGAAGCTGGTCTGTGAGGAATCCGCCAACGTAGTCTTGATCGCCCTTCCCAGTTGATCGTAGGCCGAAAGTTGCTTGAGGACGTTCGTGTCCTGAATCGGGGTGGTGACTACTACGGTGCGCGCCGTGTCGTCATAGCTGTAGGTGATTTGCGCGTTGTCCGGACGCGTGATGCTCGTCAGTCGATTCATGTGTCCCGGATCGCTGTAAGAAGAAGAGCTGACCTTGCCGTTTTCGTCCGTGGACGTGGCCACCTGGCCGGTGTAGGCGTTGTAGGTCGCGCTGGTGATGAGCTGGTTTCCCAAAGGCCCCCGCTTCACCGAATCTGGGTATGCGTAGTTCGTCGCCGTGGAATAGATCCACTGTACTTGCTGGCAACAGTTCATGTCGGCCACCACCGTGTTCCCGAAGAAGTCATAGGAAATATGCTGGGCGATACCCCCCGCCGGAGTTATCGGATCGGTGTACTTCGTTACCGTCGTGGGATTCCCGCGTGCGTAAAACGTGCAGCTGTAACTGTCGTCGTGCTGCGGCACGAGCAACGGGCATGAGGTGTTGCTGTACGTGGGTTCATCGTAAACGATATCTGTGCGTGACTTAACGCTTGCCGAATCCCGAATAATGGTCTGCGTCAGGCGATTACGAATATTGCGATCTGTGTAAGCAGCGGTCGCCAGGTACGTGTTCGTCGTACGTCTAACCGGAACGGTGCCTCCCCAATCAAATTCGCGAAGGTCGAGCAAGTTTCCGAACGTGTCAAAATCGGTCTCTGTCTTGGCCTGAGTTGCTCCATCTTCGAGAATGACTGTATTACTGGCGGGCGTTCCGTTGGTCGCCCAGAGAGTATTAATCGTGCGCTTCAGGTTCGCCGGAACCTCGGCGCCCTGGTAAATCCTCTGGCTAGTTACTTGTGCACTGCTGAAGGTAAATACTGTTTCGTTCCGGGCTGTGTCGTAGGGAAGTTGCGGAGCCTTAACTTTGGTGGTTGAAGCGGCCAAATCGCGCGTAAAGTCCCGCGTGGCCGAGGTCGTTCCATCATTAATGGTCTTGGTTATGCTCGTGACCGTTCCATCGGCGCAGTTGATCCCATAAGGCGCTGTGGTCGGGTACGTGTATTGGTAGAAGCCGCTCGTGGGCAGAGTGACCTGCTGCAGGCGTCCGGTGACGATGGGCGGGTTTGGGGGCTGCGGTTGTGTCACACCCGGCGTCAGCTCGTAGCCGAACACATAAGTCTTATTATTCGGAAGGTCAAGCTGATATGGCAGACTGACCAGTGGCAAAGTACCGGAGACGTTATAGTCTGTGACACCTTGACAAGCAAAATTCGTTTGAACAGTGAAGTCTTTAAACCTGAGCGTGTATTTCTGATCTGTCCCGTTCGTATCCAAATAGTGATACTCAATGTTGGGGGCGACTGTGACGATCCTGAGGGCGGTGTGGCCTGCCGTGTCTTTCCAATCCGTCTCGGTACTGCTGAGAACGACATTGCTGATGAAATTGCCATTCGTGTCTTCCAAACCGCGAGAGATGCCAGAGCGAGACTGCACTAGCGGCGCGTCTGGGCTGACTATGTTGATGTAGTATCCACTTGCGTCAGTCGCGTAGCCCGTTGACGTACCGGAGGTGGTCGTTAGGCCTGTGCAGGCGTCGTAGACCGATCTATAGGTAACGGTAAAGCTGTGAGGTGTGCCAGCCACATCGGTGTGGGCATAGTTGGACCAGGAATCCGTATCTTTATAATCGTAATAATCGATGGAACATCTGTGGAGCACTGAGGTGTGGCTAAAGGTGTAGGAGATGGCTCCGATGGGTGATGTCGCCTTCCATCCCCAGATCGCGGTTCCCGCCGGATTAGTCACAGATGTCCAAGCGAATCCGATGTTTTGCCAAAGCAAGCTATCGTAGACGATCGAGAAGTTGAAACCGATTCCGCGGCCGGCAGTCGACACTATCGGTATCGCAAGATTTACGTTTAGGTTCTGACGATTGACCGCGTCAAAGCCGCCTTCGTCAAACGAACCGTAAGGCGGGAACCCAGTCGTCTGTGCGAACGACGATACAGCGAACAGAGAGAACGCTAACGAGAGCAGTGCACGGCGCATGATTCCTCCTCCTACTGAACAGGAAAATCAGCGTCCCGCAAGCCAGTATTGAAGGTGACTCCGGTGATGGTTATCGTCACCCAGGGCGTTCCGTTAAGCGACTTCGAGATTCGGAATGGATATAACGCGCCACTCAGATTGCGGTAGTCCGAGTAATTGATCTCCAGAGGGATTCGCGGCGCCGCACCCCGAGCTTCGCGCCGCTCGGACGATAGCCTGCGCGGCAAACTCGTCACAGCGTCGATCCACACGTCTTTGGTGGAAAACTCGGCGAGGTGCGCGAGCCTCGGCTGCGAAGCAGGAAAGGTCTGCCAGAATCGGATATGGTGGGCCGGGACTCCGCTGATGGTTTCCAGCGCCATGTACTGAAGAGCGGTCTGCGTGTTGTTCAATGCTCCCGCGAAGACCGGCAGAGCGAAGTCCGGGCATTGGCTGGTTACAACCAGCTCCTTCTGCAGCACTCTCGTCGAGGTGCCTTCGATCTCACTGGCCTCTCCCCGCGAATAGTTCACCGACCGATTCGTGTATTGGCTTTGAATCTGTTCTGAAGTCTGGTCAGAGCCGCGCGTCAGGATGCGGATTGTGCCGGTTTCCGTCCGCGAACCAGCCACGAGCGTCACCGTTCCCGTCGCAACTGAATCTGATGGCACGCTTCCGCCCATTGCTGCGATGGATTGAGTCAGCACAGTGATGGCCTGCGGATCGCGCTGCGGCGTTGATGCCGGTGGCGGTTGCTGAGCGGTGGCCGAGAACGTGATCGTAAGAAAAGCGAGTAGGACTAGGGCCGGGCGTGAAAGGCTCATGGCACCTCCGGTTGATGCGCGTGTAAGGCATATATCGCGTTGTTATATAGATTGTCAACATAAATATATTTTTAATAATATTCTATTTAATACCAGATCTCTTACGCTCCATCCGAGCTGATTCCGACAGAGCGATTCCCATGTCTTCAAACTTAGAATCGTTAGTAAATATGATCTGCGAGCAACATGCGACAATACCCGGCAATGTGCTCGCGCCTGCTCTGGCTCACCTGGTTTGGGACCAGGGGGTCGGAGGTTCAAATCCTCTCGCCCCGACCATTATTTTCAATAGCTTATCTCGGACTCCTGGTATTTCATCCACAGCAGTGTAGATGATTTTGTAGACGTGTGGCTGGCGAATTGTTAATTCGCGCATGATTCCTCGGGATTCCCCGTCCTGCTACGCATTATAAGAGTGCGCCCCTTCTGAGGTAAGTTTTGAGCGTTGGCCTCAAGAAGAAAGGAGCACCTGATAATGGAAAGTACGAAATTTGTTGGCCTGGACGTGCACAGAGACGCGATCACGATCGCGGTGATGAATTCCGCTGGCAAGGTAATCATGGAGTCCATCATCGAAACGAAGGCGGTGACCATTCTGCAGTTTATCCAAGGGCTGCGCGGAGACGTGTATGTCACGTTTGAAGAAGGAACTTG
>DATNLZ010000003.1:0-29522 GCA_035602605.1 Candidatus Dormiibacterota bacterium
GACTTCCAGCTCTTGGCTGAACCTGGTCGAACGTTGGTTTCGTGATCTGACCCAGCAACGCATCCGACGTGGCAGCTTTCACGCTGTCCAGGAATTGGTGACCACCATCAAAGAGTACATAGAAAACCACAACCAGAAGCCTCAAGTATTCGTCTGGAGTGCTCCGGTTGAGGGCATCCTGAGCAAGATCGCCAAATGTAAAGAAGCGTTAGACGCAGTACACTAGCTGCCTTGTTGCGTCCTAGCCAAATCATTCGCTACCTCACTCTTTGTCGCGTAGCAAACTACCGAAGCTCTCCCTCATTCTCAATAAGCTTTCCGGGTCTCGAAGAATTGGATGGTATCTCCCAGCGTGCGGCCAGGGACGCTAACATTAAGTTGCAAGAGTACGGACTGATATGTGTAGCGAAGACCCGGCCATTCACTTATACGCTCAATTCTCCGGCCTTCTGGGGGGATGTTGGAGCCATCAAGCCAGTTTTTAAGCAGGCGCTCTCCCTTCGGGTGCAGCGAGAATGGATCAGCCATTAGGACTTGCGCGTGGTTTGGAGCTGCCCGTTATGTGCTGTTAATGCGCTGCTGTGAGCCACTGGCTCAGCCGCTTGGGTGCCCTTTAAGCTAGCTCTCTGGACCCCAAAAGAGCGGTCCTTCCGTTGCTTCAACGTTGTTCTGAACGGGTCATCCGGCTTGGGCGCGCCCGGGAAGATTTCGCCAGCTTTACCCGGTTTTCCCGCGTCGGCACAAGTTGGCTCTTGTCTTGGGCATCGTTTCGGGGCTGTTTCCATGCTGTTAGCAGCGTAATTTTTGCGGCCAAATTGTCCGGGTTGCGTGGGATGCTCGCTCTTTTTCCAGGCTGATACTCGCCTGTTAGCACGCTGAACCCGCCACGTTCTAGGTGACCGGGGTCCACACGTTGGATTCACTTGAGATTGTGAGCCAATAATAAGAGAAGAAAACCTAGAAAGAGAGAAGAGAGAATCCTAAGAGAGAAGTATTTAGGCCGCAAATGAACGCATATAAAAGACTTGCTAGACCCAATGCAGCAAAATTTGCCGGTTTGAGTAGCAAATATTGCCGGATTGCCCGCACGCGTTGCGGGCCGATTCGAGGTGCCCCGCCGGGCGCAGGAGTAAAGACAGTGACGGCGACTGTTCCGGTTGCGACAAATGTCACTCGAAGAAATCTGAGCAGTAAGCTGGGTGCTGCTCACAAAATTTGTCGGCTTGGCGGTGCCGTTCCCAGCGCACGACCGAGCTGGACACAAGATTTCGAACCAAGCACTGTCAAAGTGAAGCCCTCCCGGTGTGGTGCTGGTTGGCGAGAGACTGTTGATCGTAGAAATCGTAGGACTGGTTCCGCTCGGAACTGTTGACGCTCCCCGGAGCCTAGCCGCAAATGCTCGCGCCGATAGCCACGGCCATTAGCACTCCGATGGGTACAAACTTGAGAAGGTTCCTCATGACGCCCTCGTGAGTTTCGCGCTTTGAAATAGCGCGAGCGAATTGAGCTTCGTGCAAGCTGGCTTGCGTATCGCTATTCTTTATGATCCCGATGACTGCTAATCTTCATTAATCCTCCTGAACACTGCGATGACGCTGTTGCCGGGTGCCAGGCTGATGCCGAAAATTTCTTTGCCTCCATCGACGACCACAAAGTGACCCGCAACGCTGCCGTCAAAGTTCAGAAACCTGCCCGCACAGTCGGGATCTACTTCGTAGGGACCGTCAAGCGCGGGATCGGCGAAAAGATCCCGCACGGTTACTCCGTTTCGACGTATGGTCTGGCGTGCGGGGCTATGAGCACCGGTACCGTCAAACGTTTCAAGCCCCACGGCGGCGAGGGGACCCACACCGGTCGTGCCGGTCCTGTAGAACCCGTAGGTACCTTTCAGGGTGGCATTTGAGCAGCTTTCGTGCCGGTCGGTTTCCTGCGCGTGCACTTTGGGCACGATGCCTGACTGGTGCCCCTGGAAAAGTGAGAGGCCGACTAGCAGTGTGGCCGTTAATCCGGCGAGAACTATCAAGCTAACTGTCCGTATCATGTTCCTCCTCCTTATCTTCTCGGTCATTCCATTTCTCCTTTTCTTTTCTAAGAGCACTGTGCTCGGGCCTCGCCCACAATACGGGTGACTGCAACCATAGTTTCCGTTGTGCATGCCGTCAACCGACCTGTTCCTGACGCCCTAGGGGCTGCATTACAAGTGACTTACGCTGCCCTCTGGCGGGAACCTGACCCCTGTGATAAACTTCGCTCAGTCCCTTCTGGCAATGCCAGCGCAAGACACCAGCCCGAAACTTGTTCAGTTCGGGGCTTTCGAGCTCGACCTGCATCGTGGCGAATTGCGCAAGCAGGGCGTCAAAGTCAAGCTGCAGGGACAGTCGCTCAAGGTCCTGCAAATCTTGGTCGATAATCCTGGCGAGATCATCAGCCGGGAGCAGTTACGCTCTCACGTCTGGCCCGCCAATACCTTCGTCGAATTTGATCAAAGTCTGTATAGCGCCATGGCCCGATTGCGCGACGCCTTGGGCGATACTTCGGAGAGCCCACGGTTTGTCGAGACAGTAGCCCGTCGCGGATATCGGTTCATCGCTCCCGTCGCCGTGCCGACCTTCTCTACCAACTCTCCCAATGGCGATATCCGCCCTCAGACTGAACTGGACAGCCGAGCCCCTCAGCTAGTTGCTTTTCGCCGACTTGTAACCAGCTTGCTGGCGGGCTTGGTCGGTGGCGCCCTTCTGCTGGCCGTCGTTCTTGTTTTCGATCTGCTCGGCGCTCGGTCTTGGTTGTACAGCCGCACTCACCCGATCCGTTCCATCGCCGTGCTGCCGCTTGAGAATCTCAGCGGCGACCCTTCCCAGGAGTATTTTGCTGATGGGATGACCGAGGCGCTGATCACCGACCTGGGCAAGATCGGCGAACTGCGGGTGATCTCGCGCACCTCGGCCATGCACTACAAGGGTACTCACAAGACGCTACCCGAGATTGCGCGGGAACTGAACGTGGACGCGGTGGTGGAAGGAGCGGTGCTGCGGTCAGGCAACCAGGTGCGGATCAAAGCCCGGTTGGTGCAAGCAGCGAGCGAACGGCACCTGTGGGCGGAGAGTTACGAGCGCGACCTGCGGGACGTATTGGCCCTGCAGGATGAAGTGGCTCGCAGCATCGCCAACGAGATCAAGATCAAGTTGACGCCCCAGGAGCAGGCTCGACTGTCAAGCGGGCGCCCAGTTGACCCCGAAGCGCACGAAGCCTATCTCAGGGGCCGCTACGAGTTGAACAAGTGGACTGAGGAAGGTCTGAAGAAGAGTGTCGATTACTTCGAACGCGCCATTCAGAAAGACCCAGCTTACGCACAGGCTTGGGCCGGCTTGTCCGATACTTACCAGTTTCTGAGCCTTTGGGACTCTTGGCCCGCGGGGGTGGCCATTCCGAAAGCGAAGGCTGCGGCTCTCAAAGCGGTCGATCTTGACGACACACTCTCCGACGCCCACGTCGCCCTCTCAGGCGTGCTATGGCCTCACGAACGGTCCTGGTCTGCTGCAGAAAACGAGGTGCAGCGAGCCATTGCCCTTAACCCCAACAACGCCTGGGCCCACCAGTCTTACGGCTATCAGCTCTCCTCTGTGGCCCGGTTCGACGAGGCCATTGCCGAAATGAAACGTGCGCTGGACCTCGACCCACTCGCTCCGAACAAGCACCAATCTTTGGCGGCCACGTTATATAGAGCTGGTCGTTACGACGAGGCGCTTCAACATTTCCGTGAAGTACCTGACCCTGACGCAAACTCGGAGCGACGTCATCGTTACATAGCTGCAATTTACGAGCGGAAGGAGATGCCAAAAGAAGCCATCGCCGAATTACTGACGGCACTGAGATTTGCTGGTGAGAAGGATCTTGCCGAACAAGTGGAGCGAAAGTATGTCTCGTCCGGCTACTTCGAGGCCAAGAAGGCCTTTCTATGGGACGATATCCAAGAGAAACAAAAAAAGAGGGCGAGAAACGGTTTTGGCCAGGCGGGCTCGATTGCGGCTGACTATGCCTTGCTCGGGGAAAAGAACAAAGCATTTGAGTGGCTCGATAAAGCCTTTCGGGAGGGAGGCATCTCCTGGGATATCAAAGTGAACGACAGATTCGAGGCTCTCCGGTCTGACCCGCGGTTTCAGGACCTGCTACGCCGCATGGACCTCCCACCATAGGTCGCCCCACCTCGAAACCATAACAGTTCAGCGTCCCGAACATCAACTTCGGGCCCTTCTTGGGCATTGCTTGCGCGCCGAAATTCTGGGGCAAGTTGTTTGGCGACGGCAAGACGGTGATCCGCACGGGCTTTAAGTAGCAATATTGCGGGGATTGCCGCCAGCGTTGCGGGCCGCAAAAAACTCGTGTCGTGCGGGATTTTCCTAAATCAATAGCAATTCGGAAAGGGGGAACCGAGGATGGGCGGGTACGGAAGTGGTTCGAGAAGCACACGTAAGCTTACAGTAGAGGACTGTCTGAGCCTGGACACTGCTAATTTGTTGAAGTTTGGAATGGTTAAAGGGTCCTACTCCTACATATCAGGCACTTTCTCGTGGAAGAATAGCGCTGAACGAGACGACACACTGGGTGAGTTACCGCCTTCAGGCGGAGAGCAGCACCGCAAAAACTCTGCACCTCTCTTATCGATGTGGCAGCGCAGAAGAGGGCTTCTCGATAGAAGAGCCGATACCCCTAGTGACAACTCGGCCCAACTTCGGGGGCGTGCGTTGGTGGTTCATTTGCCCGTTGATAGTCAGGGCGCCTTTGGCCTGGCGAAGATCCGTTTGGGAAAACGTTGCGCGAAGACACTGGGCGCGAATATTCGGTTATCGGAGTAGCGAAGGACGCTCAAGTTTCACATCTTGGTGAGCTCAACACCATATACCTCTATTTTCCATCGGGACCACAAGACAACCTACGCACCTATGTGTTGGTTCGCTCTGCAGCAGGCTCCACAGCGACCGCTAAAGACATTCGCGACGCGGTGCAATCACTCGACGCCAACATGCCCGTGGATGTGACCAAACTTGACGACTACCTCGAAGTCTTGAAACAGCACGGCTGAACGCTCCTGCTTATGATTACCACATTTGTGGTATAGTATGACCACATGCTTGATCTACGCTCCAAGGCGCGCCAGCGGCTTTTGGCCTATTACTTCACGAACCCTGCAGCACGGCTCCATCTGCGGGACTTGGCGGAGCGGCTGAGCATTGATCCGTCCAATTTATCGAAAGAGCTAGGGCGTCTGGAGCGCGAAGGCTTGTTTCGGTCGGAAGTGAGTGGTCGCCAGAAGTATTTTCAGCTCAACCGGGAGTACCCCCTCTTCGATGAAGTTCGCAGCATCGTCTCAAAAACCATCGGTGCAGTG
This sequence comes from Candidatus Dormiibacterota bacterium, assembly GCA_035602605.1. Classification (GTDB taxonomy): domain Bacteria; phylum Acidobacteriota; class Terriglobia; order Acidiferrales; family UBA7541; genus DASQHY01. Next base: position 5,387 of record DATNLZ010000003.1, read on the forward strand.
CCCTTGATTGCACAATCCCTTAAGAAACTGGAAGGAGTGCAAGAGGCTTATCTGTACGGGTCGTTCGCGCGAAACCAGCAGGACGCCGCGAGTGACATCGATGTCCTCGTGGTTGGCAACCCAAAAGGCGACGCCCTGGCGGACGCGATGCGCAAACTGGAGCGGCAACTCGGACGCGAAATCAACTACACGGTTCTAGCGCCGAAGGAATTCAAGTCGCGCCGCGCTCGGAAGGATACCTTCCTGGAAAACGTCTGGCACAATAAGCGGGTTTCGCTTGTTGGTGCCGTATGAAGAAGCTCAAGCCGCACAAAGTTGACTGGGCGCAAATTGAACGCTTCCTTGCAAGCGCCGAAAAGAAGCTCACCTCGGCCCATAAGATCCTCGCATTTGATGAAGAAGCCTGCCTCCAGCAAGCCTACGAAGCCATGCTTAAGGCGTCCCTGGGGTTCATGTTCAGCCATGGCTTTCGCGCGAGGAGCCAACCGGGGCATCATATCGCGATCATTGATTTCGTTCGGGCGCGTATCGACAAAAAACATGCTGGCTTGCTGACCGTTTTCGACCGTCTCCGGCGGAAGCGAAATATGGCCCTTTATGAGGACACCGGATTCGTTTCTCACCATGACGCCGAGCAGGCCCTCGAAGCCGCGCGAGACTACTTAGGCGTTGTCCGTGCCGATATCACTGCGCGGAAACCTTGACTCGCTCTTAGCTCAAGCCTCGACGCTTGAGGATTTCGTAAAACAAAAACAAGAATGGGCGTTACGTTTTCGTGAAAGTTCGCATTCTGGCGGAGAAATGCACGACAGTACTCTTCGAAAAATTCGAGAAAACCGACAAGACGACATGTCCTTGCGTTCTCTGAGAACCCGACCGTCTGTTTTTTTCGCAGATGGTCGGAGTGAAGCGCAGTTTTTCTAATTCATTTAAATCGAACCTAAAGGTGATGGCGCGCCCGGGGAGATTCGAACTCCCGACCCCCTGCTTCGAAGGTGTGCAGTACAAAACTCTAAGTGCCGCTTCTGGTGTCGCTTACGAGGGAACGCGTCACTTATCCCGCTCTTGAACTGGACCGAAGTTGGACTGAACGGGTGGGATGAACCCCTATAGTGAGACAAAAAATTGACAAAGTGTGCACATCCGGCGTGTCTCAATTCAAGGCTTCAACAGGACGATAATCTAGCAACCGAAATTCCGACACCTTAGTGGACGGAGACCAAAAATCACCCACTGCAGAGCCCTGGTTGGGTCGAGGCACAGGGGAAGAACCAGACCGACGACCGGTTCCTCTATCCTTATATACCGATAGTACGAACAAACGTTGAAATATATTTATTTTACGAATTCGTGTCGTGGTTATTAGAAGAAGCGTAGGCAAATACAAAGCCCGATCCAATCGAGAGTACAATTCCGTTCATGGATTGGTAGGGTGCTCATTCCATACCTTGACTTGCTTGAGCACTCGTCTTAATGTCCCGTTCACGTGCAGGCTTCCGCTAAATGATCGGCCAGACCATTTCCCACTATCGAGTTCTCGAGAAGCTCGGTGGCGGCGGTATGGGCGTCGTATACAAGGCCGAAGACGTAGATCTCGGTCGCCACGTCGCACTAAAGTTTCTCCCTCCGGAGCTCGCCAATGACCGTTCGTCGCTCGAACGCTTTCATTGAAGCTCGCGCTGCTTCTGCACTGAACCACCCAAACATCTGTACGATCTACGAGATCGGCCAACAAGATCGCCAACCCTTCATCGTGATGGAGTTGCTTGAAGGGCAAACGCTCAAGCACCTCATTAGCGGCACGCCTCTGCAGACCGAGCAACTTCTCGAGCTAGGTATTCAGATTGCCGATGCCCTCGACGCCGCGCACAGCAAAGGAATCATCCATCGTGACATTAAGCCCGCCAATATCTTCGTCACCGAGCGCGGCCAAGCCAAAATTCTCGATTTCGGTCTGGCCAAGCGGCGACCGCAAGCTCCCGGTCCCGGAGCGCCTGGTTTTTCAGCGATGCCAACGGCAGGTACCAGCGAAGAGGACCTAACCAGCCCGGGAGCGGCTCTTGGCACAGTCGCTTACATGTCACCGGAGCAAGCACGCGGCGAAGAACTCGACCCACGCACCGATCTATTTTCCAGCGGAGTGGTGCTCTATGAGATGGCCACTGGCAAGTTGGCATTTCCGGGAACCACCTCAGCGGTGATTTTCCACGCAATTCTCGAACGCGCACCGATCTCGGCGTCGCGCCTCAATCCAGAATTACCGCCGAAGCTGGAAGAAATCATCACCAAGGCACTGGAGAAAGACCGCAAGATGCGTTACCAGAGCGCTTCGGAGCTGCGAACCGACTTGGCGCGTCTGAAACGTGATAGTGATTCAGCACGCTTAGTCAGCTCGCCGGCATTAGAACCAGGGCAAGGTAAGGCACACCACGTCGGCCGAAAGCCCGTCATGGTTGTCGCCGCAGGCGTGCTGCTAGCCATAGCGGCTGCACTTGCATTCTACAAATTTATGCCCCATAAAGCGCGCGGCCCGAGTTTTCAAGCGATGAATTTCACGCGCTTGACCAACACCGGGCACGCGCGCCTTGCCGCCATATCGCCCGACGGAAAGTATGTGGCATACACGGTCGAAGAGACTGGAAAACAAAGCCTTTGGATGCGCCAAGTTGCAACGGCCAGTACTATGCAAGTCGTTCCACCGGCCGCATCCGCCCCCGCTTATCGGGGACTTACTTTTTCGGGCGACGGGAATTACATCTACTATGTCTTAGCGGACTCCGGCTTTGGTGTGCTTTACCGCACGCCTGTGTTGGGAGGTGCGTCGAAGAAACTGATTTCAGACGTTGACACCAGGGTGACACTTTCTCCTGACGGCAAAAGGCTAGCCTTTATTCGCTTTTATGAAACGGAACAAACTGTAAAACTTATAACTGCGAATGTCGACGGCTCCGGAGAAGAGGTAATCGCAACGCGAAAGCTGCCCGAGTTTTTCACAGAACCAGCATGGTCACCTGATGGCCAGATTATTGCGGTCGCTACAGTCGGAGCACTTGACATTAGTCTGGTTGGAATAGCCATACGGGGCGGCAGTGCGAAGCCACTGTCTTCAAGTAAGTGGTCTTGGATTCAGGGGGTGCGCCGGCTGTCTGATCAAAGTGGGCTGGTGGTTCTGGGATCGGAACTATCGAAGCAAGGCTCCGACCAGTTATGGCATGTCTCTTATCCGGCGGGGATGGTCCAAAGAATTACCAACGATTTGAACACTTATTCGGGAGCTGACGTTCCAACAGATTCGAATATGATTGTTACAGTTCAGCAGCAGGTGCTGTCCAATCTTTGGGTCGCGCCAAGTGGTAACTCGACCCATGCAACCCAAATCACTCTCGCTGAGGGCCGAAACGAGGGGCGTAACGGCATATCTTGGACCCCAGACGGCAAGCTTGTATATACATCGGCGAATAATCTTTGGATCGTAGAAAGTGATGGCAGCAGCGCGAGAGAATTGCTCTCGAATCCAGGGCTAAACATTACGCCGTCCGTCTGTCATACTGGAGGTCAGGTTGTCTTCGCTTCTTGGCGTTCATCAAGAATGAATCTGTGGAAGATAGACAAAGACGGTGAAAACCTTACTCAACTGACCAAAGCTTTCTCGGAGTTTCCAACCTGTTCTCCTGATGGCAAATGGGTGGTCTACACTTCCATCGATGGTTTGATTTGGAAGATAGCAATTGAGGGCGGCCAACCAGCTCGGGTAACGGAAGACTACTCAGTATCCAATCGTTTTTCGCCTGACGGGGCTAAGGTCGCTTATCTTGGAGTCGATTCAATCACGCACCGAACCAGGATCGCTGTTATATCTTCGGCAGGTAGTCTCCCGACCAAGACGTTTGAACTTCCCTCTTCGTATCAACCCGCTTCGTATCAACCATCTCCTCTCAGATGGACCCCCGATGGCCAATCCGTCGCTTTTGTTCTCAACCGCGACGGTGCCCAAAATATTTGGTTCCAGCCTTTAAGCGGTGGCCCACCAAAACAGTTAACGAATTTCAAGACCCTTCAAATCAACGATTTTGACTGGTCCTTCGACGGGAAGAAGCTGGCCTTGTCTCGAGGCTCGACTATCAGCGATGTCGTCCTGATCAGCAATCTCAAATGAAAGGTAGGTTTGCGCGCCCTGCTGTCTTCCTCCACTCGCGCAAGGCATCCAACCACGCTTCACCGACTTTGTGCGCCGCATCGGCCTTCTTGGAGCTGCCTTCGGAAGCCGGCCACATATATTCACATATATTAAGGACCCTCTACTTTGTGAGCAGGCAGAAGGTCAACGGTGAAGAGCGATACTGCTTACTCTTTTCAATGAGATGGCGCGCCCGGTAGGACTCGAACCTGCGGCATTCTGCTTCGAAGGTGCGCAGTACAAAACTCTAAGTGCCGCTTCTGGTGTCGCTTACGAGGGAACGCGTCACTAATCTCGCTCTTGAACTGGACTGAAGTTGGACTGAAAACGTCCGGGTTCCTCTATCCTTATATACAGGTACTCCGCGCGGGTGTTCCCCGGAAGAGAGTCTTATAATCCCCATCGGTTCAGATATTTCGAGATTTTCGAGAGGCACAATTACATTTTTATGACAGAGAAAATCGTGGGGCCCATCAAGATCTCGATCGGAGTGCGAGCAGCATTAGGCGGGATCACACTTCCTAGATCGGGACGTCGGGACAGTGTCGCCAGATTCACATCGACGAATAGCGCGTTCTCCAGGAATCAGAACTAAATTCTATTCGTAGCGCAGGGCGATCATGGGATCGACGCGGGTGGCCCGGCGCGCGGGGATGAGACAGCCGAGCCCTGCCGCAAACATGAGTACGAACACAATCCCAACAAAAGTTAACGGATCGCTCGGGGAAACGCCGACCAGCGCGACGCGGAGAAGACGCGTAACCGTGAGCGCGAGCAGCAGCCCAATTGCCAAGCCCGGCACTAGGGGACGAATTCCCTGGGCCAAAACAAGCCGCACAATGTCGCGCCGAGTTGCGCCGATTGCCATACGCAGTCCGATTTCTTGCCGCCGCTGGCTCACTGCGTGGGCAATCACGCCATACAAACCAATAGCCGCAAGCATAGTGGCGACTCCCGCAAAGATCGAGCAGATGGCCCCGAACAGGGTAACTGTCAGGCGGCTCTCCGCGATGCGATTTTCGAGCGTACGCACGTCGTAAACGGCGAGGTTTTCATCGACGCGCTGGACTTCGCGCCGGAACGCGTCCGCCAAGGTTTCTGAAGGGACACCCGTCCGCGCGACGAGGAAAATTTGCCGCTGCGGCTTCTTCGCAAAGGGCAAGTAAATCAGGGGATCGTGTTGCAGGTTTTGGCGGAAATTCTGAAGGATATCGGGCACAACCCCAACTACAGTTAGCCACGGCCCGGCCAATCGTTCCTCCATCACGCGAGTATGTTTTCCCAATGCATCTTCTCCTGGCCAGAACTTCGCCGCGAAGCTCTCGTTCACCACAACCACCGGCGGTCCGGCCACGCCGTCAGCATCAAGGAACAGCCGGCCGCGGTGCGGCTGCACCTGCATGGTCTGGAAATAATTATTGCTGACGACGAGACCGCCAGCCTCGGGCGATTGTGCAGCGTCCTTGCTCCGTCCCTCGAACTCAAACGAGAATGGAATCCAGCCTCCGAGGGGCAGGTGCGACGCGACACTCGCTAGCTCTACGCCAGGCAGTGCCTTCAGCCGTTTATTCAGTTCTTCGTGAAATGCAATCCAGCTTTCCGGCTTCGCGTACTTAGCTTCGGGAAGATTGACGCGCATTGTCAGCACGCGAGCTGTGTTTACGCCGACCGGCGCACTGTATAGGTTCACCGCGCTGCGGATCATTAGTCCCGCTCCCGCCAGCAGCACGACACAAAGCGCCATCTGGAATGCCACCAGCACGTTCGAAACGCGCAGACCAAACTTGCTGCCGACTACGCCATACCCGCTGCCCTCCTTCAACGCGGCGTTTACATCCGTCCTCGCTAATCGCAACGCCGGCGCCAAACCGAACAGAATCCCGGTGCCGACAGAGATCGCCGCCAGATAAAACAGCGCGCTTCGATCCAGCGAAAGGTGCAGCCACACGGGTTTCTCCAGCGTACCCAGGCCACTATCAAACCATCGTAAACCGCCCAGCGCCACCAGCCATCCAAAAAGTCCGCCGGCAATTGATAGCACCACGCTCTCGAGCAGAAGTTGCCGGATTATGGGAATTCTTCCTGCTCCGATTGCTACGCGAATCGAAATTTCGCGCGATCGTTCCGCCGCTCGCGACAGCAGCATGTTGGCCACATCGGCGCAGGCAATGAGCAGTACGAATCCAACGGCGCCGAACAGCGCCAAAAACAAAGGCCTCATGAAATATGCGCCGTAAATCTCAATGATTGGCCGCACATCGGCCGTGATGTCCTTGTTCGTGTTCGGATACTGCTGCGCAAGGCGCCTGGCCATTGCGCTCAACTCCGCACGAGCCGATGCCAGCGACACATCGTCGCCAAGTCGCCCAAACAGCGTCAGATTGCGGTTGTCGCGCTTTTCACGCGCGGCGTCGGTAATTAGCGGGGTCCACAAATCCGTTTCTTCCGGAAATCGCCGCCCGGGTGGCATCACGCCGATCACTACTCGCGGGATCTCATCCAAGTGCACCGTCTTACCGATGATTGCCGGATCTTGCGCGTAGCGGTCGCGCCAAACGTGGTACCCGATGATCAGCACCGCCGGAGCGCCCGGGCGCTCGTCTTCGGTGATGAAATTGCGCCCCAGCAAAGGCTTTTGCCCCACCACGGAAAAACCGTTCGCCGACATTTGGACGCAGTAATAGCGTTCTGGTAGTCCGCTACGGTCGCTCAAGTTGACCGGCGCGAACTGATACGCGGCCAATCCTGCCAAGGACTTTGTTTGAGAGCGAAAATCACGAAAGTCTGGGTACGACGCGCCCCATCCCCGGCTATGCGTGGTATTCGTCGCAGTTACGACCACGATCTGATCGCGATTGTCGAGTCCCACATCCCAGGACCGCAATCCGTTCACAATCGTGTACATCGCCGTGTCCGCTCCGATGCCCAACGCCAGCGCGGTCACGGCGACTGCGGTGAAGCCGGGGTTCTTGCGGAGCTGTCGAAAACCGTAGCGGCAATCAGAGATCACGGAGTGAACCCAATTGCCAATCCGCTCTTCGCGAACCTGCTCTTTCAAGTGTTCGATGCCGCCAAGTTCAATCCGCGCGGCACGTTGCGCTTCCTTCGGCGGCATGCCCGCACGAATGTTTTCCTCCGTCAGCATCTCGAGGTGGGAATGGACCTCCTCGTCGAGGTCTACCTCCGCGCGCCGGGATAAAAAAAGATTTCGCAGGAAACTTTGGCCTTTTACAAAGAGCGGCATGCTAGATACCTCCCTACGACGCTTCCAAAGCTTGAGCGATGGCCCAGGAGATGCGTCCCCATCGCTTGGTTTCGACTTCGAGTTGCTTCCGTCCCGCCTTGGTCAAACGTAGTATTTCGCGCGGCGGTTGTTTTCAGAGTCTCCCCAAAAGGAGGCCTCCATTCGATGTAGAGCTGGAAACAGCGAGCCGGGCCTAACAACAAAGGCGCCGCCCGTGATCTGCTGGATTCGGCGCGAAACTCCCAATCCGTGCATCTCGCCAGCGACAAGCGATTTCAAGATCAGCAAATCCAAGGTCCCCTGCAAAAGGGTTGTCGGTTCAGAGTTCAAGAGATATCTCCTATCGGCACTCTATAGGGATAATATTGCTTCACATATAGAGTGTCAATAGGAGGCGAGCCATTCAAACGGCCGTCACTTGCCAGAAACGGCGTTGTTGGAAGTTTGGGCCGGATCACCAGCCACTCGGACACGCTACGCGCACTCGCGAAGGTTAGTTTGACGAATAGGACTTCCCGAGCGGCCTCTTGGCGTGCTCTGCTTGTATTACATTTCTATGACAGGACGTGATACTGAGCGGATACAGAATCGAGTTCAGTTCACGTAAGCAATTGGATCAACAGAAGAAAAAGGAAAACGCCAGAGTCCTGCTATCTCCGACCATCTGTCAAAAAAGCAGATGATCGGAGTTAAGGCAGGGGTGAAGAATGATCTCGGTTACTCCTTTGGAGTGAATGCGATTCAAGGGGAATGGCGCGCCCGGGGAGATTCGAACTCCCGACACCCTGCTTCGAAGGTGCGCAGTACAAAACTCTAAGTGCCGCTTCTGGTGTCGCTTACAGGGGAACGCGCCATTTATCTCGCTCTTGAATTGGACCGAAGTTAGACTGAAATCTTGGGTGACCCCTTAGAGTGGCACAGTTTTTTTGGACTCTCCCTACCAAAGACTTGGTCTGGCCCATCGCAGCTCCTCCGGGACCCATGTAACAATGTTACATGCGCTGTCCTCCCAAACTTCCCTCTTAAACTTCGAACTGGATGTTGCTGATTCTTAGGCTCCTCGGCTGTGATGACATTTTCGCGAGCCACAGTCCTATGCTTCCGTGAACCTGCTGATCGATGAACGAGCCGACGGTGTGCACTTGTCTTATGACACTATGGCGAGCTTGCTCGCGCCGTATGGGGGGATGAACTCGCTCGCGAGCTGGGGCTCGCCAAGGTGATGTCTATTCTGCCGCGCCGCATGAGTATTTTGACCATACGGGCAGAACCCGGTGCTCTGCTACCTCTGGTTGCTTGCGATGAAATCCATCACCGGATTGGCGTCCTTGCGCGAGACGGGGAAATGCCCCTCGCCCTCGGTCACCAGCACCGTTATCTTGCCGCCGAGCTTTTTGTAGCGGTCCTCCACGACGCGAGTTTGGTCCTTAAGCAAAGGGTCGAGGCTCCCGCAGTCATGGAGAATCGGCACTCCCGCCTTCGCGAGCGGCGCCAGATTGTCGATCGAGGGTGTTTTCGACATTAGGCTTCGCAAGGAGGGATTTCGCGCATAGATCAGCGCAACCTTATCGGGATTCGCGACCGCCCATGCGTACGCCTCGCCTGCCTTCGCGCCTGTCCCGCTCAGCAAAACTTTTTTAGCGAATCCATTGTCAACCATCAGTTTGTAGATCCCGTCCCACTGCTGCTCTGACATCCCGGTTCCGGTGATCGGCGGAATCACCAAATGGTATCCCTTGGCAAGCAGCGACTGGTCCACGGCCGAACTCCGGTCCATGGGGTCTGCATGGATCACCCACGGCTTGCCCGCCGCAAGCGTCTGCGGCACGATGATCGACATGCCACCCGTCCGGAAGTTCCCCGCCGTGGGCCCGTCGTAGCGGTCGTAGGAGGGAACAAATCCAGGCCCGCGCGCTGTCGCGTAAGTATCCTCTTCCTTCAGATAGATGAAAGAATTGTCGAGGCTGTAGAAGTGGCCTTTCGTAAATGTCGAATCCACGAACGCCGGCCGGTTAGCTTCCGTCGGATGCATGTGCTGCTCAATCCAATCGGCGATCGGCTTCGCATTTTGTAGGCTATGGGGATGATGGGCGTGACCTTCCTTGATCATTACCGTAATCGCACCGCCCAACTGGTGATAGATGTTCTCAACTACCAGAGTGTGCCGCTGAAGTAGCATGTCTTCTGTGCCGACAATGTGTAATAAAGGGATATCGTACTTGGCGAGCGCGGGTAACTTGGCGAAATCCTCGTCATAGAGCGCCGGGTTATCGGCATAGATGCAGGCCACTTTGTCGGGGTTATTCACGCCCCAATTGAACTCGTTCACACCGCCTTTGCTCATTCCGATAAAGGCGCCTTTTTTGGCAAGCCCGTGCTTGTCCGTCAGGAACTTGTACCAGGTGTCCCACGCTTTTCCCTGTTGGGTGGGGTCCGGCGCAACGTAGACGATGTGGAATCCGCGTCGAAGCAGCTCGATCTCGGTTTGAGGTTGATGATTCCAGTAACAACCCCGCCACGACCATGGATAGCCGGGGGCCGCCTTTTGGGGTGCCACGACGACGCACCGCCGTTTTCCGTCTTTCAAAGTCCGGTCTGCGTTGAAATCCTTGATTTCGCTCGCGGGCGCCACCATCGGGGTGATTGCTCCAGTGGCGTCGTCCATCACGAAATCGTACCGTTCGAACCCCTCGTGCCACGCGGTTTTCAATCCGGAGAAGGGGACGTAGCTGTCCGCCGCCTCGCTCTTCTTGGTTGTGAAGTAGGCGGTGGCCGCAATAACAACCGCTAAGCTGATACGCGTGACCCTGTGGAAATTTCTATTCACGAACATGATCCTCCTCAATCCGAAAGTTTACTCCCTAGCTTCGGCAATTCCCTTTGTTTGTTCTTCGGTTTTGACGGAGTCCGACATCATAGGCACTAGCGGGTGGACTTGCTGTCTGATGGCTTGGAGGCTAGTCCGGCGCCGTTTACCGCGATGACAGAGTAAGTGTGTTTTTCGCCAGGCTTAGCAGAACCGTCCAAGTAGCGCATCTCCGGGATCGGCTTCTCCGGGGTGTCATGATACGACATGGCTTGGAACAGAGGACGTCCGTATGTGCCGACCGGCGTCTCCGGTAGTTTCGCCAATTCCTTCCCATCCCGTTGCAAAATAAAGCCGCCGATGCCGCTCTCGAAGTCCACCTCCGAGTCCCAGGTGATCTCGTTGCCCTGATCTCCCTTGGAAGAGACCCGCACGTCCGTTGGCACAGGCGGCGGGCTGCTGTCGGCGGTGGCGCCGGTCTTGACATATTCCATCCAAGCCTTGGCGACTGCGGCATTCGGCAGCCACGCCGCGTCACTCGGGTTCCCCTTGTACTCCGCGGCCGGCTGGGCCGTGTCACCCAAGAAAGCCGCGAGCCACGCTTTGCTCATATCCACTGGGCGCAAGGTCTGCTCTTTGCTGCCCTTATTCGGCAATCGCATGGCGAGAGTCGCATCGAAAAACGGAATAGCCAGATAACGGGAGTCGCCGCATTCGTGCCCCGTGCGGGGATCGGGAGCGAACCCAGCCGGGCCCCCCTTGGCGCGATATTCGCGGGCTGTGGCCAGCGTGTTGATCCAAGCGCCGCGGTCTTTCTCCTTCACGCCGGCGTTTCCCATGAGCGGGACGGCGTAGGCGGCGGCCGGAGTCTCGGCGGGAGGGAAGTTCGGTCTGTTGCGGAACGAACCAGATCGCAGGAACACTGCGGCAACGCGGTCCGGATGCAGGGTCGTCATCATGTCAGACCAGATCCCGCCGCCCGAATGTCCCCAAAGAGCCCATGGCACGACCGTCAACTCGGGATGTTTCGCCTGGGCCGACAGATCTTCGAGAGCCTTAAGGAAGGTTTTATCCGAGCCGCGCCGCGGATCGAACCAGAGCTCGGACCCTCCGGGAGAAGCGTCGGTTGCATCAGTCAGCACGTGATACGACGGACCGAGCAAAGCGCAGTCCCACTTCTTCGCAAGGGCCTGCCAATGTAAGTCGTATGCGGCTGTGGCGCCGTGGTCGGCCGCGTTCCTTCCGGCGCCGTGTTGGTGTACGATCACGCACCGGAACCGTGGGACGCCGTCGGGAATCCACATCGTATAGGTGACGCCAATCTGCAGCATGTTCGCCGCGGTCGAGGGAGGGTACTCAATCTCCAGATATTTCCCGGCCCCCTGCACGGGTAGAGTCAGGAACAATAGGCAGCCGACAGTTAACAACAGGGCGCGGTGTGTGAAATTCATCGATCTCTCCAGGTCAGTTTAAGTACAGAAACTCGTTCGCCACAGCAGCAGATGACAACTCCAACAAGGTCGAGAGCATGCCGACTGCCAACGCCAGCGAGATTTAAAAATGAATCTTGAATGGAACCATCTCGGAATCAACCTCCCTTCCCTTCGCAAAGGAGTGAGGGTTTCTCCGCTGGCGACCTGAATTACCTGCCAAAAACCCATTCAGACCAATTTCCTAGATTCACGACTAATGGCGCCGGACAGCAGCGCGCAATGCTTGAAGTTGCTCCAACGCAGCGATCCCAATTTCTCCATCCTGAAAGATCCCCACATTAAGGGTGACCACTCCGTGGTGCCTTATCGATTCTTCAACATAGCGGATCAGCTCTTCATTCTTGAAACGTAGGGGTTCCATTTCACTATCCAGCTTTTGATGAACCCACGGTGCATCCAGAAACCAAAGAGCATGTTGTTGAAGGCCTATCGCAGGCCCCTGCCCCGAAAAACGAGACGAGGTCGGTCGAACCGGCCCCCCAACCTCCCCTGCCCAGTATTCCTGCAAGTCGGTCTCCACTGGATAGATCCAGGAATTGTATGCGACGACCCGATCAGGATTGCCAGCCTTCACGGCACTCCACAACTCTCTCGGATCGATGTCAGGATATTGCTCAAGACTCTGATACCAACCATCAAACCAGTAGCCAGATATTTTTCGGCCGTAACGGTTGCCGATTTCCGTCAAAATGTCCTGTTGTGCGCGTAGATATGTCGCCGAATCAGCCTTCCGCATTTTCCCAAGAGTATGGGAGGCGAAGTAGAGCATTAACCGGATGCCGCGGGCTTGCAGATCGTCGGCAATCTCTCCAATCAGGTCGCGCTTTGTCGTCCATCCCGGGTGGTACTTTTCCCAGGAATCGATGGGTGCAGGGCAATGTGGATCGGCATGATTGACGGTGAAGATTACGTAGCCTGCTCCAGTCGTTCTAACCATATTTGCGAACCGCTGTACATCGAAGCGCTCCACCGCCTCCTGGTACGGCAGAATCGGCGCTTTCTTTGGCGCGGAGCGAGAAGTCCAGTGAAACATCACGCCATAGCCGGCTTTGACCATCCAGTCGGTCGAAGCGCGACTGTCATAAGCAGTTTTGCTTTCTGTAGCTAATGCTGGCACCGACTCCATCGGCGTCAATTCGATCGACCTTACTCGAAAACGTTCATCCAGATTGTCTGCTTGAACCTGGATCTCAAGGGACACCTCTCCGCTGGGCAGGCGAATCTGATTCGTAATCATCGAACGATTGAAATTCAACGTGTCATCAAGAAAGACGCCGGATGTGCGCGGCAGGACGGCGTTGACATGCCCCCCGGCACGCAGGGACAAAGGCACTGCATCCATCGCGGAGGCGTAGCAAATCTTCGCTTCATACTCGCCAGCTTTTGATACCTGAAGATGCCAGACTGCAGTTCCCCTGCCTTTCCAGAGCATCATGCCGGTTTCCTTCCAGAAACGCACATTGCCCTGGAGATCTGCTTGCGCAGCATAGAGACGCGTGATGGGAAGCTGTTTGACTCTCTTGTTGTCATCGGCAACAGATTCCCTTACGCCGATCGTCCGCTTCAAACCGTCAGAAGATGGCGGTGCGCCCATCCAGATCACACGCTTGACAGCCTTAAACAACTGAAATGTCTGCGGAGAGATGGTGCCATCCTGATAAATCTCAATGTCAAATGTCGGCACATTCTTACGCCGAATGCAGTCATGAATTCCCGCAATCAACCTCTCGGCCGAGAAATGAGGTGGTCCGATAGGTGTATCAAGTTTGTAGTGCCCCCAGTCTCCTTCGACGAAGGTCGTGATGTGGCCTTGCAAGCCTTGCTGCGGACCGCCGATGAACTTCCCCGTACCACCGACTGGAAGAAAACCGCCGCCTTCAATAACCTCCTTGGAAAAAGAATTCTCCCCCGCAAAAACTTCATAAAAGTCATTCACTCTTGGCAGGACCCATGAGTTATAAATAACCAGCCGCGCCGCATTGCCCGCCTTGGCCGCACGAGTCATCTCCTCCCATGGCGGGTTAAATGGATAGTACGTAAATGCTGCATCGTCAAACCAAAAGCCGGCGAGCCGCTCGCCATATCGCTGGCCAATCTCTCGGATGATCGCGCACCATTGACGAAAAAATTCTGCCTTGTTTTCGCCAAAGTGAGTTCTGCTCCACCAAGGAACATCGTCGTGGCCGGGGTGATAGTACAGAAATAGCTTGATTCCCCTCTTGTTCAAGGCTGTAGCTATGTCCCCGATCAGGTCGCGATCACACGTCCGCCCGGGCAGAATGCTGTCGATTGTTGTGTTAGGGCCCGGAAAATAGAACCCGGCGTGAGATGTCGTAAACACGACATGGCGGGCGCCCATTTCGACCACTACCTGCGCGAAGCGTTCGACATCAAAATCGCGGACTGCCAGTTGATAAGACTTAGGGGCGCCTGTTTCCGGCTTAGTTTCGCTCGTCCAGTGAAACATCAACCCGTACCTGTCCGCCGCGAGCCACTCTGTGCCCGCAGAGAGCTTCTCCGATCTTGCCGCGAGCTCTTGTTTCACCGAGGAGCGAACAAGCTCGACTGAGAAGAAACTCTGGATCGGTGGGGTACTGGTGGAGTGAATCGTCACACGCTGCGTACCTGCAGGTAAACGCACCTTCCCCAAGGTGAGCCGCTCCCATTGCAGGCCGCAGTGACTCAACAGGTTCTGACCGGCGACTTCGACTTGAACACTACTTCCGCTCCTCCCGCCTCGAGCGATGATCGAGACTTCATATTCGCTAGGTTCGGCGACGCTTACGTCCCAAAACAGAGAGTCTTCCCCATTCCGCCAGGCCTCAATCCAACCAACTTTTCCTGGGCCGATATCGACCTGCTTGATTCCTCCTTGCCGAGTCGCGTCTGCTGGTGTGAGGATGTTGACCCCATTGGGATCGATTTCATATCTCTTTACATCTTGCGCCGCAACCAACCAGGGAAACGCGATCGAGCACAGCAACAGCATGAGTGTGGTACGCCAGATCGACCGCAGAGGGTGAGCTTGGAACACTCCAATTCTACTTTCTTGAATGTATGTGGGGCTGTATATATCCTGCGAGCTGCGGTTTAACAGCGTGCATCGTGCCACGTGGCTCACGGGTAGGCTCCCAGGTCTAAAAGTATAGTTTGGCCGCAAACTGTAGTTCCCGGGGCGCGGAACTAGTCGACGTAATCGTTCCAAATCCGGTTCCCAGGGTACCGTTTGCTCTGCCTAGACTCTGGATGTTGAAGGCGTTGAAGGCTTCAAGCCTCAGTTGAAAACTAAGCCGCTCTCTAATCGGAACATTCTTAAATAGCGACAAGTCGAAGTTTGTGTATCCCGGGTTGCGAATTAGTCCGCGTCCGGCGTTACCAAATGACAAGACCGGCACCGCAAAAGCCGCTGTATTGAACCAAAGGTTCGCCGAGGGATTACTCAGATGCGGATTCCCCACAAGATTCGGACGCTCGTAATTCCTCACGTGATTTCCCACATTTGCTACATCCCCAGGAACTGACAGGACTACGGGGGTGCCTGACTGCAGAGTCCCAATCCCATTCAGTTGCCAATTGCCAAGGACGTAGGATGCGGCTCCGCTATGTAGCCATCTCTTGCCTTTGCCGAAAGGTAACTCGTAGACTCCACTCATCACCAGAATATGAGTGCGGTCGCTGTTCGAAACACCCGATTCAGCATTCAAGTTGTAGGGATTTTGCGGGTTGCCACCGTACCAGCCGTCGGTTCCATTGTCCATGGTTTTCGACCATGTGTAAGAAACCAGCGTCTGAAATCCGCCCGAGAATCGGCGCTCTGCCTTGACCTGTAGAGCGTTGTAATGATTTCGCCCGAGATCAGTACCATAGAGCGTATCGCTTCCATAGAACGGGAAGGGTCTCCGGGCGTTAACTTCCGCTGGAGTCCCAGCCCCCGGTTGTAACGCTGCATTAGCTGCAATGTTCAGATCCAGTCGACTGCCCCTGCTACCGACATAAGCAGTTGTCAACACGAAGTGTTCCGAGAACTGGTGCTGAATATCAACGTTCCACTGGTGCGACATGGCGTCTTTCTTCCGCGGATCCCAAAAGTAAGACACTGTTCCCCAAGGAGCTCCTGTCGTAACCGGTGAAACTGGAGTTCCGTCGATCTGTTTCACGGTTGTTAATGACTGACTGAAGGCGTTGTAATTCGTCCCCGCACTTGTTTTAGACGGCCAAGCCCCATAGGTATTTTGGGCTTCCTGTGCTGTGGAGGACTCGGTATCGAAGTAAATTCCATAGCCCACGCGGAGCACTGTGTTTCTTGCGAAACTCCACGCAACACCCAGGCGTGGCGAAAAATTATCATAAATCGGGTAACGGATACCGGGGTATCGCGCCAGCTTGATCTTGTTCCCGTTTGGAAGATCATTAAGATTTCCGGTGCCGGGAATACATGGAGCAACCGGCGATACATTGCACGCTGGCGGGAGCTTACTTCCACCGATGAGCCAGTCACCGGTCTTATAATCCCAATCGCTGATCGTGGAATTGCCGTAGAAATTCGGCGGAGGGAAACTGTCATATCGCAACCCTAACGAAACTGTCAGGTTTCGACGTACCTTCCAGTCATCTTCCCCATAGAGCGACCAGTTGTTAAAGGCCATGGTGTAGTTGCCGGTATACAAGCTGTTGCTTTGTGGAAGCCCCAGAAGTAAGGAAGCGAGTTCGATCCCGGTAGTCCCGACGTTCTGCGGGTCCGCAGTTTGTGCAATATTGAAGCTATAGTGGTGGCCGGTAGCTATGTTCGTAAAGTCCTTACGCGAGAGCTGAAAGCCGAATTTCATGCTGTGTTTGCCAGTGATCCAGGAGAGAGACTCTCCAATAGAGGCGGGCGACTTTGTGAGGTTCGCATAAACGCCATTAAGAAAGGGCGTTGAGAAATTCCCGACCGACAAGAAGTCAGGGACGCCGTATTTTGCAAACTGGTCTTGACTGAAACCGAGCGCTGCGAGTGCCGCCTGCCCGCCCTGCAGGTTTTGATTCAGTGTGAAAGGGAAATTCGCATATGCATAGGTTGATTCGAAGAAGAGATTTGGCCTAAACGCATGTACCCAGTTCACTCCAAAGTTTTTTCGATTCTGGGATGTCACCTGCGGGAGTATTGCCGTTACAAAAGTAGAGTTGTCAGCACCAATTTGTGAGTAGCGGAACCAAAGATTGTCGCGATTACCCAATTTGTGGTCGATCCGAACAGAATAGTTATTCTTGGTCTCATTATTCGGGAAGATATCCAGGCGATTAACGTTCACATTTGACGGGTTTGTGTAGTTCGGAGCTGGCAACATTAATTTGAGGTATCCCTGGGTAAGAGGGTCTATACGATTTGTCGGGATCGTATTATTTTGAAATTGTTGCCGAATTAGCGTGCCGTTCGGACCAGCAGTTGTTGTTGCCGGATCGTAGATGTTTCTGCCAATCACCGAGGTCGAAAAGTTGCCGTTGAGTTCGTCTGCGGTTGGCACGCGACTAAGCTTTACAGTTTGCTGCCTCAACGTGAAGCGTTCATACGCGAAAAAGAAGAACGTTTTGCCCCTGCCATGATAGAGCTTTGGAATGTAAACCGGGCCACCGATCGCGGCGCCAAATTGATTCCGATGATAGGGTGGCAGCGTGCGGAGTGTCGATTGGGAGAATGGATTTCGGGCCTGGAACTGATTGCTCCGGACAAATTCCCACAGTGTCCCTGAGAGTGTGTTTCCCCCTGACTTAGTGGCCGCATTCACCGTCGCTCCGAGAACGCCTCCATACTCAGCCTTGGCGCTGTGAGAATCAATGGAGAACTCCTGAATGGTATCCAGATTGGGAGTAAATGCGGTCTTTGCCCCTAGGATCGTCGTATTGTTTGTGCCGTCCAGAAGGAATTTATTTCCGTCGGCCCATTGGCCGTTGATACGGGTGCCATTTGCCCCCGGAGTAAGAGAAATTAACTGTGAATAATCTCGCCCGTTGAGCGGCAAGTCGCGAACGACCTTTTCCTGGATCACGGTCGACTCGCTGACTGTAGTCCGTTCCAGTAAGTCACCTTGGGCGCTTACTTCAACTTTGTCAGCGACACTACCCAACGGAAGAACGCTGTCTTGCGTAAGCGTTTGGTCGACGTTGATCTTCAAACTGGCTATTCGTACCGTCTTGAATCCAGGAGCTTCGATAGTGAGGTCGTACAGGGAAGGCAAAAGATTGAATATACGATACTGTCCTGCTGCGTTTGTCACCACCGTCACGCCGATGTTCGTAGCGTTATTCATTACTGTGACCTTTGCATTCGCTACTCCGCCGCCAGATTGATCTGTGATTGTCCCATTCAGTTGTCCTGACGCCGCACTTTGTCCGAACAGCGGCCCGCAAGATCCCCAGAAAAGAAGAGCACAAACCGCGATACGGTGTGTCATTGGCATAATCCTTTCGGTTCAGAGAGTGTCGATTGACTGATCGCCTCGAGAGGATCGCCACTCGCATTGCAATAGCCTGAACCGCAAATTTGCCCTCTCCAAGGTTTGCTTGTTAACAGGAATAGCAGGTCATGTCAAGCAAAAAGTTTCATTGAATGAACTAAACATTTCATGTAATGAGAATACAGAAATATGTGCAGGCCATGGTCTCGACCATGCTATAGGAATCTGTAGTTTACTGGTTATATCGAATGGTTCTTTGTTCAGCATATGGGACTGTGATCTTATCGTTTGCAATTTGTCGGAAACCGATATAGCGTTATAGGGGTGGTTCTTATCGCCCTACTGCCATAATGTGTTGGCGGGTTGGGCAATCAACTCGCAGTTGTCGGCAGGATTCGAGAGTCGGGAGAAACATGGCACGAATGGCAATGTCAGCCCGGGCTCCGGTAGGAGTTATTTCTAAAGTGTTTAGGATACTAGACGCGATCCAGGGAGCTCCATCTGGATTGGTGCTCAAGCAAATCTCTGAAGTAACAGCGATTAACAAGAGCACTGCGTATCGCTTTCTCAAGCATATGGAACGGGAGGGATATCTGATACATACGGAATCAGGTGCATACCTGATTGGGCCAAAGCTGTCGCAAATGGGAACACAGAATAATAATCACGCCGCTCTACAGACGGGAGCTCGAACCATCCTCTGGGAACTCTGGAAATCCACGCAGGAAACGGTAAACCTAGGGGTCTTGGACCGGAGCACTGTCCTCTATATCGATGTAATTGAAAGCCCTCACGAGTTTAGACTATCCTCGCGAGTAGGGATTAGGCGGCCCTTGCATGCAACGGCATTAGGGAAGGCACTTTGCGCATACCTCCCAGACGAAATGCTCCAGCGCACGCTGGATGGAATTGTATTCCAATCCCTTACGCCAAATACCATCATGAACCTTGTGCAGTTCCGGCGTGAGCTCGACCGTGTTCGACAGGAAGGCTACGCGCTTGATGACGAGGAGACCACTTTAGGAGCACGCTGCGTGAGCGTGCCGATTTTCGGCAATAGGCACGAACCCGTCGCGGCGATTAGCGTTTCTGGACCGGTGACAAGGGTCGGTCGCGACCAACTGCCCTCGTTGTCAGCCGCGGTGATTGAAGCATCGCGCAAAATCTCGGCAGCGATGGGTTTCCCGCAAACCACTACACTAGACGAAAGATCGACGAAGTTGGTGCAGCCTGTTCTCTCGTCACACGCGTAATGAACGGAATCGTGTTCTCGATTTCAGATTTCCAGTTTCTAACGCGGTGAGCTTTCTTGGGAGGAGCACGACAGATGCCGAACGCGTGGCAAGTGTCCGTCAGAAGGTGTGCGTTAGCTGTAGCCGTTGTGATCGGTTGTGTTATCCCTGCTTCGGAGGCGACCGCACAGACAAAGTATCAGCCTACAGCGCAGAATCTCAAGGCACGCCAGGAATTCCAGGATGAAAAGTTTGGGTTGTTCATTCATTGGGGTGTATACAGCGTGCTGGGTGACAAGGAATGGGTCTTTCACGACCGCAAACTGACAGTCTCCGAATACAATCGCCTGCCTCTATTCTTTGACCCGGAAAAATTTGATGCGAAGGCATGGGTAGGGCTAGCCAAAGCAGCAGGCATGAAGTACATCACCATCACTTCCCGCCACCACGATGGGTTCGCGATGTTTGATTCAAAAGTGTCGGATTGGAACATCGTCCAACAAACACCATACCGAAGGGACCCGCTGAAACTTCTGGCGGATGAATGCCATCGGCAAGGCATGAAGCTGTTCTTCTATTATTCGCAACTCGATTGGCACAACGCGGACTACTACCCTGGCGGCAAGACGGCATGGGACAACGGTCGACCGGATCACGGTGATTGGAACAGGTATCTGGACGACTATATGGATGGCCAGCTCCGAGAATTGCTTACGAATTACGGACCAGTCGGCGGCATCTGGTTCGATGGAATGTGGGACAAGCCAGATGCCGACTGGCACCTCGCCAAGACATATGCGCTCATTCATCAGTTACAACCTGCAGCGCTCATCGTGCCCAACCACCATCAAACTCCAAAACCTGGCGAGGATGTCCAGACCTTCGAACGGGATCTTCCCGGCCAAAACACGGCTGGATTCAACGCGAAATACGTTAGCGATCAATTGCCGCTGGAAAGCTGCAACACCCTTAACGGCTCTTGGGGATTCAACATTGGGGACAGTCACTATAAGAGCGCTGCGGAATTAGAAGAAATGCTGGTGCGAGCCGCAGGCAATAATTCAAATCTGCTGCTTAACATTGGGCCAATGCCGAACGGAGAGATCCAACAGGAATTTGTTACTCGGCTCGTTGCGGTAGGTGCGTGGCTCTCGAAGTATGGGGACTCAATCTATGGCACTCGCGGTGGACCCGTTCGGCCGGCCGACTGGGGGGTAACCACTCAAAAAGCCAACAAGATCTATGTACATATCCTTAAGTGGAATGCACCAATGCTCGCTCTTCCCCCGATTGAAAAGCATATAAGTGGAGCTCAACTGTTACAGGATGGATCGCCTGTGGAGTTTACGCAGAATGCGAGCGGCGTGATCTTGAAAATTCGGGCTTCCAGGAACGACGAAGTAGACCGCGTCGTGGTGCTCGAATCATCGCTGTAGCGTTCTGAATGGCATCCGATTCGGCCCCATTGCTTTTTTTTGTGCGTCTTCGCTTTATTTTCTGTCTAGCCCAACCATCCTAGAGTGAGCTAACTGGGGCGTTCTTAATTCAGCCCCGGAAAGGACTCTGTATGGACCACACACATTGGGGCAAGGCCCACTATCTTGACGCTTCGGCGCTTGTGAAGCTGGTCGCCGATGATCCCGACGAAGAACCCGGCAGGGACGTTCTTCGGAAATACTACTGGCAGCACACGGCGAGCGTGTATGCCACCTCCTACTGCATCACGGAGACATTCTCTGCATTCAAGAGAAAGCTCCTCCGGCGCCGGATCACTGAGGACCAGTACATCAAGTATGTTCTTGAGTTCCGCCGGCTGGTCCTGGGGGTTAATTTGCGGATAGACGAAGTGCCAATCCTATTGCTGATTGTCTCCACCAAAGCCGAGCGGATCAGCATTCGAAGCAGCCCCCGGCATCGAAGGGTCACCATTGAACATCAGCCCCGCAGGGGCGTTGGGGAAGACGGTGCTCTTCACACCCTTCAAAAATAGACCCATGTTGAAATGCTCGACCTCCGGCAGGGTGCCCTTGAAACGCTCGGGCAGGTAGGGCTCCCACCGTATGCCATAATTTATGTTCAGCTGGGAGCTGACCCTCCACGAGTCCTGCGCGTAAAGGGAATAATAATTTGAGCGGTTGTAGTCTTCCCCGTTATTACCCTGCTGATAGTTCGAGGTCCTCCCGACCATGAAATCCGCCAGGGCGAGGCCCGTGATTGACTCCCGTGACGTAAATATCTGGAAACCCGTCGCTATCAAAGTCAGCCACGGCGACGCCCACACTGTAGCCATAACCTTTAACGCCCGCACGATCAGTTACGTCTGTAAAGGTGCCATCGTGGTTATTGTGGTAGAGGCGGTTTGAAAAGTCAGGACTATCCTTCGCTAGGCTGGGGATGCGTGCACCGTTAGTAAAAAAAATATCGAGATACCCGTCGTTATCGTAGTCCAGGAGCGCTACGCCCCCGAGGACCGCGTCAATTACGGGCTTGTCGTCAGTCGTGCTGTTGTTGAGAATGAAGTCGACGCGTGATAGCTTCTGGTGGTTCTCAAATCGGATCCCTGCGAACGCTCCGCGGCCTGCGGAGGTAAAGCCAACAAGGCAATAGTAAACACGCCAGAAACCAGTGGCTTTATAACGTTTTTACGGACACCGATTTCTATCTGACCGTACAAATTCATTGGGCTTAAGCCTCAAAAGACCTCTGCTTCTTAAACTATAATCGTAAGTGCTTATATCAAGATAAAATAGCAAAAATTCTTAACTTCTTATCCCTGTTCGCACAAATCGCCGCGTATGATCGTCAGTTCGAAAGTAATCAACAGCGATGTTACGGTTTCAGGAGGATCATGACCGTAGACTCCTGTTGATAGCGCAGTACGGTCACGCTTACGGCCGTTCCAGCAACGACTTGCCGTGTCTCCTTTAAGAGATCCTGCAATTCCTTAACTGGCTTTCCGTTAAAGGCCAGTAGTATGTCCCCGGCGAAGAGGCCAGCTTTGGCCGCATCACTCGTCTTCGGTACGTAGAGCAGGATGACACCTGTTTCGCCCGGAGTGCCTGCCGCGGAGACCTCTCCGGGTCCAACAATGTTGCGCACTTTAGCGCCGGCCCAAACAGCGACCTCCCGGCTTCGCGTCTCACTGAAAGTCTGTGGTGCATCACTAGAAGGCGATGGCATGGCCGGTTGCCTGGCAATGGCCTTCAGTTTTGGAGTTTGTACGCCGACATTGTGCATGTTGAAGTTTACAAATCCGAGAGTCAACGCGGGCGAATTCGGTTTGACCCGGTAGTCGCCTGAAGATGCATCCACAAAGAGAACATCTACTTGTACAGAATGGGAGTCGTGCGAGCTCAGTTTTTGCAGTGCAATGGCGGGACTCGCTTGTAGTTGCCTGGCTTTGTGCAGCAAGTTGAAATCAATATCCTGCGTCCACTGCCTCATTTGAATCGGTTTGTAGGGCGTAAAGACGATATTGCCGCGGAAAATATCATGGCTGTCGTTGTACCAGACATGCGGATGAAGTGAGTTGTTTACCAGAACGTTGTTCTCGCAGGTGCGGTAGAAGCCTTCCCGCAGCTTCAGCCCACCGTTAAGGCAGAGATTATTGTGGATGTGATAGTTGGTGGAGCCGTCATCCAGATCGATATCCCACCCGTGATCGCAGCGCCAGCGCGAGTTCGACAGAATATTGGTTTCTGCGGCATCCAGAACGGGAAGTTTTGCATGAGGGCCTTGTAGCGCGGTGTCCAGGTCGAGACCCTTGACGCCCCACCAGCGATCGCGACCCCAAGAGTTGAAGGAGCCATGGTCGCCGGTCTCTTTCACGGTGTCGAAGACGTCGCAGTGGTCGATATGGTGCCCTCCCCAGCAACCGTCTCCTATGTTAATTCCCGCGCGAGGTACGTCGTAGATGGAACAGTGCCGAACGGTGATCGCTCTTGCGATGTCGATCTCAACAGGAGCAGTCTGTTTTTCGACCTGGCCCGTCTGGTAAATCAACGTATCTTCAACGAGGCACTCTGCCGGGTAGTCCGCCGTACGCGGTCCGGGAGTAAGATCGAGATCCCCGATGCCCAGTCTATCGTCGTAGCTGTCCAGTGGATTTCGCACCGCCTTCCGCTCGCCGACAAAAGAGATTCCGTTGGCTCCGGCGCGAGCGATGTGGGTGCGCGAAATGCGAATCCGGCGGTTGTATCCACTCACAAAAATGCAATTCCCACCGAGCTGATCGAGAAAACAATCGTCCACGTAACAGTCTTCGGCGCCGGTGAAGAACAGGGCGCCGCCACGATAGATCCTCCAGTCACTGCGGAGAAGCGGTTCCCGAGTTACCATAAACGTCCGGGAAGCATGCTGGAACGTAAATCCACGCAGCTCGATCCATTTCACGGGAGAGGCCTGGCTTCCGCGAAACTCCACCAGATGCTTCAAGCGCACGGTCTCGACAACCGCGTTTTCGAGATCCAGCCCTGTGGGAGGATAAAAATACAAGACTGAATTAGCTCGGTCCAAATACCATTCACTGGGAGCATCCAATTCTTCAAAAACATTTTCAACAAAACGATATTGAGCATGCATCGGCTTAGGTCGATTGTTTTGCCAGCCTCCTTCGTAGAGCACGTTGCCGTCTGCGCTCTTGCCGGTGATGACGTAGTGCATGTCGCCCCACAGGTATTGGTGAATTGCGTGAATGTAGGCCCCTCGTGGATCAGCCCAACGCTTGGCACGCTCTGGGCTGATCGCGTCC
>DATNLZ010000039.1:0-10458 GCA_035602605.1 Candidatus Dormiibacterota bacterium
CAATATCTCTTCGGTCGGAATGCCGCGATCCATCACCCACATGCGTTTTGCTTTCCCGTAAGTCTTCTCAATCCGGTCGAGAAATCCGTGCAGTGTGGTGCGATCACTGGTGTTGCCGTCCATCACTTCGTAGGCCAACGGGAATCCATCGGTCGTGATCACCAGCGCAATCACCACCTGCAAACAGTCCGTCCGTTTATCGCGACTGTGACCGTACTTGGCTTTGGGGTTCTCTTCCATCGCGCCTTCAAAGTATGTGCTGGTCAGGTCGTAGAGCAACACTTCGAATTCCGCCTTAAACAGATCGGCCCACTTCTGGCGCAACCATAGAAACAGTTCCTGCTTGTGTTCGAGCACGCGGTCCAGGCAGCGATACAAGCGATCCTTTTCGGCTACGGCGAAATCGGTTCCGAGCAGCGCATCCATGGCGGTGGTCAGATACCACTGGCGATGTACACGAAACTCGCTCGTCGGATCCAGTAGCTGGCTCACCACCAGTAGCTGCAACACTTTTTCCCAACGGACCTCTTCCCGTGTTCCGGCAAGGCGAGTGTCCCAAAACTCATGCAAGCCCAGTTGCTGCCACAACTCGCACGCCAGCCAGCAGCTACCGAACAGCCGAGGGCACCGCAGTTCGAGACCGCTCAGTTTAACTTGGAGACTGTCGATCGCATCGGCGGGAATCTCGCGGTCGTCGGGAAACAAACTTAAATCTGCATACTCTTGCTGCTGTTCATCAAACACCGACAACGTCTTCCGCCATACCGCTTGTTGTTGGTCATTGATCTCGCCGAGATAGAGAACAGTTCGCTGCACCGTTTTGTCGGACGCGATGCGACGGTTTTCTACAATGCTGAAGTAGCGGTGATCTTTACCATCTTTTTTGCGATGGATGCTGCGCAGAAACATGACAAGCGAAGAGTGCCAGAAGTCTGGTGGCGAAGGGAAGACACTTGGTCTTCACTCTGCGCTTTTTTCAGAGCGCGGCGATGGAAACACGAGACTTAACCCCGAAAATTAGGGCAAAACTACCGAAAATCGCCCGCAACTGCGAAAGTTGGGTTAGCACGGCCTGCCGTGGGTCGGTTCCCGCGGCCAACTGCGACAACATGAATAACGGTTCGCCAGGGACGTCGCGAAAAGCAGGATTTAATCGGAGTAGCTTCGTCGCCGGATTGCCGGGCTCAGAAGAAATGCAGCTTGGTAATCTCACCGGCGTAGTCTTTGCCGGGCGTTGCTGAAAACCACACTTTCACCTGCCGTCCGTTCCACTGTTCGCAGTTTCCCACCGAAGGCTGCGCAGCCCCATCCGCCCAGCTTAACGATACCTTCTTAAAATTGCTGGCGTGAAATGTGACCGGTCCATTCGCCAGATCGAGGTTAATTGTGATTTCGAATTTTCCCGTACACTCCGCGCCGCTGATCTTGCCATCAACCGCATAGGTATCCCCTCTCCGGCGGAGGATGTGTTCTCGCGACGCGGGGGAATGTTCTCCAGCAGTACCAACATCTATTGCTGCCCTTTGTGAATCGACAGCGCTTTGCGGGGACATCGCCACACCGGCAGCTTGCCTCTGTACCACCCACTCCTCATGTCTTTGCAGGTGGCTTTGAACCACCGTGACCATCTCCTTCTCTTGAGGCGACGCAGCGGCAGTACGGAGGCGTTTCACCATGATACGGGCTTCCGCATCGCGGTCGTTGTTGATCAGCAAATAAGTGAGATTGATTGCATATTCGAGAGTTCCCGGATCGAGCTGAACCGCCTTGATCGCTGCATTCACTGCCAATTTCTGTGCCTCTGGCGTGCGCGGATACGTACGGGAAAGCGCTTCGTATGCCGGAGCGAACTGCGGATTGACCTGCACGGCTTTCTCCAAAGCTCTCCTGGCCTCTTGCGCCGAATCTTCGGACCTCTCGTCCTGGAGCATGAGCAGAGAACCGTGAAAATAAAGTGGACCAAAGCCCATGGAACCGAGTTTGATTGCTGCCAGCATTTCTTCGTCGGCTTCTTTCGCTTCCTGCCGACGGTAATGGTAAAAACCCATAGCTTCGTGCGCGCTGGCCAGATTCGGTTCGTTTTTCAATGCCTCTTCAAGAATGGGTTTGGCCTGCTCAATCCGGTTGTGATGTGTGAAGAAATCGCCTCGCAGCGCGAGGACTTCCCCAGCGGGGAGACTGCGTGGCACGAAATTATTATCCGCAGCCTCCTTGCCAACCTTGACTAGAACCACCTGGAAGGTCGTTTGCCGTGCGTAAGACTCAATCTTCTGGCCGAATTTCTTCAGATCCCCGAAAGTTTCGGTGGCCGCTGCGATCTGATCGCCGGATTTGTTGAAAGCGTTGAGAAAGTTTTTGAGCAACTGTTTTTGTCTGGCTTCAGGGTCCGTCATTAAGTAGTGCACCACGGCCCAGGATTCCGCGTAAAAAACGGAAGCGCGGTTCGACTCGTTGTAGTATGGCGAATTATCATCAACTTCCAGCAACATCTGTATGGGAATAAGCTTGTGCTCACCAAGAATGTAGAGGTGACTCGGGTCGATAGTACCGGTTCTGATCTCCTTGTCGCCAAGCGTCGAATTTCCAAAAAAGTCCGCCATTCCTTCATTCAACCACAGCGGTAAACGGTTGAAATTTAAACGCACTAGCGCATGCGTGTACTCATGGTAGAGAGTATGAAAAGGGTTGCTGCCTTCGGTATTCAGACGTAGAACGACATAATCCTTATCCTGACCGGCCTGGTACAAACCCGCATGGTGGATATGTCCTTTCACCTCCCATTCTTCCGGAAGGTACAGCCTCATGGTGTTTTCGTTTTTCGCGGCAACGATGATAATCGGCTGCGGAGGGTCGACCCGCAGCGTGGGGAAAGCCGTGTGAAACATCTGGCGAATTTGCTCGAACTGGTCGGCGATGTGTTTTGCTTCTTTTCCACCGGCATTCGTCGTCACCGTAAAGTGCGGGCTGCGCACCTCGACCCAGTTATCGGCTGGATGGGCCGTCAACGGAAGCAGAAATAGGACAAATGCAAACAGGGCTCTTCGCGGGAGCCGTAATTGGGAAGTCATAGTAGCCAGCATGTAAACGACTCTTGCCGAGGATGTCAAGCACGTTTGGTGACCGGTAAGTAAACGCAGCATCGCGCTCTCGCAACGGAGCTGCTGAGGTTCGATAGAGTAGGGGAGGTTGCCGGCTGCTGGGTGTTTGCGGCACATGATAAGATGTTCGTTGCTGTGGCAGAGGGAGGAGTCCGGGTGCCGCTGTACGAATACAAATGCCTGAAGTGCGGGCAGCAAACAGAAAAAATCGAAAAGTACGATGGGCCGCGATTGAAGAAGTGCCCAAAATGCGGCGGAAAAGTAGAGCCCATGGTTTCGTCCCCATCGTTCCAGTTCAAGGGTTCGGGCTGGTATGTGACTGATTACGCGCGCAAGCCATCGAGCGATGCTGGCCGTTCGGAGAAGTCTGACTCGTCTGCCGCCTCTGACAACTCTGGCGCATCGGAAGCGAAGGAATCAAAGGACGCGAAAGACTCGAAGGAGGTGAAGTCGAAGGATACCAAGTCGAAGAATACAAAGGAATCAGCCTCGACCAAAGACTCCAGCAAATCTACAGCATCGAGAAAATAAAAGAACTCTAGGGCTGTATGTCGTCTTGGCTCTCTCACGGCTTCCCGGTGCGACCAAGCGCTACAATTTTAGGGTCTTCAGATAACGTCGGAATTCATTTCCAAACTCTTCGTTTTGCATGCCGATCTCAACCGTCGCCTTCAAGAAACCCAGCTTGTCGCCTGCGTCGTACGAAATTCCTTCATAGATGTAGGCCCACAGCCCTTTTTCCTGTGCAAGAGCAAGCAATGCGTCGGTGAGTTGGATTTCCCCTCCCGCTCCAGGTTTGGTTTGTTCGAGGCAATCAAAAATTTCCGCAGGCAGCACATAGCGTCCGGTAATTGCCAAGTTTGACGGTGCATCGGCTGGTTTGGGCTTCTCCACCAAATTGCGCACACGCAGTAAGCGCTCACCCCATTGGGCGTTGTTGGCCGGTACTGCGTCGGCAATTCCATAGAGATGGGTTTTTTCGGGGGGGACTTCTTCGACGGCAATCGCCCCTGTCCCGGTTCCCTCATAGACCTCGATCAATTGCCGCGTTGCTGGCCGCGCGCCTGGCACAATCACGTCGCCCAGCAATATGGCGAAGGGCTCGTCTCCAACCAGGTCTTTTGCGACAAGTATCGCGTGACCGAGGCCCAGCGCTTCTTTTTGCCGAGTATAGCTGAAGCTTACCATGCTACTGATTTCGCGGACCAATTGCGCCTGTTTGGTCTTGCCGCGATCGATCAAGAATTGCTCCAGCTCCGGCGAAGAATCAAAATGATCCTCAATGGCATTTTTCCCGCGGCCGGTCACGATGATAATGTGCTCGATCCCCGATGCCACGCACTCCTCCACCACATATTGAATTAGCGGCTTGTCCACCACCGGCAGCATCTCTTTCGGCTGGGCTTTGGTTGCGGGAAGGAAGCGTGTTCCCATTCCCGCCGCTGGTAAAACCGCTTTTCGCACTCGTTTCGTTTTGGCCATTTGTATTGAGCCTGAATTCTCTCCAAAATTAAAAAAACAGATTCCCACGGTACGTGCGCCTGCATCACGTTGTCAATCAGCGATTCCCTTCAGCTAATATCGCGCTAAACGATACGTCGTAATGTTGTGGAGTCCAGGGGTGTTGCGGACCGTATGCTAAACTGGACGACTTCATCGGACAACACGGAAACCGGTGACGAAGTACAGAAGGTGTACCGCGCGCATGACCCTCCGTATCCTGGGCGTCGAAACCTCTTGCGATGAAACCGCCGCCGCTGTCGTTGCCGACGGACGCGAGATTCTTTCGAGCGTCGTTGCCTCGCAGGTTGACGTGCACCGCAACTATGGCGGTGTCGTTCCGGAGTTGGCCTCCCGTGAACACCTTCGGCAAATCGTGCCGGTGGTGCGCGAGGCACTCCATCGCGCCGGCATGACGCTTCAGGATGTGGATGCCATCGCTGTGACGTATGGCCCTGGCCTCATCGGCGCCCTTCTGGTCGGCTTAACCTACGGGAAAACTCTGGCGCTTTCCCTCGGCAAGCCGCTGGTCGGTGTCAACCATCTTGAAGGTCACGTTTACGCTGTCTTCCTGGAAGCGTATAAACAGGGGAGGGAACCGGCGCTGCCGGCAGTTTGCTTGATCGTTTCGGGTGGACACACGGTTCTTTATGCAGTGAGTGTCCCGGCGACAGGTGTAGCATCCTCGGCGCAATCCTTCCACTATCGGCACATAAGTCAAACGCGCGACGATGCTGCCGGCGAAGCATACGACAAGGTCGCGAGGTTGCTTGCTCTCGGCTATCCGGGCGGGCCGATCATCGATCAGCTAGCGACGTCCTCACCATCTTCAAATGGTCGCAGTGTGCAATTTGCTCCGGCCAGAATGAAAGGCAACGCCCTGGATTTTAGTTTCAGTGGAATAAAGACCGCAGTCCTTTACCATCTGCGCGCGCACCCTGAGCTTCTCCCTGAAATTCAGGCTCGCCGGGACGCACTCGCTCGTGGCGAGCGCAAGGCGGACCAGTTGCTACCGCTCTGCTCCACGCACACACTCAATATTCTAAGGGAATTTCAGGATACGGTAGTTAAGACTCTAACCGACAACACTATGATCGCCGCACAACAGAGCCAGGCTGTCTCGGTTCTGGTGTCCGGCGGCGTCGCCGCGAACTCAGCGCTTCGGACCGTATTCCATTCCAAAGCTCTCGCCCACGGTCTAGACGTTTTCTTTCCCAGCCGCGAGCTCTCCACCGACAACGCTGCTATGATCGCGGCCGCAGCCTACCGCAAACTTGTGGCCGGCGATCTCGCCAACGTAGCACTCGACGCTGAGGCCACCCTGCCCCTTACCAAACGCTAACGGCGCATAGATTTGTTATAAACTTCGCCGGGCATGCGCATCGCGATCGATACTGGAGGAACATTCACCGACTGCGTCTTTGTCTTCAACCGACGGCTGAAGATTCTTAAGGTACCCTCAACGCCGGAGAATCCCGCGCGAGCCATTGGAGATGCTCTCGAGAAAGTGCTCGACCGAATCGGCGCAGGCATCAGCGGCAGCGTGAGTGCGCCTCGTGCCCGGGCCTTAAGAAAGCAAGCGCGTATTCCGTGGGGGGGCACGGTGCCACTGTCCCAGCCTGGAGCCGAGATCGTAGGACCTCTCGATCTTACCTGTGGAACTACAGTGGGAACCAACGCGCTTCTCGAAAGGCGAGGAGGGCGCGTTGCACTGGTAACAACAGCGGGATTTGAAGACGTTCTCGAAATTGGGAGGCAGGCTCGACCAAAGCTGTACGACTTTTTTGTGGATAGACCCGCTGCTCTGGTTGCCCGCGATCGGCGCTTTGGGCTTCGCGAGCGCATCGGCGCCGAGGGGCAGGTCCTCAAGCGCCCTTCCGCCGCGGAGATCGGCCGCGTGTTGAACGCCGTCGTTCAGAGCAAACCGCAAGCAGTCGCAGTATGTTTGCTTTTCTCGTTTGTGAATTCGTCACACGAGAAGGCGATCGCACGGGTTTTACGGCGGAGGGGATTGCCAGTTTCGGTATCGCACGAAATTCTTCCAGAATTTCGCGAATTCGAGCGAACGGCAACAACCGTCATCAACGCATATCTTGCCCCGGCGATGAGCCAGTATCTCGCCGGCATCGAGCGGATAGCCGAGGGCGTATGGCGGGGTAATGGACATGGCCAGCCGACAATGCCAAGACCGCGGGGGGAATCAGCTCGCAAGCAACACTCTGCAGTTCGCATCATGCAATCGAATGGCGGAATTGTTTCTGCGGCGCTCGCCGCCCGCGAGCCGGTGCGCACCATTCTCTCAGGACCCGCCGGAGGCATCCTTGGTGCAGAGTATGTCGCGAAGCTCTCTGGTATTTCCCGCTTCATCACCTTCGATATGGGTGGCACCTCGACCGACGTGGCGCTGGTCGGAAATGGCCTGCGCACAACAAATGAATCACAGGTTGCCGGGCTGCCGGTTTCAGTTCCCATGCTCGAAATTCATACAGTCGGAGCTGGAGGCGGCTCGCTCGCGCGATTCGACAGTGCGGGAGCTTTGCGCGTCGGCCCAGAAAGCGCTGGCGCCGATCCTGGGCCGATCTGTTACGGGCGCGGCAGGCAGGCGACCGTCACAGACGCGCACCTGGTTCTCGGGCGCCTCGCCGGCAGTAAGCTATTGGGTGGTGACTTTGCTTTGCACAGAGAGCGCACAAGAGACCTCATGAATCGTGCACGCGGGGCGATGCGCTCGGTGGAAGAATTTTCTCTGGGCATCGTTTCCGTCGCTAATTCGGTTATGGAGAAGGCGATCCGCGTGATTTCGGTGGAGCGCGGTTATGACCCGCGCGATTATTGCCTGATCGCCTTCGGCGGCGCAGGAGGTTTGCATGCTTGCGATCTTGCAGAGGCCCTCGGGATGTCAGCGGTCCTAATTCCCCAATTCCCTGGAGGACTGTCGGCGCTCGGAATTCTGCGCGCGGATATTGTTCGCGATACCTCTCAAACGGTGCGTCTCCCGATTACGTCCCTTGCCGAGGCCAGAGCAGCGCTCCAGCCTGCCTTTCGTCGGTTGGAAAAGACCGGACTTGCAGAGATGAAAAGCGAGGGATTTCAGGCGTATCAGGTGCGTACCCAGCGGTGGTTGGATCTGCGCTATGTAGGACAAGCCTACGAATTGACCGTGCCCGCGACGGGCGAGTTTGTTTCTGCGTTTCATCAAGCGCACTTGCGTCGCTACGGGTATCAAGATCCTTCGCGTCCGGTTGAAGTTGTCAACATTCGTTGCCGTTTCGTTGCAGCCACACCGAAACCCGGCTGGGCACGCGCCCGGCGTGCTTCCCCGTTGAAGCCTCAAATCGAAATCATGAATCGTTGCATTTTCCGCCGCAAGTCTCTCGAAACACCCGTATATGTCCGTGCAAGTCTTCGAGCCGGCCACCACTTCCGAGGTCCGGCAATCGTCACCGAATACAGCGCCACAACGGCAGTTCCGCCGGGCTGGCAGGTGCGCGTTGACGCATTCGACAATTTGTTCCTGACCCGTCAGCCAGAAAGTATTGTTCCTACGAGAGCGAGAGTTTTGCACGAGCCGAGACGATGAGAGCCGACCCTACTCGCTTGGAAATTTTCAAAAACATGTTCCACTCTGTGGCGGAAGAGATGGGGGCGGCGCTGCGGCGTGTGGCTTTCTCGCCCAATATTAAAGAACGTCGTGACTATTCCTGCGCCGTGTTCGACGCGCGCGGAGAAGTGCTGGCCATGGGCGACCACATGCCCGTGCATCTCGGCTCGATGCCGATGTCGGTAGCGGCTGTGCGCGCGGCCTTTCCTCTCGGCCCGAACGACGTGGCATTGCTAAATGATCCCTACGCCGGTGGAACACATCTTCCCGACCTGACGATGGTGGTTCCGGTTTTCTTGTCCGGAACCCGTTTGCCGGTTTTTTATGTGGCCAATCGCGCCCATCACTCTGATGTGGGCGGCGCGCAAGCTGGCTCGATGGGACCGGCTCGCGAGATTTATCAGGAGGGTCTGCGAATCCCCCCGCTGAAGCTCTACAGCCGCGGCAAACTGAATGATTCGGTCATGGCTCTTGTTCTAGCCAACGTGCGCACGCCAGAGGAGCGCGAAGGAGATCTCTCCGCGCAAATTGCTGCGTGCCGTATTGGTGAACGCCGCTTGCTCGAAATTGTCCAGAAATATGGCCGCCGTGAAACCTTATATTTTGGCGAGCGGATGCTCGCATACTCAGAGAAAATCATGCGCGGGGCGCTTCAGCGCCTCCCCAGTGGGCGCTACTCGGCGGAGGATTTTTTGGATGATGACGGTATTTCTCCCGGCCCGGTCCGCGTCGCGGTCAGCATTAAAATTGCGCACGCCGAAGCAGAGGTCGATTTCACAGGATCTGCGGCACAGTGCGAGGGGAATATCAACGCCGTCGCAGCCATCGCTTCCTCGGCGGTTTTCTATGTCTTTCGTTGCCTGCTGGATGAGCAAGTCCCTGCGACAAGCGGGCTCATGCGTCCCATTCGGGTAATAGCCCCTGTGGGAACTATAGTAAACGCGCGGCTGCCGGCTGCAGTCGCGGGAGGGAATGTGGAAACTTCCCAGCGCCTGGTGGACGTTCTCTTGAAAGCACTTTCAAAAGCTATTCCCTCGCGCATTCCTGCGGCGAGCCAGGGCACCATGAACAATCTGACGATCGGCGGTGCTGATCCGAGACGCGGGGGCGCTCCGTTTGCTTACTATGAAACTACGGCCGGAGGTCTCGGTGCGCGACCTAACAAAGACGGAATCAGCGGCATTCACAATCATATGACCAATTCACTTAACACACCGATCGAGGTTCTCGAGCATGCTTACCCGGTTCGTGTTGTCCGCTACGGGCTGCGCGATGGATCCGGCGGCGGCGGCAAATTTCGAGGTGGCGATGGGCTTGTTCGCGAAATTGAGTTGCTGGCTCCCGCCCAAGTTGGATTGCTGTGCGATCGAAGGACCCGCGGCCCTTATGGCCTGGCGGGAGGGCAACCGGGAGCTCCAGGCCGAAACTTCTTGAAGGTGAACGATAAGGCAACCAAGCTTCCCTCCAAGTGCACCTTCTATGCACCGGCAGGAGCCGTCATTCGGCTCGAAACGCCCGGCGCCGGCGGGTGGGGTCGCAGCAAGAACACTAAGAAAGCGAAGTAGATGCTACCGAAAATGCAGCGAACCAAAACACTCGCGTCGCTCTGATCATAGTTGCATCCCTAGCGTGGATTTCTCATAAAAAATAGAAAAGGCTGTCGCTTCATGGCGTAACTCGTTTGTGAGGAAGAACTGCGGGATTCCAAAGGGGATACGGCTTTGTCCATCGCTGTTCGTGATGGCCGAACCGGAATCGCTAAGCTGCTTGCCGAAAGCTCCGCAAAGAAATGACCTGCTTCGCGACACGCTGGAGTTTCGCTGGTTTGACTCCGCGCAATCGATTACCTTGGACCGCGTCACGAATTGCGCATAGCGTTGAACCAAAGCCTCCCGCCCGCGTAGTAGGTCCTTAAAGTCCGGGACCTTTCATCACTATGTTTTCTTCGAAAGACTGAGCTAAACGTTGCAAAACGTTGTTCCCTCGACGCCCATCGAGCGTCACCTGAATCTCATCCATTTGCATTGGTCTTTCCGCAGATACGTGGCTCCGCTGCGAACAAAAAAAGAGCGGCCTGTGGGAGGCCGCTCATCGAAAATGAATTTGTAGGGTCTTGTTAGCCTGAATTCCGAAGTTGGGAGGCGGTTTCATAGGGATTCATTGGGCGATTTTGGTTCAGGTTGCGGGTTCGGGATGCAACTTCGGCGAAGTTGGAAGACCGTAGGCTAACACGTTTTCCAGCAGCGGGATGCGTTGCTG
>DATNLZ010000005.1:0-34880 GCA_035602605.1 Candidatus Dormiibacterota bacterium
AGCGTAGCCAGCGGAGACTGTAACCAACTGTAACTGATTCGTTGTAAAACGGATGTAATCGCAAGTAAAGAAAAGCCGCATAAAGATCGGAGTTTCACACCGCCCGGGTGGCGAAATGGCATACGCGGGGGACTTAAAATCCCCTGTCCTTTACCGGACGTGCGGGTTCGACTCCCGCCCTGGGCACCAAATGTTTTCTGTTAAAATCCGGATCAATGAATCCAATCATCTTCTCGCGCATCCGAAAAGCTTTCGGAGAAGAATCGCTTGAAATTAGTGAAGATCCTATTTTGGATTGCGGGAATATGGGGAGTGCTCGTCGTGACGCCCCTGTACTTCATGTTTGATCTTATCGGTCGGAAAGGTCCGCCGCCGATCACCCATCCCGGATTCTTCTACGGATTTACAGGGGTAGCCTTGGCCTGGCAGATCGCGTTCTTTATTATCGCCACGGATCCCGTGCGATACAGGCTGCTCATGATTCCTTCAATGTTCGAGAAATTTAGTTTTGGAGCTGCCGTCGTGATTCTTGTTTTGCAAAGGCGCATGCATCGGTCGGATCTGTTTTTTGCCGTTGTGGACTTACTGCTTGGCGCTCTGTTTGCGACTGCTTACTTGAGGACTCCGCGTTCAGATTAGCCTTGAGGTTGCTTTAAAGTGGCATTTCGTTGCACATTTCAGGAAGTCGCCTGTCTGTATCTTCGCCATCGGTGGCGCAGGGCCATTTGGGGGCCGAAATGGCGAGAAAATCCCTCACTCGTTCACCTAAATAGGCCAATTTCGCCCCCCCAGCTCGGCCTCTTTTTGGCTACGATCTTGCTCATAACGGGTGGACTCTCAGTAATTTGTGCCGCCCGGAAGATGGCTTAACAGGAGACTTCCCAGGTGGAAATTGTTGTAATCCTGGCCTAATCTGGGTTTGTATCCAGGGGAGTGAGTTGTGCTCGGGAAAAATATACTCGTCATAGTAGCTGCTACCCTTTCCGGTGCCGCCTTAGTCATCATTTTCTTCCTCGCGGGACTGGACATGAACACTTCACGTGCTCGTGCATCCCAGGGTTGGAAGCTGAATGCTATCAAGGCGTCCTATGCTCACAGCGAGCTCAAGGAAATTAATCCGGAGCACGCAGTTCTGCTACTCACGTATGACCTGGAGAACAACACCGATATTGATTATCGGCTGACCGAGCACGGTACGTCTGGTGACGTCATCATTATGAGCAGGCTCAAATCCGATGGCAGCCTGAGCCAGGAAGATCCTATGCGCTTGGCTCATCCGGTCTACTTGCCTGCCGGCCAAACGGTCC
Organism: Candidatus Dormiibacterota bacterium; assembly: GCA_035602605.1. Classification (GTDB taxonomy): domain Bacteria; phylum Acidobacteriota; class Terriglobia; order Acidiferrales; family UBA7541; genus DASQHY01. The sequence goes on from DATNLZ010000005.1 coordinate 1,308, forward strand.
GAATTTCCATTGAGGTTTCTCATCCGTTCCTATGGCCCGCACCTGGCGATCCCGCACTCGCCGAGAAGCTGAAGGATTTTGTGAAGCAGCGTTTGACGAACGTGGCCGGCTTTGTGCTTTTTGATGAGGCCGACCGGTGCCAGGTAGAACTCCCCAGGGCCTGGAATTTCGCCGCGCCGGCTACGCGAGCGAGCGACTAACTTTCATGCAGCGTGCGAGACATGGAATTGCAGTTTCGCGTACTGCGGGTTAAACAGCAATAGTAATGTCATCCACGCTGATCAGTCATGACGGAACCCCGAACACCGGCAATCGCCGTGTGTCTACTCGTGAAAAAATTGATGGGTTTGGCCTCGTGTTTTACGAAGAGGATAATTGGGGAACACTGGTAAACATCAGCACTGGAGGTATGGCGTTCGAGTTTACCCGTCCTCCGACTGCTCCAGACTCAAATACCTTCGTTATCGAAGTTCTAAGTCTCGGCGCGGATTGGCAATCTCCAAGTTCTGTTCAAACCGAAGGTCGCCTGGTGTGGACGAATGAACATAACAAGATTGCTGGTATCCAGTTTGCAAATTTAGCGGAAGCGGCCCAGCGGCAATTAAACGAGTGGCTTTCTATCGCCTCTGCCCCAATCGTCGCGGATGCTCCCTACGTCCCGCAGGAGAGGTTAACCTCGGTCAACGCTCGCTTGCGCGAGCTGTTCAGCGTGCCGCTCAAAACGCCCGCGCAAGGTACGCCTAGCGCCCACCGCCAGTATCTTGACAGCAGCGTTTCACATCTTGAAAAAATGAATGCGCCCGAACTCCCGGGACGTGAAGCTCTCGCAGAAGCTGAACCAACATTCCAACCTACAACCGGGTCGATGGCGGAGGCCACTCTGCTCGAATGTCCTACAATGCCTCGCAACCCTGCTTCCGAGACACTCGCTCAAGAGGCTGACGCCAACCAGTCGTTAGACTTGCAATCGCAACTTTTTAACACTGAAGAAAGTGTGGCGTTCGAAGTTCTCGAGGTCCCTGAATCCAAGCCCACCTTGGGGACCGAAGCCTCTTTGACTGACGAGAATTCGCTTGAACCAGCGGAGCAGCCGGCACCGCTTGAACCATTTGCGGAGAAAGCATCCTTTATACATGTCACCGAGGCTACATCGCTGGAACCGGCCCCTGAGTTACTTTCACACCCCGGAGTTGCCGAGGCAAGTCCCGTCGAACTGATAGCAACGCCTCCGGACTACAAATCCACTCTCGCGCCCGTTACGGAGCCTGCCGAAAACCCGACAGACGTTCAGTCGAACGACATTCAGTGGCATGATCATCAGTCAACCGATTCTGCTCCTGAAGAAATTGTTGCTTTCGAGCTTTCCGAATCGTCTGACCGGGAGACTCCAGTACCGAGTAATGCTCACTTTGAACCTGCGTCAAAGTCGGCCGAGGCAGTCGAAGAATCGATCACTGAGACCCGAATCACTGAGCCACTGTCTCCCGAGCAGGGTATAACTCCATTTGTTTACAACACCCCTGCCGTGCTCGTTCAAGCGCCCGGCGATACTGCGCCCTCTGGCTTGCCGTTGAGCAATCCCGGCAGTGAAACATCGGAGACTGCGGAATGTGTCGAGCCGCTTGAAGTGGAACGCGGATTGGCGAGTGGACCTCAGCTGGAACCGCGGTTGCCAGTAAAACCGACCGAATCGGTCACGGAGCTGGCAGAGCACGAGCCGGTCGTTCAAGTCGAAGTCGCATTCGCAACAGTGTCCGAAGGGGAAATTCCTGTCGCGCCAGAACCTCAACTCGCAGCCACGCCTAAGTCACCAAGAGCAGCATCGGTCGAAGCGGTAATTGCGCTCCAGGAAGCAAACGAAACGCTCCGCGATCGGCAGAGCAATCCGGTGACGCCGAGTGAGCCCAGCAGCGACAACCTCACGAGGCTGGAACTCGATCCAAAGCCCACGTCACCCTCTCTGCTTCGTCACGCATCTGATCAATTAAAAGCTGCGGGCCAGCAAGAGTTTGTTTTGGGCGCGTCAAACGCTACGAAATCTGATCTCGGGGAATTACCGCAGCTAACCGACCAACGGCCTGGTGCAAGCGGCGCACGCTTAGATCGCGTTGCACTTTTCTGTATCATCGGATGTTTTGCGCTCTTGGTGGTCCTGGGGTTGGGCATGATGTTGTCGCAAGCCAATCGCATGGCTGCTGCGGCTGTGTTCGAGAATGTTCGAAAACCATTCATGACCAAAACCTCCAGGACGCCGGTAGCTCCGCCAGTCGGCGAGATTAAGCAATTTCAAGTTGAAGTCGTGGATGTCCGGAATCGCCGCTGGCTGCTGAATGTCGAAAGCCCAGCAGCGTCCAAAGTTCTGGTCAATTCTTCTGCAGACCCGGCCGCAAAAAACCCGAAACATTCTCAACCAGAAGTAAGCGCGAATCCTGCTTCGCAAACCGTCTCCAAGCCGAACCCGTCCACCGCCGCCCCTGCCCCCGTGAGTCTTACGAAGGAAAATGCGCAACCATTAGCAGGTTCGGTTGATTCCAAACCCACGACAAACTCCCCGAAAGATGACGTGAAGCAACCGCCTGAGATCGCGCCGAATACGACTTCGGACCCCACCAAAGACCTCGCGAAAGAAACTGCTGCTGGGCTTGCCACTCAGTCCTCTTCACAACCTGCTCAACCTAGCCGAACGACTACTCAGCCTGAGGCCGATGTGACCGGCCAACCAAAGGGCCAACCAACTGTCGTGGTCTCCGAGACGTCTCCGGGTGAGAGTCCTACGGGCACGTCCGATCCTGCTCAGCAGGCCGTACTCATCTCCTCGGTGCCGCCGGTCTACCCAATGGCTGTCCGGTATCAGAATATCGAAGGCGACGTTATTGTCGATGCGTTCATCAATGAAAATGGGCATATCACGAACACCAAGGCCATCTCTGGCCCAAAAGTATTACAACAGGCTGCCATGGACTCAGTTCGCCTCCGGAGATACAAGCCAGCGACACTCCGGGGCCAAGCCCTCTCCTCACACGTCTATGTAACCGTAAAGTTCCGGCTCAAATAGGTTCTAGGGTGCGATGAAGGAGCCAAGTTAGCGATAGCCCGCATATTGCGTGGTCACCCATTCAGTAACATGTCAGTACACCTTGCAATAAAGCAGCTTCAGGGTAGTCTCGGGTTGGCCTAGAATTTCGATGCGAAACATATGCAGGCGTCAAGGCTCATACGCAGACCTATATAGATAGCTTGAAAAACCAGAAAGCAAAATTTGATTTGGTGGTCCTGGGCTGCGGTCCCGCAGGAGAGAAGGCTGCCGCGCAGGCGGCGTATTTCGGGAAGCGAGTCGCGATCGTCGAGCGCGGACCGCATCTCGGCGGTAGTGGCGTCAATACCGGCACTCTGCCGAGCAAGACGCTTCGTGAGTCCGCGCTCTATTTTTCCGGACTACGCCAGCGAGGTCTTCATGGCATCGATTACTCTTTGCGGGAAGGTCTGACAATTGCAGAATTTATGCACCACAAAGACTTCGTGATTGCGCAAGAGCGTGAAAAAATATCACGCAACCTCGCTGCCCACCACATCGAACTGTTTCCCGGCACTGGCGTGTTTGAGGATGCGCACACTATTGACGTTAATCACCAAGCCGGAAACAGCAGCCAGCAGCTTCAGGGAGACGTCATCTTGATTTGTACCGGTTCGCGTCCGCATCGCTCGCGAGAAATTTCTTTTGATGACACCCGTGTCTTCGATTCAGACACGTTTCTGCAGTTGGACCATATTCCGGCAACCCTCGCGGTAATCGGAGGCGGAGTGATTGGCTGCGAATACGCTTCAATGTTCACTGCCTTGGGTGTGAAAGTCTCCTTGGTGGACGGCCGCGATCACCTTCTGCCGTTTCTCGATACGGAAATTTCCGACAGGCTGCGCGAGCGCCTCGCTGCCTTGGGCATGCATTTCTTATTTGAGGAACGCTTGGAAAGTTTAGAGCGAACCGCCGATGGGGTGCGCCTGAAGTTGAAATCAGGAAAAACTCTCGAAGTAGACGCCGTGCTTTTTGCCGCGGGACGGAAGGCGGCTGTGGATGGATTGGCGCTCGAGAAGGCCGGCCTCGCCGTGAACGACCGCGGATACTTGGCAGTGAATGCGTCGTTTCAAACCAAAGTGCCGCATATTTATGCTGCCGGTGACGTCATTGGCTTTCCGGCGCTGGCTTCGACATCGATGGAGCAGGGGCGTGTGGCGGTCTGCCACGCATTCGGATTTCAATACAAGCAGCGCGTTGCCTCCATGCTCCCCATGGGGATTTATACGATTCCAGAAATTTCGGCTGTTGGTGAAACTGAAGCGTCCTGCAAGGAAAAGGGAATTGATTATGAGGTGGGTCGCGCTCAATTCGCCAACAATGCCCGCGGCATGATTGCGGGGGACATGATCGGAATGCTGAAGCTCATTTTTCGCCGCGCCGATAAACATTTGCTGGGCGTGCATATCATCGGTGAACAAGCCACCGAACTGATTCACATTGGCGCAATAGTTCTCGAGACCGAAGGCACCATGGACACATTTATCGAACTGGCTTTCAACTATCCTACTCTATCGGAAATGTATAAATACGCGGCCTACGACGGTTTAGGAAACCTTGCCGGACACAAGCTGCGCGATGGATGAAACTGCCATGGTTTGGCACATCGCAATTAATCGGTAGGATTGCGCGGGAATTTCAAGTAAGGCAGACGAACAGACCCAACACTGATCTGATCGGCGCGAATGCTCGCAGGAGCCTCAAAACCAGCAGCGCCACCGGAAGAGACGAAATCATCCTGGTCCACACCGTCACCGCTGACTCCCAGCCCGCCGACCAAAACGCCGCTGCGATAAAGGGGCACGCTTCCAGGAAAGAAAACAATTCCGTTTTGATTTGCAGTTGCCGGGTCGAATCCTTGCGTGCAAGGATTTGCAAGGTCGATCTTATAGAGGTTGAAAAAAGGGCCGGCTTCCGAACCATTGATTCCGGGCGGGAATAAGGGCTGCGATCCAAAACTGATCGTGCGATTTGTAATTGCCGTCCCCTTCGGAATTCCGGGAAGATCCATGGGAGTTCGTGAAGCGCTGTTGAAATAGATCATGTTGCGGGCCTTTGCGACTGCAACATCAATGCTGAATACGGTAGAATCCGCCATTCGTCGCAAGCCGATGATGGAACCGTTGAGATCAGCAACAGCGATTACCATGCGGGTTCGAGCACTGAGCGGCAATCGAATCGCCGCCCGAGTTGTGTTCGCTGTGTTTTCGGCATTATCGAGCACCAACTTCACCTCAGTTACGGTAAGCCCGCCGATTACCCCGACTGTTGGTGCGATGAGGTCCCCGTCCGGCGGCGGTCCCTCGCTCTTCAGTGGCCCAACCAGAAAAGATCCGTCAAAAACTCCCGGACCAGTTCCTGGCGGCAGAGTGGTTTGATTTACAAAAGGCAGCGAGACACCATCTATCACTACAACCCCAGGCGAGGCGGGCGATGGCCCGAAACCGCTGGCAACGGCTGCTGAGAAAGCGGTGAACTCAGCCACTTCTGTTGATACCCCTGTTACGCCGATGCCGCCTGCAAGCTTTCCGTTTTTAAACAGCGGAACGCCACCCGGATTCACGGCGTTCGAATCACTGTCCAGAATATTCGCTTTTCCAGTGATTATACCGAGGCCAGGAGATCCATCGAGATTTCGCGAAGTTGGCACCGATTGGCCGGGCAGAAAATTGCTGGTGAGCGGGCAGCCGCGATTGGTGTTCTCGATGCCGTAGAGCGCTGCATTAGGCGCGTTGCTAACCCCAGGCGGAAAATGGATACCGCTGATGTATCGCACGGTGCGCGAAGAAAGCGGCGCCTGATCGTTGCTGAAAAATGCGGCAGAGCGAGCGAGTGCCACGGCAAGGTCATTTGTATTTACCAGAGCCCCGAAATTTCCGTTGAAGGAAATCGGAGCCGCAGGCTTGCGGTAAACGGCCAGAACGCGACCTGCACGATCTACAACGGCGATCACCATTGCTGTAGGCGAGGCGGCTTGCGCAGCATTCTGCACCACCGTTTGCACATCAGCGACAGTGAGTAAACTAGAGGATGCCGGAGGAAATACTGGCGATAACTCCGTGCTGCCGCCGCAACCGACCAGCAGAAAGACCAATAGCACAGCCAGGCTCAGCGCGAGTACACATCCAATAACCAATAGTTTCCGCTGCCGAGATAATGGTCCAGAGGTTCCAAGAGTTTCCATTACGCGAACTCGCCGGCGTCTCACGAGAGTCAACTTGTTCCTATGCTGTTTCGTAACATGATCCCTTGATGCTAGGGTTCGTATCATGGGAAATCAATGGGTACAAGAATCTGATTCGAAAGGCGCGCGAATTAGTGACGCTAGCAAACTGCCCGCGCTGTCATTCGACTCATAGGTCTCACAATACTGTTCCCGACTTGCCTGGGTACTGCGCCGAACGCTCGACACTGAGGTCACACGAGATGCAACGTTTATGACTCGCATCACGTGTTGTCAAAAGATGTTGCCCAGCGCTAATGGTTGGTGTTAGCTAGAACGCGATTGCTACAATACTTCTCACCCTGGCTGATGCATCGGAGAATCCACTGCGCATCCGGTTCTCGCAGGAAACTCGACATCTGTTTGCTTTGCATAAAGGCTATGTTCATTGGCGTCGTCTGGTTTACGGCGCCGTCAAATGTGTTCGCAATCCAAACCCCAGACGGTTCTCCGCAAAGGATTCCACGCCAGACGACGGAGCGATCGTCAGCTCTCGATGGAATGGTGCGTGAACGCTCACAACAAAATCCAATACGCGGAATCGGCGGCGCGATACTAACACTTCGCAATATTGCGAACGGTGACATCCGCCAAGCTACAACGAGTGGCGAAGGCATTTTTCGTATGCTCGGGATTTCGCCGGGACAGTATGAGTTAAGGGTTGAAGCCCAAGGCTTTGCACCAGTAACACAACCCGACGTTACGCTCCGAGCAAATGAACTCGTAACGCTTGAGATCGCATTAGCGGCGGCGATTTCTGCGCCGACCGAAACGTCGCGACTGCCGCGGCAGCCCGAGCTTGGTCCGCCCGCAGCGCCTGAAGCCGAGACAGCAGCGGCGCCTGATCGCGGGTTACGGCGCAGGCTCGATTCAGATCCTGACTACATGGCAAGCGCAGCGCCGAAAACTCTGCCTTGGTCCTCGGAAGTATTTGCGGAGATGCCCGATCGCTGGAACGTTGCGATGCCGGAGTGGAGGCGCTATGGCAAGACGGGCGAATATCCTTATGTAAAAGGGCATTGGTGGGATCCCTTCAACCGGAATCGGCTCAAGGGCGACGAGCCAATCTGGCCAGCGCATTTAGGACCGCAGACATTTTTTAACTTAACGGCAACCAGCAATACATTTGTGAACGCGAAGCGATTGCCCACTCCAAGCAATGTAAGCGCAGCGCGGCCCGGAAGCTCGGAGTTTTTTGGCAAGGGCGAGCAGGCTTTTGTCGCTCAGACATTTCGATTTTCCTTCGATCTATTTCATGGAGACACTTCGTTCAAGCCGGTGAAGTGGCGCATTCGCGTAACACCGGAGGTAAGTTTGAATTATTTGGCTGTACGGGAACTGGGGGTGGTAAATCCGGATGTTCGCGCAGGAACAAGGCGCTTAGATTCGCACATGGGGTTGCAAGAGGCTTTTGTTGAATACCAGCTCAAGGATTTGAGCGTCAACTACGATTTTCTTTCTGTGCGCGCGGGAATCCAGCAGTTTTCGAGCGACTTTCGTGGATTTTTGTTTGTGGATGAGCAGCCCGGGGCACGATTGTTCGGCAACCTGCATTCCAATCGCTGGGAGTACAACGTAGCGTACTTTCAGATGCTCGAGAAAGACACCAACAGCGGACTAAATAAACTCGCGCGGCGGCATCAGCAAGTGATCCTTGCAAACCTGTATTGGCAGGATTTTGTGTGGCCCGGGTACACCACGCAGTTCAGCGTGCACTACAACAAAGATGACGCGACGCTTCATTATGACGACAACGGTTTTCTGGTTCGTCCGGCGCCGGCAGGTTCAGTGCGGGAGCACAATGTGCGTTCCGCGTATCTCGGTTGGACCGGACAAGGACACATTGGAAGGATCAATATAAGCCATGCGTTTTATCAGGCACTGGGAAAGGACGATCTAAATCCGCTTGCCGGACGCGCTGTGACCATCAATGCGCAGATGGCAGCAGCAGAGATCTCATTGGATAGGGACTGGACACGGTGGAAGCTGTCGGCATTTTACGCATCGGGTGATGGGGATCCACGCGATGAACGCGCTCGCGGCTTCGATGCCATTGGGGATTTGCCGTCATTTGCTGGCGGGATTTTCAGCTTGTGGAATCGGGAGGGAATTCGCCTCAGCGGATCGGGACTTTTGTTGACTCCACCGAACAGCTTGCTCCCGAGCTTGCGCGCCAGCAAAGAGGAAGGGCAGGCCAATTTCGTGAATCCGGGGATACTACTTATGAATGCGGGAACAGATTTTAATTTGACGCCGAAGTTGAAGGGCATCTTGAACATTAATTACTTGCGCTTTGAGAGAACCGAGCCCCTCGAATTGCTACTGTTCCAGGCGCCTATCCGGCACTCGATTGGTTTCGATTACAGCGTGGGACTGCACTATCGACCGCCGCTCACGGAAAATATCGCGGTGACCGCCGGGGCATCAGCACTGACTCCCGGTCAGGGATTCAAAGACATTTACACTGGTAAAACATTATTTTCTGTGTTCGCGGCAGTGCGGTTCCAATTTTAGAGGAATTGTAATTCTGAGAATGCTTACAACGCGACATCATGCCCTTTTTGTTTTACTGCTCATGCTCGTTGCAGCGCTTGCCGCTGGTTTCGGGGCGCAACGCGGAGACTCGGTAGCAGCCAGCGCGGACGATCTACGAGGGACTCTGCTTGAGCAGACACAGATGGAAGCGAACAGGAAAAGCGCGGGATGCATCTCATGTCACCGAACGACGGACGAACCCACAATGCATCCAACGGGAACTGTCCGGCTTGGGTGCACAGACTGTCATGGAGGAACTGCCGAAGCGAAGGTCTCCGCGAACGTTGCGCCAGACTCTGTCGAATACCAGCAAGTGAAAACAAAAGCCCACCCGCAACCGCGCAGTAAGGTTGCCAGAAGTAAGTTTGAACAGGGGGATGCTGTAGAAAATCCTAGAAATCGCCAGCGTCTCTACACCAAATGGCTACAGGAGAGCGCCGAGTACGTGCGCTTTGTGAATCCGGGAGACTTGCGTGTGGCCGCGGAAACCTGTGGATCGGGCGGTTGCCACGCGACCGAGGTGCGCGCCGTCAGCACCAGCATGATGACTCATGGCGGAGTTTTGTGGGCTGCAGCGCTCTATAACAACGGTGCATTTCCAGTGAAAGATATGCGCTTTGGAGAGAGTTACGCAAAGAACGGCGCGCCGCAGCGTTTGCGGACTGTGCCGCAACCCACAAACGAGGAAACAAGAACGCGGGGCGTGTTGCGAGAGATTGAACCTCTGGAACGCTGGGAAGTTTCCCAGCCGGGAAATGTGTTGCGCGTGTTTGAGCGGGGAGGCTCGAAAAAAGGGGATATTGGGAATCCTAATGCTGACGATGAGGCGGGAAAACCAGAGGACAAGCTCAGTGAGCGCGGCTTTGGGACATTGCTGCGAACCGACCCGGTATTCCTGGGCTTGCAGAAAACGCGACTGTTCGATCCAGTGCTTTCCATGCCGGGGACAAACGATCAGCCCGGAGACTATCGCGCGAGCGGATGTAGCTCCTGTCACGTGCCGTACGCGAACGACCGGACGCCGGAACACTCCGGTCCCTATGCGGCATATGGGCACAACGGCGAAAGCGCGACGTCGGATCGGCTGATAGCAAAGCATGAATCGGGGCATCCAATCCGCCACAGCTTTACGCGCGCGATTCCGTCGAGCCAATGCATGGTTTGCCACATTCATCCGGGAACGAACATGGTTGCGGGATATTTCGGCTATACCTGGTGGGACAATGAGGTGGATGGCGACAAAATGTATCCGAAACAGCAGCGCAATCCTAGCGAGGAGGACCGCTATCGAGCGTCACTGAAAAACCCGGAGGGAGCGGCGCCGCGCGGCCTGTGGTCGGACGCGAAATTTCTGGAGCAGACAGGAACCGCGGAGTTTAATGCGCAGCTGAAGCAGACGCAGTTCGCGGATTTCCACGGGCACGGATGGATATTTCGCGCTGTTTATAAACATGACCGAAAAGGGAATTGGCTCGACGCCGATGGAAAACCGATTTCATTCGAGGATCCGAAAAAATTCGAGAAGGCCGTGCAGCTTGCAGACATTCATTTAAATAAGGGCATGCACTGTGTGGACTGCCATTTTGAACAGGACAGTCACGGCAGCGGAAAACTTTACGGCGAGCCGCGCGCGGCGGTTGAACTGGACTGCACCGATTGCCACGGGACGGTGAGGAATAAAGCTACGCTCGTAACCTCAGGGCCGGCATCGCCAGCGGGGGGAACCCATCTCGAGAGATTGCGCACGCCGCGCGGCGCGAGACGGTTTGCGTGGCGCGACGGCAAGCTGTATCAACGTTCGATGGTCGAGTCGGAAAAAGAATGGGAAGTCGTCCAGGTGCTGGACACCATCACGCCCGGCAACGTGCATTACAGCGAGAAATCGCGGCGGGCAAAAACTTTGCTTCGCGATGGAGCGACATGGGGCCAGGTCCCCGCCGAGGATACCCATCTCGCACATGGCAACAGCCGCATGACCTGCTACAGCTGTCATACCTCGTGGACAACGAGCTGCTTTGGGTGCCATTTGCAAATGACCGCAAACGCACGCCGGCCGATGCTACACAACGAAGGACTAACGACGCGAAACTACACTTCGTACAATTTTCAGGTCCTGCGTGACGACATATTTATGCTCGGTGTAGATGGTACGGTGACCGGGCACCGGGTAGCGCCGGCACGGTCGTCTTGCGCGGTGGTCGTGAGCTCGCAAAATCAAAATCGCGAGTGGCTTTATTATGGGCAGCAGACGGTTTCGGCCGAGGGGTTGAGCGGAACGGCGTTCAGCACGTATGTTCCGCATACGGTAGGGGGAGTAGAGACCAAGCAGTGCAGTGATTGCCACGTATCCGCAAAAGGCGACAACAATGCGTGGATGGCGCAGGTGCTGCTCCAGGGCACTAATCTTGTGAATTTTATGGGACGTTACGTTTATGTTGCCACCGGTAAGCAAGGATTCGTAGCGGTGGCTGTGGCGGAGCATGACGAACCCGAAGCTATCATTGGAAGCGATCTGCAACGCATAGCCTATCCCGGTAATTACGAGAAACACATTGCGCGGGGGCGCGAGCTCGTGACTGCGTATGGCCATGAAGGCAATGTGCTCGACGTGCAGCTTCGCGGGGAATATTTGTATGTGGCAAACGGGAAGGGCGGCTTTCGCGTGTACGATGTGGCAAACATTGACAACAAGGGATTTTCGGAGCGCACGGTAACGGCTCCGGTTTCACGGTTTGGGCAGCGGCTTTATGTGAGGACGCAGAACGCGATAGCCGTTGCTTCGCCCAGCACCATGGCTATTGATCCATCGCGCACCCGCCGGCCGGAGAATGAAGAGCAGGCCATCCATCCGATTTATGCCTTTCTGTACGTGGCCGATAAACAGGAGGGACTGGTCATTACCGGGAATCCGGATTTGAAAGGGAAAAATCCGGGGGTCGGAACGCTCCTGGACGGTGATCCTCGAAATAATTTTTTGGAGCGCGCGCTGACCTTCAATCCAAATGGCGTGCTGAACGGTGCACGACGAATAACCATTGCGGGAACCTTCGCGTACATCTTGTGCGATCGTGGCCTCGTGGTTGTCGACCTCGACAATCCGCTAGATCCGCGCATAACCGCCGAAATGGATTCGACCGAGTTAGTGGAACCTCGTGGGATATCCGTACAGTTCCGATACGCGTTTGTAGCCGATCATGAGGGACTGAAGGTGCTTGACGTGACCGATCTTTCGAAACCGCGCGCGCTGCATGGAGCAGTGATACCGCTCGAAGATGCCAGGAACGTTTATGTCGCGAGAACCTATGCGTATGTGTCGGCCGGCAAACAGGGATTGGCGATTGTGAATGTCGAGAGGCCAGAGGAGCCGCGGTTGGAGCAGATGTTCAGCGCCGAGTCGAAACTCAATGATGTAAATGATGTGAAGATCGCTATGGTTGCCGCAAGCGCCTACGCCTTTGTGGCCGATGGACGGAACGGGATGCGCGTGCTTGAAATTATTTCGCCGTGGGATTCTCCGAATTATGCGGGCTTCAGTCCGAGACCCACGCCGAAACTTATCGCCAGCTACCGTACCGCTGGACCGGCGCTTGCGATTTCCAAGGGAATAGACCGCGACCGTGCCGTTGATGAAAGTGGGAATCAGTTGGCGGTGTTCGGGCGGCGGGGAGCGCGTCCGTTCAATCGTGCTGAAGCGGCACGCTTATATCTACGTAATGGGAAGGTATACACGGTCAACGATAATCCTGAGCTTGCTTCCCGTGCGGCGACGTGGCTCGATCGCGCGAAGAGCTGGATGTGGGCGGCGTTGCCTTAACTGCTGCGGGCGCGAACCCTCAGGTTTCATGCCGAATCGCGGCACGTTTCGAGCAACCCCACGTGAATTACAAATCATTTCTAAGTGGGATGTATCCGTTGGTGGATGGAACGCATCCAAAGAATTCATGGGTAAATAGCGTGGTTCTCGCGCACAATGATAGTGTAGATCGATGCATATTAAATGAGGTGGCCCAGCGTTATTTTCGAGCCGGGCCGGAGAATAATGAAAGAGAAAGACTATTTGCTTGCGAGCGATTTCGATCAGACGCTCAGTTTTAATGATTCTGGTTTTCTGCTGAGTGAACTGCTCGGCGTCAACGATTTTCATGAAAAAGTTGAGGGCCTCTCGCAGATCAATCTGGTGCAGCAAGGGGCGGAACTTTCTTATCTGATTCTGCACGACCCGGCATTTCGTAAAGTTCGGCGGGACCAGCTCGCGGAAGTAGGCAAGCAGGTGCGATTGAAGAAAAACGTGGCACTTTTTGTGCAGGCGCTGAACACACTTGCGGAAGGCTATAAGTTTGAGTTTTATGTAATTTCTGCGGCGCCGGAAGAAGTCGTGGTGTCGGCGCTGGACGGAATTCTTCCACCCGAGCGCATTTTTGGTACGCGCTTTCGCTACGATTCTTCAACCGGCGAAGTCGAGTCGATTATTCGCGCCCCCGCAGGCTATGGAAAAGTGACCGTACTGGAAGAGTTGCGCACTGAGCTCGGAGTCAGCCACGATCGCGTCATCTACGTCGGTGACGGACGATCCGATCTACCGGTGATGATGCACGTGAAGCAGCATGACGGCCTAACCATCGCGGTCTCCGAAAATCGTTACATCACCCATCTGGCGCACCGGACCGTCCTCAGCGAGGATGCACTAGGCGCACTGGTACCCATTCTTGAAGGAATTTTCAAGTGGGACTCGGCGAAGATTCGTAGATATTTTGCCTCGCATGGACTCATGCTCAAAGAGTGGGACAAGACGCGCACCGACTGGCTGACCATTGAAGAAGCCGGCGGGTCGAACGAGCATGCCGCAGCGAACTCCAAGACGTACTAATGAGCTGACTTAATTTACCGCTTATCTTTGGGCACCCCAGGACGGTAATGAATTCTGCTTGTGCCCTTCCATGATCAGCGACGAGCTCGAAGAACTTCTAAAACTCCTCAGCGCCGGCGGTGTGAATCTCGGCCGGACCTCTTTTCGTTTCGACCAATCGTGATAGGTGTGGCACTCGAAACAGCGTGACTCGGCATGGCCTTCGCCGGAAGCGTGACAGGTCTGGCACGTGGCTATGCCTGGGAGGAGAACGTCCGAAGTATTCTGGCTGAAAGTCGCGGTCGCGTGGCAGCTTATACAAGAGAAACCGCGATGAGCGTCATGATCGAATCTTGCGCGAGGCAACCATTGGGCGGTGATATTCGACAGAGCGATTTTGGGAAGCGGGGCGTTCTGTAAAACAATCAAGGTGTGACATTGTTTGCAAGTCTTGCGCCAGAGAAGGTCCTCGGCCTCGGCGGCCCGCTCAGTAACCCACTGGGACGGCGTTACCAGACGGGAGGATGGAAGCATTGGTTTTTCGGCGACGTTACGATCAGGATCGCGGGCTACATGCAATTCAGCAGGGTGAGCGGCGATGTATTCTTGAAATTGTTTTGCGATAAAGTCGTGGATCACCTCAGGTTTGTCGTGGGGAACACCATCGGCGAAACGCTTGTCGAATTGCAGGAGGTGGCAAGCGGAACAAGTCTGTGCAAATTTGGGAACCGCCATCAGCGCACGGGTATTCTTTGCTGGGGGCACGCCGGGATCAGACCGCGACGAGCTAGAGGCCGGTTTCAGTTGGGCATCGCCGAAGCGCCAAGGGTCGTTGACGATTGAAGCGCGATGGCAATCTTCGCATTCTAGTTGAACTAAATGATCAGAGCTGTTGGGGCCACGCAAGCCGGCATGCAAATGGACGGCGTGGTTGAACTTGACGGTGGCCGGGTCGCCGCGCTTGTCGCGAAGCACGGCAAACTCCGGATGGCCACTTGCAAAATTAGAAACCGAGCGGCTCACATGTACTGAGCCGCTGGAAGGACGCAAATCGCCATGGCATTGCGCGCAATTGGCGTCGCTCGTGGAGGCAAGACGAACGGGGCCGTGATGCTCGGCGTGGCAGGTGGCGCAACCGGGTGTGAAAAGCTGATTTGCATGATGGATAGGGCCATCGTGACAATCGAGGCAGGCTTGATTTTCTACGCGCACTCGAAAGGAACCGGCGTTGGAGACGTGACACGCGGCGCACTCGCGTGAGAGGACCGCATGCGCAGGAGACATTTTCCCGGCGCTGTAGACATGCGTGTCGCGCGCCACTCCATGCCAGGCGAGCCACACGGCAGCGAGAGCGGGAGCTGTAATGGAAAGAATAAAACGAGCGCGGCGCAAAGGACTGGGTCGCTTGAAATAGTTTAGGTCAATGCGCTGTGCGAGTTTTTTCGTTGTGCGTATGCGAGCCACAAAAGTTCAACCTTAATATCGCAGAGCCATCACAGCGTGGACAGCGCCGAGCAAAATTAGCGCCAGCGACAGAGGAACGTGCACGAGCAACCAACCGTGAAGCCAGCGATGAAAACGTACCTGGCGCGTTAGCTGCCGTTCCTCCTCGCAGATATTTTCTAGATCTTCAACCGTGGCGTGCGCCGATGCGGGGGTGAGCGTGCGTACGTGCTGGAAAGCGGCGTGCGCCTGCGCGGAATCGCCGAGGCGCAGCCCGCGAGCGCCGGGATGCTCGAGGAAGGGGCGCATCTCGAGAAGATAGAAGCTGCGAAGCGGAGCGCTTTCCTCTTCGGTTAAGACAGCCGCGGTGGCCACGGCCGGTCCGGAACGCTTGCCATCGAATCCGCCAGCGCGACTCTCTTTTGGCGCAACAATGGTTTCGAAACCAAATGGACCGCAGAGCGCCACGACAAATTGGTCGGCCTCTTCCAGAAGTTGCGCGCGCACGTTGTCAATTTCTTCGACAATCGTTTCTAGAGGAATTTGCCTGGTCATGATTCGGGGGAGAATCTGTTGCAGGGCGGCACCGAAAATCCCACTGAGGACAGTAATCATCAAAAGCCACATCAGCACAATGGTAAGTGGTCCGCCAAAATGAAAGCCGCCATGGAAGAGAATCATCGGAAAAGAAAGCAAGCCTAGCCACAGGTGGCCCCGCATCCAGGTCTTGGCGCGGCCGATGCGCCAGACCGGGACTTTTTTGCGTGCACCTAGAAGCGCGGCGAAGAGAATACATCCGAAGCCAACGGTGCCGAACACTAGGCCGAGCGTGCTGCCACCGCGCGGGCCACGTGCCGATTGAACGGCGTACGGCGCATAGAGCAGTGTGGCAGTGAGGAGAATTGCTATCGAGGCGATGAGCCAAGGACGATGTGTGCGGTCGATCAGCATTTTGAAAAAGAATCCCCCGAAAAGCAAAAGGCTAACTTCCTAAGACCGAGCTACGAGACCGGCGCAAAAAATGTGCGCGGATCGACACGATGCGCCGCGTCGTGCGGGCAGGCATAGACGCAGCTAGGCTCTTTCTGATCGGTACAGAGATCACACGAGGTCGCCTTATGTTTGACGGCGGCTTTGTTATGCCCCGGCTTTTCGGGGTCGTCGGACATTACGCTAAATGGATGCAGATTAATATTGCCGTAAGGACAATTACGCGCGCAGAGGCCGCAGCCGATGCACCAGTCTTCGATGATAACCTCGAGAGAATTGCGACGGCGGATTGCGCCAACCGGACAGCCGACCATGCAGGTGGGGTCGGCACACTGCCTGCATGACGTGGCGACCAAGAAGTTATCGAAACGCAAGCCGTCTCGAATCAGGCGTGTAACGCCGTCATGGGCGTCGGCGCATGCGGTGACGCAAGCATCACAGCGAGTGCAACGCTCGAGATCCAGGATGAGCAGGCTCCGCGCTTCCATCAATCCTTGTGCGAGAAAATGATTGAGGGGCACGCTGCGCACGGCCCAGGAGCGTTCGCGATTTTGTTCCTGACGCTCGGATGCAACCAGTTCCAGTCCGCGCCGGACAGCGGGGAATTGCTCGATCATGTGTCGAAAATCATCGGCGCCGACGCGCACGAGCTCGACGTGATCGAGCGCCGTACACGTAGCGGTGCGCTCGCCACCGCCGAGGAGGCCGATCTCACCAAAATAATCGCCGCGCGAAAGATACGCGAGGATCAGTTCGCCTCCGGGATGATGTTCCGAAACCTTTACGAAGCCAATGCGAATCAAATAAAAGCTGTCGGCGGCGCCGCCTTGGGCGCAGATCACGTCGCCGGGGTTGTAGCGGATGAGCTCGATGGTGCCTTTCAAGTGGTCAACGAATTCCGGAGTGAGTGCGGCGAAGATGGGCACACCGCGGAGATGATTCTCGAGTGCCCGACGCCGATAAGTCTCGTCGGTCTGCGCGCGAAACGCCTTGTTTTTCTGAAGAATATCGAGGATGTTACGAAGCATTTCGTACATCGTGCACTCAGTTTCGGCGCGAATGGTGGCCGACCGCGGATAAAAATTCATGCAGGTCATTTCACCGAAAAGGTCGCCGGGACCCAGCGTCGCCACGGGGTTGTCATAGGCAAGATCCACAGAGGCGTCGATGGGGATGAAGCGCTGGGTAGCTTCTTCATCGCGCCGGTCATCCGCGCGGCCAGCCAACTTGCTGGTCAGACTCTTGAGAAAGCCGCGCGCCCGGCTTTCCGTCTTTACGTGGGCAATAGGCGCGGAAATGGAAACACGCGCCCGACCTTCCAGAATAAAAAACGCGGTTGACCCGTACTCACCCTCGCGACACACAATGTCTCCCGCGCGGAAGCGTCGGCGAACGATGGCCCCGCAATTTTTTTCGAGCAAGCCCCTGGAGACGCCTTGAAAGATCGGGTGCGCTAGCAATTCATCTGGCAGGACGGGTTCAGCGCCAATCGACGTGGCCAGGCTCGCGCGAAGGCTTTCACCATTGATTCCGGGTTTTTCAGGCACGTTAAACGGAACAGGCACACATTCACCCCGTAACTAAAAGCGCAAGAAAAGCCAATGCGATAGTAAGACAACCTGTTTCAGAATCCCGTTCGCATGTTGGAAACAAGATGCGAAAGAGACAACGCCTTGTGCGTTCCTTTCCCATAGTCCGCATAGTAGAATCACCGCGATTTGCGTGCCAATGATGAGTGTTTTTCAGTGAACTACGGCGTGAGATGAATGCCCAGCGAGAGGGTTGATGAGAGTAAAGCATGACATTTGCAGCTTGCGCTTTGTCTGGATTGCGATGGTTTTCGGTGCGGCCGTTTTCTTAGGTGATTCTCCCTGTGCCGCGGACGACACACCAAAAACAATTGCAACACGCAACTCCACTATTGCTGAGCAGAGTGACTCCGGGAAATATATCGGACCCGGCTCGTGCAGCTCAACCAGTTGTCACGGAAGCGTTACGCCGCGTGCGGAAACGCGCGTTTTGCAAAACGAGTACAGCACCTGGGTGGTAAAGGATAAGCATAGCAAGGCGTACAGCGCGCTGACCGGTGTTGTTGGCGAGCGCATGGCGCGCATTCTGAAGCTTGGAACCGCGGCCGACCACGCGCCGCGATGCCTGGGGTGCCATGCGCTTTACGTGCCGGCGAATCAGCGCGGGCGCGTGTTTGACCTCAATGAGGGAGTGAGTTGCGAGAGTTGCCACGGTCCAGCGTCGGGCTGGCTTGGTCCGCACACCATGCGCGCCTGGGCCCACGAGCAATCCATCGCTACTGGAATGGCGGACACGAGAGATCTAATTCATCGCACGAAGAAGTGCTTGTCGTGCCACCTGGGAAGCCAGGAAAAGTTTGTGGATCACGGAATGATTGCCGCTGGGCATCCCGACTTATATTTCGAGCTCGATTCGTTTTCAGCGGTAATGCCGCGACATTGGAACACGCCGCGCATGAAGGCGCCGGGCGTGCCTTCGGAAGATGGCGCATGGAGCGGTGTTCGCGAATGGGCGACGGGCCAAGCCATGCAATTGAATATGGGGCTGGAGCGGCTGGCGGTGCGCGCCCAGGGAAAAGTCTGGCCGGAGTTTTCAGAAATGGATTGCTTTGCCTGCCATCACGCCCTGACTTCCCCGGAGAAGAGTTGGAGGCAGGAACGGGGATATGCCGGGCGCCGTCCCGGTGACCCACCATGGAATGCTTCGCGTTACGCTGTATTTCAGCTTGTGGCTAATCAGGCGGATGCCGCGATCGCCCACGAACTTGCGACGCAGCTCGCCCGTCTGACCGAGCTCATGAGTAAGCCCGTTCCCGATCGCGAAGCTGTGGCGACTATAGCGGCAAATGCCGCGCCTGTGGCCGGAAAACTGGCACAACGCCTCGAAAACTTGCAATTTGATCAGCCAACCACGCTACGTCTGCTGCAGCGCATTTCTGCGGACGAAGCCGGCATTAGCAATCAAGGGGAGCGTGCGGCAGAACAAGCCGCCATGGCGCTTGACTCCCTATTCGTCGCTTACAATAAAAATGTCAAGCCGGCGAACGCCCCAGAGCTGCGCACGGCGATAAACGGACTTTTCCAGCAGGTGGAAAGCCCCTCCAATTACAATCCGGGAGATTTTGCCCGCCAAATGCGCAAAGTAAATTCTCTTCTGCGATAATTCAAAAGCAAACTGGCACATGATTCGCCAGTGGTGCGAGAACGATGATCAAAAACCATTTTCCTCCGGGCCCCAACGCTGAGAAGTGGCGCGGAAACTATAAAGAGTTCCGGCGCGACCCGCTTGGATTCATGATGCGAGTTGCGCGCGAGCACGGCGACGTTGTTGGCATCCGCTATTACCGCTACAAAGTTTTTATCTTCAATCATCCGGACGACATCGAAGCGGTTCTCGTAACGCATAACAAGAATTTCATTAAAGGCCGGGCCTTGCGCGCGAACAAGAGGCTTTTCGGTGAAGGCTTGTTGACCAGTGAAGGAGAGGCTTGGCTTCGGCAGCGACGCCTGGCCCAGCCCGCATTTCACCGCGCGCGAATTGCGAGCTATGCGGACACAATGGTGCGCTTCACCGAACAGATGGTCAGAGGTTGGCGCCACGGCGAGACGCGCAACGTCCACGAAGAAATGATGCGACTGACGCTCGCGATCGTCGCGAAGACCCTGTTCAATGCCGATGTCACCGGGGAGGCGAGGGAGATCGGAGAAGCTCTCGAGGTGGTCATGCAAGTAAACACCGATCCGCGTCGGCTCTTGTTTGTTCCCGCGTGGCTGCCAACGCCGGCAAACCTAGCGATGAGACGCGCGGTGCGCCGCCTGGATCGCGTGATCTACCGGATTATTTCCGAACGGCGCGCTAATGGCCACGAAGCGCGTGACCTGCTTTCGTTGCTGCTTCACGCAAGGGATGAAGATGGCTCGGGTATGAGCGACAGGCAACTCCGTGACGAAGCTGTAACGCTTTTTCTTGCTGGCCATGAGACGACTGCGATCACGCTTTCCTGGACGTGGTGGCTTTTGGCCCAACATCCAAAAATTGAAGCGCGGCTGCACGCGGAACTTGCCGGCGTTCTCGGCGGACGCGAGGCTACCGTTGAAGATCTGCCACGGCTGCGCTACTTGGAGATGGTGCTTTCTGAGTCCCTGCGGCTGTATCCTCCCGCCTGGAGCATGGTGCGATTGGCAATTCAACATTCCGAAATAGGCGGATACCTGGTTCCTGCTGGGTGCGGTGTTGCAATGTCCCAGTATGTGGTGCATCGCGATCCGCGGTTTTTTGATGCACCGGAAGAATTTCGGCCGGAGCGTTGGGAAAATGACTTTGCCAAGCGGCTGCCCAAATTTGCTTACTTTCCCTTTGGCGGCGGCCCGCGAATTTGCATCGGCAATTCGTTCGCGCTGATGGAGGCTTCGCTGGCTCTTGCGACGATTGCTCAAAAATTTCGCCTGACCCTGGTCCCCGGCGAACCTGTTGAACCGCTTCCTTCGATCACACTCCGCCCGAAAAACGGTATCCCCGTGATTCTGCACCAGCGCTAAACCGCGTCGCACCCGCGCAAGGCACGTCTGCACATTCCCGCTATGGTTGCTTCGCTTCTCGCGCCAACCTCTTGGGCGGATGCGTATCGGCAGCCACATCGTGTCTGACGCACCACGTACCTAGAGCCCCTGTGGTTTCGTAACCCACTGCAAATGCAGCAGATAGATTTTGGACAACGATGTGCCATTGGTGCTCCCGACGAGAGCAACACGGAGGCGAGCGATGTCCCGAGCAATGCACCGGGCCAGCGATGGTGGGATGCGCAGAACAAGGAGAACGGCCTGGGCGGGTTTAGTAGCGCTAGTTCTAGCAACCAGCGCCGAGGCGCTGGCGCAAACCAAAGAAAGCGGCGCGAAGCCGATTCCGCAAGTGATTACCGACGCGCAAATTCCGCAGGCAAAGACCGACGGGAAGCAACAAACCCAAAGGCTAATCGTCGTCAGCATCGCGGACCGCAAACTGGCGCTCGTCGAGAATGGCAAAGTGGTGAAACTGTACGGCGTAGCGGTCGGCGCAAAGGTCAGCCCCAGCCCGCCAGGGGAATACACGATTGTCCATCGCATTCCCAAGCCCACTTACTATGCGCCAGGCGTGATCATGCCTTCCGGAAAAAATAATCCGCTGGGAACGCGCTGGATTGGACTGAGCATCAAGGGATTTGGTATTCACGGCACAAACCAGCCGCGCTCGATCGGGCGCAGCCTTTCTCACGGGTGCATCCGCATGCGCAACCGGGATGTCGAAGATCTTTTTGAGCGGGTGCGCGTCGGCGACCGTGTGCAATTGGCCGCGGAACGCAGCGAAGAGATCGCGCAGATATTCGCCGGCGCGCCCGCGATGCTGACCGAAGCTACGGCGCAAACGGCAAAGACTGAGGCAAGTGCGGAAGGCGACGAAATTGAAAAAGGGCGGCCCAACCCGGTCGGCAGTCACTGGTAACGCGCAAGAAGCGCGATCCTTAACGACCCTCGTGATGACCGCCGTCGGCTGGTGAAACGGACAAACAGGAGGAGGCCAACATGGACGCAATGATGGTCATCGGACAGATCGCCGGGACGTTAATGCTTTCGATTTGCGCAGGTTTAGGGATTGAGTGGATTTTTCTTGCCGGGGCGTTTCGCCTTATGTCAGCAGCGCTGACGCGCACGCCGACGCCCCAGCCCGCGTTGCCGCCTCGCCGCGCGTTCGAGCGCGGGCCGGCGCTCTGGCTCTAGCCCGCACGTTCAGCGGGAGGCACCAGAGGCTAAGCGCGCAGCCGGTAAGGCGGCGCTACTAAATCAGCACCGAGTTGACCGGATCGAATTTCGAGCCGGCCACAAAGGAGAGATGAAATGTTGTTCTTCAAGTATTTGTTGATTGCAGTGGGTGTGGGATTGTTCGGTGGCGCTAGCGGTATAGCGGCGTACGATATTTTTATCGCGGCCCAGCTGCGACGACTTTTGAATCGTGATGCGCTCACGGAGGGTTGCGAGCCAGGAGGAAAACCTGAACGCCCTTTAGCCCCCATCCGGTGGCGCCTCGCCCAACACCTGGCAGTGCTGGGCATCGCGCCATTCCTGCTTGGATTGAGCATCGTCGTGGTGCCGGACGGTTCGGGAGGAGTTCGCGTCAGCCAAATTTCCGGCACCCGGCCGGGGACGCTCTATCCGGGAGTGCACCTGGTCGTGCCGCTCGTCGATCGAGTGGCACTTTATGATTTGCGCGAGCACCTCTTCAGCACGGCGGCGGGCGAAGGAATTAAAAAAGAGAGCCACGGGAAAAAGACGGAAGTTTTGCGAGTACAGGCGCGTGAAGGACTTTCGGTTGGTGTTGCTGTGGCCGTTCGTTATCATCTCGATCCACGGCGGCTCAGCACGATCCATGGCACCCTGGCACAGCCAATTGATGAAGAGATTGTCGCGCCCGTAGTGGCCACCATTTTTCGCCAAGTGGCCCCCAATTATTTGGTGAGAGAACTATTCGCCGCGCGTCGCGAAGAGATACGGCAGAAGGCTGCTGACGCGATCATTGCGCGACTCGGCGCCGACGGCATTATCGTGAAGGAGGTCTCGCTGCGGGATATCGAGCTTCCTGTCGAGTATGCGCGCGGCCTCGAAGGCCTCCTCTTGAAAGAGCAGGAGAGCGAACGGCTGGGCACCGAAACGGATATCAAGGAAAAACAGGTGCGCATCGCGGAGCTAGAGGCGGAAGCGCAGAAGAAACGAGAAGTCAAGCAGGCCGAGGCCGCGGCAGCGGTGCGCGTTTTGCAGGCCAAGGCTGAGTCTGACGCCATGCAGTACACGCTGCCGCTCAAGGAGAAACAGATTGAGCAGTCCAAGCTCGAAGCAGCGGCGCGAAAAGAGGCCACGCTGCAAAACGCGGACGCGGCAGCAAAGGCCAAGGTGATCGATAGCAAAGCCGAGCGGGAGCGCCAGAATTTGCTCTCAGATGCCGAAGCAAATCGAATTCGCGTGACTGCCGCGGCGGACTCCGAGCGCTTGAAGCTAGAAGCAAGCGTGCTCAAGCAGAATCCGATGCTGATTCAGAAAATCATCGCTGAGCGGCTCTCGGACAAACTGCAGATTATGATGGTGCCGATCGACGGGAAGAATTTCTTTGCGAATGATGTGTTGCGGTCGGCCTTCAGCGCGCAGCCCGGGAATACCAATGACGCGCACATCGAGGCTTCCTCTGATGATGTGGATGGACCGCCGGTACCGACGACGGCTCAGCGCCAGGGCAATCGCAAGCATTAGCGCGGCGGATCGGCGCACCGCGCCGGTTGCAAAAAGAAGAGCCGCCAGCTTCCTGCTAATTTTTCTTCGGGTACTTGGGCCGCGGCGGAAGTATCGGATAATTCTTGAGCGCTTCCTTCGCGAGCTCGATGGCTTTTTCGAGCTGGGGATCGTGCCCGGCGACGACGAGGTCGGGACGCTGATCCACTTCGTAATCGGGATCCACGCCGTGATTCTCTACAATCCACTCGCCGTTATTGTCCGGAATCCAGAAAGCGAATTCTGGCGCTGTAACGCCGCCTCCATCACGCAATGGGATGCCGCGGGCGATGCCCACGAGCCCGCCCCAGGTGCGCTTACCGACGATCGGTCCAATCTTCTCGCGCCGGAAAAACCACGGGAAGGCGTCACCGCCGGAGCCCGCGAGCTCGTTGACGATCATCACCTTGGGTCCGTTGATCGAAACCGGGGGCCAAGGGAGGTCCTTGCCTTCGCGTCCGGCGAGCAATGAAAGCAAGTGCCGGCGAAGTTTTTCGGTATAGAAATCAGGAATCGAGCCGCCCGAATTGTAACGCTCGTCGACAATCAAACCGTCTTTATCGAGCTGCGCGTTGAGTTGCTTATCGAACTGGATAATTCCGGGAATCGTGGTGTCGGGCACGTGCATGTAGCCGATGCGACCGCCAGTCGCTTCGGATACGATCCGGCGATTGGTTGCCATCCAATCGAGATAGCGAACTCCCGCCTCGTTCGGAATTGTTTTTACCGAAATATTCCACGCGCCCTCCGCACTCGGTTTGTCATTGACTTTAAGAGTGATGATCTGGTCGGCGAGATTTTGGAAGTACGAATAGACATTTGCCGGCGGGCGCGCCGCGGTACCATTGACCGCGATCAGGTAATTTCCCTCTTTCGCCTTGACACCGGGCTCGGTGAGCGGTGAACGGGTCTGGTCGTTCCAATTTTCGCCCGCGTAAATTTTTTTGAAGCGGTAGAAGCCCGCGTTCACGTCGAAATCGACACCGAGCAATCCAACACCGACGCGAAGTCGATCCGGTTGGTCGCCACCGCCAACGTAGGTGTGCGAGGTGCTGAGTTCAGCGATCATTTCGCCGATGATGTAGTTCAAATCGGACCGGTGCGCGACCCAGGGAAGCAGTGCCTCGTAGCGCTTGCCGGTCTTGTCCCAATCGACTCCACCCATCGCTGGGTCCCAAAAAAAGTCGCGCTCGATGCGCCAAGCCTCGCGAAAAATCTGGCGCCATTCTTCACGCGGATCGACGCGCACCTGAAGGCTCTGCGTATCCAAGTGGCCTTCGCCGACCTTGGCCTTGCCGGGAACTGCCTCGACCACGCCATAGTTGTTGGCGGCGACGCGATAAATAACCTTCGCGCCAGACTTGTCTAAATCGTAGTTGCTGATGCCTTCTAGCAAGACCTTGTCCTCGCGCTTGGTCACGTCATAAACGTGCAGCGTCAGCCGCGGCTTTGGGGGGCCGGGTAGCGCTGCTTGCGTGGATTCGATTGGCGCAGCTACGTAAAAGAATTTGTCTTTGCGCGCTTCGAGTCGACCGTAGATACCCGCAGGAAATGGCGCCGCGGACACGCGGTTTTGTATGCCTTCGGTATCAATCTGGATTGGCTTAACCGGCTTCTCGTCGGATTTCTTTTCCTTCTCATCGGCCTTTTCGTCCTTCTTGTCCTTGTCATCTTTCTTTTCATCGCCGGCTTTTTCTTCGTCGTTCTGCGGGCCGAAGGGCGCCGGCTCGTCCGCCTTCAGCGTAACTGCGAACACACCGTCGGTATTGTAGTAGTTGTAGCGTTGGTCAAGCTGGCCGGAAGTCGGATAGAAATATCGCTGAGAGAAAAAATAAAGATACTTCCCGTTCTGGTCGAATTGCGGCTCGGTGTCGTTATAGAAGCTCTGGGACACCGGGAAAATCTTCTTTTGCTCGAGCCCATAAATCTTGACTTGCTCAGCATTGCGCCGTTCGGGTTTGCTATAGGCAACCCAGCGACTGTCTGGCGACCACGAGCCTCCATTGATTTGACCGTATTCACCGGTATCGATAAGCACCGGCGTCTTGTCGTTGATGTCTACGTACCAAAGCCGCAGTTTTTTGTCCCAGTAAAGCAGCTTCTTATTGTCGGGCGACCACAAAGGACCATAGCGGTACATCTTTCCGTCGCTCGTAATTCGCGTTTCGTCACCGCCTTGTTGCGGGCGGATGTAAAGTTCATATTCGCCGGTGTGGTCGGAAAGATAGGCAATCCATTTTCCATCAGGCGACCAAGCAGGATTGAGTTCGTGCACACTCGAACTATCCGTGAGGTTGCGGGCGCTGCCGTGCTCCACAGGCAAAGTGAAAATGTTGCCGCGGGCTTCAAATATGGCGCGCACCCCCGAGGGTGAAAGCCCGAAGGTGCGAATATTTGAGGCCACGGGCTTGAATTCGGCGCGAGTCAGCACGTCATCACTATTTACAGTCACCGGAATGTTGCTGATTTTCCCGCTCGCGAGTTCGTAACTGTAAAGCAAGCCGCCATTCTCATAAGCGATCGCTTCCGGCCCCAGGCTTGGCCACTTAATGTCGTACTCTTTGTAATCGGTCAGCTTTTTGGTTTGCTTCGAACCCAGGTCGTAACGATAAAGATTCATCACGCCATCAGGATCAGAAATGAAATAGATCGAGTTTCCGCGCCACATCGGGAATAGATCCATCCCTTTGGAGACCGGCAACTCCTCGTACTTGTTGTTTTTCAAGTCATAGATCCCGATGGCGGGACTCCAGCCACCGCGGTAGCGCTTCCAAGTGCGGAACTCTTGAGAGGTGGAAAGAAAGGCGATGCGTTCACCATCCGGCGAAAATGACGTCAGGCTGGCGCGCGGAACCGGCAGCTGTTCGGGCATGCCGCCCTCGGGCGAGACGAGAAATAATTTTGTATAGCGGCTGGGCGGTGCGCTGTAGCGGTCAGAGCGGAAGAGAATTTTCTTACCGTCAGGTGTCCAGCCGAGCACGATGTCGTTCGAGGGATGGAAGGTCAGACGGCGTGGTTCACCACCTTCCGAGGGGATCACGTACACATCCTGGTTACCGTCGTACTCACCGGTAAATGCGATCCACTTTCCATCCGGTGAAAATTTCGGGAAGAGTTCGTCGCCCGAGTGTGCCGTCAGACGCCGGGCAGCCCCGCCTGCTCGAGGCGAAATCCAGAGGTCACCGGCATAGGCGAAGACGATGTTGTCTTTGGAAATGTCTGGATAGCGCATTAAGTGCGTCGGTCCTTGCGGAGCGGCCAAAACGGCACCGGCATAAAGAAACAAACACACCTCCACGGCGAGCAAAATCCTTTTAAGCATTTTCGAGCATTCTCCTTCACCCCGAACCGATTGGCGAAACCTGCGGGATTGCAAGGTGCGGCATGCTACCACGGTTATGAGCACACCCGCACCAGGGACTTAGACGAAAGAAGCGTTCAAAGGTTACAAACCAAACAGCGAATGCACAACGGTCTCGAGCCGCATCGCCCATCCAAACGCTTGTGCTATGATGAACGTGCGTCCCCGTGTATCGCGAACTGAAATCAAGGCTGCTGCAAATCGTTTTTCTTCCTTTATGTCTTTCCATTGTTTTCGGCTTATGTTTTCCATGGCGGTCTCGAGCAGAACCGTTTGAAGATGCCGCGCGAGAACTTGCGCAAAAGCTCATGAGTGCCTTGTCGGCCCGCGATACGGTTTCTGTCACCCTGCAAAATCGTTCGTCCCTCAGCGCTGCAGATGCGGCGGCAGTTCGTACGGCCTTAGAAGCCGCACTCATGAAAAACGGAATACGTTTGGCTCCGGATGGTCAGACGGCACACATTTCCGTTGCCCTGTCGGAAACGCTTGCGGCTTACCTGTGGGTCGCCGACGTTCATCGCAATGATTCGTCAAGGATTTTCATCGTCAACGTTGGTCGCGATGTGCGGGGGCAGCCTCCTCGCGCCTCGACTTCGCTGGTGATTCGCCGGGAGCCTGTCTGGCAACAAAACCAGCCAATTCTAGATGTAGCTTTTCCAATCGCGCAATCGAGCGCGCGAAAAATGCTGGTTCTTGAACCCCAACAAATTTCTTTCTTTCGCTGGCAGGGAGACCGATGGGTTCTCGATGGAGCATCACCGTTTCCCAGAAATACGGCCGTTGAGCGGGCGCCCAGGGGTTTACTGAATTACCGGGGTGAGCTGCTGTCCGTTGTCCTGGAAAGAGAAATCTGCCGGTCGAGCGCAACGCCTGGCAGCGAATTCAAATGCGAAGGTGTAGCGCAACACCAGTTACTGCTTGCCGATCAACGACTGCCGCTCCTCGCAAATAAAATAGGTATGCCCCTCTCGTTGGCGCAGATGAACCTGTCCGGGCGTTCGGTTCTGTTTCTCACTTTGCCCGACGGTTCGGCCCGGATGTATGAAGCAGGCACCGAACATACCGCTGCTTTTACTGGATGGGGCAGCGATATTGCCGCGGTGCAAAGTGGTTGCGGAGCAGGGTGGCAATTATTTGCGACGGGCAAGGGCGACTGGACGACGACGGACACGGTGCAGGCGTACGAGATCCGAGATCGCCAGGCCATGCCTGTGAGCGCAGCAATAGACTTTCCGGGTCCGATCCTTTCGCTCCGGACGTCGGACGATTCACGAGGAGCGCTCGCAGTTGTAAAGAATTTGGGCACGCATCATTACGAGGTTTACAATCTTTCAATTGCTTGTGAAAAGTAGATTGCTGCTCTTGCTGTTTTTTGCCGTCACAGCACACGCATCCACGCGACCACGCTATGGCGGCACGCTGCGCATCGAATTACACGAGCGCATCGCGTCTCTCGATCCCCGCCAATGGGTCGCCGGGAGCAGTTCCGCAGCATCGGCGGAGAAGCTTGCGGCTCTTGTCTTTGACCGGCTCATTACGATGGATGACTTTGGTCGTCCGCAGCCGCAACTGGCGATCGCCTGGCGCCATGACGACGATTATAAGCGCTGGCAATTCACGCTGCGCTCGGCCGTGAGATTTCATGATGGCGCGCTTATGACCGCTGGTGAGGTAGCCGGCGCACTTCAGGCACTCCTCGGCAGCGAAAGGCAAATCATCGCGGCCGGTGAAGTCGTCGTGGTTCAGTCCGGTAACCCAATGCCTGATTTGTTGGAGGAACTCGCGAGCGGCCGGTACTTTATTGTTCGCACCCAGGGCCATGGCTTACCTTCCGGTACCGGACCATTTCGGATAGTGGAATGGTCCGGAGTACCGCGCACTCGCTCTACGGCGGGGTCGTCGCGAACCGATAGCGGCCTATCACGCACGGTATTCGGCGCCAATCAAGATTTCTGGAGCGGTCGCCCGTTCCTCGACTTGGTGGAAGTAACCATGGGCGTTTCATCGCAGAACCAATTTCAGGATCTGCAACTGGGGAAAGTGGATCTCACTGAGCTGAGTCCCGATCAAGTACGCCGCGCCAGCCAAGCGGGTTTGCGCACGTGGTCATCTGCTCCTGTGGAATTGTTCGCGATTGTCTTTGATAAGGAAGCTTCTATCGATTCGCGAATTCGCCAAGCACTTTCTCTTTCTGTTGACCGTGCGGCAATCACCAATGTGTTGCTGCAAAAACTCGGCGAACCGGCAGGAGGCATTCTGCCACAATGGCTCTCGGGCTATGCCTTCCTTTTTTCGACGCCTGCGGACACACAAAGTGCGCAGCAGCTGCGGACGACAACGCGTACCGTAGGCGCGGCGTCGGTGAAGCCATTGCGTCTCGGTGTCGGTGATGATGACGACACAGTACGACTCATTGCGGAACGGGTCGCACTGAATGCCCGCCAGGCGGGACTTGCCATCCAGGTGATTGCCCGCGGGGAAGCCGATGCCCGGCTCATCCGTTGGCGCCTGGACTCGATCGCAGCGCCAGCCGTACTCTTGGACTTAACCCGGGCGCTGGACCTGAGTGACGAATCAGCTGCGACCCTGAAAAAAATCAGCAGCAATGACCCGGAACAGACGTACGCTGCGGAGCGAGCGATTATCGAAAACTATCGCGTGATACCCCTTGTGTATTTGCCCGAAACGATTGGCCTCGGACCGGCCGTGAGAAACTGGATGCCGCGACGCTGGGCCGAGTGGCACCTGGAAGACGTCTGGCTCGATCTACAGACGCCGGCGCCGGTGAATCCTTCTGGCGCAGGAACCGCGGGAGCACGGCCGTGAGTTTCCGGAACAAATTGCTCGTCATTTTTCTTTTATCTATCGGTACTGCCGTGAGTGTAGTTGCCTGGGGCGTCACGCGTTACACTCGGCGCGAATTCGAAGCGCTAGATTCGCAGCGCACAGAAGCGCTGGTGGCCCAGTTTCGAAAGGAGCTTGCGCAGCGTGGCGAAGAAGTTGTCCGGCGCGTATCTGGCATTGCCGATGCGGAAGCCACCACGAAAATGGCTCTCGCGCTTGCACAATCAAGTGCCGATCCCTCGCTATACGTTCGAGACGCAACCGGACTTGCACAGGAGCATCAGCTTGATTTTGTCGAGCTGGTGGCCTCTGACGGCACATTGATTTCATCGGCGCAATATCCCGCGCGCGTGGGCTACAAGAATGACTGGGTAACGCTCGATAAAGATTGGAAGTCGCAGAGCTGGTTTCTACGCCGCGAAGATCTTCCCGATAGTGTGGCCCTCTCGCTGACCGCCGTGCGTAACGCAATGACGGTGGGAAACAGAACCTTGTATGTCATCGGTGGAGTGCGCCTCGACCAGAATTTTCTTGCGTCGCTTGTTCTGCCGGAAGGAATGCGCGCCTTACTCTACCGCAACTTCGAACCTGCGTTCGTGGCGTCGGCTTTGGCCGAGCCCGCCGGCGGCCTCACCGATGCGGAGCGCCTGGCACCGATGATTGAGCAGGTCCAGAAGCAGAAACAAACTGTCGTGAAGACGATTCAGTGGAACTCGGATCCAGCCAGCGCCGAAACGTTTCATGCTTGGCCCCTGCTCGGCCGGAACAACAATGATTTGCTCGGCGTACTTCTGGTGGGCAGCTCGCGGCGTGAGCTTTTTGCCCTCACCAACTACATCCGTCTCATCGCCGTTGTGGTCGGAGCCGCAGGCCTGTTGCTCGGTTTTCTGCTGAGCTGGTGGGTATCGGCGCGCGTCACGCGCCCGGTCGAGCGCTTGGCCGCAGGGGCGCACGCAGTTGCGGCCGGCAACTGGCAGACGCGCATCGAAGTTACCAACACCGACGAGATTGGTCAGGCGGCCACCGCATTCAACGACATGACCCGCCAGCTGGCGGGTCAACAGGAACGCCTGCGGCAGTCGGAGCGCGTTGCGGCCTGGCGCGAACTGGCTCGCCGATTAGCGCACGAGCTGCGCAATCCGCTTTTCCCGTTACAAATTACTGTTGAAAATTTGCAACGTGCCCGTACGCTTCCCCCGGAGCAATTTGACGAAATCTTCGCTGAGTCAACCAAGACGTTGCGCGCTGAGCTGGAGAACCTGCACACGATCGTCGGCCGCTTCAACGATTTCTCCAAGATGCCTTCGCCACAATGGCAAAAAGTGAATCTGAACGATTTGGCGCGTAATGCCTTGCGTTTATTTGAAGCGCAATTTAACGCTGTCGGTAGGCCTGCAGTAACGCCCGAACTTTTTCTCGATGAGAGACTTCTCGGAATCGAGGCCGACCCCGATCTGCTGCAGCGGGCGCTGCAAAACCTTGTGCTCAACGCCCTCGACGCTATGCCCGCCGGCGGCACACTGACTGTTCGCACCACCTCGCGCACCGAGCCGTGCGAAGGTGTGCGCCTGGAAGTTTCCGATACCGGTTCCGGCCTGACGGCGGAGGAATGCGAGCGGCTCTTTACGCCTTACTACACGACCAAGCGTCATGGCACGGGACTGGGCCTTGCCATCGTGCAATCGGTCATCAGCGATCACGGCGGCACGATTACCGTCTCGAGTGAGAGCGGACGAGGAACAACCTTTCAAATCGATTTGCCACTCCGGCCGCAATCGACGGCCGCCACGCCGCTGCCGTCGAGTAACATTGCTAAGGGTGCGGCCGCAAGCTGAGCGTCGCGAGAAGGGGTCTTCATTGCCTGCCAAAGCACACCTCCTCCTGGTAGATGACGATCCCAACACGCTTGCATCGCTCGCGCGCGCCTTCCGTTTGGCCGGCTACGAAGCCTCGGTGTGCGACAGTGCTGCTCGCGCTCTTGAATTGTTGAAGACCGAGCGCTTCGATGTGATTCTTTCCGACGTGGTCATGCCGGGCAGAGACGGTCTGATGTTCCTCGAAGACCTTCGGTCGGCTGGCGTGAAGGCGCCGGTGATCATGATCTCGGGACAAGCCAACGTGGAAATGGCCGTGCGAGCGACACGCCTGGGTGCCTTGGACTTTCTTGAAAAGCCGCTTTCCACCGACAAGCTGCTGCTCACGGTTGAAAATGCTTTGCGTTTTACGCGTCTCACAGACGAGAATCGCGAGCTTCGGCGGCGTCTTGGCAAACATGAAATTATTTGGTCGGGAGAGGCGATGCGGCGAATCATGGCGCAAGTGGAGCGCGTGGCTTCCAGTGAAACGCGCATCTGTATCCTGGGTGAGACCGGAACAGGTAAAGAGCTGGTCGCACGCGCGATTCACGAAAAAAGTCCTCGCCGCGAAGGACCATTTATCACCCTCAATTGCGCAGCCGTTCCGGCGGAGCTCATTGAGTCCGAATTATTCGGCCACGAAAAAGGTGCGTTTACCGGAGCTGCCGGGCGCCATCTCGGAAAGTTCGAGCAGGCCCATGGCGGCACTTTTTTTCTCGATGAAATTGGGGACATGCCGCTGGCGATGCAGGCCAAGTTGCTTCGCGTGCTGGAGGAAGGTGAGGTCGAGCGTGTGGGCGGCGACAAGCCAGTCGCGGTGGATACGCGCGTCATTGTCGCCACACACCGCAATCTCGATGAACTCGTCCAGCAGAATGCTTTCCGCCGGGATTTATATCACCGCATCTATGTATTTCCTTTGGTACTACCGCCGCTTCGCGACCGCCTTGAAGATTTTCCCGTGCTCACAAAACATTTTGCCCAGCAGGTTGCCGCACAAAACGCCTGGAAAGAAAAAGAATTTTCGCCCGAAGCGATCGTCGAGCTGCAGCTCTACCTATGGCCGGGAAATCTTCGCGAACTTCGCAACGTGATTGAACGCCTGATGCTCCTTTCCGTCGACGCTACAATTTCCCCCGCAGATGTGCGCCTGGCTCTGCCCGAGAGCGACACAAGATCATCGCGCAACTCAACAGCGACAAGCGCCGCAGGAACACCACTGCCCCCAGTGTCGGGGTCGCTCGGAACGCTTGCCGAGCGTGTGGAAGCCTTCGAGAGAGAAGTCTTGCTCGCCGAAATGAAGCGCCACAACTTCCACATGACCAATGTTGCCAAGGCATTGGACCTCGAGCGTAGCCACCTATACAAAAAGTGCCAGCAATTGGGAATCGATCTGCAAACCCTCCGCAAGCAAGAGTAACTCGTCACCGGGGTTCCCCGTAGAAATTGGTCCTGGCAAAGCGCACCGCGCGCAGGCAGGCATCGGCGCCAACTCAAAAGCGCGGCGTTCGACCGGCTGAACGATCGCGTGCATCACACCGAGGCGGTCAGCCAGGCAGAAATGGAACTGGCTCGCGATGACGTCGCCGAGCAACTGTTCCATCTCGACCGGCAAACCGAAGTGGACAAATTGCTCGCTGACCTGAAAGCGAAGCGCGACCTGTCAAACTGACGCGTGCTGCGCCAGCCTGGCCTACACTTCTGGTAAGCCAACGTATCGGAAAGTGGCGGCAAGGCACATCAACCTGCAGCGTTGCTCGCGATCTGAGCTTCTATCTGCGCTTCGCAACAATTTGGACGATGTACGAGTCCAGGTCGATCAGGGCTTCATATTGAAGACGATGGATTTTTCGATGGCCGGCAGAGACTCTACCAAAGCATGTCCGGCCAGAGGTGTTGCAAGCTCTTACTGCTCTAGTGCAAGCTCGTACCAGGGCGAAAATTCCCGTCCATCGCCCTGGATATGAATACGGAATCCACCATCGAGGGCTTGGACGTCCCCATCGCTGAGCGGTGCCAGCCGTGCGCCGGTGCCGTCAAGCGGATACACAGTCAGCTTAACGGCTCGGGTGCGGAAGGT
>DATNLZ010000065.1:0-37972 GCA_035602605.1 Candidatus Dormiibacterota bacterium
AGAACAAAAATGAAGCCACGGCCCTTTTTCGGGGAAATTTGCGAGAAAAATAAGCGGACCAGATCTGCCACGCCGTTGTGTCAGCTACCCGCTTAAATCAAGGGGTTGGGCCCTGGGTTTTGCAACAGCCTTTAGCTAGCCAGTCCCAAGAATTCTTCGGTATCCTCTGGTTGTAGACAGGGCGATGGTA
This sequence comes from Candidatus Dormiibacterota bacterium, assembly GCA_035602605.1. GTDB lineage: Bacteria > Acidobacteriota > Terriglobia > Acidiferrales > UBA7541 > DASQHY01. The sequence goes on from DATNLZ010000065.1 coordinate 191, forward strand.
CGCTGCGATGGTCATCAACAAAATGATGCTCACCGCCATCAGTACCAAACTGATTAAATGAACCTGCTGGGATGACCTTGCAAGACTGTCAAAGGGCTTCTGGAAGAAGGTAGCGAACTGGAAACCGAGCAATGCCTGAGCCCCTGGAATTACCATTCGAGCTCGGCGAGATATGCTGGAAGAAGAAGAGAAAAATCGGCCCAGCCCTTCTAGCCTTGATTTCTCTCAAGGCACGACGATTTCCCATCTTCTTCTTCCGGTCAAGCGGTACTGCCGATCCGCACTGACATGATCCTACGGATCGAAGGGGCCAACAATACGGTGCACTCTCTAGATGCTCGTTAGACTTGCTGTAGGCTCTTTGTCAAACAGAGAACTTACCGATGAAGGGAAAACCGATTCCAATGGGTGGCGCCATAAGCCACAAACCACGTGTGAGAATCACGGTTCGATGATTTGATTGCGGACGGCGTAGCGGACGAGCTCGGTTACTGTGTGCAACTGGAGCTTGCGCATAATATTGGCGCGATGGGTTTCAGCGGTTTTCACGCTGATGCACAATGAGGAAGCGACTTCTTTGCTGCTCTTCCCTTCGGCGAGCAGTTGCACGATTTCGCGTTCGCGTGAAGTCAGCCTCTCGCGAACAGATTCGGGAGTCTCCGAGCGAATGCCCCGTTCGCTGAAATTACTAAGAATCACTTCGGTGGCGCGAGGCGTGAAAAATGGCTTGTGGTTGGCCAGCGTTTCAACGGCAATAATCAGATCACGGTCCGAGTCTGATTTTACGATGTACCCGCGCACGCCGGCTTCAAGAATTTCCCGGATGAGCTGGTCGGAGTAATGCACGGATAAGATCAAAACTTCGGTGGTGGCCGAAGCTTTGCGAATCCTTCTGGCGGCTTCAACACCATTGAGGTCAGGCATACTGATATCGAGAATGACGATGTCGGGCTTAAGCTCCTCCGCCTTCGCAACGGCTTCGCGACCGGTGTGCGCCTCGCCGCAAATTTCCCAACCGGGGTGGGATTGCAGTAGGGCTTTTACGCCGCGGCGCATCAAATCGTGATCGTCGGCAATCAAGATACGAAGATTTTTCATGAGTTGCTCCAGCAAGCCGGAGTGCGAGCAGAAAAGGAAATGCCTGCAGGGGGCGGTAACGCCAGGATGATCGTCGAGACCAATTTGTACAGAAAAAAGTCTTCGAGCGACATCCTTTTCCGTCTATTCACTTGTATGTGCCTCCCAAGCTATCTAACCGGCACCACGGTTCCAGCGGTTCGCAGCAAATCAGCAATTCGCCGTCTTAACGATTAGAGGATTATACATGACATTGGAACTAAACCCGCCTGTGCAATCATGCGTTATGCCATCGTAGAAAGCGCTGCGAGGTCGTTAAAAAAAGGTGCCACACCTCCACGTCCAGAGGGAAGCACAGAATCCTAGGAATTGGATACGTTGTCGAAAGGGTGTCCTTGGCGTTCCGTGCTGCTCCGAGGGCATCACAGGCTCTCCGTAAACCCACCACTTGGCCTAGATACGATCTGCCAGGGACTCGCGCAATTGCACGCGCGCGCGTAGAAACCGCGTTTTTACAGCGGACTGTGACAGGTTGAGGATCTTGGCCGCTTCTTTAGTGGGCCGTTCTTGAAGCCCCAGGAGCCAAACCACGTCCCGCGAGGTGCTTCTCAGGCCGTCAATAGCTTGGCGCAAGACTCGTTGCGCTTCACCTTTTTCGTACAGGGTTTCCGGATGAAAGGCATCGCTTGAGCGCAGCATTCCAATAGAGCCCGATTCCTGACCAGGATCTACTTCATACGACAGAAAACAATCTTCCGAGCGTCGTTTCCGGACCACCATAAGCGCTTCATTGATGGCGATGCGAATGAGCCAGGTGGAGAAGTGCGAGTCTTCTTGAAATTGTCCGATGTGCGAATAGGCCTTCAAAAGACTCTGCTGCGAAGCATCTTCGGCGTCTTCACGATTTCGCGTAATTTTGAGGGCGACGTGATATGCCTTGCGAATGTAGGGTCGAACCAAGTCTTCAAACGCCGCTTCATCACCACCTTGCGCCTGCTTGACCAGCGCGGAAGATGTGAGCGCCCGGGGCTTGGTTTGATCGCCATTGCCCTCGCCGGTCTTGCCGGCCACTTCAGATTTCTTTAAATCTCGCTGATCCTTTTTCACACTACACCTCTCGGCTGGGATGAGTCTTGCGCGCTGCGCTTACAAAATTTCTGATGTGTACCCCTCGTGCGAATGAACTCCCTGAATCCGTGCCGGGTGACGAGAACTCACGATGCACGAAGGCTGAGAAGTAACCGATCCCCCACCCCGTTTATGAAGCGAGTCAACCGCACTCGGGACTAAACGAGAATCGGTGGGCACCAGCGAAGAACTTCCCGGGGCGGGGTGATCGGCTGATAAATTGGGGAATGAAAGAGAACGATCCATTTTTCCTGACGTCCTTTGCTCCCGCTTACAATGCGACGGTAACGGAACAGGATCAAAACGTCTATAAGAGGCATGCTGTAGCTGGGCTAGCCTATTGCTGTATTTACTGTAGAGGGAAAGGCACGCGTGAGAGGAGCCGAAGCAATGCTTTCGCGGGCCACCCACCCGGTTACCTAAACCTGTTCCCGCAAGGTAAGTCCTTGCTACACAAAGAATTGTGCGATCGGGGGAAAAGAATGCCCAAATACGCAAGAGTATGTATTGAATGGTTCAAAGCGAAAGGATACAAACAATCAAGACACACAAACCGCTGGGCTAAGCCAAGATCGACTCGCCAGTCAGCCCAGACAAGGAGGAGCGCAATGCTTCGTTGGGCCATGGGGTTTTTTATTATCGCGCTGGTTGCGGCAGTATTAGGGTTCAGCGGAATTGCAGCGGCCGCAGCAGGGATCGCGAAAGTGTTGTTTTACATCTTCTTGATTCTGTTCTTGGTTGCATTGCTCGGGGGCTTGGTTCGCAGGACGTAGAGCCGCCACCTCCAGTTCGGCGTAGAACCAGCTTGTGCACCCACCCGCCCAAGAGTGTCGCAAAAATTCCCTTAAGGAGGGAGCAATGAGAAACATATATAGGGGTGTGTTGGTCACTCTCATGTTGGCATCAGTCGCGTTTGCCAAAAGCGATAGCGACCGCAAGAAACAGGAAGAGCGCCTGCAAAATGCCGGGCAGGTGATGAGTGAAATTCTCGGTATGCCAGAGTCAATTCCTCAGAACTTGTTGCAGAAGGCGAAATGTGTGGTGGTGTTGCCATCGGTTAAAAAGGCCGCCTTTATCGTGGGCGGAAGCTACGGTCGTGGAGCGATGGTGTGCCGTACGGGCCAAGATTTTATGGGACCTTGGGGTGCACCGACGATGATTGCACTCGAAGGCGCAAGCGTCGGCTTCCAACTGGGCGCAGAGGCGACGGACTTTGTATTTTTGATTATGAATGGAAAGGGGGCCAATAGCCTGCTTCATAGCAAAGTCAAGATCGGCGCCGATGTCTCAGCCGCAGCGGGACCGGTCGGGCGCGCCGCTGAAGCGGATACCGACGTGGCGTTGCGGTCAGAGCTGCTGGCTTACTCAAGGGCGCGAGGTCTTTTCGCGGGCATCTCCCTCGAAGGATCAACTCTTCGTCCCGACGGTGAAGCCAATGAAGCCCTGTATGGCCACAAAGTGAATGCAGAAGAAGTGGTAACCGGAACCACAACCCCAACTCCAGAAGCTGCGCGGAAGCTGGTTACGGTTCTTGAAAGGGCTTCCGCCGTCCGTACAACCAAAAGCTCCTAATTGCGCAACCTAACCAACCAGCGAGGGAGATCTGTACTGTGGATCTCCCTCACTGTTTTTAGCACCGTCCGATGACGATTGGCCTTGGTTGCAAGCGTAAAAATTACGATTTAAAAGCAGATTTTACTCTTCATAAGTGCCTTGGTATCCGTAATTTGAACCCATCTTCGGCCTACAGAACATCCCCGGAACAACTGCGCTGAACACGGTATTCTCTACAACTAGCCAATGTGGTTTTCTTAACGTCGGATGTCGAATTTCAATTTTGGTGGGGGAGGGATTATGAGGAATTTCAGAATCGCGACTTTGTTGTTGACAGTTCTCTTGATTATGGCGGGGGTGACAAGCGCCGATCAGCAGAACAAAAAGACCGTTTTCACGTTCAAGGACTCAGTGCAGGTTCCCGGTCAGGTTCTGCCCGCTGGCACGTATGTATTCAAGCTGGCGAACAGCGACGCGAACCGGCACATCGTGCAGATTTACAATCAGGACGAAACCAAGCTGATCACGACCATTCTTGCTGTGCCCAACTACCAGTTGACGCCCTCTGGCGAAACCATCATCACTTATGCCAAGGCTCCGGCGAATCAACCGGTGGCTCTCGAGGCATGGTTTTATCCCGGAGATAATTTCGGACAACAGTTCGCTTATCCCGAGGCTGTGGCTAGTGAACTTACCACGCTAAACACCATCAAGGTTCCATCCACGGGAAGCGAGCAGGCATATCCGAGCTCAACTTCGGATACCACCAGCGCGAGTGCTTCTTCCAGCAGCACAACGACTCCGTCAAGCTCGGCGGCCAGCTCCTCGAGTGCTCCGTCAACTACTGCTCCGGCAACGTCGGACAGCATGACCTCGACCACGACGACCACGACGACTACCGCCACAGCAACCGCGCCGGCCACTTCGTCGGACACCATGAGTTCAACCAAGCGCACCGACGACACCACTCCGGCGAATAGAATGGCTAACACTCCCTCGGCCACGAGCACCGAGACCAGCAACATGAACCGCTCGACCGAGACGCCCGCTACGCAGAGCTCGAGCGATACCAGTGCTCAATCAAGTGAGCGCAGCTCGCAGAATCTGCCGCAAACAGCAAGTCAGCTTCCCTTGGCGGGACTGATTGGCTTCCTCGCAATCGGCGCCGCTGCCGCATTGCGGAAGATCACTCTTTAGTTTTCGTTCCAATTTGGATCTGGCGCTTGGCCCGGCGCCAGATTTATTTTTTAGCTTTTGTGGTTTGGAGCGAGAATGAATAGAACGATCCTTCATCGTTTCCCACGAGTACCGGTTTGGCGCACACCCCATTCAAAACTTAACAGCTCTGGCCTGCAACTTCTGCTGTGGGTCATTGGTGTTGTTTCGCTGGGCTATGTAATCACTGGATATTCGGTATCTGCGTGGCATCAGGCGCAACAGAAAGCTAACTTTGCAGCGCTGGCCTCGGCGCGCAGCTCCGATCCCCACCCGGTAATGGGAAGCTCGAAAACAGTCGTGACCAAGCCCGCTGCCGGAGGCTTGATCGGGGTCCTTGAGATTCCGCGATTGGGAATATCATCGGTAGTGGACGAAGGGGTGGATAACGACACGCTGCTCGTCGCTGTCGGGCATGTCCCTGGGACTGCATTTCCGGGTGAGGTAGGAAATGTCGCCCTGGCGGGCCACCGCGACACTTTTTTCAGAGAACTCGGTCAATTACGCAGTGGCGATGACATCGTCGTAACCACCCTGGGCGGCAGCTATCGTTACCGTGTCGAAGCAACGCGCATTGTCAATCCGTCGGCTAATGAAGTATTAGACGCATCCGATCGACCCACACTCACGTTAATTACTTGTTACCCCTTCCGTTATATCGGCTCCGCCCCGCGCCGATTCATCGTTGTAGCGCGACAAGTGGCCAGCCTGGACCCTGAGTCTCTCCCATAACCGCAGATTGGCCTCGCTTAATTCCATTTTCGGCGCACAGGTGATCATTCTGCCGTGCGTCTGGTTCCCCTTTCGTTTGTACGTTGAAATCCGGCGCGGGTGTCAGTGATTCACGGTATGGTCACATTCTCCCGCGGGGTCTATGGTGTGCGGGCGGAGGGTTGTACGTGTCGTCGCGCACCGCGAGAAGAGAGAAAAGGAGACTTATGAAGAAATTGTTACTGTCAATGGCAGGGCTTTTACTGTGTGGGCTGATCGGCGTTCAGGTTCATGCGGCAAAGAAGCACCCGAATAAAACCAAGAAAACCAGATCCATAACCGGTTGCCTTCGTCAGGGAGATAGTGCGAACGAGTATGTCATTACCGGCAAGGACGGCAGCACATGGGATCTCGAGAGCGAAAGCGTTAGTCTTTCGCCCCATGTCGGACATACCGTAACCATCGCTGGGGCGGTTTCGCACGCGAAGCTGCACGCTGCTAAGGAAAAGACCAAGGAAGAAATGAAAGAGCATGGAATGAAGAAGAGTGACCGGGAGCACGGCCGACTGATGGTAACAAATGTCACCATGGTCAGCGAGTCTTGCACCCCATAAAAGGAGGGCAGAGTTTCTCTGTCCTTCTTTTTCCTGTAGGCGATTCTTGGTGCAGTGGCCATGCCGCGTTGGGATGAACTGATGGAATGAAGTCTTTCGTGCAATGGTCGCTAGGCCTGTTCGGGCTATTACTGGTCAGCGCCGTGATTTTGGCTATCTTGGCCACCAACGGCGGTTTGCTCCGGCACCAGTTAAAGCGTTACGGCGTCCGCGTGATGCGCGAGCGTTTTAATGCTGATGTTCAGTTGTCAAACCTCAACATCTTACTGTTCCCCGGAGTCCGTGTTGTAGGTACAGACCTTGTGCTACGCCAGCACGGCCGTAGCGACCTCCCGCCTTTACTGACTGCGCGCACCTTTTCGCTTGACGGCGAATTTCTCGCGGTCCTCAGCAAAGCAAGGCATTTCCGAAGGCTGCGACTGGACGGTCTGCTCCTTCAAGTGCCGCCACGAGCAAGCAAGACAAGTTCTCCTCCGGAACAGGCAATAGAAGAAGCCGAAGAAAAACCGCGTCACGGTGACTTGCGTTTTACCATTGACGAAGTCATCTGTCAGGACGCAGAACTCGACATGCTGCGGAATGCAGACAAACCCGCTCTGATATTTTTACTCCATCACTTAAAGCTTACTTCGGTCCGGCCCGACGCGCCGATCTTATTTCATACGAAGCTCACGAACCCAAAGCCTATCGGCCAGGTGGATAGCCATGGGGAGTTTGGACCGTGGGATAAAGACGAGCCTGGTTTGACACCATTGAGCGGGGAATATTCCTTCAGCAACGCAGACCTTTCGACTATTAAGGGAATCTCTGGAACGCTTTCGTCAGAAGGAAAATTTGCTGGCGTGCTGGACTATATCAATGTCCAAGGTGAAACTCGAACTCCAGACTTCGCGCTAACTGTGTCGGGTCAAGCCGTGCCGTTGGCAACCACGTTCAACGCGATCGTAGACGGAACGAATGGGAACACGATTCTGAAGTCTGTTCGAGCACGCTTTTTGAAGTCAACCGTTTCCGCCAGCGGCCAGGTCGTAAAACGCCCGGGGGATCCGGCACGATCCATCCTCTTGGAGGCCACTTCGCGCGACGCCAGAGTGGAAGATCTTCTGCGTCTGGCGGTAAACTCCCCAAAACCAACATTAACGGGAGCCGTAGATCTCCGGGCCAAGATCGCGATCGCTCCACGAAAAGATCTGGATATGGTGGATCGGCTCAATGTGCACGGCCGATTCGAAATCCGCGGCGCGCAATTCACTTCGGCAACGGTACAGGAAAAAATTGACGCGTTGAGCCGGCGCGGACGAGGAGAGCCCAGGGCTGTAGACGCGGAGAGCGCCATTTCCCGCCTGGAAGGCGATTTTATCCTGAAGCATGCCGTCGCGAACTTTTCAAAATTAACATTCGGCGTGCCGGGTGCCACCGTGGCCTTGAAAGGAAATTACAATCTGAAGAGCGAGTCATTGGATTTCCGCGGGTCGCTCCGCCTCCAAGCCAAGCTGTCACAAACGGTCACCGGGGTGAAATCGTTTTTCCTTAAAGTGGCCGATCCTCTATTTAAGAGAAAAGACGCCGGGACCGTGCTGGCGATTAAAGTTACTGGCACGCGAGGAAAACCATTTTGGGGAGTAGACATGAAAAGCTCAATTACACGAAAGGTGGATTGACGCTTGATTTCGCCTACAGCCTTCCATGTCAGTTCATTTCCCACCGGGCTCGGCGCTTCACGTTTCATTGCGCTGAGCATTGTACTGCCGAAACGGGAAAGCCAATGTATTGTAAAAACGCTTATCGCAGAGGAGGCAGCGGTAGGGGCGGATGAACACAACGCGCAGCAAAACCCGCTCCACGAGACCATTCCTGCGCGAGCGCCGCACGTGGTGGCCTCCGCACGCTGGACAGGAACGACGCGAGGATCGATTGCGGAAAGCCATGGTAATTCCCTGCTCCTGTTGGACTTGGGCTACAACCGGTCGTTGCAAGCTTGAAGAACCTAGCGTCAAAGCAAGCTAACGGATTCGAATGCGTCACCCGCGGTGAAGTGACGCTAGGGTCGGGACACCAAGTTTGGGGTACAAGTCTGAGGGCGGCAATACGGGAAAATGCCTAGATTCTAGCGAGCAAATACGGTACCAGTCAGAACCTGCAGACAGTCCCTACGTCGAAGCTGCCCCTGGCGAGTGGCTAGCTGGGCTTTGAGCCTGGTCGCCTATTGGCAGTCTCACCGTAACTGTGGTGCCTTCTGACCCAGAGATGAGCTCCAGGTTGCCGCCGAGCTGACGCACCCGTTCTCGCATTCCGCGGATCCCTACGCCAAGTTCCCCGCCAGTTCCGTTCAAAGTGGCTAAGGTATTAGGTGGTATCCCCGAACCTCGGTCGGAAACTTCCAAGTTTACATTGCCATCGGATCGGGATAGTCGAATCGTGGCAGTAGGGCTTCCAGAGTGACGAAAGATGTTCGTCAGGCTTTCTTGTACGATGCGAAACAGCGCCGTTTCCAGGTTCTGGTGGAGGCGCCCAAGATCGGTCGAGATTTCCAACTCAACCTGCAACTTGCTCCTCTGCATGAAGCCATCGACGAGCCACTTCAACGCGGAAGTCAATCCAGCAAGGTCGAGCGTTGGGGGATGCAAAAGATAAGAAAGAGTTCGAATCTCGTCGGAAGCCTGCTGCGACAGTTTCATCGCCTCGCACAATATTTCGGCAGACGTGGGATCTAAGGTTCCGATTCGTCCGTTAATGGCCGAAAGGTGTATCACCAGAGCGGCTAGGCTTTGCCCGGTGCTGTCATGTAATTCCCTGGCAATGCGGCGGCGTTCCTCGTCTTGCAATTGCAGCAACCGCACGGAAAGCCTCTGAAGGGATATCTGCGCCTCCTTCTGAAAGGTAATATCGCGATTGATCTCGAGAATTCCACTCGGCTTCCCTTCCTCGTCTCGACGCAAAACCTGGCGGCTTGCCACCGCAATGCGCCGGCCATCGCGCATACGCTGGACAAGCTCCCCTTGCCATGCACCCAATTCAAACAACTTTTTCGTTACTTCCGCGCGTCGTTGCGGGAATTCAGTTCGCAAGAACTCAGCGGCGAGATTCCCACATGCTTCCGCAGCGGACCAGCCGTACATTTCCTCTGCACCGCGATTCCAAAACTGAATCATTCCGTCGATATTGGCGACAATGATTCCATCATGGGCCAATCGCAGCAGTTCCGTCAGACTCAAATCGGATGGCGCTATGCCAAACGTCTGAGAATCGGTCTCCGCACGAGATCCGTCGCGAGTCCCCTCCGTCGCCCTCTTCTGTTGCGACTCAGGCGAATTGGACGGCCCGGTCTTCCAAGGGCTGGATGAGCCCATTCGTGCCCTCCGGGGCAGCGCTCATGCAAGGTCGGCATAAACTAATTTTAGCAAGTCGCACGCATTTTGCGAGTGATGGCAAAACCAACGCCCGCTGTCTCCCGACTCCGCTTGAATTGCGCGAGAGGTTTGGACCGCCAAACTGACCTGTGTAGAGTTACAGCCGTCCCATTAAAAACAAAATCAGCAAAATCAACAAGACCAAGCCTATTCCCCCACTGGGGTAGTAGCCCCAACCTCGGCTGTGCGGCCACGTTGGAAAACTGCCAAATAGCGCCAGGACCAGGATGACCACCAAGATTATCACTAGCATCTAATTCCTCCGAAGTTCGTACCTAACCTGTACCGAGACCGTGCCCTAAGCCCAGCAACGAGCTCAAATAGGTTTTGCCCGAAAGAGGCTAGAACTCATCTCGCTTATAAACAATAGAGCGAAAACTGTAGTGCTGGTAGCGCGTTGCCGTAGACAACTGTCTGCCCTTGGCCCCCCAAAAAGCGCTGAGCAGCGAAAGGCGGCCCGCATAGTTCACTGCCTCTACAGTCAAATCCGCTGGTCTATACACCAGCGAACGGATTGCCGAATTGTATCGTTGCGTTACATTGCAATGCGGGATGCAAAAATCGGCCATCATTTCTTGCGTCGAGTGGCGTGGGGGAAAGGCATAGTAGAAAAAACGAATCGTTCCGCTCACAACGGCCATTCCGGGCCCAAATCTTCTCCCAAAGCGCAAGGGAAAGTTAGATACGCCGTAGTAGGTCTTGGCCATGTCGCCCAAGTCGCGGTTCTGCCCGCCTTTGTTCACAAAGCCGCGGCCACGACCGTCGATTTGGTGAAGTCGAAGAAGCGGTGAGCGTGAGAGCGACCGTTGGTGGGAAAGCGAAACAGCGGGTGTTCGCTAAAAGCGATCAGTTCGGCCCGGAAGTACTGTATTTCTCAGATTGCGTACTCGAAAACAAAGACCCGGAACCGTCCGGCCGCGATTGTCTGTCCGACGTAAGAGTTATCCTGGCCCTGTATGAGTAACTGGAAACGGGCAAACCCGTCGAAGTGAAATCGCTAGAAGATGTAAAACGCCCCGACATAAAACAAGAAATCCGACGCCCAGCCGTTTCCAAACCGGATGTAATTCATGCCGAGACTCCCACAGCTGAATAATCACGAGGAACAAAATGCCAGGAAAGCAACATCTTCGCGGAGTGAGTTCGAAGGAGCAAAGGCAATACGAGCACATTAAAGAGAGCGCGCAGAAATCCGGTAGGTACGGGAAGCGCGCCAAGGAAGTGGCCGCCAGAACAGTAATGAAGAAGCACAAAGAAAAAGGCCACAGCGAAGGTCATTGAAGGTTCCGAAAAACGGCTGCTCGCCTGCACCTAACTCTGCCGAGCCCGGTCTTCTGAAGGCTGTGGGGAAACCCCTGTTTACAACATTCTCTCTAAACGCTCCACGGCCGGTTCGATTCGTTGTCGCTTTTTCCAAAACTCTGCCCATAGGTCGCCGACTTTTTTGAGACGAGGGATCATGGACTTGATGTTCCAGTTGTCCAGGCGGCTCTTCGGAGTCAGCTCGTTTACTTTGACAGGCGCGGAAACTGGTGCACCGGGAAAAGCGCGTACCGAGTACACCGAGGCCAGAGACTGAGCCTCGGAATTTTGATGCGCATCCACATAGATCCGGTTAGTGGGCCTCTTTCGTACACTTCGTTCCGAGGTAATCAAATCCGGATGTTCCCGAGCAATCAGCAAAGAGACGGTTGCGACAAATTGTCGGACCTGCTCGTAGGTATACAACCTCTCAATGGGAATGAAAATGTGACAACCGGTAGCTCCCGAGGTCTTGAAAAAGAAGTTCATGCCAATCTTTTCAAGCTTGGCGGCGATGAGTTTCACCAATTTGACCACCGTCGGAAAAGGGGTTCCTTCCGTGGGATCCAAGTCGAAAAAGATGTAGTCCGGATGCTCGGGCTCATCAAACCGGCTCGACCAGGGATTTTGATCAATACACCCAAAATTCACGAGATACAGCAAACTCGGTAAGTCATTGGCGATAAAGTGGCGAATGGATCGGCCCGTACTTTGGGAGGTAATGGGAACCGTCTTCATCCATTCGGGAACGCCTTTCCCCGCATCTTTCTGAAAAAAGGACTGGCCCGCAATTCCCTCAGGATAGCGCCGTAGGACAAGCGGGCGATCCTCCAAAAAGGGCAGCAGCAAAGGCCCGACTCGATAGTAGTAAGCCAAGAGGTTTCGTTTTGTATAACCTTCCGCAGGAAAATAAATTTTGTTTAGATGCGTCAGATGCAGGAATCGGCCGTCAATCTCGACAAACACATCTTCGCGTTTGCCGCGCTCGAGCTCTTCTCTAATGGTTGATTCCGAGGTTAAGGGCGCGCGACTTGGCATTTTCGCAGAGACGGCCACGACCGGAGTAGCAGTTGGCAAGAGTTGTCCGGAGTGGAGGCTGGCCTTCGGGCGTGCCACTTTCTGCGATGCCATTTGCTCGTTGAAGGTACAGCTTCGTGTATCAACATCTTCGCGGAGTCCAATGAATCGCGGAGCACGCAGATGGCGGCCCTCGGTCACACTCCCATACCTGACCCGCGCCGCCAGCTCCGGTTTCACCCAATAAGATTTTTCTCGTGTGGTTGGCCGAGAATCAAAAGGGCATTGGTCCGTCTTCACTTTTTCCAGCTGCGCCATGACCCGGTCTTGCAGCGCGCCCGAAAATCCGCTCCCCACACCACCAATATATTTCAGCTTCTCGTTCTCATACAGCCCCAGTAGCAGAGCCCCGAAATGCTCGCGTGCTCCCCGTGGGTCGGTCCAGCCGCCGACTACTGCGTCTAATTCCAAATCCACTTTGAATTTAAGCCACGCCGTCGTGCGCCCTTTGGGGTACGAACTGGCAATTTGTTTCCCAATAATGCCTTCCAAATGACGGTTGGCTGCGAGATCGTACAATTCCCTGCCCTTTTCAATCTGATGGTCGGAGTAGCGAATCACTGAATCGGTCTTCAACATTTTGCTCAGAAACTTCTTTCGTTCCAGGAGCGGAATTTCGCGAAGATCGTAGCCATCGCAATACAGAAGGTCGAAAACGTAGTACGTCACCGGAACTTTTTGCACGAGATCAGGGCTTGGCTTGCGGATGGACATGCGGCGCTGCAAAAGCTGAAAATCGCTGCGCCCCTCATTGTCGAGAGCCACCACCTCTCCATCCAACCAGACCTGACGGCCTGCCAGGTTTTCGGAAAGGCGCGCCAGTTCCGGATACTCTTGGGTTATGTCTCGCTGGGCGCGCGACCACAGACAGACTTCATTATTTTTAACGCGGGCAACGGCCCTCACGCCATCCCATTTGATTTCGAAAAGCCAGCCAGGATCAGAAAAGATTCGGTCGGATAATGTGGCCTTCGCCGGAGAAATGGACTCGGGCATATCCGCGCGTCGAGCTCCGGATGGGAATTTGAGGTCTTTGCGCACTGGTGCCAGGGATGATGAACGTGCGGCCGAATGCACTGGTGCCGGTTTGCCTTGCGATTTTCCAGTTCCATTCATTACGAATTTAGCTCGCTGCGCCTCCTTAGCAGCGCCGGGCGTGTCACTATGGCCAATAGAGTCACGATGCTTGATCATCAGCCACTCTCTTCCAGTCTCGCTTCGCTGCAATTTAACGAGCACAAAACTTCCCGCCAGTTTTTGGCCGTGCAAAACAAACTTCAACTCGCCTCGAGCGATCTGTTCGGAGGCTTTGAGGGATCCTTCGACCTCAAATGTGCCGCGATCCCAAATGGTGACCTCTCCGGCTCCATAGTTTCCCTTCGGAATCACTCCTTCGAACTTCGCGTATTCTAGTGGGTGGTCCTCAGTTTGAATGGCCAGTCGTTTATCGGCGGGGTCCATAGAGGGGCCCTTCGGTACCGCCCACGACTTCATTACGCCGTCAACCTCCAGCCGGAGATCGTAATGAAGCCTGCGGGCATGGTGCTCTTGTACGACGAACCGGTTGGCGCGGGTGTCACGCGCCTTCCCACGGGGCTCGGGGGTTTCCTTAAATCTCCGTTTTCGCTGGTACTCGTCGAGCGCCATAGATGCGATTATAGCGGCTATCGCTAAGCCCAGATATCTAAACTGCCTGACTACAACATCTTACTTATGGGGTTACAGCTTTGCCCCGATAGGTTCACAGGTTTGATGCCTGTATACAGGTGAACTGAATTTAAAGGGTATGGGCTATGGCAGCGTCAGTTTGGAAAGGCTCGATCACGTTCGGTCTGATATCTATCCCGATCCGGTTGTATGCAGCCGCGCGCAGTGCGCGAACGTCTCTGCATCAATTACACCGTAAATGCAGCACCCGCCTGCGTCAGCCGCTGTTCTGCCCGACGTGCAACCGCATCGTCGAGCGCACCGAAGTGGTCAAGGGTTATGAATACGATGACGGCAAGTACGTGCTTATCGAACCGGAAGAAATAAAGAAGATCGCTCCACGGTCCGCACGCTCCATGGAGATATTGGCGTTCGTTCAAAGCTCTGAAATTGATCCTTTGTTTTTCGATTCATCTTATTTTGTGGTTCCCGAAGAAGAAGGGAAAAAACCATATCTCCTGCTTACAAAAACGATGGAGGACACCCACCGCGTCGCCATCGCCAAAATAGCCATGCACCAGCGCGAATATACAGCTTTCCTGCGCCCTTATGATCACGGGTTGGCATTGCACACCATGTACTTCGCTAACGAAATTCGCGAAGCCCCCGGCTATGGAGACGTTGCGGGCGTGAAGGTTTCTCCACAGGAAATAAAGTTAGCCGAACAGCTTGTTGCAACCCTTTCCGAGGAATTTCATCTAGATAAGTATCACGATGAGTTTGAAGGTCGGCTTAAGGCTTTGATCGAAGCCCGGCAGAAAGGTCGCGACATCGCCGCAACGCCTCAACCGAAGCGTGCTCCAGTCATCGATATGATGGCCGCGTTAAAGAAGAGTCTCGAGACCACGGCTGCGCGCAAGCGGCCCATGCGCGCCAAGGAAGCTGCGGCAAACGGAAAAAGATCTGCGAGGAAAATCGCGAGTTGACTTTTGTACAGAAAAACCGAGGACAACAGAACATGCCTACTACAACACGAAATGCTCCTACGCCAACGAAAGCTCCGCAGCGTAATGTTTCTGAGGTCGAAAAACAGTTGGCTTCGATCCGCAAGGAGCTGTCTGCGAAGCTTCAGGAACACCGCGCCGGCGTTTTGATCGAGCGCGAGCCCGATGACGAAGGCGCCGCGGCCAGCCAAAGTCTTAATCGCCATCTCACCGTTTCGATTCTCGAGCGCGAGAACGACACGCTGGAGGAAATCGACCGGGCGCTGAAGCGTTTGCGCACGGGCGAATATGGTATCTGCGAGATTTGCGACCAGACCATCGCTGAAGCGCGCCTAAAAGCTTTGCCATGGACCAGGTTCTGCATTCAGTGCGCGGATAGGATCTGAACCGACTGGCGGGTACTGTTTGAGATAGCACGAACCAGGAGGGACCGGGATCGCTTGTCATTTTTCGTTTGGCAAATCCATCCATGTCATCCAATGCGCCCCATCAGTCACCTGCGTTTCCATCTATCATCACCGGTGTAATGGTCGTTGTGGCTCTTTATTTTGGGCGCGGCATTCTTGTACCCATCGCTTTAGCCATTCTGCTCGCTTTTCTGTTAGAGCCAGCCGTCACTTGGATGGAGAAGTTGCGTTTGGGACGTGCTGGGCCGGTCATCATAGCGGTGCTTCTCGCCATCTCGGTTCTCGGCGCAGCGAGCTGGCTCGTTTTTGTGCAAGCCGTGGATTTGGCCGATAAATTCCCTAACTATAAAGCCACCATCTCGAAAAAAATTGAATCCTTGCGCGGTGCAAAAGGAAAGGGATTAGCGAAAGCGAAAGCTACCGTTAGCGAGCTCGGCAAAGAAATATCTTCGACCATCGGCGCCGGCGAAAATGTTCAGGAGCCCGCGGGATCACACCCAGGGCTTCCCGCCGCTAGCCGGGCAAGACCTTTTCCGGTGGAAGTTATACCGCGCACCAACCCCCTTTCCTCACTGTGGGCGGTAGTGACGCCGCTGTTGTCACCGTTCGCCATAACCGGCATAGTGATGGTTTTTACCGCTTTTATCTTGCTCCGCCGCGAAGATCTGCAACGTCGCATCTTTACAGTAGCCGGGCTCGCTCGATTCCACGTGACCGCCCAAGCCTTTCAAGAAACAACGCACCTCGTGGGCCGCTATCTAATGCTGCAATCTCTCGTAAATCTTGGCTACGGATTGGTCTACGGCACCGCGCTTTTTTTCATCGGAGTGCCTAACGCCCTGCTCTGGGGCGTCTTGGCTGCGGTGCTGCGATTTATTCCGTACGTTGGAATGCTTGTTGCCGGCGCTCTGCCGATTCTCCTGTCGCTCGCCGTTTTCGAAGGGTGGATGCGCCCTTTGCTCACCGTTGTCGTTTTCGCAGGCTTGGAAATCATCACTGCTTATGTTGTTGAGCCGCTTTTGTATGGTTCGCAGGTCGGTATTTCGTCGCTGGCTATTCTGGTCGCAGCTGTTTTTTGGGCAGCTTTGTGGGGTCCAGCAGGTTTGCTGCTTTCAACGCCTCTGACGGTAGTGATCGTGGTCGTCGGCCGATATATCCCGCAACTGGAATTTCTCAGCGTTCTGTTCGGTGATGAAAAAGTGCTCACGACCGAAGTGCAGCTTTACCAAGCTCTTCTGCAGATGGATTTGTCCGGAGCTAAAAACCTCGTCGACGAATATCTGAAGGAAAAGTCCATCGTTGACCTATATGATTCTGTTTTTATGCCCGTCTTGATCTTTACAGAGAAAGATCGGCAAGAGGCGGCGTTGGGCGACGATCGTGAACAATTTTTGCTTCAGTCTTTGAAACGGCTTATTGAAGACCTCATGATCGATCCGCGAGGCGAGGTGCGAATGATTCCCGCGGGCGAAGCTCGAAACCAAGGCAACGAAGCTATGACCCTGGCGTGTATTCCAGCGCGAGATGAAGCCGACCAAATCATGGCGATGATGCTGGCGCATTTGCTGACGCGTGCGGGATGTCGCACTAGCGCAGTGCCACCGGCAACTCTCGAAGAGATGCTGGGAGAAATGTCGGAACACGATACAGACATGGTTTATATTTCATCGGTACCGCCATTGGCGGTTTCGCATCTCCGCAGCATTTACAAGAAAGCGCGCCTACGATTTCCGAAGTGCAAAATTGGTATCGGACTGTGGGGCTACCCGGCCGAACCCGACGCCATCAGGACGCGCCTGGGACTCGTCGATACCGATATTGTGGTGACTACGCTTTCCAAGGCGGTGGCTCAGGTTTCCTTGTCTCCTGATACGGTTGCCCAATAATACCCGAGAAACAGGGAGCATACGCGTTTCTGAATGGGTTTCAGGATTTAGTTTCAAAGCGCGTTCTGGCATGCCCGGTTATAATCATTGATCGGTGCCCAAGGAGGATAAATGGCGGAGCCATCTTATGACGAATTAAAAGCGCGCCTGGCGGCGATGGAAAAACAATCCAGCGGCCGCCGTACCGGTGACCTTGAATTTCGAGTGGGTGAAAAAGGCGGTGTCAGCGTCTACGGACTAGGCCGCTTCCCGGTCACACTATATTACGAGCAGTGGGTCCGCCTGCTCGGGTCTGCCGAAAAGTTGCGCGAATTTCTCGAAGAAAACAAGGCGAGCGGCAGGCTAAAGCTCAAGGAAAAGTAACCGACTCAACTTCATCCGCGTCCGAGCCGGGCTCGAACTCCGCGACTGCCGCGAGTACCGTGAGCCATCTTGCCGATCTGAAGAAGATTTCTCGAACGCTTTGCTGGTGTGCGCTTACCTCGTCATCGCGGCAAAGTTTTATCCGCCGGTTTTTATGCTCTGTTCGGCGAAGTAATTCTCTGCGTGAAGCCGGCGATAGATGCGCCCTGCAATTCCCGCGGCCATGGGCCCGCGCACGATTCTGCTGTGCCCGCGCACCAGGATGACCAGTACAATCTTACGGCCCTCCTGGCCCGCGAAAGACACAAACCATCCGAGGCGAGAACCTGCATCGGAACACGTGCCGGTCTTCCCCGATTCCTCTTCGCCATCCGACACGAAGCTGCGTCTCGCCGTGCCGTGCAACACGGCGGCCAACATGCCGTCACGGACGTCCGGGAGCAGCGCCGCGATCTGCAGTGCACGTTTGATGCGCGGTTCGAAATTTTCCTTTTCCTCGGCAGTTCGCGGATATTGCAGATAGTATAGCGTTCCGCCATTGGCGACCGTCGAAACAAGCGCGCCCAGCTGCAGCAGGGTCATCTGGATCCCTTCGCCGAAGCTCGACATTCGGGCCACTCCGCCTCGCTTTGGCGGTTCGCCGGGCACGGCCCCGGTCTGCTCCTCGGAAATCTCATAACCGGCAAGCTCGCCAAGCCCGAGCAAGCGCGCGTAGCTCGTAACCACATCAAATCCCATGCGCCTGCCAAGCTCCTCGAAAAAGGGGTTGTTGGAATGCGCGAGCGCTTCGGACAGGTTCAAAGACTTACGCCGCCTGACGCGAATCAGCGTGTCGCGCGTAATGAGCCCTTCCTGCAGCGCGGCCATGGCAATCACCGGCTTGATCGTCGAGCAAGGTTTGAAACCGGTTGAGAAAGCAAGCTTCTGATTCACAATGGATAAAATCCGCCCGTTCGACGGATCAATGGCAACCACCGATCCGTTGTAGCGGCCTAAGGCCATGACCGCAGCCTGGCGCACAAGCGGGTCATCGTTGGTGGTGACATCGTCCTTGGCGGAGTCGGCGAAAGTTGGCACGCCGGCGGTGGTGGCGGCGCGCTTATGTGCCGTCACGCGGGTGCGCACAGGCGCAGGAGCAGCGATCGCCGGCAAGCACGCTGCAAGCAGCAATGGGTAAGACAATAAGAAGTAAAATCTGGGTAAGATCCTATGTTTTCGCATGATGTGTTAAGCGCGACCGCGGGTCGCGGCTGTCAGAATCTTTCCTTGATTCGCGCTGTTATTCGCATTTCCGCCCCCCCACTTCACACTGTAGCTGGCTGAGATTGCCGCAGTTAGCATCTAGCTGTTCAAAGGCAGGGGGACTCCGGTGCACACACAGACTACATCGTGGTGGAGCAGGATTCGACTGGTCGTGGGGACCAAACGAGTACAGGGAGTTTGCGGTGCAAAATATTGATTCGAGCTGGCCCAATGGCCATTCTCCGTCGTGCATCCGGCGCCCCTCGAGCGACAGCCACGCAGCGATGGCGAAATTAGAAACGTCGATGGGCGATGGGGCAACGGAGAGAAAGGTAAATGCCAGCTAACCCTAGCAGAATGATGGTGGGCCTGGGGAGATTCGAACTCCCGACAAACGGTTTAGGAATTGGTGCGTCCCGCCTCGGACTGCATGTTTTCAATCGTTTAGCCTGACGTGACTCAGCACAATTCGGCGTAGTTCGGGCGTTGTCCGGCAGCACTTTGGGCAACGTTTTGGGCAACGCCTGTGTTTTTAGCGGTGGATTTTATCGCGAGGAGAGTCTATGCCTGAAAATAATTTGGAAATCAAAGTCATAGCGACGGTCGATCAGCTTCAGGCTGGCATGAATGCAGCGGCCGCCGCGACGCAAGAAGCAACCGCGAAAATTGCAGCGGCTTTTGGATCGGTCGAGAACGCTCCTGCTGGCCTACAGAACGCCGCTATGGCTGGGCTGCCGTTTCCCGTAAACGTCGCGACGGCGCCGGGGGTCATGGCCAGCGCGATCGCGGAAACACTCAGCAACTTGTCATTGGCGTCCGCCGCGGGGGGAGGTTGGAAGCTGCAGGCAGACATGCCGTTGCTTGCGCACAAGGACGAGATGGTACTTCCCGCCGCGCAAGCGCAGGGCTTGCGTGACCTCATCGACGGCGGTGCGGGTTTTGGAGGTGGATCGATAACCGTCCATTACAAGCCGACGATCAATGCAATCGATTCCTACGGCATGGAGGACGTGCTTCGACGCGAGCGCGGGGCGTTGGTCGCTGCACTCAAACAGGCACACCGGGAAGGTATGTTTTAAGAAAGAAAAGCGTCAGTGTATGGCCTGTACAGAAAAGCGCAGATTCATCAGGACTCGCGAGCAAACTCCTCTTCCCCGTTTAGAGGCCGGATACCTCAAAAGGGCTAGGGCTGCGACGCGGCTGGCAGTGTTTCATAAGCGGTGATTAGTTTCTGAACGTAATTGGCTTTAAGCGTTGTGTTCTCATAAATTACGAGGGCACGTTCGCGCAGATGTACACCATTCATGCTACTGCCAAATACGCTAGGAGCAACCTGCGGAAACTCCTTCATGTTGATGAGCATCCGAAATATAACACCCATTTGCTTCTCAGACAGCTGTCGGCCAAGGAGTGGCTTTATAATCCTTTGTTGCTGGCTGAAGGACCACGCGGAAACGAACCGTACTGGGGCTCGCGAAGGTTCATCTCGCATCAGACTTTCCAGCACCTGCTCCGCCTGTGGATCAGCCGCTCCGTTGTTGTTTCCGCCCCACGCAGTGCCCTGTCCCCGATGTGTCTGGAGTGAGGACGTGCCCGCTGAATCTAAGGGCTTTAATTCTCGTGTGTCACTTTTCAATGATGCCGGTGCATCAGCTTGTGAGGGCGTGAGCGCGTTCTCCGCCACTACCTTTTGTGGTGCTGGCTGCGCCGACACTAGTGGCAACCCATCACGAACGCGCGCATGATCTACCGATGTGGTATTTGCTCGCCGCAGGTCCACGGCGGCTGTATTGCCCCGGTCAAACGGCTCGCCGGCAAGCGCCGCGGCGTGCTCTTCGGAAGTTAAATTTGTAGCGGACTGCGAATCGCCAGAAGTTTGCTTCAACTGCTGCATCGCGGGCGTTTCTGTCTGCACAGTTGGGCTTTTCCCCTGAAGCTTTAGCGCAAGACGCGGCTCTTCCGTTCGCGCAGGCTCGTTGGCGCCTGACGTCGATTTTTGCGTTTGAAACGCAGGGGGTTGCATGTTCTCCATCTGTTCCAGAATCTGCATTTGCTGCTCGGGCGACAACTGTGCGAAAAGTGCGGCAGCTTGTTCCGGACTAAGCTGGGTAGCCGCAGGAGTCGCGTCGGCCGTCTGGCCGGAATTGGCACTTTCTCGGCTGTTTGGATTGGCTGCGGGCTGCGGAATCGTAGCCTCGGAGCCGAGCTTCAATTTCAAGGCGTTTGAATGCGAATCAAATGCTTCACTGCAGCCGCTGCGCTGGCCTCCCGTCGCAATGCCCGGCAGCCCACAGATGCCATAGCCGCTACCGGCACTGTCCCCCGACTTCAATGAGAGGTGCGGCAGTCCTTCGAGCTTAAGCGAGTGTTCTAGCCGGCCGATCATCGCGTTCAGCTTCGCAACTTCCTCCAGCCGGTGCTGCCGCTCGGCCTCCTGCTGCTGCAACTCGAGCTGTCGCCGCGCCGCCTCCTCGAAGGCTTTCTTCTGCTCTGCGCGGCGGTTTGCATTGGTCATCATCTGATTCAGCCACAGTCCGAAAGCGACCCCGGCATTGCCGTATGAGCTCACCGTATTACTACCCGAAGACGTATTACTGTTGCGGTTCGGATTGCAGGGACTGAGTGACAGATCCGCCAGACTCGTATACTCTTTGCCATCGATACCGCAAAAGTACGTATGCATCGAAGTCTGGGCGGCCGCAGCACTCGACAGGACCGCTAGCATCGCAACCGTAACAAATAGAGATATGACTTTCATTGTGATCCCCTTCACGTAGTCAAAAAGTTCTCGAAGAGATGATCTTCCATCCCGACCTTCCACTACTATTTAGCCATGTCTTCCCCGTCTTCCGGATCATGGGGGCGTTGGCTTTGTCCTTCACTCTTTGGCCTTCTCTTCCCAAATTATGATCTGCTCCCGAGCATCTTTGGCATCGGGGCTGTTCGGCTCCAGCATGAGGTAATGCTTCATATAAACGGCAGCGGCGGAATAGATGTGATTTTCGCCTGCGATCAGCGCCGCATTATACCAGCCTTGAGGCCACCACGGAAAAGCCGCCAATCCTTCTTCATAATACTGCAGGGCCGCGGACGCGTTTTTCTCGCCTATCGCGTTTTCGGCCAGCACTCGATAACGCTCGGCAGTCTGCGACAACGGCGGCTTCTGCGCCGTTGTCCGCCATTGGTCAGCCAATGGCTGGAACCATTTTTCATCGTCAAAGACACTGCAAACGAGCTTCAAGTCAGTAGTTCGTTTTTTCCAATTACTGTCGTAGAACTTGACCTTGACCGTGTCTCCCGGGAAGCGCTGACCCGCGAGACTGCCTAGCCAATCCAGCGTTGCCTTTCTGCCTTCGACTTCTACGATGAAATCCCCAGTCGCAAGACCTGCAGCCACAGCATTGCCTGCGCTCGTTGTGACGAGGAGGCCAAACTTGGGCGCCTCTTTACCTGCTATTCCAAAACTGGCACCGCCGTAGTAGCATTCGCCAGCCGAAAATGGATTTGCAGCGATCAACTTTACGGTGATCAGCCGGGTCGGCATCCTTCCAGTGACCACACCAAGTGTGACTGTGTCACCCGGCTGATGCGCTAAGACAGCGTCTACAAGAGCTTGCGGTGCAAGCACACGTACGCCATCAATCGAAACAATGCGGTCCCCGCGATGAATGCCGGCGGCGGGAACGAGGCTGTCCTCAGAAAAGCTTACAATCAACGCTCCGGAGTGAGCTGCATCTGCTCGCCCCATCAAGATGCCTAGAGCGCCGCGTGCCGTGCTCGGGGATGGACTCGATGCGTTAACTGTGGCTTGTAGACCTTGGCGCGCTCCAGCTGCCGTAGAACCGATTGGACACAAGACGGCCAAGAGAACTACTCGCGACATGAAAGTCTGGAAGCGCTGAGAAGAGTGATGCATCCTGCGTTAATCCTCCCGCTTCGGACCAGCGACCTAAGAACGCATTGAATGGGTTGTAATTATTGTCATTCAATCAGCGGTCGTCAAGCAGTATCTCCGAACGTCACAGATGTGAACGTGGTCAGCGGGTGCATTAAGTCGACGACTCAGGCCGAGGAAATCGAACAGCGGCAAGCGTCTCGACTTGCTTATCGAGGGGACGGCGGCGCTTGGGACTGCCGCAGTAAACAATTTGCACTCGGCACTATTCTAGAATGTCCAGCTTAAACCGCTTTTTCATTTTCATGCTTACCGCGCCCAATATCGTGCGGATGGATTTGACCGTGCGCCTTCCCGGCCTATTACTTTTCCCAGATCAGCAGGGTGGACGCGCAACTGCAGCACTGTTACCTGTTCCCCGTCGACCGTGGTTACCTGGACTTCCTCGGGATGATCAACGAGCGCTTTCGCGATCGCCTCGACTAGCTCCTTCATCGTGTGCCCTCCACTGAATCGGTACTACCAGCAGGAACTTGAAAAGGGGAGATCTGGCGCGTAGGGTACTACAATATCGTTGACCGCCGGGGGCTCCCTTAGTCGAAAAAGGTCGGACGGTCCCGAAGCGATCAAATCTCACTGCGGGCAGTGAATCGAGCAGTGAAAATCAGTTATGAATACGAAGCTCAAAACGACTAAAAAGGCGGGCGCACTTCGCAAGCTGAGCCAGCGTCTCTTCGTGTACGAAAAGATTTTCGGATCGAACGACAAAGAGGCTGCGCTTGCGGCCGGCTACTCGCTGAGCGTCGCCGAAAACACGAAACAGAAGATTTGGCGAAGCCTGGCGTCAGGAGAGAGTTTCAACGATTGAAGGAACAATTTCTCGTGCATGAAAAGAGCTCGCTGGTCCACATGAATACGGTTTTGTCGGTCCTTAGGGATTGAAATGAATGAGAATGCGACAACTGCCATCTATCTCGCAGGGCACGGCACCAAGACTAGACCCCGTCTTATTGAGTTGCAGCATCACCGAATCATGAGATATCGCCGTGCTTTTGTTAAGCGCTACGAAGTAGCTCATTCAGCTCCCAACGTTTTCATGGACCTTCAACTGCCACGATTCGGGATGGGACAAGTTGACTTGGATGATGTCCCTGGATTCACGAAACTACTCCAGGAAGTTCAGAAGAAGCGATATGAGATTGTCTACATCGACTTGGACGAAGTAACTCCGGGGCTCACACCGGACTACGAGTCCGCTTTTGTTCGTTCCCTACTCGAGAATGCAGGAGCAACCGTCCTAAATGCATTTAGTGATGACAGCGACGCTTTTAAGCAGGCCCTACGAGATCGATGTGGAGAACGAGCGAGAGATTACGAGGTCACTGACAGTTCAGATTTCGTCTGTTTCTTTCCGTCTCTGACAAGTGAGATTACAGCGTCTGCGCTTCGTAGAGAACTTCAGGATGCCGCCTCTCTTCAATCAGAACAACTTCAACGTATATATGAGCGCATAGACGATCTTAAAAGACAAAGGCCATATTCAGGCGGTACAACGCCTTTTATCGAGGATCGTTTGAGCGCGGAGTGGAGGAAGCTGAAGTAGAAAATCGTCGGTCGCACGCGGAACAGCCCAACACAAAACCGTGAGATACTTTTCCTGTGGATCAAATGCTGGGGATTAGTCGAGTAGCAAAGCATTCCCCAGGTGTATGCTTTGTGGAGCAAAATGGGCAAAAATTTGGCTACAGAACGTGAAATCGCAGAAAGATCGGAGAAGCTAAGTCAGTGGCTCAACCGCGCGCTTCGCAAGATGGCGATGCAACCATGCTCGGCGCGTGACCGTCGCACATGGGCAGACGCGATGGCACTAGCGCTCTTTCGCAAGGCGATTAGAGGAGACGTCGATGCAGCTCGGGAAATCGCCGATCGCGTCGAAGGTCCGGTGCAGCAACAAGGTCCAATGCTGAGAAAAAGAAAGCGCTGAGAACAACGTGGAAACAACGGGGAAAAAGCCCGGCGGTATAACTGGTAAAGGCTTCAGGCCGGGGCAGAGCGGTAATCCGGGCGGCCGTCCGAAGAAAACTCGCCTGAGCGATGCGACTCGCGAGTGGTTAGAAGAGATTGATCCAAAAACTGGCAAGACCAACGCGCAGATCGTCGCTGAGGCTCAAGGGGAATCGGCGAAAAAGGGCAACACAGCGGCTTACAACGCGATCGCTGATCGTACGGAAGGTAAAGCGCGTCAGGCTTTTGAACTCAGCGGGCCGGATGGCGCCGACATTCCGGTCGATCTGAAACTGATTGATGAAGAAATTGCAGAGTTACTCTTGGGAGCAGGACTTACGAACCTTCGAAAGGTTGCTCGCAAAAAACAGGCGACTCATTCGCCTCCCGCAGAATCCTCTCGTGCTCCGCAATAGTAATTAGAACCTGCAAAAAGCCCGCGTAGCATCGCAGTTTCCTCGCGGTGTCTCCGAGATTCAGGACGGACTCTTGTTTCATTCCCTGCCGATCACAGTATCGTGCAATCGATGCCGGCAGATCGTAGCCGACCAAAACTTTCTGCATTTCATCTAGCCGATTGGCGAGAGATCGAACATCACGCTCGAGCGCGCCGAATTCCTTGATACGTGGATCCGTGTTTTTACGTGGAGCTGAAACGAGCGCTTGCCTGGCGGCCATTTCGAAGCAGAGAATACCATAAGGCAAGAGACTGGTGGGAACAGGTTTCGCGCGTTGACAAGTAGCCAGGCTATATCTAGGATCCGATGAAATGACCAATACCGATTGGAAAATCGTCGTGGGCGCCGTATGGTCTGTGGCGTTGCTTTTCATCGGGCCATGGGTGAGCCACCTTTATGAGAAGCGCGGAAAGCTGATCTCCTACTTTGGGCATGTATCATCATTCCGCACCACGCCGCCAGGTGGTGCGCCAATCGTAGTGAACGCGCATTCGGTCATCCTCTACAATGCAGGTCGGAAAGCTGCTACCAACGTCCGACTGCGCCACCTTGTTCTTCCGGATTTTACAATCTTCCCAGGAGTTCTCTACAGCGTCGAAAATCTTCCAACTGGCGAAAGGGAGATCGTCATTCCCACGCTTGTGCCGAAAGAACAAATTACCGTCTCGTATCTGTATTTCCCGCCTGTGACCTACGAACAGGTCAATGCGGGGATCAGGTTCGACGAGGGGTTCGCGCAGGCAATCCCAGTGCTCCTTCAACGCCGGTATCCGAAGTGGTTTAACTTTCTTGTCGGCTCATTGATGCTGATTGGCGTTCTGACCGTCCTCCACATCGTTTACCACTTGGTGCTGACACGGGCACTCTCCAGTCATTACTATGGGAAATGAGCCGATGAGCCTTGGTTAGATAGTACCCAGAATCTTGACTTCTACTTTTTGGACCTAAGCTAGTTCAAAAACATCTGTTTTCGGAACCCGAAGAACGACATATTTGCCTTACTGATTCTTCTCGACTTACGGCACCGCGAGAGAAGGGGTTTTCGGAACCCCCGTCAAAGTGATCCACACCATTTCTCGAACGCTCCGCCTCGTCGCTTTCTCAGATTGAGGCCCTCATGCGCCACGTTAGGTACCACTCCCATCCTAAGTCGGCTGGTTTCCCATCGCACTAGTTGCCACTGATAAGGACGATTTGGAAATGTTCAAAGAAGATAGTGTCAAGTGGCAGAAGGCAATGACTCCTGAGAAAGAAAAAGAGAAATCGGCGGGAGCCTAGCCGAGTCGAGTTAGCCTTGAATTTAGTCCTCTACATTTTGGAAACGGTTCCTGTTTTGTCCTGCTCCGCGCGACACCAGTCTTCAACCAGCCCAGGCCACATGCGGGAATTGTACTTCAGGTCGCGGTCACTTCGGCGGGATCGAATTGCGCCGATGCCGTGCCTACTTCTTGGTTGCGTTCTTGCTCGCGAGTGCTGTTAAGTTTTTAACGTACAGCTTGGCATCTTCAGTGCCAATGGTGAGATGACGAAAAAGATATTCGAAAACAAATTTGACCTTGTCGAAAACCACCAGACACTCATCCTCCGTCTTGGAGTGAAGCCCCTCGCTTGTGAAGTCGTGCAGCACATCAAAGGGATTGTGTCCATCAGGTTTAAGGTGGCCCGGAAGTATCGAGGACGCAAACTCAACTTTATCTTCAAATCTTCGACTCTCACGAACCTTTGCGACATCGGCTAGTTTTTCAGCAGGAACGCCTGAGGCCCTTGCCGTTTCAACAACCAAGTCCAGCAATGCGTCCATACGATTATGGACAACTCGCCTCAAGTAGGATACCGCTCCTACTCCGAACGAGAAGTTTCGACTGGTCAGGGCCTTCTTATAAAAGTCACGATCCTCTGTTTCGAGTTTCAAGTTTGCAGGCGGATCGAATGATAGCGCCGGATACTGACCTGCTTTAAAAAATTCCCCGCCGCCGCTTTTCGCCTCGGTCCAAGAGAAGAAATAGCTGATCCGCGACTGACCGCAATTCTTGCAACGGTATATCGTGGTGTTTAAAGAGCCAGTCGGGTACACCTTGCTATTTATGCCACTCCATCGCTGTTCTTTGGAGCACTTCGGGCAGAGTAAAACTATTTCTTCAGGTAATAGGAAATACGAGTTCGCCGTATAAAGGCCGCGCTCATCTGTGTTTAGCAGCAAGCTCCCGTCGTAACGGAAACGTCGATACAGCGGCCAGGACTGTAGAATCACGGCGATCACTTCTCGGGCGTCTTGGGGGTTTGGATTCTGAACCATGTCATTGCTTCGGGTTTCGCCGCCGCCACTCTTGACGCGCTTCCTTTAACTGAATGACAAAAGCTTGTCGCGGCGGGCGGATATGCGGGGTACTTGCCGCACAAGCGTAAGACACTTAGAGATTTCGCAGTGCTCCCTCTGCTTGACGCACGATTGAACTGGTTAACTCGGCGGTCTTGTCGCTGCTACCGAAAAATGTGTCTGCGTATGTGGGAAAGAGAAGCACCACGCTGTAGGTTTCCTTGGCTTCCGTCTTGTATCCTGCTTTGCTTAACATCTCGCCCATTAGCAGCAAAACTTCGGGGTTCACGTAACAAGCCCACGCCTTTAGATACGTAGAAACACGCGCCTTCCAGTTTTCCGGTAGTTCTGACCTATCCGAGAATTTCCAGCCCTGACCGGCCAAGTCTTCCAGTGCTTGTGCGGTCTGCATTCGGCTCTGCTGCTTCGCGGTGGAAGACTGCTGTTCCGCCCATCACGTCATTAGCGATTTGCTGAAAGGCGCGTAAACTCGCGTCAATGGCGTTGGCCTCCTCGCGTGTATATTCTAGCGAGGCGTTCTGCCAACCTTGTAGCTGCAAACTGTCAACGACCTTTTGTGTGAGTCGGACACCAGCGTCCATGTAAGGCTGATCCGATATTTTCATTAATATGGCTGCCCAACTCTAACATATGCGTGAAGGTACTGAATCAGCTATCATACGCCGTGAGTTTGGGACTGATATTCCAGCGCTCGTGAGGATATAAAGTCCTTATGTCCGAAATCTACCTGACCCTAGTACGCGACCGTAAAGAGTGTCGCCTCTGCGAACCTCTTGGTCTGACCAATCCGGCTGTGTGCGGCGATGGACTCTATGATTCCGATCACATTGGTCCCTGGTCAAAGTGGCATGGAAACCTAAATGCCGAACTGATGGTAGTCGGACAAGATTGGGGTGACACGACAGCCTACATCGGGCATCGCGGAATTGAAGACCCGCAGAATGCGACTAATAAAGTTCTAGTTGGTCTAGTGCGTTCGGTCGGCCTGGACATGGATGCAGTATTCTTAACGAATGCGGTCCTTTGCTTGAAAGAAGGTGGTTGTCAAGCACCTGTGAATAAGGAGTGGTTCCGAAACTGTGGCGAGCGGTTTTTAAAGCCAACCATCGAAATTGTTAAACCCAGAGTTCTCGTTACGCTCGGCGAGCATGCATATCGATCCGTGGCCTTGCTTTTCGGAGTTTTGCCCGCTTTATTCAACCAGGCGGTCAACTATCCGAAAGGGTTCATGCTGCCCCAAGGCACCTTGTTCTTTCCCATGTACCACTGTGGGGCGCGAATCCTGAATACATATCGGAATCTTGATAAACAAAAAGAAGACTGGCTACGGGTCAAACGGGCATTGCAACACAGTCCTACATGAAACTCTTGCGTCTCTTGAATGCGTTGACATCTGCCGCGTCAAGCTCAAACCATTCTCCGTTTTTTCGTTTCGCCGCAAAGCGATTGTGCCAGTAGGTTTCAATGCCGATTGGGTCATCCGTGCTGATGACGTGGACAGTTTTCAGCGGATCAGGAAGCTGTATCCCAAGCTCATACTTTCTTCGCCCGGCTGAGTTGGTCCTACCAATCTTGTAGGACCTTCCAGATTTCATCAGGTAGACAAAGCCCATTTCTCCGTCGGAAGGGTCAACCGTTTCTGAATCGTGATTGACATGCGAAACGTAACCCTCACACAGGAGCACAATATCTTCGTATCCTTCACGATTCTGGCAGTACTCCTTCACACTTTTCACAAGCTCTGCCTTTGAACCGAACTTCGCAAAGGTTTTGGCGTTTGGAAAAGTAGAATCACGTCTGGTCTTGTAGAGAAAATCACCCCTGACCGGAAGTTTTTTCAGTTCTCGCGCCAGTGCAATGAATTTTTCAAAAACAAACGATTCATCATAAGCAGTATTCATTTGGTTTGGAGTGCAGCCAGCTTCGCGTAGAGCATCGCTCCATCTTGCCCAGTGCGTACCCAGCCAATCCGCTTCCCTGATGCCTGTCTCTTTGACGAACTTGCGCCAACCTAGGGGCACGCCGCCGTTGGCTTGGGCGGTTCTCTTGATTTCTTGGAGGATGTGTTCCTTGTTCATCTTGAAGGATTATATCAAGAATAGACTATGGCGCTGATGTGCCTAAACAGAGCCGCTTTTGGTTCGCTGGGGATTGTACTTCAGGTTGCGGTCTTTGGGCGGGATCGGCTTCCGTCGTCGCCACTCTTGCCGCGCCTATCGCAACTGAATGACGAAGCCTTCTCTCGTATTTTGTGGTAAGTATCTGAGTTAAGGGGCCTCCGATGAGGTGTCTTTTCAAATTGCTGCTTTGCTCGACGTTGACGGCTTCGGCTTCTGGGCAAACGGCGCATGACTACTTCAACGAACTGAAAGCCGCGAACACTTTCAATCATTATAAGGATGAGTACGTCTGCTTCCGTGACGACGATTTCCCCACATTTGCGATCATTGCCAAGGGGAGCGATGTACTTGACATGATGAAGAAGAACGGAAAAACAAGACTGAAGATGATGTTGCCAGCGAGGGATAGTCTGTTTGTAAAGACCTATTACAAAGGTGTTGGAAGCGAAGACTACCTCTACGAGCCTGTTAAGAAAGACATACCTGATGAGATCAACAAGGATTACAGCTTAGAGTTCAAGGGGCCGATGCCTGGCAAGATGGTTTACTCAATCAATTGGGCGACAGGCCGCTATCTACTTCGCGTGTTCATGTTTCAGAAGAGTAGGACGATTCCTGCCGATGAAGGGGCCGGGAAATGCGAACTGATTCATCTGGGAAAAATCGTGAATTGAAAATGATGAAGCGGCCCCGATGCCACGTGACTTCCTAACGCTGGCTATTTAGTTGGCATCCTTCATCTCTTCGATTTCTAAAATACCCCCAGGGCCATCGAAAGCAGCCCGGCCCAACTGTCTTTTCGTTTTTAAAGAAATGACCGGGGTGCCAACCCAATACGCCTTCCGGCTCCGCGCGACCACCGGATTTTAGCCCGGCATGCTTTGTTGTTTACGACAAATAAAACTCGTGTAAGAGTGAGGCAGGAGCATCACATGCGCAGAACTCTTTCGTGGATTTTCTGTTTCGTTCTCTTTCTCTTCCCACACAAAACAGTGTGCGGACAATCAGCAAATCAAGCGACAAGTCAGGCACCTACGCTAGCAGAGCCGAATCCGTTCCTGCGTGCGCTAAACAACGGGACTTGGTGGAACAGCACCCCAGCACAACAGAAGCGGGATTTTGTCGATGGGTACGTTGCGGCGATGGCTACTGTTCGCCGAAACTTGCTTGCTATCTTCAATATCGATAAGAAACAGCTTGTGGCTGGCGACCCTCAGTTTAATGCTCGCACGGATGCTCTTCTAAACCTGACGGGACTCGCTGAACACTACGACTATGACGTAGGTCTGACCAAGCTAGAAACTGGCGTGGATGATTTCTACAAAGACCCACGGAATACACGCATTAGGATAGAACTTGCGCTGCAATATGTGCGGGACACCCTGAACGGTAAGAATGCACCGAGGGATTTAGAGAAGCAGTTGAACGAATGGCGCGAGATTGTGACCAAGTAAGCTTTGGCGCGTCCAGTTCACGGCGGTTTGAGTCCGGCGCGTGATAGAATCCGGCTTGACATGGCGGATAAATCCTCAATCCTTCAAGCAGCGCAGAACGAATTGAAGCGCCATAATTGGGACACGTTCGTTGAGAACCCGCCTTCGATTGCCCAAGGCGGTCGCGGCGTTGTTGTGCCCGGCTGCGCTGTCTGCAAGAAAAGGATCAATACCACCAGTCAGTTTGTTGAGCACTTGGCAAACGATGTCCTGCCGGGGATCATATCGCGAGCAACCCAAGATCAATAATTCTTCGCGTCACGTACACTTGCCTAAGGTTGGGGTTTGATTCTGGGAAGTTGACTGAGAAGAACGCCGCGATACATCAAGCGAGTCTGCTAACTATTTAAGTAGCATACCCTTGAACTATTATATACATATGGTGTATCGCAGTAGAGGTCAACTGCTGCCACGGGAGTTTCGCAAAAAGGAATCACCAAAGCACTCCGATTCCTGGGGGCACAGAATATTCCATTTATAGGCCCGGTCCAGAGCCGTAGAGGTCACCATGTCGTTCTCGTCGGAAGCTTTCTTTTACTGGAAGCCGAACTCATAGAACTGCTTGAGAAGGGCGAACTAAACAGCGATGGCATTCTGAAGATGGGAATTCGTAGCGGGCAAATGCGAGATTAGTCAGCGCTCCCTAAGTGTTTATTGAAAAGGTTAAATGGGCGGGAAAAACTTCTCCCAGCGTTCTTTGTTGATGATGCGGGTTCCATCACTAGCGTTAGTGTTCTTCAATCGGTCGATGAGCTGATTCCAGTTATCCTGCACTGCTGACTCTTCGGCGTCGTCGTTGACTGCCTTCACGCTGATTTCGATTTCACTGAGTTTATAAAGATACTCTTGAATATGCGTCCCTAGCGGCAGTGATTTAAGCAGTTTTCTTAGAGCGGGCCATCCCTCGTCGAGAATCCGTTTTGATTCCATAATTCAGGATACTCGCAAGCACAGGATTACGGTACAGGTTATTTCACGCTAGTTTTAACTCGTGTGGATTAGCGCAAGCAAATCCGAGTCAATGATTCGTTCAAGTGCATTCCTTAGGTTGGATTCAGTAGTTTTACTGAACGACGTAGAGGTGTGGCCGTGACCCGAGCACACGATGAAATTCACAGACTTGACGATCAAACAAGTGTTGTCCATTGCATGTCCTACTTGCGGAGCCGCAATCGGACAGGGCTGCGTTCGGAATTCAGGCGGCGAACTGCGGGTTGAACCGCACAATGGCGGGCTAGTCTTGGTCGCGAAACCGGAAATGTGACCGATCCGGATCATCCGGGGAAGGCTAACTGTTGGGTTCAAATAACCCTTTCCCGAATTTTGGAACCACCTAGCGAGAGACGGTATAGCGTCCCCACTCCTACCCCTAATTCGGCAGCAATTTTCTTCCATCCGAGCCCCTGTGAGCGCAGGGATGCAACTCTTGAGGCATCCACCACTGACCGAGGTCGGCCGAGCCTCTTTCCTTTAGCAACCGCGTTCCGCAACCCCGCGCGGACACGTTCGACGATGAGACTCCGCTCGAGTTCCGCTACGGAAGCTAAGACAGTAAAGACCATCTTTCCAGTTGGCGTGCTCGTGTCAATCGATTCGCCCAACGACACGAAGCCGATGCCGAGCGCGTTGAACGTCTCCAAGGCTCTGAGCAAATGTGAAACAGACCGAGCGAATCTATCAAAGCGCCAGCAGCAAACGACATCAAACCGGCGTTTGTGGGCATCGGCCATCATCCGGTTCAGCTCTGGTCGGGAGTCTTTCGCGCCGCTCACTCCT
Organism: Candidatus Dormiibacterota bacterium; assembly: GCA_035602605.1. Classification (GTDB taxonomy): domain Bacteria; phylum Acidobacteriota; class Terriglobia; order Acidiferrales; family UBA7541; genus DASQHY01. The sequence goes on from DATNLZ010000065.1 coordinate 32,912, forward strand.
ACGTCTACGTAGGAATCCGCAACCCGCCAACCCCGTGCCTGGGCAAATTGCTCAAGCTCCCGAGTCTGAAGCATCACGTCTTGGCCGTGGTTTGTGGTGCTAACTCTCGCGTAGACAGCCACGCGTATATTCGGGATAGACTCTGTGTAGCCACGTTGCACCTCCATTGTGCAATTCGGTTAGGGACGCGTTGATGTTAAGAGCACCGACGCGTCCCGTTGAGTTTTCTAACTGCGCTTTTCTCCCCGACCCTTGTATGGGTTCTGTTTCATCCAACGTCGGATACCAGCCAGATCGTGACCTGTCCAAAATCGGACTTGAAAACTTACGCCGTCCCCGGCGCGGAGTACCTTCGAAGGGTTCATCCTCTTCGCCTTCATCCAGCGATACAGCGTGTCGCGAGATATACCAAGCTCATTCGCTGCTTGAACTGTGGTATACAGCTTCATACTCACATCTTAAGACGCCGTGTATTGAGTCGTCAACGATAAATTAAAATTATTTCAGTAACGCTCTCTGACGATGCTCGTTAGGTTCGAATCAAGGCGGGAATGGCTTTCATGGAACATCGTAGCGAGATGCGACAAAATCGGTCAAAGCACGCGCTTTTCGCGACTACGGGCCATGCAATTCAAGTTCGAGGCTGAGTGTCCAGCGTCACGCGAGACACCGCATACCTAGAAACCGTGTGGTCGTCGTCTACATCATCAATACCTTCGAAAGCCTCCATACTCTGATTCTTCCGTCAATTCGATCACCTGAGCCCCCCCCCCCGGGCCCGATTTCTCCGTGAACAATTCTTCTTGGAGCTTCCCAGATGAATTAAGATTCCTAAAGCGTCGTGGGAGGTTTATGAATGGAGCCTACCCTTGCTCCAAAACAAGAGAACTTAAGTCTCGACGAACGGATACGGCAGCATCCAGCCGCGGCGAAGACCTTGGAGAAGCTCGTCAAGGTTGGCTGTGATCGTGCTGATTTGTTGCGTCTCCTCGCAGCCCGAGCTCCAACAGTTCGGCAGTGGTCGCATCTGCAAAAGGGAGTCGTGACCGAACCCGCGCAATTGCGTACATTGGCGCGCAAACTGGAGGCAACCGCGCAAGCAGTAGAGTCGATTGCGGTCGAAACTCTTTTTGGGCCGGTTTTTGATCTGAAAGTAAATCCGAGGAAAATTGTGGAAGATGTGCGAGTCCTTGCCTCAAGTCTACGCCATCTCGCAAGCAGCCGGGAGGTCCGACTAGTTCGCAAGGCGTTCTCGTATCGGCAGATGGGCAACCGATTACCCATTGTTCTTCTCTGCAATTACGTCAAATTTAAGACCGGAAAACCTCGGTTCAGAGAGATCGCGGAACTCCTGTCGGCTGCGAGCCAGAACAGTGTAGCGGAGGATGTCGTTAGACATCGGGCGGATCGTGCTGTTGAAAAGCTCACCTTGAATGGTAAATTTCCACAACTCATCGATGCATTCCTAGCTTTGATAATCCCCGGTCATAGCCAGTTTAGGACGTGAACAGTTTTAAAAATAGTTTTGTTCACGTCCTCGCGCCCTGCACACAGGTAGGGGAAACTGTGCGCATGAGAACGCACTTAGATAGACTCGCGGTTTCAATCCGCGAGGCGGCATTGCTACTTGGCATTTCGCCCCGCAGTGTCCAGAAGTACTTATCTGCTAAAGTGCTTCCAGCTCGCAAGATTGGGCGGCGCACGGTAATTCCCATCAGCGATTTAGAAGCATTCATCCGGAAAGACCAATCCTCTACCTGCGTGGACCCGGGCGGTTCGAATCGTGGCTGAACTAGGTATAACAGTCACAAACGCGGACTCATTCGGGAAGAGTCTGCCGCACAATGCGGAGGCCGAACGTAATATGCTCGGTGCCGTGTTGGTGGACAACGCACACCTTCGGGTGGTCGAGTCGACCGTGAGTGCTGCCGATTTTTTCTTGGCCCCATACCGCCATATCTTCAGAGCAATGCAAATGCTTGCCTCTGGAGGGCAGTTAATCGATCATGTCACGCTCTCCGACGCCCTCCGGGACGATCCGATCATACGCAATGCAGGGGGAGCTGCCTTTATCTCCGCTCTCGCGGATGGAATGCCTAGACTCGCTCCCGTACGCCAGTGGGCGCGCATTGTGCACGATGCATCTGTTCTCCGAACCGTGGCTCATGTCGGACAGACGATTATGGACGATGCCCTAGAGTCCAACGCCAAAGCTCCAGAAGTCGTAGAACGAATGCAGAACCGTGTAGGGTCGTTGGGTACTCTAAGCGCCGGTTATATTGCCGGCGTGCTGGCCTCAGAGGTTCAGATCGAACGCGTTGAATGGGTTTGGGATGCCCGTATCCCTTTGGGGAAAATAACAGTTTTGGACGGTGATCCCGGGCTGGGAAAATCCGCGCTCACCATCGATCTTGCAGCACGCATATCGACAGGCCGTTCGATGCCAGACGACACCCGTGGTATCGAAGGCGGCGTACTTATCATGAACGCGGAAGACGGAGAGGCGGACACGATTGTCCCGCGCCTCGCAGCTATGGGTGCAAACCTTGATCGAGTCCGAATTCTCAAAACGATTACCGATTCTTCCGGCGAGCGACAGCCAGCAATCCCCGGAGATTTGGCAACTATAGAACGCGCGGCTGTGTCGGTTGATGCGCGATTTATCGTTATTGACCCACTCATGGCGTTCCTAAGCGGAGCTACAAATTCGTTCAGAGACCAGGACATACGGAGAGCATTGGCCCCTCTAGCAACGATGGCGGAGCGCATCAAGGCCGCAGTACTGACTGTCCGTCATCTAAACAAGGCACTGGATGGAAATCCCCTTTATCGCGGAGGGGGCAGCATCGGAATCATCGGCGCGGCACGAAGTGGGCTGCTAGTGGCCCGCGACCCTGATGACGAGAACGGCGAGGTCCGAGTCTTGGCTGTGACCAAGACCAATCTCGGGCCGTGCCCATCTTCTCTTCGTTATTCCATAACGCCGGAACGGGGCTCAATAAGAGTGCATTGGGGTGGGGAATCTAGACACCGCGCGTCTGCTCTCCTCGCGCTGCCAGAAGACAGCGAGGCGCGGAACGCCGTCGAGGAAGCGGAGCTATTCCTTAGAACGATCCTCGCGGATGGCCCGTTGGCAGCAAACGAAGTCAGTCGTGTGGCTAAATCGTCCGGTTTTGCCCGCCGGACGCTTGAGCGAGCGAAGAAATTACTGGGGGCGAGGGCACGACGCAGTGGCTATGGGACCGGCAGTGAGTGGGTCTGGGAGTTACCGAAGAACGCCAACGATGACCATACCTCGGACTTGGCAGTCTTCGGTCAAGCCAATGGATCATCCTGAGTTGATTTAAAGGGTTACCGAAGAACGCCAAATCAGAAGAGACGTGGCCTTTGCAAAACAGTGGCGCTCTTCAGAAACCAGGTGACCGTTAAAACCAACCATACTGAATAGGGGTTTAGGCGGCCAAGCTAAATGAGTAAGCTGAGTCAACGACAGAGCAAATTTCTCGAAGAATTGCCACGCTCCAAGTCTGTGTCAGAAGCGGCCCGACGTGCCGGTTACAGCCCAAAATACGCAGGCCAGGCGGGCTATTTGGCGCTAAAGAGGATCGCAGAAAAGGCTCCCGATCTACTGGACGATATGGAAAAGTCTTTAATGGAACTGATAGAAAAAAGTATAAAACCGGGCCTCGATGCGAAAAAGACAGTTTATTTCAAGTATCGCGGCAAGATAACAGACCAACGCGAAGTCCCCGATTGGACGACTCGATTAGAAACACTGGATATGGTCTTTCGAATTCTTGGAGCGTATCGCGAGGACTAGATACTGACTATAAGTTCGAAAACACCATCAAGATTCGAAGGGATTACCTTGGAGCAGATGGCGCTTAAGCGGATGAACTAAGTATGCGTCCAACAGTAAGTTTCGCCACTCTAGATCAATCGGTAGATTTTCATAACATCCTCACGCCTGAAGAGTTGGCAGCGAGGTTAAAGGTTCCGAAGAGTTGGATTTTTGAAAAGACCCGTTCCCGTTGTTTAGACCCTATCCCCCATTACCGAATCGGGCGGTACGTTCGCTTCAACTGGACACGCATCGTAGAATGGCTTGCGACTACGGAGGAAGGTGATGCAAAAAGGCCAAGTCTTTCGTAAGGGTGCAAGCTGGTTCTTACGGTATCGGGACAGTGTGATGAAGAACGGCGTGCCCACGCGCGTGCGAATCTGCCGTCGGCTGGCGCCTTTTTGTGATCGATACCGGTCGAAAAAATCAGTCGAGTCACTGGCGCTCGAGATTCTGGGTCCAATCAACTCGGGCCGGGCCCAGGCGGAATCAACCATTTCTGTCGAAGAATGGATCACGAATTATTATTTGCCTTACGTTCGCGAACAGAAGCGGCCTTCGACTGCAAAGGGATACCGCGACATTTTCAAAAGGTATCTGAAGGGCAAATTCTTGAAGGGCAACGTTGACATATCGCTTCGTGATTTCCGCTGTGTGGAGGGAGATCGACTGCTCGCGGCTGTGGCCCACGAGTGGGACTTATCGCACACGACGTTGAAGCACGTAAAATCGTTCCTATCGGGTGTTTTCACCTTCGCGAAGAGGCAAGGAGCGCTGGATGGGATAAATCCAATGCGTGACGCAAGTATTCCGAGGGGCAAGCAAAGCAGAGACACCTACGCGTACAGTCTTGAGGAGATTCAGATAATGCTCGGCGCGACTCCTGAGCCGGCGCGAACTGTAATAGCCGTCGCTGCATTTACTGGCTTGAGGCATTCGGAGATTCGCGGACTGCAATGGCCGGACTTCGGAGGTGACGAAATCCGAGTTTCAAGAATCCTCTGGAATAGTCACGTCAGCGAGCCAAAGACGCGCGCGAGCGCAGCTCCTGTTCCCGTACTTCCCTTCTTGTGTCGAATGCTAGTGTTGTGTCCCTTAAGTAACTAATATAATTCTTGCGCGACTGTTTTCCCCTTAGGCATCTTCTATGGAGAATGGAGGTGCCTATGAACTTAGGACGACCCCTGGCCCCGTTGCAACTGGAGCGGGAACAGCGCGAA
>DATNLZ010000072.1:0-6932 GCA_035602605.1 Candidatus Dormiibacterota bacterium
AAGGGCGCGCGGTCTGTTTGCCGGAGTGTCCCTGGAAGGCTCTACAATTCGCCCGGACGGCGGCGACAATCGCCGTGTGTATGGCAGGAAGATTCCCGCGAAAGATATCGTTCTGTCCGGAAAGGTCAGCGTACCCCCAGCAGCCCGGCAATTGATCTCGACGCTGGATGCAAAGACGCCGAAGCACCGGCCGTAAGTTCGATTTGGTTGATGCAGTCCGGCCAAGCCGGACGGAAAGATTGGGCAGTGAATCATGTGGATTGTTAGGCTGGCGCTGAAGGAACCGCACACCATCGTTGTGCTCATTATCCTCATCTTCCTTCTTGGGACGCTGGCCATCGTGCGCACGCCGGTGGACATTTTCCCCAACATCGATATTCCAGTCGTCAGCGTCATCTGGAACTTTAACGGGCTCCCGCCGCAGGAGATGGCCGACAGGATTATCTCCGTCACGGAGCGCAATATGACCACCGTCGTCGATAACATCTCGCACGTGGAATCGCAGTCGCTTTATGGGATTGCGGTAGTGAAAGTGTTTTTCCAACCTGGCGTGAGTATCGACAGGGCCATCGCCCAGATCACGGCAAGTTCCCAAACACAACTCAGACAATTGCCGCAGGGCACCACGCCGCCTTTGATCATCACCTACAGCGCGTCGACGGTCCCAATCCTGCAGCTCGGACTATCCGGCAACGGCATGTCGGAGCAGGAACTGAACGATTATGGTCTGAATTTTATTCGCACGCGGCTGGTCACCGTGGCGGGTGCAGCAGTCCCCTATCCGTACGGGGGAAAGCAGCGCGAGGTACAAGTGGACCTGAACACTGCGGCCTTGCAGTCGAAAGGTCTTTCGCCCTTGGACGTCGTCAACGCCATCACCGCTCAGAATCTGATCTTGCCAACCGGTACGTCCAAAATCGGCTTGAAGGAATATGACGTTGACATCCCCAACGCGGCTCCCGAGACGATCGCACAACTCAACCGCATCCCTATCAAGACGATCGGCAGCACGACCATCTACATCAGTGATGTCGCTTGGGTGCGCGACGGCTTTCCACCGCAAACGAACATTGTGCGCGTGAACGGGCAACGCGCTTCTCTCTTGACGGTGCAAAAGAACGGCACTGCGTCGACACTGTCCATCATTGCCGGAATCAAGGCTCTGTTGCCGCAGATCAAGACCACCGTGCCGCCGGCGCTGGATATTAAACCTCTGGCGGACCAATCCATCTTCGTGAATGGGTCCATACAGGGGGTGGTAAGAGAAGCAGTAATTGCCGCCTGCCTTACCGCTGTAATGATTCTCATCTTTCTCGGGAGCTGGCGAAGCACGATCATCATTGCTGTTTCAATACCTCTTGCCATCCTTTGCTCGATCATCCTTTTCAGCGCGCTGGGTGAAACGATCAACATTATGACTCTAGGCGGGCTGGCCCTGGCAGTCGGAATTCTTGTCGACGACGCGACCGTCGAGATCGAGAACATCAATCGAAACATCGCCATGGGAAAGGAAATCGAACACGCCATCCTCGATGGCGCTCAAGAGATCGCTGCGCCGGCATTTGTGGCTACGCTGTCGATCTGCATTGTGTTCCTTCCTATGTTCCTCCTGTCGGGTGTCGCGAAGTTCCTGTTCGTGCCACTCGGCGAGGCCGTGGTTTTTGCAATGCTGGCCTCCTATTTCCTCTCTCGCACGGTGGTTCCGACAATGGCGAAATTTTTGTTGCGCGGCCATGAACATGACGCGGAGCATGCCAAGCCATCGCGAAATCCACTGGTCCGTATGCAGCTTCGCTTCGAGAAAGCGTTCGAGCGTCTCCGAGACAGTTACCACGGGGTGCTCGAACGTTGCCTTCAACAGCGTCGTGCGTTCTTAATCGCATTCTTTGCCGTGTGTCTCGGTTCGCTGGGGTTGATCGTTCCCTGGTTGGGGCAAGACTTCTTCCCAAGCGTCGACAGCGGCTCATTCAATCTCCACGTGCGTGCCCCAACCGGCACACGTATAGAAGAAACGGCGCGGCTATGTGACCTAATCGAGCGATCGATTCGGCGGCAGCTCCCACCGGGGGAGATCTCCAACATCATTGACAACATTGGGCTCCCGTACAGCGGCATCAACACGTCGTATAACAACACGGGAACCGTGGGCACCTCAGACGCGGATATTTTGGCCACTTTTGCGGTCAATAATCACAAGACGGATAAGTATATTCACGACCTGCGAATTAGTCTGCCCAAGGAATTTCCGGGGGTGACCTTTTCTTTCCTGCCTTCGGACATGGTCACCCAGATTCTGAACTTTGGCTTGCCAGCTCCGATCGACATTCAAGTGGTGGGCAACAACCTAGAGGGGAATCAACAGTACGCGAACGCATTGCTTGAGCAAGTCAAATACGTACCGGGGATCGCTGACGCGCGCATCCAACAGCCGTTCGATGAACCCTACCTGCACCTTTCGGTGGATCGCACAAAAGCGCAACAGGTCGGCTTCAATGCGTCGTCCATCGCGCAGAACGTATTAATTTCACTCGGCGGTAGCTTTCAGACCTCTCCAACCTTCTGGGTCGACCCGAAGAATCGCGTCAGCTATCAGATAGCGACGCAAACCCCGCAGTACCGCGTGGACACGCTCCAGGACCTGGCAAACATGCCAATCACCGGACCTAGTCCGAGCGCCCCGCCCTCGCTACTCGCGAGCTTCGCTTCGACGCAGCGAGGAACGGGAATGGCCGTTGTCTCGCACTATAACATTCAGCCAGTTATCGACATCTTCGGGGCGGTGCAGGGCCGCGACCTGGGCGGCGTATCCAAAGACATCACGCGCATCATTGATCAAACTCGGAAGAATCTGCCACGCGGCTCGCAAGTAGTCATGCGCGGCCAAGTGCAAACCATGCGCACCTCGTATGTCGGCCTGCTAACGGGACTGGCGTTCGCCATCATCCTTGTCTACCTGCTAATCGTGGTGAACTTTCAGTCTTGGCTGGATCCCTTCATCATCATTTGCGCGCTACCGGCGGCGCTGGCCGGAATCGCGTGGCTCCTGTTCGTGACGCACACCACGTTAAGTGTGCCGGCACTCACCGGGACGATCATGTGTATGGGCGTCGCCACCTCCAACAGCATCCTGGTGGTGAGATTCGCCACCGAACAGATGGAAGCGGGCAAAGACCCGCTTGCCGCCGCGCTGCAGGCGGGATTCACTCGCTTCCGCCCGGTGCTGATGACAGCTTTGGCCATGATCATAGGCATGATGCCCATGGCGCTGGGAATGGGAGACGGTGGGGAGGAGAATGCTCCGCTTGGCCGCGCCGTGATTGGCGGATTGCTGTTCGCCACGGTGGCCACGCTGTTCTTCGTTCCGACGGTGTACAGCATTCTGCATGGGCTGCGCCATCGGCCTGCGGAGACCAGTATTCAACCATAGACTTGCGAAATCGGATTTGAAGGGTGATGCCAATGCAATCGGAAACAGAAGGACGGGTTCACGTGCAAGAACCACAATCGCCGGGTAACGTCGCCACGCAACATCCACCGCGACGAGGCTGGATCATTGTGCTCATAGTTTTTCTAGTATTCGCCGGGATTTTGGTTTCCGGCATTCTCGAGCGCATCCACACCAGCGCCGCCCTCCGCGGTGAAACCGCGGACATGGCCGTACCCACAGTTTCGGTCGTTGCGCCTAAGCGGGCCGCGCCGTTGCAGGAAATTACGCTGCCGGGCAACGTCCAACCGTTTACGCAGTCGCCGATTTTCGCGCGAACGAACGGTTATCTAAAGCGTTGGTACTTTGATATAGGGGCGCATGTTAAGAAAGGAGAACTGCTTGCCGTTATTGATAGTCCTGAAGTCGACCAGCAGCTCCAGCAAGCGCGCAGCAATCTGTTAACCGCACAAGCAAATCTCGAGCTAGCTACAATCACCAAAGACCGCTATCAAGGACTTAAGAAAACCAATGCTGTGTCCCAGCAGGACGTCGACAATGCCGTCGGTACTTATAACGCGAATAAAGCGATTGTCGAGGCAGACCAGGCAGTAGTCGAGCAGTACTCCGCGCTGGTATCTTTTGAAAAGGTTTACGCTCCGTTCGACGGCGTAATTACCGCGCGAAACACCGATATAGGGGATCTGATAAACGCGGGTAGCAATGCCAACGCAAGGACCGATCTCTTCCATATGGCGCAGCCCGGCGTGCTACGCGTGTACGTCAATGTACCTGAAGAATATTCCCAAGCAACCACGCCGGGTCTAACCGCAGATCTGACATTGGCGGAGTTTCCCGGACGTACCTTCACAGGGAAACTGGTGCGCACTGCCGAGGCCATTAACTACACAACGCGAACGCTGCTGGCTGAAGTGGACGTGAATAACCCGTCAGGGCAATTGCTTTCGGGCGCCTATGCGGAAGTCCATTTCAAGGTACCTGGGCACGCCTCCACCTACATTTTGCCGGTAGATACTCTTCTCTTTCGGAAGGAAGGCCTAAACGTCGCCATTGTCGAGAACGGGAACGCGAAGCTGGTTCCGGTAATGCCTGGTCGTGACTTCGGCAATACGATCGAAATCATTTCGGGTCTGCAGGGCAACGAATCAGTCATTTCGAGCCCGCCAGATTCCATCGTGGCTGGCGAGAAAGTGCAGATAGCACCGCCCCAGCCGCAGGCAGCCTCAGGAGGAGCGACGAAGTGAGTTCCCTCTGCGCCCCCCAACTAGAGGTCCGAGTCCGCAAGCACATCGCGGGCAGCATCTGTGTCCTGAGCATCCTCCTGCTAGCGGGTTGCACGGTTGGACCAAATTATAAGCGCCCCGCGGCGGAAGTTCCGCCAGTCTATAAAGAAGTCGGCGATTGGAAGCCTGCCCAGCCGAGCGACGAGCATCTCAGCGGCAACTGGTGGGAGATTTTTCAGGACCCGCAACTGAACGCCCTCGAACTACAGGTCAACGTCTCCAACCAAAATTTGAAAGCCGCCGAGGCCGCATATACTCAGGCTCGCGCAGTGCTCCGCTACTCCCGCGCCGATTACTTCCCAACATTGACCGTGAATCCGTCGGTAACCCGCAACCACTACTCCACAAATCGACAACCCCGCAGCCCAACATTCAATGGCGTTACCTTCACCGACATACAAATTCCCTTCGAATGGTCTTACCAGGTCGACGCTTGGGGACGCATACGCCGCACCGTCGAATCTTATCGCGACCAGGCCCAAGCCAGCGCCGCCGACCTGGCAACCGTCAACCTGTCTATGCATACGCAGTTGGCATTGTTCTACTATCAGGCCCGCCTCCTGGACGCCGAGGAGCAACTTCTGAACTCGACCGTAACACAGTATGAGCAAGCCCTGGAATTGATCGAGAGCCGATTTGGAGGAGGCATTGATTCCGAACTGCAGGTCCAGCAGGCCAGGACTCAACTCGAGACCACTCGCGCTCAGGCCATCGATGTTGGAGTTGCCCGCGCGCAATACGAACACGCCGTTGCAGTTCTGATGGGGAAGCCGCCAGCGTCTTTTACCCTCGCTCCCCTTCCTCTCACTATGCCCCCTCCCGCGATTCCCGCTGGTTTGCCCTCAGAGTTGCTCGAGCGCCGATCTGACATTGCAGCCGCGGAGCGGCGCATGGCCTCCGCCAACGCGCAGATTGGAGTGGCCAAGGCCGCCTATTATCCGCTCATCAATTTGGCCGCCGCGGGAGGCTTCGAAAGTGGCTTTCCTTCGATATTGATATCTGGCCCCAGTGCTTTGTGGTCGTTTGGCCCGTCCGCAGCTTGGACCCTCTTCGACGTGGGCAGACGCCGGGCTGCTTCAGACGAGGCCATCGCTTTCTACGATCAAAGCGTCGCCAACTATCGCCAAACCGTCCTGACCGGCTTCCAACAGGTCGAAGACAACGTAGCCGCGTTGCGAATCCTCGAGCACGAAGCCCAGGTTCAGGACAAAGCCGTCATCGCAGCCCAGAAATACCTGGAACTGGCCTGGACACGTTACAAGGGCGGCGTCACGAGTTATCTGGAAGTGACCACCGCTCAAAGTGCTGCCCTCTCCGACGAACTCACTGCCGTAAATATTCTCGGCCGCCGCATGGTGGACGCAGTCACACTCGTTCAGGCTCTCGGTGGCGGCTGGGATCGCTCCGCCCTTCCCGCACGCCCTGAATGCTGCGGCAAACTGACGAGCAATTCCAAGTAATGCTGCCGTCCCTCTCGCAAGATGGAGTCCCGCTGAGAACGACTTCCCCGTCTCGAGCATTCAACGCTGAGGCTCTCGTGTTCCTCTGCCCGTCGGTGTTTGCTGCCCTCTTCCTTCCCTGGACCCTCGCGTCACAAGTCTGACACCGTGCCACGGCGGAGACTCGCGCCGGTAAAGTCGCACTTTGAGAAAAACGCGCAACCCGCTTAAGTCACTGAAATGATGTCCTTTCCGCGCGTTCGTTTTCGATGCGGTTTGGTATCAAGCATGCCTTTCTATAACACGACTGAATTCCGCGACGATATGAACTTTGAAGCGCGGTTCTCTAAGAAAGGAGATTCAACTATGTACCGTAAAATGTTTACTGGCATGATCTGCCTGATGCTTTTGGGGACCTTCTTTGTCCCAATGGGTCGGGCCGACATGGCGGATAAGAAAACGATTGTGACTGTCAATCAACCCATCCAGGTTCCCGGGAAAGTTCTTCCCGCGGGCACCTACGTATTCAAGCTGCTGGATTCCAACGATCTCACCCTCGTCGCAATTTTCAATGCTGACGAGACGCACTTGATTACGACGGTCCGGGGTATTTCGGACTCTCGGATGGAAACCCCAGACAAGGCCATCCTTCAGCTCGAAGAGCGGCCCTCCGGCCAACCAGAAGCGCTAAAGGCGTGGTTCTACCCCGGTGATAACACCGGCATTGAGTTCGTTTATCCAACTGAGAAGAAGTAAGTTACATCC
>DATNLZ010000127.1:0-73030 GCA_035602605.1 Candidatus Dormiibacterota bacterium
CCGCACGTTCCCCTGTCCATGCTTCGACGCCGCCCTTGCGAGCGGCTCCGCATGACTCGGGGCCGATGTGGGTCGCTACATCCCATTCGTATGACTTTTGCATTCACTACACCTCGCCGGTTTAACCGGCGCACAGGAGAAGTCCTCATGGCCAGTCTCTGTGATCGTTGTTTCGGGATAGACAAGGCACGGCCTTTACCCGTGGCGTTCCGGCCAGTTAGCGCCGTCTGTCAGCACACGACATTAAATTCATTGCAATGCCACCAGCACCTGAATTACTCCCTTGCCTGAGGGCAGCGGTTCCAGTGCCTTGCCCACCACGACACCCAGCATGTGGCTGCGGTCGGTGCCTTTCATGGCATGGCCGGGGGTCCAGGAAGTCACCAGCAGATCGCCCGCTTTGATGGCCCCGTTTTCCGCACTCACGTTGCACGGCACAATGCCCACAATCGCCACGGCTCTAAGCCGTTCCGCTCAAGCCGCATAAAGATTGCGGCGCTTGCCCCTGAGGGCTTTTCGAGAAAACCACCAAGAGCCTTTCGGAAGCCAGCTCTGGAAGCTCGCCTTGGCCCTAATTCCGGATCCCCAACAATCCCAATACGTTTCAAGATCCAGCTTGGCTGCTCGTTCGCAGCTACTCCACCGTGGTTGTGACTCGACTCACGAGAACTGCTTTCAGCTTCTGTATCCCATCCAAGATCTCGCTGAGGTCGCTCTTCGCATCCAGCAGCAGTTCCCGATCCTGCGGTGGGATATCCGTCATCGCCAGAAGATCGTCGGCCTGACGCTGCAAATCATTGCCCTGTACGCCGCGACCCAGAAGGTCGTCGTAAAGTGCCTGCAATGCATCTGGGTCCAGCACTGCATCTTCCGGACCGTTTGCCGTGCCGGCCACTACCCGCCATGCATTAGCTTGCAGGGATGGCCCGGCCGCGTCGGCAAAGGATCCCAGTCGTCCGCCGAACGTCTTCACCTGGAAATGCGTGCTGCCAGACAGCTTGGCGGATGTCTTCTTAGTCTTCTGTACGGCGGGCAGGATCATGTTGATCAGAATCGCGATGATCGCGATCACCACCACGAGTTCGATGAGGCTGAAGCCTGCTGCGCCCCGCGCGTTCATTGTGTACTTCCCTTTCCTCAAGAACATTGCGTTCCTCCTTTTTTCAAAAACATTTCCTGTCTGCTCAACAACACTCCCAACGGCCCCCATGGGTTCGCCTTTCCATGCGCCCAGCTCAGCGCCGCTTCCCTACCTCGTCTAGGTGCCAGGCGGCCCACAGCGTTGAAAGAACGTCCTGGGCGGTCCTTCCTCAGGATTGATGGTGATCTCCACATCGCACGACAGCAGTTCAATCTCTTCGAGTGGCCTGTCCAAGCTCGACGCCAGGGAGAAGGAGGTCACCAACACGTTTTTCAGGACGATAACTACCGATGCCGTCGTCGGGTTGGGCTTGGCGATCTCGAGGCGTATCGAAGCCACCGGATTACCCGTGAGCGCCGCCAGCAGCAGCCCCGTCGAGTTGCTGTCCACGGGTTTACACAGCCAAAGAGTCCCGGGCGCGATGCTGCCGTCGGGCTTGCGAGACGAAGACATCCTGAACGACAGGAGGTCGCTGGGATCGTTCCCACCTTGGGGAAGGCCCGTAAAAGCTGTCTCACCGATCGTGCCAGCACCGTCGCAGGCACTCCCGCTCCTCGCTTGCGCCGCAAGCGATATTGGCAAGGACAGCAGTAGGACGAGGGCCAGCAAGGCCGTCAGGGACGGTGGCCGTACCGGCATGAACTGGCACGACAGCGGCGGCTCAAAGCGTGGTACTGGGTGTTCCATGGAGTTACTCCTTTCGTGGCAGATTCGCAATCCGCGCCACGAGCACGCTCGTGCTCGCGTTGTCCACGACGGCGAACCGACCGCGGAACTGCCGACGTTAGAGGCGGAGTCTCTGCCCGGCTGCACGAAGCGTCAAGTAAACAGGCCGTAAAAATTCGGTTAACAGGTAAGTAACCGCTCCAGTGGCAGTTGCAAGGATGCGTTAACTGCCGAGTACGGCCCAGATAAGTTAGTGATAGACTTCTGCGTACTGCGCTTGAGGGTTGAGGGAGCACGGTGGCAGGTCCAGCCGGACACAGGAATGTTTTTCGCTTCGGGTTGTTCGAGGCCGATCCCGCCTCGGGAGAACTGCTCAGGCAAGGCGAGCGCGTGCGGCTGCAAGATCAGCCGTTCCGCATGCTCGTGCTTCTGTTGGAGCGACCTGGCGAGGTCATCACGCGAGGGGAGCTTCGGGAGAAGCTGTGGCCGGAGAATACCTTTGTCGAGTTCGACAGCGTTTTGAAGGTCGCGCTGAAGAAGATCCGCGATGCCCTTGGCGATAATGCCGACAATCCCCGCTTCATTGAGACAATTCCGCGTCGCGGGTATCGCTTTATTGCTCCCCTCTCCATCAAAGCTCCTGTGACTGCCCCTGATCTCGCGCCTGTGCCCCTCGAGACTTCTGGAGTGGCCAAACCTTCCACGCCTGAGCCACTTTTCGTTCGGCCGCGGCGTTTGAGGCAACGCGCTTTCGTCACGGTTGTGGTTTTCATTCCGCTGGCAATAGTTGTCGTCATGCTGGCGAAGAGGACTCCGCAGGTGAGATCCGCAAAGCAAGCGGTGCCGCCAGCACAAGGCATGGAGCTAGCGCTCCGGCGGTCGGTGGCCGTGATGGATTTCCACAACGTCTCCGGCCGTTCGGATGATGCTTGGCTTTCTACGGCCATCTCGGAGATGCTGAGCACGGAACTGGCAGCAGGAGAAAAACTGCGGTTAATTCCCGGTGAGGATGTGGCCCGCGTAAGACGGGAACTGCACTTGGAAAATGCTGGCACCCTGGGGAGAGACATCGCCGTGCTCGCAGGAAACAACCTGAAGGCGGACGTACTCGTCGTGGGTTCCTACACCACAGTGGGATCGTCGCCCAATCGCCGCATCCGCATGGACCTTCGCCTTGAGGACGCCACAAATGGCGAACTGGTGGCCGAAATGGCGGCGACGGGGACCGAGCAACACCTGTTTGAGTTGGTGGCGGAGACAGGAACGCGAGTGCGCGAACGTCTGGGCGTACCGGCCACCTCCCCCACAGAGCAGGCTGCTATTCGAGCATCATTGCCGACGAATCCCGAAGCTGCTCGGCTGTATGCAGAGGGACTGGCACGCTTGCGCGTCCTCGATGCCGTGGGCGCGCGCGATTTGCTCGAGCAGGCTGTCGTTGCCGAGCCGAAGTTTCCCCTGACACACATGGCGCTCGCATCTTCCTGGAAAGCCCTTGGATACGACCAGAAAGTCCGAATTGAAGCGAAGAAGGCATTCGATCTGTCCTCGAGCTTGCCACGCACCGAGCGACTTCTGATCGAGGGTCGCTATCACGAAGTGTCAGGCAAGATCGACAAGGCGATTGCAGACTATCGTGCTCTGTATACCTTGTCTCCGGACAGCTTAGAGGACGGGCTGCTGCTCGCCGACGCACAGATGCTTGGAGGCAAGCCGACAGAGGGTCTGGCTACGGTAGAAGCGCTGCGCCGTCTGCCTGAACCGCTTTCTAACGACCCACGCCTTGACATGCGCCAGGCGCGCGGGGAGAAAAACGTTCACCAATACCTGGCGCTGGTCCGCCGTGCCGCGGAAAAAGCCAAACTGCAGGGCGCCCCTCAGTTACAAGCCAAAGCAGAGATCATGGAATGCAATGCTCTGAACACGCTAGGCCAAGTCGAGGAGGCGGTGAACACCTGCGAAGCGGCGCTGCGCGTCTTCGCGGAGGCCGGCAATCCGCTTGATAGCGCGCAGACGCTGCGGTTTCTGGGCGATATTCGACTGCACCAGGGCAGGCTGGCGGAAGCTCTGGACCTTCATCGACAAGCGCTGAAAATCGACCAGACCTCTGGGAACGATAGGGGCTGTGCTGTCAGCTTCAACGAGATGGCCCTCGATTATGAAGCGCGGGGAGATTTGAAGCAGGCAGAGAGTCTCTACCGCCAGGCTTATGCATTATTTTTGAAAGTTGGGGACCGCTTCAATTCCTCTGTGCTGGCGAGCAACGTGGGGGGCACTCTCCTATCGCAGGGAAAGCTCGCAGAAGCTGAAAAGTTGTTTCAGCAATCGTTGAACCTGGTTCGGGAGACGGGGGCCAAAGATGCGGAGGGAGCTGTCATCACGAATCTGGTGGAGCTAGCCTTCCTCCGAGGGAATCTGCAGACCGCGCGCCAGCAGGCGGAAACCTCGGTAACACGAAAACGCGAAAGCGGCAATTCCTTCGCCCTGGCGCTTGGGTTGGGTCAATTGAGCGAAATCCGTGCTGCTCAAGCTGACTTGGCTGGCGCTCGCCAGAACGCCAACGAAGCTTTGAACATCGCAGAAAAAACGGGCGCAAAATTCGAAGCTGCTAAGTCCCGCCTGGCGTTGGCTGTATTGGATCTGGAAGGAGGCCGAGCGACGCAGGCCGAGCCCGCGATCCGCGATGCCCTGGCTGCCTTCCGAACCGAAAAAATGCGCGACGACGAACTGCGGGCGCTCTTCGCACTAACTCGTTGTCTGCTGATGCAGGGCAAAACGGCAGATGCCCAAGGTGTGATTGAGGAAGGCCGTAGGATCTCGGCGAGCAGTCAGAATCCGGTCAATCACATGCTGTTTGTAATTGCCGAAGCCCGCGTGAAGGCTACGCAAAAGGCAATAAGAGATCCCGCTCTGTCGTCTCGCGAAGGTCGTTCAGGCTTGCTCAATTGCGTCAAGACGGCCGGGAATCTCGGTTTCGTGAGCTTGGAATATGAGGCTCGATTGGCGCTCAGTGAACTAGAGGTGATGGAGGGTACCACAGTTGCTCATCAACGCCTGGCTGCGCTGGAGAAAGATGCCCACGCTCGCGGCTTCGAGCTCATCGCCCGCAAAGCTGCCACCCTGCGCGGCTCTTCCCGAGGGGCGGACTTGAGAGAAGCACAGACTCCTTAGCAGGCCCGAATACGCAAGTATTCAGC
Source organism: Candidatus Dormiibacterota bacterium (assembly GCA_035602605.1). Classification (GTDB taxonomy): domain Bacteria; phylum Acidobacteriota; class Terriglobia; order Acidiferrales; family UBA7541; genus DASQHY01. The sequence goes on from DATNLZ010000127.1 coordinate 5,002, forward strand.
TAAAGGCCGGACCTTCGGCGCATTTGGGAATGCGTTCGTCAGGGGACACCTGAGTGTTGTCCGTGCTCTGGGGCGCGTGCATCGGACACCCCGGCCTGGCGCAGGGGCTTGCATCCTTTGCTACAAGGGCACATTCGTGAGTTGAGCGGGGCCGAATCGTGTGGCCAATAGGACAGGTTTGCCTTTCGCGTAGATGATAAGGAAGAGTCAATTAGAAGGCACTGAAACTCACGTAGCATCAAGGGGGTCATATGGTTTGTTGAAAAAGGAGAAAACGATGAAAGCAGTTCTGGCAATTTTTGCGTTGATGTTTGCGGTTCCTCTCATGTGCGAGGCGCAGCAACCAAACTCGCAACCGGGTCCAGCGCAAGGCTCCGCTCAGGCACAAACAGCACCGCAGAAAACCGCTCCGGCTGTCATAGCGTCGACAGCTGAAGTCGTGCCAAACTCGGTTTTCATTTCACCAATGAATGGCTTTGAAAGCTACCTAGCGGCGGCCCTCCAAAAGAAGAAAGTTCCCCTGACCATCGTGGCCGACCAAGCGCACGCGGCCTACATCATTACGGGAACGTCAGACGACAAGAAACCAGGATGGGCGAAGATGATTGTCTTTGGCCAAATTCATTCAGATAACGCCGCGAGCATTCAGATGATTGACCAGAAAACCACGGCTGTCGTGTTCGCCTATGCCGTGAATAAGAAGAACACGTTGCATGGTGACCAGACCACGGCTGAGGCATGTGCGAAACACCTTAAAGAGAAATTGGAGAAGCGGTAGAGAAGGACTATCCACTTGAACACGTTTGGTTTCTGGAGGGCGGAATCTCGGCGTTGCGACGGCACAGTATGCTAAAAGGATCCGGGGTCGAGGTTGCGGCCCTCGGCCCCCCCTCCCCTCTACATCATCATGCGTTTGGCGACCCCAAACAGGATACCAAATTAACTTATTGAAAATAGGCGGACGGGTCTGTAAGCCGGATTCTGTGCGGACTGCTAATCAATGTTCCTACTGAGTGAAACATCAATCGCGTCGCGGCGACCATTCCTCTGGGCGACGCATTGCTGCGCCGCTCAAGCGGCCTACCCGAGGGTCAGAACTCATCAAGTTGAATAACCTCAGCTTGAAGAGCATACGGGCCGGGCGAGCCCTCCCCTCCTATTTGGCCTTGCACCACGCGGGGTTTGCCATGCCCCCGATGTCGCCACCGGGGCGGTGGGCTCTTACCCCACCTTTTCACCCTTACCTGCACCGCGACTCATGGAAGACGACTCCAAGGTTTTGCCTTTAAGTTGTCACCGAAGCTCACGAAGCCGGCGGTATATTTTCTGTGGCACTTTCCGTAGCCGATGGCGCGGCAGCGATTGATTCGCTCCCTCACAAATCAGCCCCCTGGCGTTACCAGGCGCGTTGCCCTGCGGTGTCCGGACTTTCCTCCAATCTGCACAGAGTTCCATCAGGAGCTCGTGCAGCTCAGCGATCGCCCGACCTGCCCGCCGCCATTAATTATACGCGAATATTGGGAATTCGGAGTGCAGTGACCACACCGAGTAGGATCCTTATGGATCCGAAGTCCCGCAATGGCTTCAGGATTCCGCGATGGCTCGTTGGCCTTTTTCAGTCAGACAATAAAAGTCGCTTCCCTGCGCATCGATCAACGTTTCACGCACGAGCTCGTCGATCGCGTCGAGGACTTCCTTGCGCTTGGCGGGATCGTTCCCCGCAGCTTCAAACAAGACGTGTAGGTCGAGGCGGTCCGTCTTCATGTCTTTGAAAACTTGCAGCACGCGCCTAGATAATGGGCTCATTTATGTACCCCGATTGTAGTTCGGCGATGATTCGGTAATTTAAACGGGAATATTAACGCAGCAATTTTTCGAATTCAGCCTCGGTGATGATAGGGACGCCCAACTCTTTCGCTTTATCGCGTTTTGAGCCCGGATCGGCTCCGACAACCACATAATCGGTTTTCTTACTAACCGAGCTCCCCACTTTACCTCCGTGCTCTTTGACGACTTCCCCCGCCTCTTCCCGCGATTGGCGATCCAGTGTGCCGGTAAACACAAATGTCTTGCCGGCAAGCTTGTTGCTTTTTGGAGCCCGCTTCGCTTGGGTTGGATTTACGCCTGCGTGCGTCAGTTTCTTGATGAGCTCACGATTTGCCGGTTCCGAGAAAAATTCGCGGATGCTGGAGGCGATCTTTGGTCCGATCTCATGAACTTGGGTAAGCTCTTCTTCACTGGCACGAACGAACTCTTCGAGCGATCCAAAATGTTCGGCAAGCAACTGGCCGCTGCGCTCCCCAACATAGAGAATTCCGAGAGCGTAAATCAGCCGGGCCAGACTGCTCTTCTTGCTGTTTTCGATTTCATCAAGCAAGTTCTGTGCCGATTTAGCAGCCATGCGATCGAGTGCGCTGAGTTCGGCGAAATTCAGCGAATAAAGATCGGCATAATCTTTCACCAACCCCTTTTCCACAAGCTGGTCGACGATCCTTTCGCCGAGCCCATCAATATTCATTGCGTGGCGTCCGGCGAAATGCAACAAGGACTCTTTACGCTTGCCCGGACATGCAGAACTGACGCAGCGATATCTGACTTCACCTTCCGCTTTGTGGATCCGGCTCCCGCAATCGGGACAGTGCGTCGGCATCACAAACGGCCGCCGATCCTTCCCTTGTTTTACCACTTTCAAAACGTGCGGAATCACTTCTCCGGCACGCTCAATCAGAACGGTGTCGCCGATCTGCACTCCAAGTCGTTCGACTTCGTCCATATTGTGCAGCGTGGAGCGAGTCACAGTCACACCTCCAATCTGCACAGGCTCCAGCAAAACCCACGGAGTTACGGCGCCGGTTCTACCAACGTGAACCAGAATATCTTTCACGATGGTTGTTTCCTGCCGCGCAGGGTATTTGTAGGCGATAGCCCATCGCGGAGATTTCGCAGTATAACCAAGCTCCAGCTGTATTGGGATCGAGTTCACCTTGATGACCACCCCATCGATTTCGTAGGTAAGCTTTTCGCGACGCGTGTCCCAGGCTTCGCAATACTTAATGACGTCCTCGATGGACGGACACAGTTTCCAATCCGCGGAAACCTTAAAGCGCAAATCACGAAGGGCGTTGAGGGAATCAGAGTGCCTCTTGAATGGAATGCGGCCGTCAACGTACAGATAATATGAGAAAAAATCCAGGCGACGTTGTGCGGTGATGGAGGGATCAAGCACACGTACGGCACCGGCGGCGGCATTGCGCGGGTTCGCAAAAATCTTGCGGCTGCGCACCTCCTGCTGCCGATTTAACTCCTCGAAGGCCCTTCGCGACATAATGATCTCACCACGAACCTCAAAATTCGGCGATACCCCCGCTTTCTTAAGTGCTGCGACGTCCACGTGCAGAGGAATCGAGCGAATTGTCTTCACGTTCAGCGTCACGTCTTCCCCGGTCGTGCCGTCTCCTCGCGTCAGCCCGCGTGCCAGAACGCCGTTCTCGTATTGAAGCGAAATGCTAAGGCCATCGAATTTATGCTCGGCGGTATATTCGATTTTCTCCTGACCACTACCCTCTCGAACGCGCCGGTCAAATTCTCGCAGATCTTCGGCGGCGTAAGAATTATCAAGGCTCAGCATCGGCCGGATATGCGCCACGGTCTGAAAACCGCTCCGAGGTGCGCCGCCAATGCGTACAGTTGGAGATCCTGGAGTGACAAGCTCGGGATGAGCGGCCTCGACCCTCTTCAAGCGGTTCATCAGCCGGTCAAATTCAGCGTCGGCAATTTCAGGATCGTCTAAAACGTGGTAGCGATGCTCGTGATAGCGGATTTCGTCACGCAACTTCTCAATTTCTTCGCGCGTCTTGTCGGAAGGTCTCGTAGCAGCCTTGCTCATTAGGATGCGGTGCCTCGCAGGAATTATCAGGCGTCACGATACAATATTATACAATGCGCTGCGCACGTTAGGGCAGTGACAAAGCGTGCGCAAAATAAGATGCTCGAGGGAATTCACAACGCGATTCTGATCTACAACCCGACAGCGGGCGGCAGCAGCGCAAAACGCATCCACCGCTTAGAGAATGCCCAGCGTATTTTCGCGAAAAGCGGAATCGAGACTGAGTTAAAAGCCACCAGTGCCGCCGGAGACGCCACCCAACTAGCGTCGCGGGCAGTTCGCGATGGTCACGACATGGTAATCGTCTGCGGCGGCGACGGTACCATGAACGAAGCGGTGAATGGCGTGGCCTCCGAACCAGGAGGACGGGACGTGCCTATGGCACTCCTTCCCTGCGGAACCGCAAACGTCCTCGCGAAAGAGTTGGGCCTGCCGTGGAACATACCGCGAGCGGCCGAATTGATTTTGGGCGGGACGCCGCGACAGATCGCGCTCGGCCTTGCGGTTCCGCTCGATAACCAGTGCGCGCAACGCTATTTTATTTGTGTTGCGGGCGCGGGGCCTGACGGAGAAATTGTCTATCGCGTGAAGCCCGAAATCAAAAAACGCGCGGGAATCATCGCTTATTGGTTTGAAGGGTTCCGCCAGCTGGGTAAGTACACCTTCCCGCGTTTCCGTGCTCACAGTAATGAGCGAGGGCTCGATGCAACGCTGATCATCGTAGGGCGTACAAAGCATTACGGCGGGCCTTTTCGCATCACCACCCAGGCAGATCTTTTTGAGGATTCTTTCGAGTTGGCCGCACTGACAACCCAGAGCGCGGCACGGTACCTCAGCTATTTGCCGATGCTGTGGCTGAACAAACTTCGAACCCAGAACGACGTACATTTCTGGAAGGCCGCCTCAATACGGTGCACCGCGGGTGAAGGAAAAACCATTTACGCGCAAGTGGACGGCGAGTCGCTGTGCCGCCTGCCAGTGGAGTTCCGCATTGTCCCACGAGCGCTGACGCTGGTTGTCCCGCCAGCCGTGGCGAAGTAAAGGTACACGTGGAACCCTTTACCCATATTCTGGCCTCCTGGGCACTTGCGCGCGCCGGCCTGAAACGGGCGACGCCACTGGCCACTCCGATGATCATCACTGCCGGCCTCGCCGCCGATCTCGATTGGGCAGCCTATTGGGCTGGCCCGCAGTCTTTTTTGACTGGCCATCGAACGTTTTGTCACTCGATGCTTGGCGCGCTGACGATCGCCGTCGTGGTTGCTGGCATATTTTGGTTAATTGGGAGAAGGTATTCGGGTGCCCAGGTTTCATTACGCGGTGCCCTGATGGTTTGTATAGTTGGCGCCACATCCCACCTGCTCATCGATTTCAGTAATCCCTGGGGTCTGAAGCTGTTCTGGCCTTTTACCGGAAAATGGGTAGCCTGGGATTTGTTGGATGAAGTAGATCCATGGGTTCTAGCAATTCTTTTGTCCAGCTTTCTGCTTCCCGGACTGTTTCGTCTGGTCGGGGAAGAAATCGGTACCCGAAAAAAAAGCGGTGAGGTTACTGCGGCAATCGTCGCGGTTGTCCTTGTGGCTGGCTATATTGGCGGACGAGTGGCTCTACACCAGGGCGCCATGGCGATCCTTCAGTCGCGCCTTTACCACCGTGAAGTTCCGAAGGCAGTTGGCGCTTTTCCTCATTCAGGGTCGCCGTTCACTTGGTCCGGCGTAGTCGAAACAGAAAGCGCCCTTTACGTCGTGGAAGTTTCGACTCTCGGAGGCGCGCCGTTTGATCCCGATGGGGCTAAGGCGCAATACAAGCCCGAGCCTTCGGCGGCGTTGGAAAGCGCGAGAAACTCGCGCATCGGGGCTGACTTCTTGAAATTTGCACGGTTTCCGAAGGCCACGGTAGAACCTACGGAAACGGGATATAGGGTTAAATTCAGCGATTTACGTTTTACAGGTTCACGCTCAAGCCGTCTGAACCTAATCGCAGTGATTGATCTTGACCGCCAAGCGAAGGTGCTACATGAAGAGCTTCTGTTTTGAAGAGCTCGCCAAAAACCGATCGAACACGCGAGAATGATGTGCCAGGCATCTAAAAACGAGCACTTGCTAAACCGGCTGATTTTCGGCGGGGAAAAATCTGCGCTTGACGACATAGATTACAAGAACCAGCACCACGGCGATCACTGTGACAACTAACTTGTGATCTGCAAGGTAGTGTTCAGCGGCCCGTCCGTAGCGAATTGCCAGATATCCCTCACCAAAGTAGCGCAGCCCGCGGGCGAGCAGCAGGGCGACTACAAACGTACGGATCGGCACGCTAAAAACACCCGCCGCGAGAACAAAAAATTTAAAAGGTGTTGGCGGAGGCAGCATCGCAGCTCCAAACACACTCAGGAATTCATTCCGAGCAAGCCATGCCCTGATTTTGCCGGCATTCCTACCCGCTTTGCGGCGAAAAACCGCTTTCCCGCTCTTGCGCGCGAGATAATAAAGCAGGACGCAGCCGCCTACCGACCCTAGTGTCGCCATAAGCGCGTAGTACGGCATGCGCGCGGGGTTTTCGATGGAAAAATCGATGACCAACAAATCATTGACTACAGGAAACGTGAGCACTGACGAATCGAGAAAAGCAACAATAAATAATCCAATTCCACCGAGGGATGAAACCATGCCCAGCAAGGCTGTGCGGATTTTGGCGAGAGTCATCTTCATCAATTTTGCGTTCAGGACGCACGAGACTCCATCGGCTTTAGACCTAGATCGCGGAGCAACACTTCGTCTTCGCTGGGTGCTGGATTTGGCGTTGTCAAGAGCTTATCGCCAACGAAAATTGAATTTGCTCCCGCAAGGAAACACAGAGTCACCGCTTCCGCAGAAAGCTGCTGCCTTCCCGCCGCAAGACGCACCATCGACGCCGGCATCAAGATGCGCGCAGTAGCGATGGCACGAACCATTTCCGTTGGATTCAGCGCGGGTTGCGACGCGAGCGGCGTGCCCGCAACACGGACAAGCATATTGATTGGCACACTCTCCGGATGTGGCCGAAGTGATGCAAGCTGCTGCAACAGCGCCACACGATCGCCTACCGACTCCCCCATGCCCAAGATCCCTCCGCAACAAACCATGATTCCCGCCTTGCGCACCGCGGCAATCGTGTTTAGACGGTCTTCGTAGTGACGCGTTGTGATAATCGCACCATAAAATTCCGGCGAGGTGTCCAGATTGTGATTGTACGCGGTGAGCCCTGCCCCTTTAAGCCGTCGCGCCTGCTCTTGGTTGAGCATGCCTAAGGTGCAGCAAACTTCCAGTCCAAGTTCGGACACGCCCCGAACCATCCGCAGCACAGTTTCGAATTCCAGGCCTTCAGGAGCTTGTCGCCAGGCCGCTCCCATGCAGAAGCGGGTTATGCCGCGCTCGGCTGCTTGGCGCGCTTGCCCGATCACGTGCTCCGGATCAAGCAAATCCTGGCGTCCCACTCCGGCATCGTAATGCGCGCTCTGCGGACAATAGCCGCAATCCTCCGGGCACCCCCCGGTCTTGATGGACAGCAATTGGCACGTCTGGACTTCGTCAGGGCGATGATGGGCGCGGTGGACCTGCTGCGCGTGGAAAATCAGTTCGGTTAACGCTAGGCCATAGATCTCCGCAACTTCGTTGCGAGTCCAATCATGGCGAGCGGTTGTCATTTGAAGCGTGGACATGTGCTCCAGCACTGTGAATTCCGAGGCCTTCCACGGTGATGATTTCCGGCACGAATCATGCTGCCAAGTCAACGTCAAGCTGTTGATGCTATCAGAATCAAGACAGCCATTAACGCAAAAGTTGCCGCGAAGCCAGAAGTTGTTCGGGGCTCATCGATCGCCGGCAGTTTGACCATGTCTCCAATGCATGTTATAAACTCGGGGTTTCTGCCGACCGTGCAGGGCGTCGTGTTCGTGTGTGTCTCGCGGAAGGGAACGTTTCCGGGGAAATTGCGTTGAGAAGGTGCGTGGTGAAGTCGCTTGTAAAGTCTCGCGCGTGACATAAGCGTCTGACCAATCGTCAATCCGAAATTAAACAGCTCACGGAGGAGTTCTTATGCGCACTTGGCTCGCAACGGCCTGCGCCACAGGATGTCGAGTTACGAAAAAATGCGCTGCTCTCGCGACCATCGCTCTGGTTGCTGCTAGCGCTGCCCTGGCGCGTGCTACCGAAGAAATCCCCGGCGGCGAGGCCGGCCTGAAGCTCCCGAATCTTTCGGAGGTTCAGTTTCTCGGCGTCGATGGTCACAAACTGCTGACGATTGGAATTTTGTTTTGTCTATTGGGATTGGTTTTCGGGCTGGTCATTTACACGCGTCTCAAAAACCTCCCCGTACATCGCGCCATGCGCGAAATCTCTGAGTTGATCTACGAAACCTGCAAAACGTATCTGCTCACTCAGGGCAAATTCCTACTGCTACTGTGGCTTTTCATCGCCGTGGTCATCGTCCTTTACTTCGGTGTGTTGGCTCCCGTTCCGGATAAACCAGTCAGTACCACTCTTCCTGTCATCCTCCTGTTCAGCCTCATCGGGATGGGCGGCAGTTTTGGCGTGGCTTGGTTCGGAATACGCGTAAACACGTTTGCGAACTCGCGCACGGCCTTCGCGAGCCTTCGCGGCAAGCCATATGAGATTTATCACATCCCCCTTGAGGCTGGCATGAGCATCGGCATGATGCTGATCAGCGTCGAGCTGCTGATGATGTTGATCATTTTGCTTTTTGTTCCTCGCGACTATGCCGGCCCATGCTTCATCGGATTCGCGATCGGCGAATCGCTGGGCGCCGCCGCGCTGCGCATCGCCGGCGGCATCTTTACAAAGATCGCGGACATCGGCTCAGACCTCATGAAGATTGTCTTCAAAATTAAAGAAGATGACGCTCGCAATCCCGGAGTCATCGCGGATTGCACGGGCGACAATGCCGGTGATTCGGTTGGTCCAAGCGCCGACGGCTTTGAAACGTATGGCGTCACCGGTGTCGCGCTGATTACGTTCATTCTGCTGGCAGTCAAGGATCCGACGGTGCAGGTGCAATTGCTCGTGTGGATCTTTGTGATGCGCATCATGATGCTGGTTGCCAGCGCAGCCGCATATTTTATCAACGGCGCCATTGCCAAGGCACGTTACGGCACTGCCGAAGAAATGAATTTCGAGGCGCCGCTCACTTCGCTTGTTTGGATTACTTCGGCGGTTTCCATCGCGTTGACCTACGTCATATCTTCGCAGATTATTCCCACCCTAAGCGGCGACACAACGCAGTGGTGGAAACTGGCGACAATCATCTCTTGCGGCACACTCGCTGGCGCGGTCATTCCAGAGCTTGTCAAAGTTTTTACTTCTACCGAGTCTCGTCACGTCAAAGAAGTTGTTTCTTCGGCGCGCGAGGGTGGAGCGTCTCTCGGAATCCTGTCGGGCTTTGTCGCCGGAAATTTTTCCGCCTATTACATTGGCCTCGCGATGGTTGTCCTTATGTCCGCCAGCTACTTAATCGCGTTGCAGGGCTTGGGCAACTTGATGATCGCCGCACCGGTGTTTGCGTTCGGCCTTGTGGCGTTTGGCTTCCTGGGCATGGGCCCGGTAACTATTGCGGTCGATTCCTACGGCCCGGTTACCGATAACGCGCAATCCGTCTATGAACTTTCGCTGATCGAGCAAGTCCCGAACATAAGCCAGGAGCTAAAAAGAGATTTCAACATTGACGTGCGCTTTGAGCGCGCCAAAGACCTGCTCGAGGCTAACGACGGCGCTGGCAATACCTTCAAGGCCACCGCCAAACCAGTCCTGATTGGGACCGCGGTGGTCGGCGCCACGACCATGATCTTTTCCATCATCATGGCGCTGACACACGGCCTCGCCGATAATGTTGACAAGCTCTCGCTGCTGCATGCCCCATTCGTGCTGGGCCTGATCACCGGCGGCGCGATGATTTATTGGTTTACAGGCGCCTCGACGCAAGCCGTGACCACCGGCGCGTATCGCGCGGTCGAGTTTATCAAGGCCAACATTCGCCTGGAGAGCGCCGAAAAAGCATCTGTCGCCGACAGCAAGAAAGTGGTCGAGATCTGCACGCAATACGCGCAGAAAGGCATGCTCAACATTTTCATCGCGGTATTCTTCGCCACGCTGGCTTTTGCGTTTGTCGAGCCATTCTTTTTCATCGGATACCTGATGTCGATCGCTGTGTTCGGACTGTACCAGGCAATTTTTATGGCTAACGCCGGCGGCGCGTGGGACAACGCGAAAAAAATTGTCGAAGTTGAGCTTAAACAAAAAGGTACTCCCTTGCATGACGCCACAGTCGTGGGTGACACTGTTGGCGACCCCTTCAAAGACACTTCATCGGTAGCTTTGAACCCCGTCATCAAGTTCACGACGCTGTTCGGCCTTCTCGCCGTCGAGCTCGCTGTTCGACTCACAAGCTCCCAGGGCAGCTACTTGACACACGCTCTCGCGGCAGCCTTTTTCCTCGTATCTTTCGTTTTTGTGTATCGCTCGTTCTACTCCATGCGGATTGTGCGTCTCGCGGAATAATTGGCGCAACCACCAGCGAGGGGCTCGCGGAATGAACACCCGACGGCACGGCGCCGTGTCTCTATACAGGTTCGGGGTTTAAATCTTCAGCAAACCTGGAAATTTTGCAGAGTCGTTTGCGAAACCCGGGAAGACGGTCTTCAAATCATTACAGCCGACGTGCCGCCGGATGACTTCGCCAAGCACCGAGCGAAAGTCCGTAGTAAGTGCGAGGTCACGCCGCTCATAAAGCTGATGTTCGTCAAGACCCGGCCACTTCCCATATACTTTCCCACCCTGGACGCCACCGCCCATCACGAACATGCAGTTGGCGTGGCCGTGGTCGGTTCCGCGATTGCCGTTTTCGTGTGCGGTGCGCCCGAACTCCGACATCGTGACGAACACAATATTTTCCATCCGATCACCCATATCTTGATGGAACGCCGCAAGTCCCTGCCCTAAGTCGCGCAACAGGTTCGCGAGCTGCCCCTGCGCGCCGCCTTCATTCACGTGGTTATCCCAGCCGCCGCAATCGACGAACATCACCTCGACACCGATATTCGATTTCAGCAGTTGTCCCACTTGTTGCAGGCTTTGTCCCAGGCGGCTCTTCGTATACTCCGCCCCATGCTCAGGTTGGAGTTTGCTCGGATTGGCCTTTCGCAACAAATCGATCGCTTCAAACGTTTCGGTGCCGGTACCACGCAGAGCTTTGTCGACGGTCTGCGCGTAGAGCGCTTCAAACCCGCCCTCGACCATCGCGGATTGCGACACGACCTGAAACTGCTTTACGTCCGGCAACGCGATTGCCGGAGCCCCGCCGCGCAGCGTCCGTGGCAAATTCGCGCCCATTGCCACTGCGCGGAAGGGCGACGCAGTCGTTTCCGGCATGGCTTCGAGCGCCCGGTTTAGCCATCCATCCTCAGTCGCCTTAACCCCGGGGGTCCCCGACTCCATAAAATCTTGTGCGTCAAAGTGCGAGCGGGTGGTATCGGGCGAGCCGGCCGCATGCACAATGGCCAGCTGCTTCTGATGAAACAGCGGCTCCAGTGGAGCCAGGCTCGGATGCAGCCCGAAGAACCCGTCGAGGTCAATCGCTCCGCCATCCATTCCGCGCTTTGGCTGCGGTATCGCGATAGATGGACGAATCTTGTAATAGTTGGGCTCGCCAAACGGCACGACAATGTTCAACCCATCGGCCGCGCCGCGTTGAAACAGCACAACAAGCTGTTTCTTGTTCGGCATCGGAGTAGCCGCGATGGCGCGCTGCAAAAATGCTGGGATGGTGCTCAGTCCCACCATCACAACTCCGCCATTTTTCAGGAAAACACGCCGCGAGACCATCATAAGCATTCCTCCGTCCGTCACCTACTCGTTTCGATGCCGCGTTCAAATGGCGAGATGTACTCGTCCGCCTTGCGGCAAAAATCCTCAGCGCCGCTGGAACTCCGGCGTGCCGAGAACCAGACCCGCCACCACGCCAATATCAATTTGCTTCACAGGATCATCCAGGCTGGCCTGCAGCACTTGCGGATTTTTGAGTTGCTGCTCGAGCGTCTGGCGCGTCTGTGGCGACACCTGTCCATCTAGAAATACTCGCGTAGCGCGCTCGAGAGCCAGCTTTGGATCGCTTGCCGCATCCTCGCCGAGCAGCGTGAATGGATCGACGTTCGATCCGCGCACTCGATTCGCCGCGAGAGCCAGCGTGAAATTTAGCCGACTCAGCAGCGCCCCGGTGTTTACCCAAGTTTCCGCTCTGTCGGAATACCCTGTCGGCGGCTGGCACAGATACAGCGGCTCGCCGATTCGCCCCACCCAGTAAACAAGCGGCAGGGGCGGAGTCGCTATTTGCGCACCTGTCGCGCGCATTGCCGACACCACCAACTCAAACGGCGTTTTAATTTTTGCTCGATACGCGTCGCGTGACCAGAATTCCGGAGAGTAAATCATCGTTCGCAATACCGCGCGAACATCGCCGTCACTGACCACAAAAGTCTTCGTCATGCGCTCGACAAGGGCCTGCGGTGGATTATCGGCCACAAAATGCCGAGCCAGTTTCGTGGAAATAAACCGAGCGGTGCTGGGATGGTGCGCGAGCATCTCGATTACCTGCTCGGCATCCTTGATTCCCCCGGCGTGGATCGTCTTTCCAAGCACCGTCTTTGGGTTGGGATCATGGATGCGTTCATTGAAAAAGAATTCAGGCTCGCGGCGTGGCTCCTTCACCGTCCAACCGGTAAAACACTTTGCAACCTCGATGACGTCGGCCTGCGTATAACCGCCGTCAACACCCAGTGTGTGCAGCTCCATTAACTCGCGCGCGTAATTTTCATTGAGCCCGCGCTCTTTTTTTTGCTTATCAATCCCGTTCACAGGTCCCTGCTGCCCAGCTTGGCGTCCCTGCGGAAATCGCGTGTTGCCCCACGAACCGCGGCCGAAACGCCCGCGTCGCTTCTCCTGTTGCTCCTGCATGCGTGCAAACGAATTGGGATCAGCACTCAAAAAGTTATCAAGATAAAAAAGCATTGCCGGGCTTTGCGCCGTGGCTAACAAAAGATCCTTGAACTTACCCATTGCATGCGGACGAATAACGTCGCGCTCGTAAGAAGTGAGCAGCCACTTATCAGCGCCCTTACCAAAGAAAACATTGAAATGGTTAAACCAGAAATCGCCCATTTCTTCATTGAGCTGACGTTCGCTGTAGATGGCGCGGATCAGTTTGGCCATGCTCAGCTCCGCAACGATTCGCTGGGGTTTATTGCCCTCCAGCAGAGCCGCATGTTTGCCCAGATCATTGCCACTCTTATCGCTGAGGTTGAGGTCGGCACTTTTCTGCGCGACAGAATTCGCCTCGGATGGGTCCGCGGAAGCTGCATCTGACTTCCGCCGCTCCTCCCGGGCCATGCGCCTCTGCTCGAGCTTTTTCTCGCGATCCTGGACCTCGTCCCGGTTTGAGACATTGTTCGAGACAGCTTGCAGCGCGGCTTGATTGGGTTGCGGGAATTCCGCAAGCAGCTTCGCCGACGACATCTTCAGCGTCGGATATTTCTCCAGTCGCGCATCGGTTGCCGCGTCGGAGATTTGGTCGGGATTGAGCTGCTGCTCAATCCATTTCTTTAGGCCCATCTTCCGCACGCGCTCCACGTCGCCGGGTCGTGGGCCAAATCCAAGCCGGTTCAAAGTGTGCAGAATTGCCTCATCTTCGTTCAGATCAGTGACCGCTAATCCTTGCAGAGCACTCTTCAGTTCCAGGCTTTGTTTAGTTTCATCCTGATCTTTTTTTTGCTCGGAATCGTAATCGAGGCGGGCAAAGAGATATGGTGTGCATACAAGCGACAAAACGGCCAGCCAAGCCGTGAACATTCCTAATAAAATCGAGCGCCTCTCGATACTTGTTTTGAGGATCTCCAGCGAGGTTCGGGTTTTACGCACCATATAGCTCCTAGACGGTCCAGCCGATAGCCCAGCTACGCTCAGGACGGGCACGCACGAGGCACCCCTCAAACTCCTGTCAAGACAGGAAGTTTTGCCAAACGTCCCGATAAATAACTATATGCCGTCCCACGCTGGAACGTTGCTTCCTCAAGAAACGCATGTGTCGCATGGTGCAAGTCACAACCAATAAATCACACGCCATGACGCCATCGCTTGCAGCGCATCCTTTGACCGACTGCGTGGCCCGCAGTTATCACTCACTTTGCTGGCGCCAGGTTAAGCGCGGGAATAAGCGGAGAGGGTAGAAATGCTAGTCCGCAACTTCATTTTCTGGCTTTCAGGCAAATGGCACGTCACTAACCTGATTGCCAGACGCGGAATGAAATATGGCTTCGCCAAGCGCTTTGTTGCAGGAGAAACCTCGGATGACGCACTGGTTGCCAGCACCGAGTCTGTTGCTCAGGGTCGTCGCGTCAGCCTCGATCACTCTCGGTGAAAATGTAACTACTGTCGCACAAGCTCGTGGCCCTCGCGATAGCTATATCAACATGGTGCGGCAGCTCGCCGCGCACGCGCGACCAATGCGAATTTCAAGTGATTTACGGAACTCGCAGAGAAGTTGCAGCAAGCGATACTCCGACCGCGAACTGTCTAAACAGTGTCATTCCGGCGAAGAAACTTCCCACTAGCCTTTCAGCGCGGAGCACAAATTAGAAGGATTCCGCGCCGTCTGCGCCTGACCCAGCCACCGGTCTTTCGCGCGTCGCCCGAAACGCCTCTAGCGTCCACTGATCCTGCACCTCATCATGCCGCAAGACGTAATGATTCCCATCCTTCATCACCACCCGAAAATAAATTGCTCCCGGCGAATACCACTGATCCTCGACACATTCAACTTCAAAAACTCGCCCAGCCAGTACAAATCGCTGCGGACGTTCATCCCCGCGATACCCCGCATAACAGTCCACGCGAATCTCATGCATATCACATTGCCTTACGACTCGTCCTTGGCCGCCCCCTCAGCATTCCAAGCCGCGCCTAGGAAGACAATCATCGCCGACAGTTCCATCCACACCAGCAAACCAATAATCGCCGCCATCCCTCCGTAAACAATTGTATAAGGCATTTTCTTGACGTACATCCCAAACAAAAAATTAACCAGCCACCACAACACCGTCGCTACCACCGCTCCCGGCAGTACTTCTTTCCAACTCTGTTTCGAAGGACGCGCCACGCGGTAAATTACCGCCAGCACCAGCGTTGCCAGTATCATCGCGGTAAATGGAAGCGTTACCGCCCAAATAAGTCGCTCCATCCCGCGCTCAATAGCATGCCGCTCCGTTTCGTGAATTGCCCAATCGCGCGCAGACGTACCGGAAACACTCAGCATCACGCCCACAAGCCACGGGGCAATCGTCAACAAAAGCAGCAACAGGCCCCGAAACTGCCGTCCTAGAAAGGAATGTTTATTCGTGTCGCCATAAATAATCTGCACTCCTTCCATCAGCAGCTTCATGACCTGCGATCCTCCGAGCAGTATCGCAGCCCACCCCACCGCCACCCACTCCCACGGATGGGACACGCGTGGGAGCAGAAAATTTTCCATCACCTGGCGGCCTCCCGGCGGAAGTATCTCGTAAAAGTCGCCAATGATATCCTGCATGGCCGCTCGCGTTCGCATCCAGCTATTGAAAAAGCCCAGAAGAATCAGCATCAGCGGAAAAAACACCAGAAACATATTGAACGCTGCCGCCTGAGATACCATCCCGCATCGCGGAAACACTCGTCGCAACGATCCAAAAATTCTTCTTGCAAGTTTCGCCACATTCATTGTTCGAGATTATACAGGGCTTTCCGAAGAGTCGTTGCGCTTTAGCTCGCCTGGAAAAAGCCGTGCAACGTCGCGCCAGATAACGCATCCAATCCGCATTGGATCAAATGTTAAGAGCGCAGTGTTTCCGGAGGAGCGACCCATGGCCAAGATGAAGGTCGCGGTGGTACCGAAGGCAGGTTCGGATTTCGAAATTGTCGAGCGCGACATACCTCAGCCAGGCCCTGGTCAGGTGCGCATTCGCGTGCTCGCCTGTGGCATATGTCACAGCGACCTCCTCACCAAAGAGGGCCATTGGCCGGGAATTGTTTATCCGCGTGCGCCGGGTCACGAGATAGCGGGAGTGATTGATGATGTCGGTGCGGGCGTCTCCCAGTGGAAGAAGGGGCAGCGCGTCGGAGTCGGCTGGCACGGCGGGCACGATGGCACGTGTACTGCGTGCCGCGTGGGCGACTTCATAAATTGCGTGAATGCCCCAGTTCCCGGTATCAATTATGACGGGGGTTATCAGGAGTACATGATTGCTCCGAGCGAAGCCGTCGCGCGCATGCCCGAGTCTCTTGATCCCGCGGAAGCCGCGCCCTTGCTCTGTGCGGGAATCACTACCTTCAACGCGCTGCGGCACAGCGGAGCCTTGCCGGGAGACCTGGTCGCAATCCAGGGCATCGGCGGCTTGGGACATTTGGGCATCCAATTCGCCAACAAGTTTGGCTATAAAGTCGTTGCCGTAGGTCGCGGCCCGCACAACGCGGCGCTCGCGAAGACGCTGGGAGCCAGCATCTATGTGGATAGCAAGGCGACCAAGGCCGCCGACGAACTGCAGAAGCTCGGCGGCGCACGCGTCATCTTGGCAACGGCGCCGAGCTCCAAAGCGATGTCAGAACTCGTTGCTGGCCTGGGGCGCAACGGAAAGATGATCATAGTCGGTGCCTCGCCCGAGCCCCTCGAAGTTTCGCCGCTGCAATTGATTCAAGGCCGCAAGAGCATTCAGGGATGGGCTTCCGGTACTGCGCTGGATTCCGAAGACACCTTGCGTTTTGCAGAATTGAGCGGTGTGCGACCGATGATTGAGAAGTTTCCGCTCGCCAAGGCCAATGAGGCCTACGCGCGGATGCTCAGCGGAAATGCCGAGTTCCGTGTCGTCCTGACCATGTGATCCTCAGACATCATCAGCCGTGGCTGCATGAAGCACCGCTGGACACCGGGTAATCTAACCCCCGCCGAGCCCAGAGTAAGGCCTAACGAACAAGTGAAACCTAGGAGCGTTTTGTTTAGAATGATGACCTATACTCGTTGAGGTCAATCGGGAGGAGGGCTGGGTCATGCGGTGGCTACTGCTGCTCGTCGCTGCATTCAGCATCACGGCTTCTGCCGCTCAGATCAACGGCAACTGGAAAGCATCGATTAAAACTTCCAATGCAACTTTCGAGAACAGATTCGTCTTCAAAACAGATGGCCACGAGCTCACCGGCACAGTCCAGAGCGGCAACGGACCCGAGCTCCCGATCTCGGAAGGCCAGATCGACGGTGACAACATCTCCTTTACCGCCGTTCAACACTCCGGAGACCATGACTTCAAAATGAAGTACACCGGCCGAGTCAATGGAAATGCGATAAAACTTGCGCTCAAGTTTCCCATTGGTAGCCGAACCGTTGAGATGATTGCCAAGAAAGTTTCAAAGTAGTGCGTCGGCGATTAATCCCCAGTTGAGGACCAATCTATGATCACGCAACCTAAGCCTGCCGCCAGCCGCAGTGACGAAATCGTCCGCAAGCAAAAGGAATTCCTCTGGCCGGCGGTCACCAATTTCTACCAGCAGCCCCTGGTTGCCGAGCACGGTCAGATGCAATACCTCTGGGACCTCGAAGGGCGCCGCTATCTCGATTTTTTTGGCGGGATCCTCACCGTCTCGGTCGGCCACTGCAATCCCAAAGTGACGAGCCAAATTAAAAGCCAAGTAGACAAGCTGCAGCATACCTCGACGCTTTATCCCAACGAGCAAATCGTCGCGCTCGCCGAAAAGTTGGCCCAGATTACACCCGGTAAATTGCAGAAAAGCTTCTTTACAAATTCCGGCACCGAAGCCAACGAAGCGGCAATCCTTCTGGCGCGCATGGCCACTGGAAGCTACGACATCGTTGCGCTGCGGCACGCCTATGCAGGCGGCTCTTCCCTTGCCAAAGCGGTGACCGCGCAAGCTCCTTGGCGCAAGGCCGGAGTGATCAGCGTCGGTATCTCTCACGCCATCAATCCCTATTGTTACCGCTGTCCACTTGGCTTGAAGCAGCCCGATTGCGGCACGGCTTGCGCCAATGATGTCGAAAACCTGATCCAGACCGGTACAAGCGGATCCATCGCTGCGTTCATCGCCGAACCAATTCAAGGTGTCGGCGGTTTCATCACTCCTCCACCGGACTATTTCAAGATCGTCTTTAAGATCGTGAAGAAATACGGCGGTCTGTTCATCGCCGATGAAGTGCAGACCGCTTGGGGACGCACCGGGAAAAAATGGTTCGGCATCGAGCAATGGGAAGTCATTCCGGACATCATTACCAGCGCCAAAGGCCTGGCCAATGGAGTCCCCATCGGTCTGACGATTACCACTCCTGAACTCGCCGAATCCTTCCAGGGCCTAACGATTTCCACGTTCGGGGGCAATCCTGTGTCCTCGGTTGCCGCGCGCGCTACCATTCAAGTGATCGAAGAAGACAACCTTCTTGCGAACGCCCACACCGTGGGCACGTATTTCCGGGGCAAACTCGAAGGCCTCCAAGAGAAATACCCGCTGATTGGCGATGTGCGCGGCATGGGCCTCATGCAAGCGCTCGAATTGGTAAAAGACCGTCAAACCAAAGAACCCGCCCCTGAAGCCACCGCGCAGCTGCTCGAACGTGCCCGTGACAACGCCCTGCTGATTGGTAAAGGCGGCCTCTATGGTAACGTCATCCGCCTTTCACCCATGCTGAACATCACCAAGCCCGACGTGGACGAAGCCGTCCGCTTGCTCGACAAATCTTTTTCCGAAGTACGCATCTAATGACCGGCATCTAGTTGACGTTGAGGAACAATCACAAATTGCATTCAGCTTTTACACAGCACTGCCAAGACGAGGAGCGCGGCCGAACATCAGCAAATCCCTGCGAATGATCACGAGAACAAAGCCGATCGCAGTTGCTTCCCTTTTGTTTCTGGTAATGGCGGTGGCCGCTTGTCCAGCCGACAAAATTCTCTGGAAGCCGCTCGAGCAGGCCATGCTCAGTGTCGAAGGAAAAGCCCCGCCATTCTGGAATGTGTACACCGCGGACAAGCAGAATCAGCTTCTTCTCGTCCAACTCTGGAAGCGCTACTTGATGGTTGATACCAAGGAACAGGCCGTCTACGACATCGATCCGAAGACCCTTAGCAAGAAAGGAACCGATCTCGAGCTGCCCTTCTCCGCCAAGCCTGCCAAGCCTCTTCCCTCCGCCGATTGGGCCACCAAAGACATGGGAGTCACCTATCGTCTCCGCTTTAAACTCGCTCCCGACGGCCGCCTAATCGAAGTACAGATTCCCCACCGACCCGACCTCCGCGGACTCTACTGAGCCATTTGTTAAATGTCCCACGGTGCGACGGTCATTCGAAACCGAAGGGACCCATCAGCTTTGGCGGTGGTCATTCCGAGGAGCAACGCGCGGTTTGCTTTCGAGCGGAACGCGATCATCTCGAGCGAAGGGACGCGACGCTTTGACTTTCATGCGCAACGCGCATGTCGTCCTGCGAAGTCGAGGACTCTCTCTCCGATTCCTCAATGTGGGCAAACTTACGCGCCGCGCGATTTTGCAGGAACGGTGCCGCACAGCTTGCATCCCACTGGCCGGCGCACAATCGAAGCATCGCGGGGAAAAATCACTCCGAGCACCCAGTCGAGCGCCACTTGAATCTGCTTTTTCAAACCGACGAGCTTGTATAAATGAACAGCGTTCCAGAAAAGCCATGCGAAATACCCGCCGAATTGCAGCCCGGCGATACTGACCACTGCGTGGTTCATTCCCAGCGAAATCAGAACACCCTTCGAAACATATACGTAACTCTCCAGCGGTTCGCCGCGTTCCTGATGCACGATGTTTCGTGCCGCGATACGTCCTTCCGCGATGGCCACTGGCGCGACTCGCGGCGCGTCCTTCGTCGAAAGCGGCGCGCACGAATCGCCCACCACGAACACCTCAGGATGTCCTTCCAGCTGGAGATGGTCATTCACAATCGCTCGGCCGATTCTGTCGTGCGGCCCTGGCAAGGTCTCCACCAGTTCCACCGCGCGTACGCCTGCCGACCAGGCTACGGTTGCAGAGGAAAGAATTTCGGTGTTATTGATTTCGATGCCATCAGGAAAGCACTGCGTGACCCGCGCGCGGAAGCGAATCTTCACGCCTTGTTTCTGCAATCTCCTGCGCGAATGCTCGGCAAGTTTTGGATGCACACCGCGCAAAATATCAGGTGCCGCCTCAATCAGAACCAAGCGAATCTCCGAAGCGGAAATGCCTCGATAGTGGTTGGTAACATAGCCGAACATGAAGTCGTGCAGTTCGCTGATCAATTCCACTCCCGTGTAACCGCCGCCGACAACCGCGAATGTGAGCAACCGGCGTCTCTCAGCCGGGTCTTCGATATGATCAGCATGTTCCAGACAATCAATTACGTGTTCGCGAAAAATCACCGAGTCTTCGAGCGACTTGAAGTTTAAGGTATGCTCGGCCGTGCCGGGAATTCCGAAATAGTCCGAGCGGCTGCCGAGCGCAATCACCAGCGTGTCATAGTCAAGCGAGCCGTCGAGTAATTCGACGCGCCGCGCACGGAGGTCAATGGCACGAACCGTGTCGCGCCGGAACCGGAAGCGACGCTTCCCGCGAATGTCGCGCACAGCCTGCACAATGTGCCGAGGATTTGTAAAACTGGAGGCGATTTGCGGAAGCAGCGGAGTGAACAGCATGAAATTCTGATCGCTGACTAGAATCATTTCAACGTCGATCCGCCGGCGATATTGCCGCTCGAGATCGAGGATGGCCCGCAGCCCGCCGAATCCCGCACCGAGCACGACGACACGTCTCATCGGCTATATGGATGCGCCCGGAGCCTTACCTGGCGCATAAAATCCAAGAAAGGATGCGAACGTTTTAAGGGCGGTAAACGCCATAAACCCATGGAATTCCGACCAAGCCGGGTTGCGACTTCACAAGGATCTCGTCGCCACGCTCGAACCTGTCGAAATCGTCGCGATCCACAGCGAGCCGCTCCAAGCGCTGACCTTCGCGCCAGGACTTTACAATCAGCCTGCGGCTGCCGCGCACCAGGCCGCGCATGTAGAATTTTTCAACCACTACTGTCCGGTGTTCGCGCGGTTGCGCACGGTCAAAATAGCCGTTGATGAACAGCAGTCCGGAGAGCAGCCAGGGCAACGGAATGAATCCGAAATAAATACGTTTCAGAGCTTCGACCTCGCCACGTTTCCGAGCTCGCCGCTCAATGAGCAAGCCAAGCCCCAGCACGAAGAAAAAAAAGAGTCCAGCAAAAATGAAAATGGAATCGATCTCGAGAGGCGCATACAGTTGACTGATCGGCACAAAAATTACGGCTCCGAGCAGGAAGAATGCTGTTCGTTGCATCAATCGCCGCCGGAGCACCACTTCTGCGGCGGCAGATGTGAGTCCGCATGCGGGACACTGGTCGGCGAGGCGCTCCGCGCCGCAATCAAGGCATCGCGTCATCGCTGCGGAATGGACTGGGGTCCTGCGGAGGAACCGATCGATTTGTCTGCGAGGCTTCCTAGAAGCGATAACACGCGGGCCTTACTCTCAGGCTCAGGGATTACAAACGTTACGCCCATGCCGCGCCCCGGTTCAACGCGCCGTACTGAACATTCGAGGCGAACAGGCTGCTCCAGCTCCAAGCATCCAGCGAAGCCTGCGCCTAGCCACAGCGGATCAGACATTTCGATAAACATGCCATTGACGCTGATATCAGCGAGTCGGCCGCGCAGAGTGGTGGAGCCCCACTCCAATTTGAGGTCCGCGTTGAAAAAGTAACGCGGAGCATGCCGGCGTTCATAGCGGCGGCCTTCGGACGAAGTCGAGCTAACGAGAGGTGGCATATGGGGTCCTCCGCAATGGTAGCGGGCCATCTAGTGATGCTATGCAGCGAGCGGCAGCGTGTCAAGAAATCCCCCGTCGGTCATGACGAAACGTTAATTCGGCGTTTTATTCGCGAATACATCGCCCGTTCACATGCCCACAAGGACAAGAAAAATCTCTTTTGTGGGCTTTTCGAAATTACAAGGCACCGGCGTATACTCCTGTGCATGGACCTAAAAGAATTTTTCTTGAAGCACAAAGAGAGTATCCGCGTGCGCACGCTGCAAGTTTTAGGGATGATTCGCCCAGAGCAATTGAACTGGCGTCCGGAAAAAGATGCTCTGACCATTGGCGAAACCCTGCGGCATTTGTGGGTTTCCGAAGAAGGGGTGAGGCGAATAGCGCTCGATGGAAACTTCGCCTATTACGAAAAACGGATTCCGCAAGGCCTACGGGCGGTGCTGGGAAACGCGCGGCCGCTCGGTGAAGATTTGGCGAATCTCGAGCGCGTCCACCGCGACACCCTCGAGGCCGTAGGAAAATTTCCAGGCGAAAAATGGGATGACCAACGTGTCCACGAAGGTCTGGGATTTCGCAGGAAAACGGGCATCCTGCTCATGGGAATCAACGACCACGAAGTTCATCATCGGGCGCAGTTGATGACCTACTTGCGAATTCTGGGCACGCCCGTTCCGGAAGCAATCGCCCGCAAATAACAAGCTGAATTCACCGCGCGGCCAGCGTCGAGAGTATTGTTACTTGGCTGCTTCCTTTTTTCCTCCCGGCAACTCAAAGGCCTGCACATAAATGGCATGGTATCCGTTGCTCATTGTGTGCATGCCCGTGACTTTCACTTGTTTGGCCAGCAGCGGGATGAGCGATTCGCGCAGATCGGCTTCGCCATGCCGCCGGGGATCGTGCTCTTCGGCCATTACGATGTAAAGCGTCTTGCTCGGTGTCAGGACTCCGAACGGCTGCCCATTCTTCAAGCATTCGCTGCCGCAGGGGATATGCTTTTCTCCGCGCTTACCGAGCTGCAGATAGCAGCTTACGTCTACCAATTCACCAGTCACGGTGGTCACTTTGCCGCTTTTGAGCACGGCTATTTGTTCGGGCGTGGTAGCCGCAGCAACTGTAGTGTCAGTCCATTTGGCGGTTTCTTTTTTTCCGATTTCCGTTGGCGGTGTCGCCGAACTTTTTTCTTTTTGGTCTTGCTGGCCTCGAGTAGCACTGAGTGTGAACGCAATGGCAAAAATAAAAACGGAAATCAAGATCAAGCGAAAATGTTTCACAACAAAATCCTCCTTCGTAACAAGTTGTTTTCAAGGCAATCGTTCCAGCTGATATCGTCACCAAGCAACTGTATCTTCGCTAAGCAAAGGGAAAAATGCAATCCCTGTTTGGGAATTGATTCAAGAACCCTCTTTAGGCTTGGCCGGCAGCGCGGCAATGCGGCGTTGCACTTCCCGCTCGATGTAACGACGGAGATTTGCCGGCAGCGCAGAATATGTGCCGAGCCCTTCGAGGTCGCACGCAGCAAGGTCGGGCAAGACGGCCAAAACTATCGAGAGCGGTGCTGCGGCATGGCGCACGAGAGCAAGCCGAACGTTATAAACCTTAGACCACTTTTCGTGGTGCGCAATCGCCGAGACGACTACAGGAGGAAGTTTGTCATGCGCCAAGACCTTCAGTACCTGAGCCTCGTTGAGAAACGCGTTGTCTAGGGCAATGGGAACGATTCGCGCATGGCCTTCAGCAAGAAGTGCGCCGGCGACACGCGCGGATGCCCGGCGCGCCAACGTTATTTTCTGGCCGAGCGGAAGCTGGGGAAGACGCGCCACGAGGATGTTGTCGGCGACGCGCCGCAACTCGGCGGGAACGCCTGGCTGCCGGCTGAGCTGCACTAAATCCATAAGATAGAGTTCACGCGCTAGGCGCATGACCACCAATCGCGGCGCGTGCGGATGGAATGCCATGGCGCGCTTGACCCGGTACACACTCATGAAGGCGCGGCGGCGCGCAATTTGTTGCAGGAGTTCGCCGGACAGATCCAAACGCCTCAGAAGAAGACAGATATGCGACTCGTCCAAGCGCGGATTTTCGAGCAGAGCCGGAAGTATGTCAGCGCGAGCGGTTTCGACGAGCAGAGGGATTTCTTCGGGCGAGGCGATGCGGGCGCGCGGAGAAGTTGCTTCAACCACCATGGGCATTACCTGAGGATCCGCGCCCGGCGGCCAAACGCAACGCCAAACGCGCGGCACCCACCGCAGCAGAAACTTGCAGTGAAGTAATTTGCGCGCGCGGCGCTAAAGCGCACAGAAATTCATCGACTTTCGCATCCAGCAGGGCACTGTGTTCGAAAACCCCACCCATTTTTGTCAAGGAAAAACTCTCGTTTTCCATCTTCAGGCGGTGAATGAGAGTGGAAACAAGTTCGCCGAGATTTCTTGCTGCGTCTCCAAGTATTTCTTGCGCGATGGTCTCACCCTCGGCAGCTGCTTCCACAACCACGGGAAACGTTCGCGGGAAAATGCGGTCGGGATCAGCCGCAACCAGTTCGATGAGGTCGTCCCAACTCGATGAGCCGGCAGCGGTGAGAATTCGCTCGCCAAGGATCGGGATGGGGCTTCCGCAATCGCGCAAACGCAACAGACTCGCGATGGCGCGCCGACCGATGTCGTATGCGCTCCCTTCATCGCCTATCCATGGTCCGTGACCACCGGTGCGTGCGGTTTCGCCATTGGCATTACGACCAAAAGCCGATGAGCCGGTTCCGGCAATCAAGATAATGCCCGGCGCGGGACCAGCCGCGGCCTCGAGTGCAACCTCCAGGTCGGAAGTAACGTGAACGAACGAATGCGTAAACGTTTCGCGAAAGAAAGCGGTGAGGCGTTCGGCTACGCCAGCGCGTCCGGCGCCGGCCATCCCCGCGCAGACAGCAGCGATGTCAGTGGGCCGCAAGCGCGCGGAGGCGAGCGTGGCCGTGGCAGCAGTCGTAAGCGAAGAATAGGCGCGGTCGAATCCAATCCGCAAAGGGTTAGAGGCTCCGGAAATGCTCCGCGAAGTCACCGATCCGGTTTCGTCCACCAGTACGCATTCCGTTTTTGTACCGCCACCGTCGAATCCAAGAGCGAAGACCATGGCGAAAAGGATACGACAGTTTTGGGGCTGGCGCTCCGGGTAATCCTTAGGCCGAGCCCCAAGTACGATTTGCGAACGCTTCGATTTGCGTTTGCCACGAACCGCAGCAAGCCACGACTCATATTGGAGTGAAGAACCGATCTGGGGACCCGGTAGTTCCGCCAGCCAGCGAGGATCGCAGGAGAACTCAATGATCGACGGGCCCGCTGGCCACGTCGCGCACTTAAACGGCCACTACAACCTCACTTCGGACAATCATCAACACCTTTCGCGAGACAAAAACGGTCGTACAACACTTGCTCATCACGCAGATAGTCTTGGCGGAGCAGACTGCGGTAAATACCCCATTTGGGCCGCGTGAACGTTGTGCCATACCTCCACAGGTCCATATTAGGATTGGCGTAGGAAAAAAGTAAGGCGTCGGTAGCTAGGTTTCGGAGTTCAATGGAATAACTTCCGTTAAAACCGTAGGTGAGCTTTTCATAAGCTTCAACCCACACACCTTTGAAGGGCGCCAGATCGGTGCTGGCAATCAGAGTCGTCACGAGCGAGGAATCGATGTGAATGAGTTGAAGAACATCAGGCGTGCCAGCCCGGGAGGTCAAGGTAATCGTCGGTGGACCGGAATCGGGACCGTCTCCGGCCTTGATCTGGTGGATGTGCGTGAAATTCGGCGACGATTGGAAACCGGCATCAAGCTTAAACCTCCATCGGAAGGTGACCGTGTCACCAAAGAAACCTTTTACATACGCGGGAGATGGTCCGTACGTCTTGATTTCGTTTCTTTGCCGGTCGAAGTTGATGCACCGGTCATCATCCGGCGTGACATGCATGTGAAATACAAAACTGTACTTCGCAAGATCCGGGTCAAAGGACTGCGTGATGTGGGGGCCGAACTCCGGGTGGCCGCAATCAGGCACTTCCACAGCAGTTCCGCCAAGCACATTGTTAATCAGGGTGTAAGTGTCCGTGTCACCGTCTGCAGTTACAAACACCTGTGCGAATAGCTCAGGTGCGCTGAACACGCAACCCAACAGAAGGGAAACAAGCATTCCTACCCTCTTTGTATTCCTGTGCGCCATGATGGAATTCCTTTCGCCATGAAACTCGGCGTTAACGGGAGCGGAAACAGGCACGCCAAACGGGTTCATCCCATAACCGATGTTCACTGCGCTGGGCTAACCGCCAGCCACAATTTCACCGGACCATATGCGAACTGACAGCGGGTGTCAACCTCGACACCCCGGACACTCGAACCTCGGATCGTCCGTTTAGCCGCACCCAAAGAGCTTTCGCACGGCGCTTGACGCTGGCATAAACCGACCACTATCATCGCGCCGGTTTTCGGGGCACGGTGCAACCACCGGATGCATGGTAGCGGCAAACGAGGCGAACGATACTCTTGATTCAAGGTTCGGCTTAGTGGGGCTCGAGCAGAATGCGCATTAGTCCAATTGATCTCACCATTGTGATTTTGTACTTGGTGGGCATCACCCTGTTCGGAATGCGATTCAGGCGTGGGCAACAGAATGTAAGAGATTATTTCTTGGGCGGGCGCACGGCACCGTGGTGGGCCCTTTCATTTTCGATTGTGGCCACGGAGACCTCCACGTTGACCATCATCGGGACACCGGCACTCGCCTATGGGGGCGATCTCGGATTTTTGCAGCTTGTTTTTGGATATCTGGTCGGAAGAATCGTGATCACATTGCTTTTTTTGCCGCATTATTTTCGCGGGGAATTTTTTACAGCCTACCAGCTTATCGAAAAACGGTTTGGCGAAAATATGCGTGCAGTCGCAGCTTGCACCTTTTTGGGGACGCGTGCGCTGGCCGAAGGAGTGCGCATCGCAGCGATTGCGCTGGTGGTGAGCGTGGTCCTGGGCACGTCGGAAAGACCAGCCGTATTTTTTGTGGTGATCCTAACGCTGCTGTATACGTTTGAAGGCGGGATGAAAGCGGTGATTTGGACGGACGTGGCGCAACTTATTCTTTATTTCACGGGATCGGTGGCCGCATTTTTTCTGTTGCTGCATCGAATACCCGGCGGATGGGCGGAGATAACGCAAGTGGCTGCGGCGGCGGGAGGAAAGCTGACCGTTTTTCATTTTGGGTTCAGCCTGACAGAGAAATACACGATCTGGTCAGGCATTTTGGGTGGAACGTTTTTGACCATGGCCAGCCACGGTACCGATCAAACGATCGTGCAGAGGCTGTTGGCGGCGCGGTCTGAACGCGAAAGCAAAATAGCACTGCTCTCGAGCGGAATTATTATTTTGGTGCAATTCACGCTGTTTCTGGTGATTGGCGTAATGTTGTTCGTGTACAGCCAGCACATCCCTCTTCTCGCCGCCGGAGAAAGAGCGGACCGCATCTTTCCTACGTTTGTGGTGCGAGACATGCCGCACGGACTTGCGGGTCTGGTGATCGCAGCGATTCTTGCGGTAGCGATGTCCAACGCCAGCGGCTCGCTCAATTCTCTGGCCGCTTCGAGCGTTTTGGATTTTCAACGGCTGCGCGGGCGCGAGGCAGACCCGGTACGATTTCTGCGTCTTTCGCGAAGGATGACGCTGGCGTGGGGAATTGTGCTGATTTTGTTCGGGATGGTGAAGTGGGGACCAGTGCTCGAGGCCGGCCTTTCGATCGCGTCGCTGCCCTTTGGAAGTTTATTGGGATTATTCCTGCTGGGTACTTTGGATCGACGTGCAACTTCGCGGGGGGCGCTGAGCGGAATGATTGCGGGCTTGGGCGCCATTCTGTCGGTTTATTTTTATACCAAGATTGCGTTTACCTGGTATGTGCTGATCGGGGCTCTAACCACATTTTTGATCGGAATGTGTGTCAGCAGGCTGGAAACGCGGCTGCGCGGAAATCGGGGAGTATCCGCTGAGCAAAAGGTCTGAGGAAAGATGATGAGCGAAACGCGGCGACTGGAGCTGGTTCGAGCGCTTGGACCCTGGGCGGCGATGGCCATCGTCGTGGGCACGATGATCGGCACCGGCATCTTTCTGAAACCGGCGGAGATGGCCCGCCAGGGTGGATCGATCTTCATTGTTTTCGCGGCGTGGGTTGTGGGCGGTCTGCTTTCGCTATTTGGCGCGCTTTCTTTCGCCGAGCTAGGCGCAGCCATTCCAGAGGCGGGTGGTGAATATGCTTACTTGAGCCGTGGGTTGGGTCCGGTATGGGGGTTTCTTTTTGGGTGGATGCACTCGATTGTGGGACGCCCAGCTTCGGCCGCATCCATTGCGGCGGGTCTGTTGCGCTTTTGCAGTTTCCTGGTACCGGCGGTGGCCGCACCAATTTTTACCTGGCATCTTTCACTGCCCTGGCTGGGAAGGATGGACAGGCCGTACGATTTTGTTTTTACGTGGGCCCAGCCGCTCGCGGTAGCGGCGCTGATTGTCATGACGGCCATCAATTATCTCGGGGTCAGGCTCGGCGGACGCATTCAAGTAGTGCTGACAATGATCAAAATTGTTTCAGTCTTGGCGGTTGTGGCCGTGGGTTTCGCGCTCTCCGGGAATCGGTCGGGAACATTTCAACCTCTATTTCCAGCGTCACTCGCGGCGGGAACGTTCAGCGCGTTTCTGACAGCACTAGCGGCTGCACTGTGGGCCTACGATGGCTGGGAAGATTTAAACCTGGTTGGATCCGAGGTAGAAAATCCACAGCGAAACATCCCGAGGTCGCTGATTGGCGGTGTGGCGTTTGTGGGCATCGTCTACTTGCTGTTTAGCGCAGCGTGCCATTACGTTCTGCCCTTCGCGGAGGTGGCAAAGTCTGCGCATGTGGCTTCGGACGTAATCGCAGCGGTTTCGGGACGTGGCGCGGCGCGATGGATCACGCTAGCAATGGTTATTTCGGCGCTGGGCTCGATGAACTCGTCGATTTTGAGCGGTGCGCGTGTGCCGTACGCTATGGCACGCGACGGACTCTTCTTTCGATTTGTTGCCGGCATTCATCCGCGCTTTCGTACGCCCGGCCGCGCTTTGATTTTTCAGGGCATCCTGGCCAGCTTGATGGCCTTGACCGGAACATTTGAGGAATTGACTTCCCTTTTTATTTTTGCGGGATGGATTTTCTACGGGCTTGCGGTTGTGGCGATGTTCCGAATGCGTCGAACCGAACCCGCTATGCCGCGGCCGTATCGCACGTGGGGTTATCCGTGGGTGCCTGGCGCGTTCGTGGCTGGGGCGCTCGCACTGACCATCAATATTTTGCTGGAGCGGCCGGTGCGTTCGTCAATTGGGCTGGTATTGATTCTTTCAGGGTTGATGTTCTACCGGCATTGGCGCAGACGCGGATTGCAGGCTGCCTGAAGCCACACCTGGAAATGGCTTTTACTGCGGAGCGGTGACTCCGGCGGACTCTGCGAAACACTCAAGGAGTGGCGTGTTTTGCCAGGGTGGCCGCTCGGGTATTTGTGATTCTTCGGATTCTTCCTGCGGGGACTGCAATCGAGATGGATTGCGGATGGAATATATGAGCGAGGGTTTCTACGCCGTCGGCGAGACGCGGACCGGGACGAGAGAAGTAACCGTTGGCGTCGAGCGCGAAGACGCTTGCGCCGCGTATCGCAGATGACGCGTTCCACTCAGGCGGAAACTGCATCGCTCGATATTCTGCGGCCGCCTGGTCGGCGTCGTAGCCGCAGGGCATCAGGAGAATTACCTCGGGCGCGGCCGCAATCACGTCTTTAACATGAACAGGGAAGGAGCGGTGGTTCGCGCGGGCCAGTACATCCTGTCCGCCAGCGCGCTCGACCATCTCCGGCACCCAGTGCCCGCCGACATAAAACGGAACGAGCCATTCGAGACAAACAACTTTGGGACGCTCCATGATGCCAGCAACGGCATCGGCTACGGCAGATATGCGAGCTTCGAACTGGGTGACGACTTCGCGAGCGGCGTCCGCGCGATCTGCGGCGTCGCCAACGGTGAGAATGTCTTTGCAAACATCGGCGAGGTTGTGCGGGTTGAGGGAAATAATTTGCGGCTGCGGCTGCAGAGAAGATAGCGCATCGGCTAAATCGTTCGGGGAGGCCGCGCAAACGTGGCACAAATCCTGGGTGGCGATGACGTCTGGAGCAAGCTCGCGCAGCGCGTCACCATCGACGCGGTAGAGGCTTTCGCCGCGCGCCACAAACTCGCGGACCAGGCGGTCGATTTCGCCAGGTGCGGCGTCATGAGGGATTCTGGAGCGAATGACAACGCGCCGGGAGCGGGCCTGCGCCGGAAAATCGCACTCGTGCGAAACACCAACAACGCAGTCGCCTAGTCCCAGCGCGAAAAGAATTTCGGTAGCGGAAGGCAACAGAGAAACAATGCGCATACCCGATACTCTAGCACGAGGGGAATGGCTCATCGACTCCTGAATGAACATCGATACAGGGATTGGCTCTTCGATAAGGAATGGACCATCTGTAGACAACTTTCTATCAATAGAGGAGATACTTCGCGCGCATCTGCTGAAATGCGGCGAGGTCTGTACTCCAGCTTGCGACGACGTCAGCTGGGGGCATGCGGTTCTTTAAGTTTTGAATCGTCGCAGCGTTGCCCAGAAGCAGAAGGGTGCGCTCAACAGAAAAGTTATCAGGGTATTGTTTCTGTAGAAGATCGGCGATTTCGAGGCCCATGCGTATCGAGCGCACCGCGTTGCGGTCGACGATTTCAATGGCCGCGCCTTCGCATAGCTCGCCTTTATGGAGCCCATTCTCGGGTGTGTAGCGCGTGGCGCTGAAACGCAGACCGGGGATGCCGCGCCGACCGATCTCAGCACTGATCTCTTCTCCGCGCATCCAGGGTGCGCCAAATTCCTCAAAGGGAGTCGCAGTGCCGCGGCCGACCGAGACATCCGCGTTCTGCAAAATCTCGAGGCCGGGATATAGAACCGTTGCGGGTAAAGTGCGCAGATTGGGAGAAGGTGCAATCCAGGCGAGGCCGGTGTCCGCGTACCATTCGCTGCGTTGCCAACCTTGCATCGCGATGATGTGCAAGTCGCAGCCAATTCTATTTTCAGTATTGAACATGCGTGCCAGTTCGCCAATGGTCATCGCGTAGCGCACCGGCATAGGAAAGTATCCGACAAAACTGAGACGATCGCGGTCGAGTATGGGTCCTTCGATCACTTCCCCGCCAATGGGGTTGGGGCGATCGAGAACATAAAAAGCGATGTGATTCTTGGCTGCTTCCTCCATGGCGTAACCCATGGTTGTCGTGTAGGTGTAAAAGCGGACGCCGGCATCCTGAATATCGAAGACCAGGGCGTCGAGTCCGACTAGCATTTCCGGCAGGGGCCTGCGCGTTTCGCCATAGAGGCTGTGGACAGCTACCTTCACGGGACCCTTTTTAGTTTTTACTTCGTAGGTGATGGAAGAAACTTTTTCGTCGGCTCGGCCGAAGAGACCGTGCTCGGGATTAAACAGTGCTGCCAGCTTGACGCCAGGAGCGTTTGCGAGCAAATCGATCACACTGCGACCTTTGTGATCGACGCCGGTGTGATTGGTGATCAGGCCAACTCGCTTGCCTCGCAGCGGAGCAAAATGCTGCTGCTCAAAAACGTCGAGACCTGTCTTTACCGCGGTGGTTGTCTTTGCGGTTCGCGCCGCGACGACAGGCAAAATCGTGATCGCAACCGTAAACGCCACAAGAGCCGCTAACTTCGGTAGGACATGAAGTAACAAACGAGATAAGAAAGTGGGCTCCTCAATATGAAATACTTCACGGTGAACATTCTCGCGCGCGGTAGTTTTCGCAGCGCAGCGGATCGAATTGGTTGTGCCGCTCAAGGGCATGTGCTATATACAACTGCGGGATGCGGGCGTCAACTTCTGGGGCCAACCGCAGTACAAAAAAGGGGCCCAGGATTCACAGGATTTGGCCGCTCCTCATTCTCCTAGTAATGGTTCCCACCGGCCGCACACAAAAAAAAGCTTCTTCGAAAACCGCCCACCAGGCTGAAAAAGCTGCTGCCGAAAAAGCTGCCGCGTCAGAATCCAAATCAAGCAGACCTTCACCGATAGCCGAGCGCTGGGTGACCGAGACATTAAAGGGCATGACGCTCGAAGAGAAAATCGGGCAGGTGATTTTTACCGTGTATCACGGGGCATTCGTTTCCGCCGAGAGTGACGCGTATCGCAACTTGCTGCGTGAAGTGGAGCAGAACCACGTTGGGGGCTTCATCGTGGTGACGCAAGGCTCGCCGCTCGGCGTGGTGAAGAGCCAAGTGTACCCGACGGCGGTGCTGGCCAACCAACTTCAGAGCCATGCAAAAATTCCGCTGCTCATCGGCGCCGATTTTGAACGCGGCACCGCCATGCGCCTTGATGAAGGCACCTCATTTCCCCCCGCGATGGGAGTGGCCGCCACGTGGTCTCCTGTAGACGCTTATCAAATGGGAAAGATAACTGCGCTCGAAGCGCGTGCCAGCGGAGTGCACTGGGTGTTTGCGCCGGTGGCGGACGTGAACAGCAACCCCGATAATCCAATCATCAACACGCGTTCGTTTGGGGAAGACCCGAAGCGAGTGGCTGAATTTGTTTCGGCGTATGTGCGCGGGGTTGAGGAAAATGGCGCGCTGGCGACCGCCAAACATTTTCCTGGACATGGTGACGCAGCGACGGACTCGCATCTGGATCTCCCAGTCATTCAAGGCAACATGAAACGGCTCGAAGAGGTGGAACTCGTTCCCTTTCGCGCGGCGGTCAAGGCCGGAGTTAGCAGCATCATGACTGCTCACCTCTCGGTTCCGGCATTCGAGCCCGACCCCAATGTGCCCGCGACCCTGTCACATAACATTCTCACCAACGTTTTGCGGCAAGAGCTTGGGTTCGAGGGGCTGGTGGTAACCGACGCGATGGAAATGGGCGGCATAACGGTGCGCTACCCTCCCGGAGAAGCCGCGGTGCGAGCATTCCTAGCAGGCTCGGATGCGGTGCTGATGCCGCCCGTTCCAGATGCTGCATTCGCAGCATTGCTGGCAGCGGCGCGTTCCGGCCGAATTTCGAAAGCACGACTGGATCAGTCGGTTACTCGTTTGTTGCGCGCTAAGGCGCGCCTTGGCTTGCCGACGAAAAAATTGGTGGACGTGAATGCGCTCAACTCGAACTTTGGCAAACCCGCATGGGTGGACCTGGCTCAAAACATCAGTGACCGCGGAGTTGTGCTATTGCGCGACACGGCGCACCTTCTGCCTCTCGACGCGACCAGGCCAACGCGGGCGCTGCTTGTCGCAGTGGACGCCGACCCCGATCCCTATCCGGCGGAGGATCTTGAGCGCGAGCTGCGGTGGCGAGTGGATTCTTTGCAAGTGGTGCGCACAGATTCGCAATTCTCGACGGTTTCGTCCGTGCAAGTGCCGTCTGCAGACAAATATGATGTGAGTATCGTCGCCCTTTTCGTAAAGGTCAGCGATCGCAAGGGCACCGTTGGAGTGCGCGAAGAAGAGGCGGCGCTCATCAATCGGATCCTGCGCGCGGGAAAACCGGCGATCGTGGTGTGCTTCGGAAACCCATATCTCATCGGACATTTTCCCGATGCCGCGACGTGGCTCGCGGCGATGGGAACGGCAGAGGTTTCGCAAATCTCTGCGGCGCGCGCACTGTTTGGCCAAACCGCGATTGGCGGACGATTGCCGGTGAGCGTGCCGGGGGTGGCCGGTGGGCATACCGGTGATGGAATTCGCGCGCCGGCAAGTCCAATGACTATTCGGATGGCGACGAAATCAACGGAAGAGCGTCTGAAGCCAGCATTCGACATGATTGCCCGCGCTGTTGTCGACCACGCATTTCCGGGCGGCGTTCTTGCCGTGGGCTACCGAGGCGAGGTGACTATTCAAGCTTTTGGAAAGCAAACGTACGAGCCCGGCGCGCCCGCGATTCGCGCGGACACTATTTATGATGTCGCATCGCTATCGAAGGTGATTGTCACGACAACGGTGATCGCTCGATTGACCGAAGCCCATCAGGGTGGGCGAGTGGATCTTGACGCGCCCATCGCGCGTTATTTGCCGGAGTGGGCGTCGGGGCCCAATCCTGAGTGGCGCCGCGCAGTAACTGTGCGGCATCTGCTAACCCACACGTCAGGGCTGCCTCCGCACCAACCGTTTTACAAGACGTGTAAGAGTAAGGACGAAGTCGTTGCGAAGATTATGGTGGAGCCGCTCGTCACGGCTCCCGGTGCAAAAGAGGCTTACTCGGACCTGGGAGTTATTTTACTTGGGGAAATTGCGGAGCGCGTCACGGGCAGATCACTCGAGACACTTGCACGCCAGGAAATATTTACTCCACTCGGAATGCGCGACACGATGTATAACCCTCCAAAGAGGCTGCTTTCACGAATTGCGCCGACTGAGAACGATAGCGATTATCGCAAGCGGCTGGTGCATGGCGTAGTACACGACGAAAATGCCTTTGCTATGGGAGGCGTGGCCGGGCACGCAGGCGTGTTTTCGACGGCGAGCGATCTCTCAGCTTTTTGTCAAATGCTGTTGAACGGCGGAATTTACGCACATCACCGCTTCCTGCGGCGAAGTACACTGAACGAATTCACCGGTGCGCAGAGCATTTCCGGTGGTACGCGCGTCCTCGGGTGGGCCGTGCCGACCGAAGGCTCATCAGCTGGCCACTATTTTTCGAAGAACAGCTTCGGTCACACGGGGTTTACCGGTACATCTATTTGGATTGATCCGCAAAAGGAACTTTTCGTTATTCTCCTGACCAACCGCGTACATCCCACGCGAGAGAATAACAAGATCCGAGAGGTTCGACCGGCCGTTGCAGATGCCGTGGTGGAGAGCCTGGGTCTCGCCAAGGGTGTCGCAGAGAAGTAACTTTGTATTGCGCCAGTGTTGGCGACTTCGCGACTTCGTGAGACCTGCGAGCGGGCACGCCATTATACTTTTCCCTTGTGAAAAAACAGCCCCAGAAGAGTCGAGCAACGGAGGTGCGCAATCCCCGATCCCGAGGATTGGATACGCTTTCGCCAGCGAATATCCTGCGAATCATCAACCGGGAGGACGAAACTGTCGCTCGCGCGGTGCGACGAGCCATTCCGGCTATTACCCGAGCCGTGAATGCTGCGGTTCGCGGCATTAAGAGTGGCGGTCGGCTGATTTACGTTGGTGCGGGGACGAGCGGGCGTTTGGCCACGCTTGACGCGTCGGAGTGTCCCCCTACGTTTGGAGTTTCTCCGCAAGTTATTCAAGCAATCGTTGCGGGAGGTCCGAAGGCGCTGACCTCGGCTGTCGAGGGCGCGGAAGATTCTGCGGCTCAGGGGGCACGCGATCTCGCGGCAAAGAAACTTACGTCACGAGATGTTGTCGCGGGCATCGCTGCGAGCGGGACAACACCATATGTTCTTGGCGCGCTGCAACATGCGGAGAGGCGTGGGGTCACCACCATTGCGATTACCTCCAACGAAAGATCGCCGCTGGCCAGACGGGCGAGCATCGCGATTGTGACCAGGACTGGTCCAGAAGTGATCGCAGGATCGACTCGGCTGAAAGCAGGGACGGCACAAAAAATGGTTTTAAACATGCTCTCTACCGCGGTGATGGTTCGTCTCGGGCACGTCTACGATAATTGGATGATTGATGTAACACCGACAAATAAGAAGTTGCGAGAACGCGGATTGCGCATCGTGGCGGAGGCCAGCGGGGCCCATGTGTCCGACGCGGCACAGGCGCTGCGTCAATCGGGATACAACTTGCGGATTGCGCTGGTAATGTTGAAAGGAAAGTGCTCGGTCGACGAAGCGCGGGCGCGACTCGGTGCTGCGCGAAATAATCTGCGGAGCGCGCTGAACGAATGAAAGGCGATTACTCTTGAAGGAAGACAATGGATAAGTTCTTCATCGAAGGCGGAAGGCGCCTGGAAGGCACGGTGGCAATCAGCGGCGCGAAAAATGCCGCATTGCCAGCGATGGCTGCCGCATTGCTGACAGCTGAGCCGGTGCATCTCGAGAATATTCCACGAGTGCGCGACATCATCACCATGGGTAAATTGCTTGCGCACATGATGGCCAGAGTAGAAACTCCCGAGGTTCCTCCCACGCAATTTATTATCGAGGCGAAAACGGTGACCGACGCGGAGGCCCCCTATGAATTGGTGCGTACTATGCGGGCCTCGATTTTGACGCTTGGTCCACTGGTTGCGCGATTTGGATCGGCGCGGGTCTCACTGCCCGGTGGTTGCGCGATTGGCGCTCGGCCCGTGGATCTGCACCTTAGCGCGCTGGAAAAGATGGGGGCGGAGATTTCAACAGCGCATGGCTATGTGGAGGCACGCGTCCCCAATATGGGGCGGCTGAAAGGCGCGCACATCCATTTTGAGAAGATCACGGTAACCGGCACTGAGAACATCCTGATGGCGGCGACGCTGGCCGACGGTGAGACCGTGATCGAAAACGCAGCAAGAGAGCCCGAAATCACAGATTTGGTGGAATTGCTCCGCAAAATGGGCGCGGATATCGAAGGCGACTGCACATCCATCTTGCGGGTGCGCGGCCAGAGTAAATTGCATGGCGCTGAGCATTCGGTGATCCCCGATCGCGTCGAGGCAGGAACATTTCTTGTCGCCGGCGCCCTGACTGGCGGCGAGTTGCTGCTAACCGCTTGTGCTCCCCACCATTTGAAAACCGTAATTGCGAAGCTCGGTGAGGCAGGTGCGGAAATTACCGAGGAGACGCCGACAAGTTTGCGCGTGCGTGCTTCGAAAAAACTTATCGCCGCCGACGTCACCACCGAGGAATATCCAGGGTTTCCCACGGACATGCAAGCGCAATACA
Organism: Candidatus Dormiibacterota bacterium; assembly: GCA_035602605.1. Classification (GTDB taxonomy): domain Bacteria; phylum Acidobacteriota; class Terriglobia; order Acidiferrales; family UBA7541; genus DASQHY01. The sequence continues at coordinate 41,712 of DATNLZ010000127.1, forward strand.
TGACACTGGCAACACAAGCTGAAGGAAGTTCGGTCATCACCGAAACTATTTTTGAGAATCGGTATCTGCACGCCAGTGAGATGTCGCGCATGGGCGCGAACATATCCATCGATGGGCGGCGCGCGACCGTGTGGGGGCCATCGCCGCTATCGGGCACAAAAGTGATTGCCTCGGATCTCCGTGCCAGTGCATCACTTGTTCTGGCGGGGTTGGTAGCACGCGGAGAAACGATTATCGACCGCGTCTATCACATCGACCGCGGCTATGAGCGGATTGAAGAAAAATTGTCTGCGGTGGGAGCACACATCCGCAGAGGACAATAGCCCGCGGTTACCGCCATACTGGAAGCCAGATCGTTTACCCGGGAAGAAAGAAAAACGGCCCGTTGCTGCGTGGGCCGTCCGTTTTGGGGAATGAAACTCCTTTACTGTCCGGTTGTGGCTTCATGGCCCGTGCCCCCCTCGGGGCCGGGACCCGCCTCACGGCGCTGCTTCTCACGCGCTTCGCGCAAAAGCGCTTTCCGCGACAGGCGGATTTTGTTTCCTTCGATGGCCAGAACTTTTACGAGAACCTGATCGCCGAGCTTGAGCTCATCGCGAACATCGCGGATGCGCTGCTCGGAAATCTCACTGATGTGCAAAAGACCGTCGGTTCCCGGAAAAATTTCGACGAACGCCCCGAAATCCGCTAGGCGCACCACTTTGCCAAGATAGGTCTTGCCGATTTCAGCCGTTGCGGTAACGTCGCGAATCATCTGCAAGGCCGCATCACCCGCGGTGCCGCTGGTAGCGAAGACGTGAACTTTTCCATCGTCCATGACGTCAATCTTGACGCCAGTGGTTTCGATGATCGAACGGATTTTTTTGCCGCCAGGGCCGATGAGATCGCGGATTTTGTCAGTAGGAATTGTAAGCATGAAGAGATGCGGCGCGTATTGCGAAATTGCAGTTCGCGGCGAGGCCAGCGTTTTTTCCATGGCATCAAGAATCTCGAAACGGGCTTTGCGGGCCTGGGCCAATGCCTCGCGCATCATGGCGATGCTGATTCCACTGACCTTGATGTCCATTTGCAATGCGGTGATGCCGGCGCGGGTACCGGCAACCTTAAAGTCCATATCGCCGTAGTGATCTTCCGCGCCGGCGATATCGGTCAGCACGGCGAATTTATCACCTTCGACAACCAGACCCATCGCGATTCCCGCACACGGCGAGCGAAGCGGCACGCCCGCATCCATCATCGCGAGCGATGCGCCGCAAACAGTGGCCATCGATGAAGAACCGTTCGATTCGAGGATGTCCGAAACCAGCCTCATAGCGTAAGGGAATTCGGACTCGGGCGGAAGCAGACTCGTCAGTGCGCGTTCGGCGAGTGCACCATGACCGATTTCACGGCGTCCCGGACCGCGCAAGAATTTCACTTCGCCAACGCTGAATGGCGGAAAATTATAATGCAGCATGAAGCGCTTGAAAGCCTCTGCCTCGAATAGCAGGTCAAGCCGCTGCATGTCTTCCTTGGTGCCGAGCGTGAGAGTCGCCAGAGCTTGCGTTTCACCTCTTGTGAAGAGCGCTGAGCCATGCACGCGCGGCAGCAAACTCACTTCGCAGGTGATCGGACGAATCTGATCGAAGGCGCGAGCATCCGGCCGGCGGCGGCGAATGAGCATATCGTCGCGGAAATATTTTTCGCGAAGGCGCTCAAATGCGCGGGCGGCGAGCTTGCGCTGGTCCTCCTGTTCCTCGGGGATGGACTTAACAATTTCATCCAGAATGCTGTCCACCAAATGGTAGCTCTGCTTCTTGGGATACTTGGCGGTGTCGAGCGCATCGTGCAGGCGCGGGCCATATTGCTTTTCGATTTTGGCGTAAAGAGCTTCGTCAAACTCCAGAGGCGGCACGACAACCTTTTTCGGATTTACCTTGGAATGCAATTCGCGGATCGCTGCAATGATGCGCTTGATTTGCGCGTGGGCAAATTCCAACGCGTCGGCGACGGTGTCTTCAGAAACTTCGAGCGCCCCGGCCTCAACCATGACAATGGCTTCTTCGCTGCCAGCGACGACAATGTTGAGAAGGCTGGTTTTCTGCTCGGCCACGGTTGGATTAGCCACCAACTGGCCCTTAAGCAAGCCAACGCGAACTGCGGCGATGGGTCTTTCAAAAGGAAGATCGGAGCAAAATGCAGCAGCGGAGGCACCGGTGAGAGCGATTACGTCGGGATCGTTTTCGCTATCAGCCGACAGGACCATAGCCACAATTTGCGTCTCATTGCGCCACGCTTCGGGGAAAAGAGGGCGCATGGGGCGGTCAATCAAACGTGAAACCAGAATTTCGCGCTCTGAAGGACGGCCTTCACGCTTAAAAAAACCGCCCGGAATTTTGCCGGCGGAATACGTGTATTCGCGATAATCAACAGTGAGAGGCAGAAAGTCACGGTCATTTTTCGCACTGGACATGCAGGCGGTGACGAGCAAAACCGTGTCGCCATAACGGACTACGATGGCGCCGTTGGCTTGCCGAGCGATTTTACCGGTTTCCAAGATGAGGCTTCGTCCCCCCAATTCCAATTGCACCTGATGCGGTGAAGGCAGATGATTTGTTTCTGGCATAAGTAAGAATCCTTTCGCTCGCTCGAATCATCGAGGAGCCCTCGAATACGGAGAGAAAATTCCGCTTTGGTGAGGAAGAGAAAGCTGAGACAACTGCGGAGAAGACTAGGCTCGGGTCAACTAGAAAACTTCGCGGAGTGCAGCCGGAGGAATCGCAGAACGCTACGCAACTTCGGTTGCATTACGCGCATGCGCTGTGCCCATCAAACTTCGGCCATTACTTACGCAGGCTGAGGCGTTCGACAATCTCTCGATACCGATCCGGTTCGCGACGGTTGAGGTAATCCAGGAGTCGTCGCCGTTTGTTGACCATCATGATCAACCCACGCCGCGATGCGTGGTCCTTCACATGGGCCTTGAGATGCGAAGTCAGGTAGTTGATGCGCTCGCTCAGCAATGCAATTTGCACTTCCGGTGAGCCGGTGTCTTTGATATGTACCCGATATTGTTCGACCAACACTGATTTGGCTTCTCTCAAATGGCCCCCTCAGTCGCATCCTCTCGCTATATTTTGTATTGTCTTTGTCTTCTCTTCGACCTTGGGAGCGTAACATAGCGTAACAGTGTGTGTAAAGAAATTGTAAAGTGACGTCGAAAGTCGGTGGAGGACGTTGCGCACGCGCAAGGCTTTCAAGTGTCGCTCTTTCGGATCAGGGCGAGGAATTCGTCGCGTGTCTGTTTATTTTCGCGGAAAGCACCCAGCATCGCGCTGGTCACGGCTTGCGAGTGCTGCTTTTCCACGCCGCGCATCACCATACAAAGATGCCGCGCTTCGATAATGACGCCAACTCCTTCGGGGCTGATTTTTTCAGCGATGACTGAAGCGATCTGATGCGTAAGCCGCTCTTGAATTTGCAGGCGGCGCGCGAACATGTTCACCAGCCGCGCGATTTTACTGAGCCCGATCACTTTCTTGTTGGGGAGGTAGGCAACGTGACACTTACCAAAAAAGGGGAGCAAATGGTGTTCGCACAAACTGAACACCTCAATATCCTTCACCACGACCATTTCGTCGTAGCATATGCTGAAGGTGGCGTTGTTCAGGATATCGCCGGCGTCCTGCTTATATCCTGCGGTTAGGAAGCGCAGCGCTTTTTCAAAACGCTCGGGCGTACGGCGAAGCCCTTCGCGGTTTGGGTCCTCGCCAATTAATCCAAGCATTCGTCGGACCAGATCGGCAACCGACTCGCTCGACCCTGATTTTGCTTCGGGAATCACAAGCTCTTCACGAGGAGCCACGTTATACTCCTTTGTCGCCTGAATATTCGACACTGTTCAAGCCGGTCTCTTCCAACCGAATACCCTCCAGCTTAGCGCTTGGAAAGCTTTTCAGACGCGAGTAAATCTCAATGCAAAGATTCTCAGAAGTAGGTACCCTTTCATGAAATACAGGAAGTTCCTTGTTCAGATAGCGATGGTCGAAATCCTCGAGCACCTCACGTTCGACAAACCTGTCCAGATCCGCCAGATTAGCGATCATTCCGGTAGCGTGATCAAGCGGGCCTGAAAGACTGACTTCGATCACATAATTGTGACCGTGACCATACGGGTTGCTGCACTTCCCGTAAATTCGGCTGTTTTCTTCTTCGCTGAAGCGCGCGTTATGCAGGCGGTGGGATGCCGCGAAACGATAGCGGCGCGTCAGTACAAGTTTTAACTGATTTGACGATTTCATCGGGCGGAGCTCCGATTGGTCGAATCACGATAGCAATCCACGAACAAATCGGGGGTCTCGTAGAGTCGCACTCGATGCAGCGAGCCTTTTGTGATTTTGGGTTCCAGAAAATTCCAGACGACCGAGGCGATAGTTTCACACGTAGGAATCTGGCCAGCCAGCTCCGGCACCTCATAGTTCAGGAAACGGTGGTCCATCCGCTCGATGATTTCCCTCTGCAGAATTCCTTTCAACTCTTTCAGGTCCAGCACCATTCCCGTCTGCGGATCCGGCTCGCCCGCCACAGTCACTTCCAAAACATAATTGTGTCCATGGCCATGCGGATTATTGCACTTACCAAAAATGCGTCGGTTCTCTTCGGCTGAAAATGCCGGATTGTGGTAGAGATGCGAAGCTGAGAACTCGATCTTGCGAGTGATATAAACCATTCGATCGTTCCTGCCTCAATTTCCAGGCGACGTCACCGGATACTCGCGCCCTTTCCAAGTGATCGTACCTTGAGCGTAACGTCGCGCCGATGCCAGTAGGGCCGCAGCGTAAAGAATCACGCCGAGCCCATAATATAGGATACAGGAAAGCGGAAAATGATTCCGGCGAAGCATACCTGCATAGATCACGTGGCGTCCGGCAAGTAACATCAGCCCGGCGATAACCAGAACGGGCCGCTCGGTCCGGAACGCACGGAACGGTATCAGACTCATCGCCAGCAACAGCAGCGGTATCCACGGCACGACAGAGGCAAGTTCCGTCCAGCGGTGCTTTCCGGGACCGATCATTAGGGGATACAGATTCTTGGTCCATCCTTGCCACATCGCGGAAAAACTGCTGTACATCCGCACCTTCGCTATACCTGGTCCGGGCGCAAAGTAGAGACGGTATCCGGCGCGCTTGGCAAGGCGAGCCAAGGCCACGTCCTCGAGCACCTCGCCGGCGACGCTCGTGTGGCCGCCGATAGCCTGGTACGCGTCGCGGCGGATCAACAAGTACTGACCGTTAGCCGCGGCAACGCCGGATCCCGGATCGTTCACAACGGCGTAAGAAAAAGTCTGAGCCAACCGGCAAAAGACGAACGGAATCAATGCGCGTTCCCACCACGTCCGCAGTTCCTGCTGGGGCGAATAGGAGACCAGCGTTGCACCGGTATCAGCCGCGGCTGACAGCCCGCGGCTAACTGAGTTTGGCAGATGCACCACGTCGGCATCGGTGAATAGCAGCCAATCTCCAGTGGCGCCCGCCGCGCCCACAGAAAGCGCAAAATTTTTACCGACCCAGCCATCGGGCAGAGGTTTGGCTTCAAGGCAACGCAGATGTCGAATGTGGGCTGCAAGCCGGGAGAGGACCGCGGCAGTGCCGTCAGTTGAGTGGTCATTGACGACAATGATCTCGGCAATTTCGGGCTGCCGGGCCAGAGATTCGACGGCGGCGGCGATGGTGTCCTGTTCGTTGCGCGCAGGAATAACTGCACGAACACTGATGGGGTGCGTCATGTCGAGTGAATTCGCACGAGGGGACGCTGTGCTCACCGTTCGCGTAGCGCGCGGTTAAGCTGCTATTATAGCATCCAGTGGGACAAGCCAAGAAAATCCTAAGATGGTCGGGGCTCGCGGCAGCGCTGTCTATCGTGGTGATTTTTGCTTCACCCAGCTATCGCCAAGGTGAAGCCAGCCTCGCCGGGAAGACGGCGCCGGAGTTTACATTCGAACGAGATGGCAAGCAGACAACGCTCAGCAACTTTCGCAGCAAAGTAGTCGTTCTGAATTTCTGGGCCACCTGGTGCCCACCATGCGTTGAGGAAACGCCGTCGCTCAACCGGCTGCAACAACACATCGGCTCTCGAGGCGGTACCGTGCTCGGCATCAGCGTTGATGAAGATTCGCAAGCCTACGAGCAGTTTTTGCGAAATCAAAATATCGTCTTCCCGACGTTCCGCGACCCGACAAAGAAAATTTCGCTGCAGTACGGCACCTCGATATACCCCGAAACCTACATCATTGACCGCGAAGGCCGCATCGCGCGAAAGATTATCGGTCCGCAAAATTGGGACTCACCGGAATTAATCACGTACTTAGACACGCTCCTCAGCCAAAGCTAAGCGTTTGCGGAAAGTCAAAACGCTGACTGTTACCGGTTTATTTCGGCGACGTATGCGCCCTGTGGCGGCTATACCCTATTCGTAGCGCAAAGCTTCGACAGGATCGAGGCGCGCGGCCTGGATCGCCGGGAAAAGTCCGCTGAATACCCCGACGACAATCAGTATCCCTGAAGACAGAAGCAGAGTAGCGATCGAAATTCGCAGGTGAATGTCTACTTTACCGCTGGTGTCTTCATAACCTGGCCCGAGAAATGGGAGTGTGCCAATTGCAGATGTGATCGCCACCGACAGCAGAATACCCACGGCTCCAGCGACTACTGTGAGAGCGAGCGCCTCGGCCAAAAATTGCAGGCGAATATGAATTTTACGTGCACCGAGAGCACGGCGCAATCCAATCTCGCGCACGCGCTCTTCAACCGAAACAAGCATGATGTTCATAACTCCAACACCTCCAATCCCCAGGGTCAATGCGCCAACCAAGAACAGTAGCACCTCCACGCCTATGGTAATTCCTTCATAGATGGGCTTGAATTCCTGGCGGCCATACATTTGAATGGCGCGTTTATCACTGGCGGCAAAGCGCTGCCGCGCTGCTACGGCGGCGCGCACCTGCGTCATGGCCTGGGCCTCGAACTGGAGCGCGATCGGCTCGAACAGAAGCACGCTCGCATACCGGGCGTCCCACATGTCACCCGCTGCAGAATAGGGTATAAAGACGGATTGGTCATCGCTGGTGAAATAGTTGCTATCAGAAAACTTTGTGTCCATTGTTCCGATTACCGTGAAGCGAACGCCGTCGATGCGCACCTCTTCACCAATCGCCGGTTGTCCGCTAAATAACTTTTTGCGTAAGCGCGCGCCCAGGAAAGCAACACGGCGCCGCTCAGCTATGTCCTGCGCGGTGATCCAGCGACCCTCAAAAGGAATCTCATTGCGCATCTCGCCGTACTCGGGATAAATGCCACGAATTGCAGTGTTAGAAAGCCGCTCTTGATAAGAAATCCCCTTGAAACGGACGGTTTCAAGTGTCACGCGCCTTACAAGCGGAGCTTGAGCGCGGATCCATTCCACGTCCTCTTGTTCGAAGCGGACCTTTTTGCCAGCACGTTCTCCGCCCGCTTGTTGGCTAGTAGTACCCGGCCAGCACACTACGGCGCCTTTGCCGAAAACTTCGAAGGTGTACATTAAGACTTGGCGGAAGCCGCTGCCATAACTAAGCAAAAGCGTCACGGCAACAATTCCCCAAACAATACCCATCATCGTGAGCATACTTCGCGCCGGGTTGCGGCCTAATGCCGACCAGGCTTGCCGCAGAATTTCGCGTACCATTTCAGCCCCCCGCCTCGAACCGTAAGGCTTCAATCGGATCGACGGCCGCCGCTCGGGTGGCCGGATAGATTGCCGAAACGACAGCGATGGCTCCAAGAAGCGCTGCGGAAAGCAAACCGAGCTTCCAGCTTGCCAGCAAGCCTGCGAAAAAAAGAGGCATGGGCATCAGATTTACGAGCGCACAAAAACCGTATGCTATTGCGAGCCCGATAGCACCGCTCAAAAAAACAACAATCATCGTCTCAACAAAAAATTGCCGCAGAATCGATCGGCGAGTCGCACCCAAAGCCATGCGAACGCCGATCTCGCGCGTGCGTTCGCGAACCGATACAAGCATCACGTTCATGACTCCGAGTCCACCGAGAAAAAGCGTGGCCACGCCGACTGCGCCAAGAAAATATTCCATCCCGTCGAAAAGGAGCTGGCGCGCCTGCGCGTCTTTCACCGTGTCCCACATTCCGGCGGCCTCTTTATCCCGTGGATCAAAGTCATGCAGGCGGCCAAGGGTTCGTTTGACCTGGCGAACACAATCGGCGTGGCTGGCGAGTGCGAGTGGCACCACGATTAGGCGGTCAATGGAATGCGGAATGGCTGGCGGCTTGTTCGGGAATTCTCGGGTCATTACGTTATATGGGATAAAGACTTTGCGAACATCCAGACCGTCGTAACTGGAATTTTGTTCCTTGGACTTCATTACCCCGATGACCGTGAACGGGGTTCCATTGAGCCAAATCTTTTCGCCGACCGGTGATCGCTCCGCAAAGAGCTGCTTGTTTGCGTCACTCCCGAGGAAAGCCACGTGCCGCGCCATGTGGTTGTCTTCCTCATTATAAAAACGGCCCTCTTTGACTGCGATGCTTCGCACCTCTGCAAACGGCGACAGCGAACCTACAACATTAAGATCGCCGCTGTTGAATAGACTGCGCACCTGAACCGAGTTGCCCAATTCCGGCAGAACATATTTGCAGGAGGGAGCTTCAGCTTGCACCTTCTGATAATCCAATTCGTCCCAGCGGATCAAGCGGCCCGAGCGCATTCCGCCTGCCTGCATGCTCGTGCGGCCGGCGAAAACAATTATGATGTCCTTGCCAAAGGTTTGCTGATTCCTCTCGACTCCGACGCTGAGGCCGGTTCCGCCGGCGACCATGATGGTCACGGAGATAATTCCCCACGCGACACCAAACATGGTGAGAAAGGTTCGGCGCTTGTGAGCCCACAGCGTGTCCAGAGTACTGGCGAGAAGGTCGCGGAAAGACATAGAAGTGGCGCTTATTGCAGGATCACTTGCTGCTTTTCATTGAGCCCGGACAAGAGTTCCGTCTTCACGCCATTCGAGATGCCCAGCTTTACAGGCACTTTCCGCCGGCCGTGCTCCCCTCTTGGGTCGGGGGCTTCCACCGAAGCATTACGGCTCTTATCGTAAATAATGGCGGCTTCCGGAAGCATCAGCACAGCTTTCTTTTCTTCAAGCAAAATTTCAGCGTTGGCGCTCATGTTGGCTTTCAAGTCGCCACCAGGATTGCGTATCGAGACCCGGACTTCGAACGTGGTCACGTTATCCTTTTCTTTGCCAAGCGGCGAAATCTTGGTTACTTTGCCGTCGAATTGTTTATCTTTGAACGATTCCACTACGATGCGCGCGGACTGGTTTAAATAGACTTTGCCAATATCGGCTTCATCTACCTTCCCCAGCACGTAGACCTCACTCACGTCTCCCAGCGTCATGATGAGCGTAGCCTGCGAACCCAGGACCAGGATGGAACTAACCGCGTCTCCCATCTGCACGTCGCGTGAAAGCACCAAGCCATCAATGGGACTGACGATTGTCGAATTCCGCAGATCTTCGCTCGCCCGCGCCAGTGCCGCTTGCGCCTGCTCCACCTGAGCTTTGGCCTTCAACACTTCCGCGCGCGAAACCGCGATGTTGCCACGAGCCGACATTTGCTTGTTTAGTGCGAGCTGGTACGCCTTTTCTGAGTCTTCAACAAAGGATTTAGCAATGAGCCCATCTATATACATCTGGCGGGCGCGCTCCATGTTGATCTTCTGGAAGGGCACCTCAGGCCCTTCCGCGTCCACTTTGTTGCGCTCGAGGGTCGCTTCACTCGATTGCATCGCGGCTTGGGCGGCGTCCAGATTCGCGCGCCACGCTCGGACATCGGCTTCGAGCTGAACTTTGTCGAGCTGTGCAAGCACCTGGCCCGCTTTCACGGTGTCCCCATAATCCGCATACAGTTTTTCCACGATGCCGCTGGCTTTCGATTTCACTTCAACCTTGGAAAGCGGTTGGACCTTTCCGGTAGCCACCACCGAGCGCGCCAGATCACCGCGCTCCACCATGGCAAGTTTCGACGGATCAATCTCAGTGCTGGGATGAAGAGCCGCCATTACTCCGTAGCCCGCGCCGATCAAGACCAGACCAAGAATCGATCCAATCATAATTCTGCGCCGGCGCTTTCCCCCATTTTTACCATTGCCATTTAAATTGGCACGGTCTGACATGATCCACTCCCACTCTGAAGTCCCAACTAGCTATACGACTTGGCTTAGAGAAAGGTTCCCTGCCCTCCTTAGACGCGGGCAGATGGCAAGAAGTCCCGTCGGATAAGGCGCACATTTTGGAGAAATGGAGGGCCAAGTTGCGGATAGCGTGCAGATCATTTACGGGCGAGTTTGCAGATCAAGCAACTCTACAACTGAAGTTTGCGAAGGCGAAGGGCGTTAGCGATCACCGACACCGAGCTAAAACTCATAGCCGCGCTGGCGATCATTGGATTGAGGAGCAGCCCGAAAAAAGGAAACAGCACCCCAGCAGCGATAGGGATGCCCAACACGTTGTAGACCAGCGCGAAAAGAAGATTTTGACGGATGTTGCGCATTGTTGCGCGGCTCAGCTTACGCGCGCGCACAATCCCTCGCAAATCCCCTTGCAACAGCGTTACTCCGGCGCTCTCCATGGCCACGTCGGTGCCGGTGCTCATCGCGATACCGACGTTGGCCGCGGCAAGCGCCGGGGCATCATTTATACCGTCGCCGGCCATGGCTACCACGTGGCCTTCGCTCTGCAGACGCCGAACCACTTCGAGTTTTTGTCCCGGAAGGACTTCCGCTTCAACTTGGTCGATCCCCAGCTTATGGGCAACAAATTCGGCATTCTGTCGGCGGTCACCGGTGAGCATAACGATCCGCATTCCTTCGCGATGCAGCGCTTCGACAGCTTCCATCGTGGACGCTTTTACTGGGTCGGCCACAGCCAGGACTCCGGCGAGTCGAGTATCGACCGCTACAAAAACACGTGAAACGCTCGTTTCTAGTTGGGCAGGTGGCGACATACCTGCGGCTTCCATCTCGACGCCCAAACCCTTTAAGAATGTTTCTGTGCCAATGGCCACATTGCGCGCGCCAATTTTTCCCCGAATGCCGTGGCCTGTAACGGACTCAAAATTCACGGGCGTTTCGAGAATCAGATGCTTCTCAGACGCCGCTTTCAAAATGGCCCCAGCCATTGGGTGTTCGCTTCCCTGCTCGAGACTTGCCGCCAGCCGGAGAAGTTCATGTTCGTTGACGACGCTTGCTGAACTTAAGGTGACAGAAACAACACGCGGCTTTCCTTCCGTCAGCGTGCCGGTTTTATCGACTACAATGGTGTCCACTTTCTCCAAGATTTCCAGCGCCTCGGCACTCTTAATCAGCACGCCGGCTGATGCGCCCCGCCCGACGCCGACCATAATGGACATGGGTGTCGCGAGGCCCAGCGCGCACGGGCATGCAATAATCAGAACGGCAACGGCATTGACCAGGGCGTAAACCATTCGCGGCTGCGGTCCCCATAGGGCCCAAACGATGAACGTCGCTATCGCCGCCACAAGTACAGCTGGGACAAAATACGATGAGACAACGTCCGCATACCTTTGGATCGGCGCGCGACTTCGTTGCGCCACGTTGACCAAACGAACAATCTGTGCCAGCAATGTTTCTTTCCCTACGCGCTCAGCGCGCATCACGAAGGTTCCCGTGGAGTTGATCGTGCTGCCCACCACGCGGTCGCCAGGGTGTTTCTCGACCGGCATGGATTCGCCAGTCACGAGGGATTCATCGACAGCGCTTGAGCCTTCCATGACCGTGCCATCCACCGGAACTTTCTCACCAGGGCGCACCCGCAGGCGGTCACCGGGCTGAACTTGGGCGATCTCAACGTCGCGCTCCTCGCCATTTGCCGCAATAACACGTGCTGTTTTCGGAGCTAGGCCAAGCAGGGCGCGAATAGCGCTCGATGTGCGACTGCGCGCACGCAGCTCGAGCACTTGGCCGAGTAGCACCAGAGTTGTAATCACCGCAGCGGATTCAAAATAAACAGATACTTCACCGCTGTGCGACCGAAACGACAGCGGGAAGATTCCGGGGATCATCGTTGCTACCACGCTGTACACGTAAGCGGTGCTTGTGCCCATCGCAATGAGCGTGAACATGTTAGGGCTTCGGTACCGTAAAGAATCCCAGAAGCGCGTAAAGAAAGGCCACCCTCCCCAGAGAACGACCGGCGTTGCAAGGCCGAGCTCAATCCAGTTTTTTGCATGTGCGAGCCGAAGCTGGGAGTACCCGCTCATCATCTCGCCCATGGCCAGGAAAAGAAGCGGTGCGGTCAACAGAGCCGAAATCCAAAAGCGCCGGTTCATCGATTCCAGTTCATGATCGGGAAGCTCGTCTGCGGTCACTTCGACCGGCTCAAGCGCCATGCCGCAGATCGGACACGTGCCGGGAGCCGCTTGAACAATTTCCGGATGCATCGGGCAGGTATATTGATTTAGCGCGTCTGCAGGTTGTGGGACGACGCTCGCTCGCCCTGCAGCGATTTCACGTGCCGGAGCAATTCCATGAAGCATCGATTGGGGCATAGGGGTTTGCGCCATCGGGGGTTGCGGCATAGGCGAAACCGCACGGCCCGAGAGAAACCGCTGCGGATCGGTTTGAAATTTTTGGGAGCAGCCGACACTACAGAAAAAGTAAGTCTTTCCATCGTGCTCGGCTCGAGCAGCCGCCCGTTGTGGAACAACGATCATTCCGCAAACGGGATCCTTAGCCTGAGGCGTGGGTTCAGAGCCAGGGGGTGTGCTGTTCGATCTTGCTTCGGAGTGAGCGTCATCCATGGCGCTATGTTAGATACAAAAACACCTCGACGGGTATATTTCGGCAGCCAAGCGGGTTCGCTGCCGGGCTGTTATACTGCACCCTATGACGCTAGTTGAAATCACCTACGAACTTCAATCCCCGCTCCGCCCCGATCAACTCTACAAACTCGGCGAGTTTGCGAACACATACGGACTCCGCAATTTCCATTTGGACGGCCCACGGAATCATATTTCATTCGAATATGATGCGTCCCGCCTCAAAGAAACCGAGGTCGCACACGTTTTACGAAGCGCGGAAATACCGGTGCTACGTCGTGTAGATCAAAGTTGATTTCCTAGCAAAAACTATAAAATCTAAGTTGGAATAGTTACGGCGAGCTCAACGATTCGGCGGTGTGATTTAAATCAAAGACGTTCGCGTAGCTACCGAGTCACTTCCAGGCAAAAAAGAGGAGCCCCTGCTTGGGAACAGGGGCTCCAAAGGCCCACTCCGTTTCCCGGTCTTTTTTGGGCCGGGGCGTGGGGTCATCCATCCTAGCTTCCCTCTCAGAGGCAGGTGGGAACGATCTGCACAAGCCAGCGAGCAAGCCCCTTCCCCCTCGCTCGCTGTCCAATACATCTCGTCATCCGGAGTGTGCCCACGCCTCCCTCATTGCACGACCTTGGCCAGTCGAATCGCCGGTGTCCGCCCAGGCGCATGTTCGTAGTTTTCAACACCTTGAGTATTCCATTTGTCCGTAGGATGGTCCTAAAGTCGCTCCCGCTCTCGAATCGGGAAAAACCGAATCCCCCTTTGGAACTGCGCTGGTTGGTAATTCATTTTGCCCAAGCGATTCACTCCTCCGCAATCCTGATTCAGCGACCGCCAGCATCCGCTCCGAATCCACTTCATTCTGCAATAGAAGACGGCATTTGTTGTTTGACACCTACGTTGCAGCTTTGCTAAATTCAGTTCTGTCTTTGGTAGAGGAGCGGAGGCCATCAGTAGCCGGGTCGGTACTTCCGAACAGCTTCGGAGACTCGCGCGAAAGGGACTCTTGCAGATCATTCCGCCGAAATCGCCGCGATAGCTGACGCCGCCGCGATTGGGGGACAGGTCTAAGGCCTGTCCACTGTCATCCGTGACACACGGATGGAGCGCTATCGAGAGGCGACGGCACCCGAGTAGTTTCCTCGTGGGTCCTTCCCCTCCTGTAGTTCCCTCCGTGACCGGTGAAATGCATTACCTATGAACCTTTTCGAGCTCATTCGCGCGCTGATTGACATCGAGTCCATCACCAACAACGAGCGCAACGTGGAACGCTTTCTATACGACTATCTGTCCGCCCTAGCAGCGCGTTTCTCCGGCGCAATCGAGCGCATGGAAGCCGAGCCGGAGCGCTTCAATATCTTTGTCCATTGGGGTCCTCCTGTTGTCACTCTTTCAACGCATATGGATACGGTTCCTCCCTTCGTTGCTTCGAAAGAAGATGACCAGTTCATCTGGGGCCGCGGGGCGTGTGATGCCAAGGGAATCATCGGCACAATGATTTTTGCTGCCCACAAGTTGCTGGAAGACAGAGTGCGCAATTTCGGGTTGCTGTTCCTGGTGGGCGAGGAGCGCAACAGCACGGGAGCAAAAGCGGCCAGTCAATCCCCTCGTGGCTGCCGTTATTTAATTAACGGTGAGCCAACCGAAAATCAATTGGCGCTTGCCAGCAAGGGCGCCCTTCGACTGGAAGTTATAGCGCATGGCAAAATGGCCCACTCCGCGTATCCCGATCTCGGCGATTCAGCTATTGATCGACTTCTCGACGTGCTCCATGACATTCGCCGCATTCCGTTGCCCGAAGACCCGCTTCTCGGTCGCTGCACTCTAAATATCGGAACGATTTCCGGCGGCCGCGCACCCAATGTTGTTGCAGATTCTGCGCAGGCCGAAATCATGTTCCGTCTCGTTGGCGATCCGGGTCCGCTGCGCCAGTCAGTAGCCGCGGCTGCTGCAGGTCGGGCCAATGCCAGCGAAATCCTTTGCACGCCGGCAATGCACTTTGAGCGGTTCGACGGCATCCCTACAACCGTCGTTTCTTACACCACTGACATTCCGGTGCTTGCGGGAGCCTGGGGCAAGCCATTCCTGCTGGGTCCGGGAAGTATTCATGTGGCGCATACATCAGAAGAACGAGTGCCGAAGCTCCAATTGGAGCAAGCGGTCGAAATTTATTCCACCATGGTCCGCGACCTTCTCGCGGGAGAAGCACGAAAACCGGAGAATGTTTCCTGAGATGAATCTCGCGATTATAGGTTACGGCAAAATGGGGCAGCTCATCGAGCAGCTTGCTGCCGAATACAACTTTGCCGTCAAACTGAAATTAAACGGGGCCAGCAATCAAAATTTTGAGGGACTTACCAGCGAAAATCTTAGCGGTATAGATGTGGCCGTGGAGTTTTCGACGCCGTCAGCAGCAGTAGAAAACATCGAGCGATTGGCTAGGCTAGGCGTCAATGTTGCCGTGGGCACAACGGGCTGGCTGCATCAACTGCCTCACGTTCAGTCGGTGGTGCACCGAAGCAACACAGGTTTGGTTTGGAGTCCCAATTATTCGATCGGCATCCAGATGTTTTTTAAAATCGTGTCGCAAGCCTCCCGCCTGCTTGCGGGCCAAACAGAGTATGGTGCTTGGGCGTGGGAAATCCATCATGCGGCTAAAAAGGACGCGCCCTCCGGCACCCTTCTCGCATTAGTGGAAGAAATGAAACACGCGGGATACGAGCGGCCGATAGGAGTAAGCGCGACTCGCGCCGGCACGCACCCCGGAACTCACGAGATTGGATTTGATTCGCTTGGCGACACGATCACTTTGCGCCATACGGCACGTAGCCGGGAAGCTTTTGCTCGCGGGGCCCTGCGCGCGGCACGTTGGATCGTCGGGAAAAAAGGGGTGTTCTTTTTTCCCGAGATCATTGAGAAGCTATGAGATTTTAGCGCGGATAGAAATGATTCGATGGCTTGGATTTCTGCAAAGGAGGCAATTATGCTCACAGGATGCGGTACTGCATTAGTCACTCCGTTTCGCCAGGATCTCTCGTTGGATGAACTGACATTCCGCCGTCTAGTGCGCAGGCAGATCAGCGCCGGCATTAATTTTCTCTGTCCTTGCGGCACCACAGGTGAGAGCCCGACCCTGAGCCGCGCCGAGCATTTGCGGGTTGTCGAGATCACGCTCGAGGAAGCCGGGGGCAAGGTTCCCATCATCGCCGGTGCCGGAGGTTACAACACGAGTGAGGTCATCGAACTGGCACGCGAACTGAAAACCATGGGTGTGGACGGATTGCTCTCGGTGACCCCGTATTACAACAAACCGACGCAGGAGGGGCTGTATCAGCATTTCAAGGCTATCGCCGCCTCCGTTGACCTTCCCATTGTTCTTTACAGCGTTGCTGGACGCACCGGCGTCAACATAGATCCCGCGACCGTGAACCGCCTTTCTGAAATTGGCAACATTATGGCCATCAAAGAAGCCTCCGGCAATATTTCACAAATGGCCGCTATTGTGAATTCCGTTCCGGACCATTTCGCGGTACTGTCGGGTGATGACGCAATCACACTGCCGCTTATTGCGCTAGGTGGACGCGGAATCATTTCGGTAGCGTCAAATGAAATTCCTGCCGAAATGACTCAACTGACCCAGTGCTGCCTTGCTGGAAACTTTGAAGAGGCTCGGCGCCTACAGCGCAAGTATCTCCCGCTGATGGAAATCAACTTCGTTGAATCCAATCCTATTCCGGTGAAGGCAGCGATGGGCCTTATGGGATTGCTCGAGCCCGTCTGGCGGCTCCCTTTGGTTCCACCCAAGCGGGAAAATCTGGTGAGACTAGGAGAACTGCTCGCAACGCTCGGGCTCGTTCAGGAGGTCCATGCTGCCAGAGCAAGTTGAAGGGCTTTTCGATAATGCGTCCGCGCCGTATGCTGAGGAACACTTCCAAGTCTTCCAGGCGTTTCGGGAGGCACTAAATTCCGGCTCTGTACGGGCTGCTGAACCCGATCCCGCGTCAAAGTTAGGTTGGCGCGTGAATCAATGGGTAAAAAAGGGCATCCTGCTAGGATTTCGAATGGGAACGGTCATCGATATGTCGATTGACACCGCTCGCCAGCCTTTTTTTGACAAGTCCACGTTTCCCGTAAAAAGACTTACGCCGGCAAGTGGGGTGCGTATCGTACCGGGCGGCTCCAGCATTCGCGACGGCTGTTACGTCGGGAAGGGGGTTACCTGTATGCCGCCAATGTTTATCAATGTTGGCGCATACGTTGACGATGGAACACTGATCGATTCACACGCGCTCGTCGGAAGCTGCGCGCAGGTCGGACGCAAGTGCCACATCTCGGCGGGCGCGCAAATCGGAGGTGTGCTTGAACCGGTAGGGGCGATGCCCGTAATCATCGAAGACGAAGTGCTGGTTGGGGGTAATTCCGGAGTGTACGAGGGTACGATTGTGAAGCGTCGCGCGGTTCTTGGTACCGGCACAATCCTCAATCGCTCTACTCCCGTTTACGACGTGGTGACCGGAACAATTCACGCATCAACTGCCGATGAACCGCTGGTTATTCCTGAAAATGCTGTCGTAGTTTCTGGTTCTCGCACCATTTCCAAGGGTCGCGGCAGAGATTGGCAGCTATCTCTGTATACCCCGGTCATCGTCAAGTATCGCGACGCCGGCACGGACACGAAAGTGCAGCTCGAAGATCTGCTTCGCTAGCGATTCCGATTCGTAAACAATCGGCCATTATTTCGCAGCAAGTTTTCCTGTATAAATAGCCATCCCCACAGCGGCGCGCATGCCAATTCTTTCGAGCGCGCGCACCTCGCCCATGTTGCGAATCCCCCCGGCGGCGGTGACTGGCAAGGACGTCAACTTTCGCAATTTACGAAACCACGCCAGGTTCGTCCCTTTCATCGTTCCTTCGTTATCGACATAGGTGCAGAGAAACTCAGAGCAGAATGGCTGTAGCTGAGGAATTGCTTCCTCTGGCCGCAAAGCTAGTCGTTCACGCCAGCCGCGCACTACGATCTGTCCACCTTCTGTATCCACAGCGACGATAACGTGCCTCTTTCCCACACGCGCGACCAACCGCTGAAGAAAGTTGTACGCAATCGCTCCATCACGGAACGCTGCGCTGCCCACAATAATTTTCTCTGCGCCCCAGGATAATATCTCCTCGGCCTGTTTGACCGTTCGCACACCTCCCCCGACACGGACCTTCATGCGCGCCCGGTGGCACAGGGTTTTGATCCACTTCCGGTTTCTTCCGGTTCGGAGCGCGGCGTTTAGGTCAATAACGTGTACGATCGGATAGTCTCGGAATCGCTCCAGCAAGCCTAGAATGTCGTCAACGGAAAGCGCCAAGCGTCGCCCGCGCACGAGTTGAACCGCTTTCCCATCCTTCAAATCAATGCACGGAATGATCATGGGGTCAGCCGAATCGGCACTCCGTGTTCTGCCAGATAATTCTTGAGGCTAGAAATTGGCTGCGTCTGATCATGAAAAATAGACGCGGCCAGCGCCGCATCTGCCTGCCCCTCCGAAAAAACAGAAAGAAAATGTTCGCGTGTCTTTGCACCACCGGATGCGATTACCGGAACCGAAACTGTATTGGCGACAGCCGCCGTCAATTTGCAATCGAACCCGCTATATGTTCCATCACGATCTATTGACGTTAATAATATTTCACCGGCGCCGCGTTCGACTCCTTGCCGCGCCCACGCGATGGCATCGAGCCCCGTTGCCTCACGGCCACCACGGATGAATACCTCCCATCCGGAACTGACCAGTTTCACGTCCATGGAAAGCACCACCGCTTGCGATCCGAATTGAGCCGCCAATTCCGAGATCAAGTCCGGGCGCTCCACGGCCGCTGTGTTTACGGTTACCTTGTCAGCTCCCGCGCGTAGGACCGCCTGCCCCGCTTGCAAAGTACGAATCCCACCTCCGGCCGTGAACGGTATGTTCAACTGTCGCGACACGCCACGCACCGTTTCGAGAAAGGTCGCGCGGCCATCCCGTGACGCCGTAATATCCAGCAGAACGAGCTCATCGGCACCATCGCGGTTGTATCGCGCCGCCAGCGTTTCGGGATCTCCCATATCGCGCAAGCTCTCGAACGCAATGCCTTTGAGCACGCGGCCACCATGTACATCGAGGCACGGGATAATCCGTCGCGCAAGCGTCATTGCACCGACTCAAAAAAGTTCTGAAGCAGCTTGGCCCCAGCGCCACCCGATTTTTCAGGGTGAAATTGCACACCCATCAAATTCCCGCGCTCGATGACAGCTGCAAACGGAAAGCCATGGTCACACACGCCTACGGTGTGTTCTTCTTTACCGCGCGCAGCATACGAATGGGCAAAGTAAAAATAAGCCTCTTCCGGAATTCCCCGGAGCAAAATACTCTCTCTTTGGTGCCTGACCTGATTCCAGCCAATGTGCGGCGACTTTACGTTTTTTGGCAGTGCTTCAACTTCACCGGAAATGAAATTAAGACCAGCCTTGCCCGGCGCTTCGCGGCTGGAGGAAAACAAAGCTTGGAGTCCGAGGCAAATCCCGAGAATGGGGACTCCGGAATCGGATACAGTCCGCAATGTTTCGGTCAAGCTTCGTTCCTCGAGTCCATCAACAAACGCCGCGAAATGTCCCACGCCGGGGAGAACCACCACGCGCGCGGCGGCCAGTTGTTCGGGTCGCGTGACACGCTCCGTCTGCGCGCCCAGCGATTGCAGAGCTCGCTCCACCGACGGCAAATTTCCCGCGCCGTAATCAACGATCGACATTTTTACAGCACCCTGTTTCATAGAAGCCCCTTCGTGCTTGGCAGCACTCCTTGCAGTTGGCGATCGCGTGTTATTGCAAAACGTAACGCGCGCGCAAACGATTTGAAAAGAACCTCCACCTGATGATGCGACGACCTCCCATAAACGAAACGCAAGTGAACATTGGCTGCGGCACCCTGCGCAAATGCCTGGAAAAAATCCTCGAGCAACTCCGTTTGGAAGTCACCCACGCGCCGGGCCAGCGGACGCCACTTGCAAACGAAATGTGCGCGGCCTGAGAAATCGAGAGCCGCCGCTCCCAAAGATTCGTCCATGGGCATCAGAAAGTATCCAGCGCGCAAGATGCCACGTTTCGATCCTAGCGCCTGCTTTACCGCTTCGCCCAGGGCAATTCCTACATCTTCGACGGTGTGATGCTGGTCCACGTCCAGGTCTCCGCGCGCCGCGATCTGTAAATCAAGACCTCCGTGCCGGGCGATTTGTTCGAGCATATGATCGAAAAAACGGATTCCCGTCGAGATGTTAGCTTTCCCTTGACCGTCGAGATTAACGCTCACGCGAATGTCAGTTTCTTTCGTCGTTCGGTGTAGACTAGCCTTCCTCTGCCCGTTCCCCTGAGTACGTTTCACCTACGCACCTCGACCGATCGGCCGTGGGCCACAAGGCCTTCGGCTTTCGCAAACTGGGCCACGACTGGCGCCAATCGCCCTAGACCGGCTTTGGAAACCTCTTGTACGCTAATGCATTGCACAAAATCCGCTGTGGATAATCCGCCGCGAGCTCGCGCTACTCCTGCGGTCGGCAAAACATGGTTGGTGCCGGTCGCATAGTCTCCGAAGGCTTGCGCGCTCCAGTCCCCGAGAAAAATGCTACCCGCAGATGTGAACTGATCCGCGAGTTTCCCCGTCATTCCAGGAAGACTCAAATGTTCTGGAGCAAAACGATTGATGAAACCGGCAGCCTCGGCCATGGAGTGCGCAATCAACACGGCGCCATTGTTCGCAAGCGCATGCCTGGCAAGATTAGACTCAGGTAGCTCCGATAGCTGTTCCTCGATCTGCGCGAGAACAGCTAGTCCCAGCTCCTTCGATGTGGTCACCAAGAACGAGATGGCTTCCGGGTCGTGCTCGGCTTGGGCAATTAAATCCGAGGCGATGAATCGGGCATTACCGCTTTCCGCGAATATGACCGCCTCGGTTGGCCCAGCCAAAAGATCGATCGCACACTCGGCGCTTACCAAGCTCTTCGCCGCGGTCACAAAAGCGTTCCCCGGACCGAAGATTTTGTCCACCCGAGCAATCGCGCGGGTCCCATAAGCGAGCGCCGCGATCGCCTGGGCCCCGCCAATTCGCGCAACAGCATGAATCCCGAGACGGTCAGCCGCCGCCAACAACTGGTCACCCGGCTGTGGGCTGGCGATTACAATTTCCCGCACCCCGGCTTGTTGCGCGGGAATCGCCGTCATCAAAAGCGTCGACACCAAAGAAAATCGCCCGCCCGGAATGTAACAGCCGACCCTCTCAATCGGTCTCACAACCTGACTGGCGCGAACTCCGGGTTCTATCTCGATGGTCCATTCTTGCGGCTTCTGGCGCTGTGCAACTGCGCGAATATTTCGAGCGGCATGGTCGACTGCATCCATAAATTCAGCTGAAGTGCTCTCGCGTGCCTTCCTCAATTCTGCCGGTGTCACCCAGATATTCTTGCGGTTCAATGCTATTCGATCAAATCGCTTGGTCCAGTAAAATAGGGCGGCATCGCCGCGGCGGCGCACATCCTCGATAATTTTCGATGCGATTTTCTCCGCCCCTCGGTTACGTTTGCGTCGCGACCTAAGCAAGGTTTGTTGCGTCTTGGTCGTAAGTCGAATGAGCCGCATCAATACACTATTTTGTTGAGGGGATACTCAACAATCCCTTCTGCTCGAGCAGCCTTTAGCTTTGGCACCAGTTGTCGTACTGCTGTTTCTTCAACAATCGTGTTGATCGCCACCCAATCGGAATCACTCAACTGCGCTATTGTGGGGTTCCGTAATGCCGGCAGAGCAGCCAGCACCTTGGGCAGGTCTTCGCGGCGCACGTTGAGCATCAGGCCTACCCGGCTATATGCCTTGATCGCACCTTCCAGCAGCAGCACCATGTTTTCGATCTTTTCTCTTTTCCAGGGATCAATCCACGATTCACGGTTAGCAATAAACCATGGAGCCGATTCGAGCAGCGTGTCCACGATTCGAAGATGGTTGGCCCGCAAGGACGCTCCCGTTTCAGTGACCTCCACAATTGCGTCGGCAAGTTGCGGAACTTTTACTTCCGTCGCGCCCCAGGAAAACTCCACACGCGCCTGAACGCGATGTTTTTCGAGATACCGTTCGGTCAGATGCACGGCTTCGGTTGCAATTACCTTTCCTTCCAGTTCTTGCACCTTCTGAACAGGTGAATCCTCTGCTACAGCCAGCACCCAACGCACCCGACCCAGGCTCGTTTTTCCGTAAACAAGTTCGGCAATCTCTTTCACTTGTCCGTCGGTCTCAAGGATCCAGTCTTTGCCGGTGATTCCCGCGTCGAGAGCTCCCTTCCCCACGTACCGGGCCATCTCCTGAGCACGAACCAGCATGCACTCGATTTCCGGATCATCGATACTCGGAAAATAGCTCCGCGAATTCACTGTGATTCGCCAGCCTGCGCGTGCGAATAATTGAATCGTGGACTCCTGCAAGCTTCCTTTGGGGATGCCAAGCTTCAACCGGCTCACTGTTGTTTTCCTTTTGCGCCTGCTTGCTCCGATGCCAGGACGCGCTCAGCAATAATAGCGAGTTCCCCGTTCAAATCGAGCTTCCGAAAAAAACAACTGCGATATCCTTCATGGCATACCGCGGATCCTGAAAGCTCGGCGCGCACCAGGATTGCATCCTGGTCACAGTCGACACGCAGTTCCCGCAACAGCAACTTTTGGCCGCTTGTTTCGCCCTTGGTCCACAGCTTCTTGCGCGAACGGCTGTAAAAAGTCACCAGACCTGTTTCCCTGGTGCGCGCCAGCGCTTCGTCATTCATGTAGCCGAGCATAAGAACTTCACCCGTCCCGGCTTCTTGCACGATCGCGGGGATGAGCCCGCCTTCCTTTTCAAAATCGAGGTTCTGAAAATGAATTGCCATTTGCTCTCTCCAAAAACAAAAAACCCGCCAACGCATCTCGCGCCAGCGGGCTAATGAGTCAGCTTCTATTTCTTAGCTAACCACACCGCCGCGGGCACACCTGGCTATGGCGATGATGGTGCTGAGCAGAGTCGTAACCAGATAGTTGCGCCCGCAAATTCATGATCCTGCAAAAGTAAGGCATGACCCAACTTTTGTCAAGCTGGAGACCTTGAAAACGTGGTCAGGGACGCACTGCTCCACCCAACGATGAACCATTTTCGACGTATCGCCTTCGAAAAGATCTGGTTAAGACCAGTCCTAGAGCCACGGTACCAAATAAATCGAACCATCCGCACTATTCGTTTTGGTCTGGATCTGGGCCATCATCACGAAGGATGCGACGGGGAATTCTGGTCTATGTAGTTGCGCTTGGTCTCTTGCCCGGTTGGGCCAGTGCCGACCAACGTGCCCCCAGCGCCTTACCCGGCGATACTCTAGGCTGCTATTGCCGCTGTGATGTCGCTTCGCGAAAACCGGCCTGCACAAAAATGTGTGAGATCCCCAAATACTTGCGGCGGTGGTGGGCCACCTCTTGCCGTAAGCGAGGCCAGGTGCGCCCGGGTAGCGGCTCGCACTCGCGCCCGCATCAGCCAAGTCGGCGAGGCATTGAGTCCGTTCAACGATAAGCCTCGCCGTATTCGCCGCCATTATCAGCGTTTTTTTAGCGGGGCTCAAGAACATCCGCCGCAACGATCCTGAGATGGAGACACTTCGTCGCTATGGAAACAACGCGATGGCTAAATCTTTCGCGATTCCTTTTCGAATCGAAAATGCCCGTATGGGTTTCGAGGCATTTTCCCGTGGGGAAATAATGAAGTAAGCGATCTCCGGATAATAAGCCTGCGCAATGTCAAGTGGTGAAGGGACGTTATCGCTTGCTACGTGCGAGTGGTAAATACCGAGATGCTGCAATTGTGCATTGCGCATTGCGCGAAAGATGGCGAATAATTCCTCTGGGGAAATTTCATAGGCCGTAGCACTCGCTAGAATATTTCGCGCCGGAAAAATATCAGTGATTGCGCCGACGCGCCCGCCGAGGAGCCCACAGCATTCTTCTTTTGCATTGCGAGCAGCCTCAGCTCGCATGCGCTCGAGGACGCTCGCTTGCACCTGAATCACGCCGCCCATGTCTCAGAGGGCTGCCCGCTTAGTAACAGTGTGTGACTACGCCTTTTGCGCCTGCCGCCGAAGGAACGTCGGAACATCGAGATCATCGGCCGCCACTTCCTGAATTACTTCGGTCAAGTTTCTTTGAACCTCTTGGACGACGTTGCCTTCCTCGCGGCCGGCCTTCCATGTCTTAGGCAAGTACGAGGGCTTTTGCTGAACCTGCTTACGCGCAGACTCGCGGAAACCCGCGGCAATCACAGTGATCTTGACCGATTCCTTCATCGCATCATCCTGCACTGCGCCGAAAATGATATTCGCATTTTCGTGTGCCGCCTTCTGAATAATCGACGACGCCTCATGAACTTCGTGCAGCGTGAGACTGGATGAGCCGCATACATTGATGAGAATTCCCTGCGCGCCCTGTATGGAATTATCCTCGAGCAAGGGACTCGAGATAGCGCGGTTCGCAGCATCGACCGCACGGTTCACCCCTGACGCGACTGCTGTGCCCATCACGGCATAGCCCTGACCATGCATAATTGTCTTCACGTCGGCGAAGTCACGATTGATGATTCCCGGCACAGTGATGATGTCGCTGATGCCTTGCACAGCCTGGCGAAGGATGTCATCGGCAATGCGGAACGCGTCAAAGAAGCTCGTTCCGCGCTCGACAGTTTCCATCAGACGCTCGTTCGGAATCACGATCACGGTATCGACAGAGCCAATCAGGTCCTGCAGGGCCTGCTCGGCTTGCAGCATGCGTCGTTTACCCTCGAACGCGAATGGCTTCGTGACCACCGCAACGGTAAGTGCCCCGAGCTCCGAGGCCAGTGACGCAACAACCGGAGCCGCACCGCTGCCGGTGCCGCCGCCGAGCCCGGTGGTAATAAAAATCATGTCCGAGCCTTCGAGCGCCTCAATGATTTTCTCGGTGTCCTCGAGCGCCGCCTTGCGGCCAACCTCGGGATTGGCGCCGGCACCCAGGCCTTTGGTTAGCTTAGCGCCGAGTTGCAGCTTTACCGGCGCCTGCGACAGCTTGAGCGCTTGTAGGTCGGTATTAGCGGCAATGAATTCGATACCCTCGACTTTGGCACGAATCATGCGGTTAACAGCGTTTGAGCCGCCGCCACCAACTCCGATAACTTTGATTTTGGCGCCCTGCTGCACTTCTTCACTAAAGGACATGCGAATCCCAGACTCTTTCACGGTCATCTTTTTCCTCCCGCCATGATCTGTGCCGCCGCCTCGCGCTGGTTACGGTGCGCCGGCAAACATAGCTTTTAATTTCGCTACAAATGTGCCAGGACGTAACGCAGCCACGCGCCGCGCACGCGCCCCGTACAACACCAGTCCAACTGCAGTTGCATATTCAGGCTGGGAAACTTGTTCAGGCATATTGATGAGGCCGCGTGCATCTGCAACGCGAACCGGCCGGGCGAAAAGCCGTTCAGCTAATTCAACCAGGCCATTGGCCCGAGCACCGCCGCCAGTCAGCACAAACCCAGTGGGGATCTGAGCAGTCAGTCCAGAACGCTGCAACTCGTCACGCACGAGCGCGAGGAGCTCTTGCGCGCGGGGTTCGACGATCTCGCACAACATTCGCGCATAAACTGTGCGCGGTGGCCGATCGCCGACACTGGCAATTTCGATGGCGGTATCTTCCTGCAACAGCTCGCGAAACGTCGTGGCGTAGTTGCGTTTTATTTTTTCCGCTTCTGGGATCGGGGTACGCAATCCCACCGCCAGATCATTGGTGAAATGGTCGCCGCCGACCGGAATCGCCGCGGTGTGACGAACCACTCCGCCGGTGTACACCAGCAACTCCGTTGTGCCGGCACCAATATCGAGCAGACAGCAACCGAGCTCGCGCTCGTCCTGGGTCAGACACGCTTCAGCCGAGGCCAGCGCCTCGAGGACCGTGTCACTGACCACCACTCCTGCGCGGTTGACGGCGGTGATCAAATTTTGCGTGCCAGCGGTTGATGTGGTCACGATGTGCACATTAGCTTCCAGGCGCTGCCCTAGCATTCCCACCGGCTCGCGAATGCCTTCCTGAGCGTCCACGAGAAATTCCTGTGGCAACACGTGCAAGACTTCGCGATCTTCAGGAAGAGTGATCCCCCGCGCGGCGTCGATGGCACGGCGCACATCGTCCCGTTCGATATCGCGCGGGCGATGTCCAAGGGAAATTCCCCCGCGACTATTTACGCCGCGTACGTGACTGCCGGCCACGCCCACCAGCGCCGATTCCACCGGCACGCCCGCAACCCCTTCAGCTTCTTCGATGGCGCGACGAATCGAGCTCACCGCCCCATCCAGATTCACGATGAGCCCCTTGCGCAGGCCCTTCGACTCGGCCGCACCTAAGCCGAGAAACTTTACCCGATCGTCCTCGAGCTCCCCGATGAGCACGCATGTCTTCGCGCTGCCTACGTCCAAACCCACGATGTAGCGCTCTTTTTTACTCACAACCGGCTATCCCCCAGACCCGAAATCGTCGTAACCGCTTCTCATTACCGTCGTTCCACATGCGCGGCATGGGCCGCCGTCTCTGGATTGACGACGACCTGGCCGGCAAAACGTAAATCCACAGAATCCAGACTTCCCGCGCTGGCTCGCCATTGCGGAAAATTTTGAACAAGGATCTGGTATTTCTTGCGAAAATCGCCGTCACCGAAATGAACAAGCACGGTGCTCGCGCCACTGCCCGTCTTGGAGTTAAAGCCTACGAGCACAGTGCGCAAATCTTTCGCGTCGGAGAGGTCGACTTCGCTCACCCGCTGCCCAGCACCCAGGCGTACCTGCTCAATCTCCTTCATAAATTGCAAGTAAAGCCGCATGCGCTGCTCGCATTCCTTCCGCCCTTGGTTTTCGCTGATCCCACCAATCACCGGAAATTGAAATCTCTCTCCTGCGGGGCGCTCTAGAATGACTCCGAATGCATCCGCAAGGGCCAAATCGTTGCCCCAACGCACAAAAGCGACCGGCGTGCGCTCCACGAGCTCAACTCGAATATGATTCGGCAAGATTCGCTGAACACTGGCTCGCTCCACCCAGGAAATTTCTTCCAGCGACTGGCGCCGCTCCTCGAGCGGCACGCGCAGGACACTGCGTCCACGATCAGCCGTGAATTTTTCCAGCACGGCGTCACGGCTTACATACTGATTGCCCAGCAGCTCGATCTGTTCCGCTCTCGCCAGCATCAACGCCGAAGAATAGTGGAAGAATTGCCAGGCTTGATAGGTAGCCAACCCGCCCGCAGCCACGATCGCACCACCCAGTGCGACGCGCTTGTAAAGCTTCCATGTCCGCCGCCCGAATTTTCGGCGACGGATTTCCAGAGGTTTCTGGCGACGCAGGTACTTCGGTTCTTCCTCGGCAAGCAGCTCGGGTTGGTAGGTCTCCGGTTCCGCCGACATTCGGTTCACTTCCCTCAGTCTTTCCAGAGGATCACTTCGTTCTCTAATTCCACGCCATGGGTCATGCGGACGCGCTCGTGCACATCGGCAATCAGCGCAAGCATGTCCGCCGCGGTGGCTTGATCTAAATTCACAAAAAAATTCGCGTGCCGATCGCTGACGGCTGCGCCGCCGACGCGATGGCCTTTCAGTCCGAGCGCATCAATCATTCGTCCAGCGGAGGCTCCCGGAGGGTTCTTAAAAATACATCCAGCGCTTTTTTGATTGAGAGGCTGGCTTGAACGGCGTTTATTGTTGCAGACGCGAATGCCTTCCAGAATTTCGCGGAACGGCTTGGAGGGCAGCTCCAGTTTCACTGCGAGCATGATATCATCAGGCGCAAAAGAAGTGTGCCGATATTCGAAGGAAATTTGGTTGCCGCGCAGAATTTCGAGCTGTCTCGCTGACGCGCGGTACAGCTCGACCTCACGGACGTAGCTGCCGATCTGCATGCCGTAGGCGCCGGCATTCATTCGGAGAGCTCCTCCGATGGTACCCGGGACGCCGATCAGTCCTTCCATACCGCCAAGATTGTTCTTGGCACAGTAGGTCACGGTGCGACCCAGATCGGCAGCGGCATCCACCTGCGCACAATTCCCGTCGATCACCAGGTCATGATCGGGCCGTGCGAGTTGCAACAGTACCCACGGCAGCTCACCGTCCGCAACCAATAGATTTGTACCACCGCCCAAAAATCGAAACGCAATACCATTCTCGCCCAGCAAAGTAACAATCTGCGGAAGATGCTGCCGCTGCCGAATCACGAGCAAATCGGTGGTGCCGCCAATACCGAGCGAGGTCAGCTCCGTCAGTGGTGAGCCTGAATGCAGTTCGACCCCCAACTCCGGGAGCGCCGCAACGACTTTAGGTTCATGGATGCGCATCGTAGGAATGGACCTTGGCCCCAAGCAAAATCGCGAGTTCGCCGAGAGCGCGGCTCACGTTGCCCGCGCCGATGGTTAACACGGCGTCACCCGGGCGAGCTTCGTGCTGCAAATACTCGATGCCCTCTTGCATCGAGCTGCGAAAAATGACGTTCTTGTGACCAGCCGCGGAAATCGCTTGTGCCAGGGTTTCTCCGCTGACACCGGCGATCGGCATTTCGTTCGCGGCATAAATATCGGTCATCACCAGCAAATCGGTTTGATTGAACGCGCTGCAGAATTCATCCCACAAGTGTTTGGTACGCGAATAGCGGTGGGGCTGAAAGAGCACGAGAAGACGATTGAAGTTGCAGCCTCGAGCTGCTTCGAGCGTGGCCCGAATTTCAGCGGGATGATGGCCGTAATCGTCAATCAGGGTAATGCCGTTGATCACCCCCTTGACATCGAAGCGGCGCCCCACGCCGGTGAACTTTTCGAGCCCCTCGCGAATTAAATCTACCGGAATATTCAGATAGAGCGCGACAGCCGCGGCTGCTGCAGCATTACGAACGTTGTGAATTCCGGGGGGGGTGGGAAGGCGAAACTTCCCCAGGTCTTCCCCACGATACGATAAATGGAATTCGCTCTCGAATCCCTTCAATTGGATCTCGCTGAGGATCAGGTCGGCCTGGCTTGATGTGCCATAGGTGATTACCGGGCGCTTTACCTGCGGGATAATGGCCTGCACATTGGGCTCATCGAGACACAAAATTGCGGCTCCATAAAACGGAACCTTGTTGACAAATTGAGTGAACACATCCTGGATTTCCTGAAGCGAGCTGTATTGGTCAAGGTGCTCGCGATCAATGGTGGTTACCACCGCAACGACGGGAGCCAAGAGCAAAAATGAGCGGTCACTCTCGTCGGCTTCAACCACCATGTATTCGCCTTTACCAAGACGTGCCGTAGTTCCTGCCTGATTGACGCGTCCGCCTACGACGAAGGTTGGGTCCAGATGTGCGGCGGCAAGAATGGATGCGGTAATCGATGTGGTTGTCGTCTTACCATGCGCTCCGGCAACGGCGATGCCATATTTAAGACGCATTAATTCCGCCAGCATCTCGGCTCGCGGTATCACCGGGATTTTTTCTCGATGGGCTTCAATAACCTCAGGATTGTCCTGGTGCACAGCGGAAGAGATCACCACCACGTGGGCCCCCGCGACATTCTCAGACCGGTGCCCCTCATGAATCGCGGCGCCCAGATTTTGCAGCCGGCTAGTGATGCCAGAAAGTTTGAGATCAGAGCCCGAAACGGAGTAGCCGAGGGTGAGTAAAACTTCGGCGATGCCGCTCATTCCGATTCCGCCGATGCCAACCAGATGAATACGCTGAAAATTGCGAAACGAAACCATCATTTTGTTATCGTCCTGGAGCCTGCTGCCCGCTCAATTAGATTGACAATGTCGCGAGCCGCGTTGGGACGGGAAAGGCGGCGCGCATTTGCTGAAAGCTCAATAATCTGCTGAGGTTGGTCCAGCTGGGAGAAAATTTCTTGTGCCAGACGCTGGGGAGTCAACTGCGGCTCAGGAATGAGCCGGCCGGCGCTAGCCCGAACCATTTCCTGCGCATTGCGTAGCTGGTGGCTATCGGTGGATGCACCGAAGGGAATAAAAATGGCGGCGCGTCCCGCCGCCGCTACTTCCGCCACGGTGATCGCGCCGGCACGGCACACGATAACATCGGCTTGCGCAAACCTCTCGGGCATATTCGTAAGAAAAGGCACAACCTCGGCCAAGATTTCACGTCGCGCGTAAGCTACGCGAACAGCGTTATAGTCGCGCTCTCCGGTCTGATGCACTATCGCCAGCTCATTTTTTCTCGACGCGAGTAAGTCTAACGTGTCAATTACCGTGCGATTGATGGGCAGGGCTCCCTGGCTGCCGCCGGTGATCAGCAGCCGTACGGGCTGGTGCGGCGCTGCTGCTGCGGCTTCGAAAAATTCGCGGCGCACCGGACATCCGGTCAGCGTCGCTTTGGCACCCCAGCGTTTTGTAGGCGCCTCATACGCGGTTGCGACGTGTGTGACCATATGCGCCAGCAAACGGTTGGTAAAACCGGGCTCGGCATTTGGTTCGAAAATCGCGGTGGGAATTCCGCACAGTGCGGCCATTAGCATCATTGGCCCTGCCGCGTAACCGCCGACCCCAAACGCTGCGGAAATCTTGTGTCGCCGCAATATTTGCGCGGCGTCCCAAAATGCCGGACCCAGCATCGCAACATTTCGCACTAATTTCATTCCACCAATTCCTTTGAGGCCGGCAACGTGCAGCGTCTCGAGAGGAAGGCCCGCGGCAGGTACAAGCTTAGCTTCCATTCCGCGCGCGGTTCCCACGAGCACGACTTGCCTTCTTTCACCGCGGCTCAGCCATTCTTTAGCAATGGCCAGCGCGGGAAAAACGTGACCACCCGTGCCGCCGCCTGCAATCATTAGTTTCAAAGTCCGGACCGTTTCGCGGCCGAAGCTCGAAGCGTCAATCGGCTGCCTGTTGACTGATGTTGAGGAGCACGCCTGTGGCCAAAAGCATGACCAGCAAACTCGAGCCGCCATAGCTGACAAATGGCAGCGGAATTCCTTTGGTGGGCATCATTCCCAAAACCACGCCAAGATTTGTGAGCGCCTGACTGGCCACCAAGACCGTGATCCCGAGAGCCAGAAGGCGCCCAAAGGCATCCGGCGCCTGAACTGCAGCACGCAATCCGCGCCAGCCGTACACCGCAAAAAGTGCAAGCACCAGGGTCGCCCCGATGAACCCGGCTTCCTCGCAAACGACCGCGAAAATAAAATCAGTGTGCGCCTCGGGCAAATAAAAAAGCTTTTGCTTGCTCTCCATCAACCCAACGCCGGTAAATCCGCCAGCGCCAACAGCAATCAACGATTGCAACAGTTGGAAGCCGCGCCCCTGGGGATCCGCTTCAGGATTCAGAAAGCCCAGAATCCGTTCGTATCGGTACGGGACGCGCACAATCAGCAGGTATAGGACCGGAGCAGCGGTCGCG
>DATNLZ010000131.1:0-18691 GCA_035602605.1 Candidatus Dormiibacterota bacterium
CATCGGAGCAGAGGTGACCGCCGTCGCAATCTACTTCGCGTTCTGGTTTCCCGCGGTGCCGCAATGGACATGGGTAATGGCAGTTTCGGTGGGACTGGTGGCCATTAACGCCATGCAGGTGGGCCGCTTCGGCGAATTCGAATTCTGGTTCGCGCTCATCAAGGTGGTTGCGATCATTGGATTCATTCTCGTCGGCTCTTCAATGATTACTGGCCTGGGGCCCGGACCGGCGGTCGGCCTGAGAAACTTGACTGCACATGGGGGGTTCCTGCCGCATGGCTGGTGGGGCGTTTGGCTTGCGCTCACGCTGGGAATCACCAGTTACATGGGCGTGGAAGTTATTGCCGTTACGGCGGGCGAGGCGCAGCATCCGGACAAATCGATTCCCCGCGCCATGCGGACAATTGTCTTCCGCCTGATCCTGTTCTACATCCTCGCGCTGTTCGTTACGCTTTGCATGTCGCCATGGAACAGCAGTAGCGGTTCGGGTTTGACCGGCAGCCCTTTCGTGCGCGCCTTTGCCGGAGCCGGCATTCCATTTGCCGCTGGCATCATGAACTTGGTAGTGATCACGGCCGCGCTCTCGAGCGCGAATGCCAATCTGTATCTTTCCACCCGCATGCTGTTTTCACTCGGTCGCGGCGGATACGCTCCGGGATGGCTGGGTCGGCTCTCTTCGCATGGCGTACCCAGGCGGGCCTTGATGGTCTCAACGGCGGGGATGGCCGCCGCCGTACTGCTGGCCGTGTATGCGCCCAAGAACGCTTTCCTGCTGCTGTATGGGACGGCCGTTTCAGGAATGTTCTTTGTTTGGGTGGTGATTCTGCTTTCGCACCTTCGCTTCCGTGCGGCGCTAGGGCCTGCGCGTGTGGCTCAACTGCCGCTGCGCCTTCCCTTGCATCCTGTTCCGACCATGTTCGCCATCGTGGTGGTTGTGGCCATCGCCCTGACCACGTTCTGGGTTGACGGGCTGCAGTATACGCTCCCCACATTTGCGCCGATGCTGGGGATCATCTCAATCGGCTATTGGCGGAACCGCGTCCATGCAAAGCGCAAGGCAATGAAAACTTAATGGTGCAAGAGTTGCTGGTGGCCGGAACGCGCGCGGTGACGGAATCGGCTGTAACAGGAAAGAACAACGGCGGTACACCTACTGGCAGGTGCAAAAACAAGATCAACGACCTCGACCTTCCGATAGCAGCAGTCCGGGAATCGTTCCCGGCGGTTTGCGACAACAAGGACTTCACTTTATTCGATAATGCCGCCGACGCGCCACGCATCGACAAAGCGCTAAACGAGATGGCGCCCATCGAAGCAGAGATGACGCAGGTAAAATCCACTAGCCGCGATCCCTCCCTGGTCTATCCCATCATGCTCGATGCGCAGTATGCGAATTCGGGCAACGTCGCTTGGACGGCGGATTCGGTTCTGCCCGCGAAGGTGTACGAAGTGTGCCGTAGTACGAACAGAGATGTGAAACGCTAATGGCCCGTTGGACGTCTCTGCGGCAGGAAATCGTCCCAGCTTGGCGTTGCAATCCAAGCCAAGGCGAAACCAAAATGAGCCAGTTTCTTCGTCGCTAATCGGCGAGTGCGTGCACGACCAATTCCCATTGACACGGAACTGCTGCTGGAGCGTAATAGGCCGCTACTGTGAAACGTCTCACGCCAGACCGTTTACAACCAAGGTCATACCGAAGAACGATCATTGATCGTCGTGATTGGGCCGAAGGAGAGACCATGATTTGGAGAAAAGCTGTGTGGAACCCGCTGCGCTTTACCGCTATCGCCGGATTCCTGTTATGCCAATCGCTGCTGCTGGTGCCGGATGTCCAGGCACAGGTGGTTACTGGGACCCTGTTGGGCACAGTCCACGATCCCAGCGGCCAGGTCCTGCCCAACGTACAGGTGGTGGCCACTTTGGTCGATCGGAACCTGCAGCGCTCAACCGAGACGAATGAAACCGGTGCCTACGAACTTGGCTTCCTGCCCAGCGGAAAATACCGCATTACCGCAACCTACGCCGGCTTCAAGTCGCAGGCGCAGGAGAACGTGGAATTGCGAGTCGATCAGCGTCTGCGCATTGATTTCACGCTGCAGGTCGGCGCAGTGAGCGATCAGATCACGGTCACAGGAGAGGTTCCGCTGGTCAACTCCGATTCCTCGAACATCGGCGAGACAGTGGAGCAACGGCGCGTTGCGGAATTACCCATGCGCGGGCGCCAATTCATTGACCTTGTCGTGTTGTCTGCGGGGAGCACCCCGGAGGTGGCCGGTGCCTTTGGCGGGCAATTTGCTCTTGCCGGTACCTCCGTGAACGTTAACGGCAACCGCGCGGATGCCAACAATTTCCTACTCGACGGCGTTCCCATTAACGACAGCATGTGGGGACGTATGGCGGTTTCGCCATCGTTGGATGCGATCGAGGAGATGAAGGTCCAGTCGTTCCTCTATACCGCCGAATTCGGTTCAGCGGGTGGCGGGCAGATAAACATCACGATGCGCTCCGGCCAGAACACGCTCCACGGCTCGTTGTTCGGCTTCTTCCGGCGCGATCAGTTCGATGCCAAGAACTACTTTGCCTCCAGGAAGCCTCCGCTGGAACGGAATAACTATGGGTTCAGCCTTGGCGGGCCGATCATCCGTTCCAAAACCTTCTTCTTCGTCAACCTGGAGCGGCAGACGGCCACACAGGGCATTACCCTGATCAGTTCGTTACCTACGCAGGCCCTGCGGACCGGTGACTTTACCGGGTTTGCTCCCGTCGTTGATCCGGTTACCAAGTTGCCGTTCCCCAACAACAAGATCCCGGACAATCGCATCGATGTGATTTCGAAGGCGGTGCTCGCTCTCCTGCCCGTGCCACCGGGTGCGGGCATTTCCAACAATTTTAGTGGAGTGGATAACTCGCATGGCCGTTCCACCCAGGGAAACTTGAGAATGGATCACCAGCTGTCGGCATCCGATTCTCTCTCCGGCCATCTCAACATCTCCGACATCCTAGGACAGGACCCCGTCGCCGGATCGCCTCCTGGGTTTGCGCCCATCATCACCCTCAAGACGAAAACCCTGGGAGCGCAATGGACCCATGTGCTAAGCTCCACGGCCATCAACCAATTCCGATTCGGGTACACACGCAGCGCCAGCGTTACCCTGACCGCGAATCCCAACCTTGACTTTGCCACCAAGGCGGGAATCCAGGGCACTTCTCACGACTCCCGAGTGCTGGGAGTTCCGCGCATCACCATCACCGGTTTCAGCGCGATCGGGGATACCGTGAGCACGCTGAGCGGAGAGACGGGCGATTACCACTTCATTGATGACTTCTCGCACGGCATCGGATCACATTCTCTAAAAACGGGTGTGACGCTGTCCCGCCTCAAGCCCAGTCCATTTTTTGCCGTTACTCCCCGCGGAAACTTCAGCTATCTGGGGCCCTACACAGGGAACGCAATGGCGGATTTCCTGCTAGGCCTCCCCACCACGGCGAGCGTCGGAGTTGGCGATCCACTGGTAAACGGCCGCGCTTGGCGATTGGGCGCGTACGTCCAGGACGATTGGCGCGTCACTTCGCACCTCACACTGAATCTCGGCGTGCGTTACGAGCTACTCACGCCGCCCACCGACACCACCAACCGCATCAGCAATCTGGATCTCAGCAATGGCAACATCATCATCCCGTGCGATTCCGGGAAACCCAGCCCCAAGGCGAACCTGACCAAGTTCCCGGCGTTCACCTTCGTTTGTAACGACAAAGTGGATTTAGGCAAAGGATTGACCAAAACAGACACCAACAACTGGGCGCCGCGTCTCGGATTTGCGTACTCCACCGCCAACAACCAGACCGTTGTGCGCGGTGGATATGGAATTTTCTACAGCTATCCGCCCATGGCCGTGCGCATCGGCACTCCCAGTTTCAGCATTCCATTCTTCAGCCAGATCACCGCCACCAATAGCCTCACCGCGCCGGTGACGACTGCCACCATCCTCACCACTCCGGCCGCGGCGGCCTTCGCGGGACAGCCGTTTTCCACCGACTACCGCGCCGGCCGCACCCAGGAATGGAGCCTGGGAGTGCAACGCCAGCTCGCTAAATCCTCGGTGGTCGAAATCAATTACCTGGGCTCGCATGGTGATGGCCTGTATTCCCAGAAACTCCCCAACCAGGCGGTGCTGGGTGCGGGATCGCTCAACTCACGAAAACCATTTCCGTTGCTGGCTGCCAACTTGATCTGGTCGGGGCCCATCGGCCGGTCCAACTACAACGCCATGCAACTGCGGTTTGAACAGCGGCCCTGGCATGGGCTGAGTCTGGTGTCGCACTATACGTTTTCCAAGGCGCTTGATACCGCATCCAACCTGCTCTCGAACGCGGCCAATCCTTCTGTGCCGCAAAACTCGCGCAACATCGACGCGGAGTACAGCCGTTCGTCGTTCGATGCGCGGCATCGTTTCGTTGCCAATGGCCTGTACCAACTGCCGTTTTCTTCGAGCAGTGCAGGCCTGAACCGCTTGGTGGGTGGCTGGGAGTTAAGCTGGGTGCTGACCTTGCAAAGCAACACTCCCTTTTCCCCGATTCTGCCCTCAGACCGCAGCGGCACTGGCGGATTCGCGGACCGCCCCGACCAGGTCGGCAATCCCAACAACATTGCTCAACGCACGCCGGCGCAGTTTTTCGATATCGCGGCGTTCCGGCTACAACCGGGCGGGACCTTTGGCAATGCCGGCCGAAACACCATTAACGGACCGAACTACAAAGACCTCGACCTGGCTGTGCTGAAGAACGTAGTCATCAGCGAGAGGCACAGACTACAGCTCCGCGTGGAGGCGTTTAACGCGCTCAATAACGTCAACTTTAATATACCCAACCGGAATTTCGGCACCGCGCCATTCGGCACCGTGACCAGCGCGAGAGATGCCCGGAGCATGCAATTCGGCGCGAAGTACCTCTTTTGACCTCACCGATTGCAATCGATTGTCTCGCGGCCATGGCCTCAGGTCCTCGTCAGGAGCGAATATGCAAGATATTCAAATCGTGATTCGGCTTTGGCGGATACGGCTTTTGGTGTTCATGATCGGTGCGCTGCTCGCCTTGCAACCATCGTGGGCCGCCGACGTACCGGCGACGCTGATCCTCCACTCAGGCAAGATCATCACTCTGAACCCCCGCAGCGAAATCGTTCAGGCGATTGCTATTCGCAACGAACGTATCTTGAAGGTGGGAGAGAACAGCGACATCCTCAAGCTGAAGGATTCCAGCACGCAGGTGATCGATCTTCACGGCCGGACCGTAATTCCTGGGCTGATCGACAGCCACTCGCACCCCACGTCGTTTGGCATGCACATCTTTCAGCCCGATTTGTCGAAAGCAAAAACGTTAGCTGAAATCATCAAGCTCATCGAAGCCAAGGTGAAGCAGAGCCAGCCCGGCGAGTGGATCACGAACTCGCGGATATGGAACGAGACCAAGCTGGCCGAGAGGCGCAATCCTACTCGCTTCGATCTCGATCCCATATCTCCCAACAACCCGGTGTTCCTCTCCCGGGGCCATCTCGGTGTTGTGAACAGCGTGGCCTTGAAACTACTCGGCATCGACCCCAACACACCAGACCCGCCCGGCGGAACCATCGAGAAAGACCCCCACACCGGTAAGCTTACCGGGCGCCTATATGAACGGGCGCAAGACGTAGTGCGTCGCGCGGTGCCAGATGCCACTCAAGAGCAGCTCATGGCTGCGCAGCGCCAGTCGTATAAAGAACTCAGCGAAGCCGGGGTAACCAGTGTCCGCTCGGCCGCCGATAGCCCGGAGGGCATGCGCGCCTACATCGAGCTGCACAAGCGCGGCGAGATCACTCTGCGCACGAGTGTGACCATCCACATCAACCCCAACCAGCCGGCGGCAGAGCTGGAGAAGATGTTCAAGGACTCTCCCGTGAGTTCCGGTCTGGGCGACGACATGCTCAACGTGTGGGGCATCAAGATGACTGCCGACGGTGGCTCGGACCTCGCTTATCTTCGGAAAGACTACAGTAACAGGCCGGGGTTTCGCGGCCAGCCGGGTGGTACCCGCGAGAATTTCATCACCGCCGCGCGGCTTTGTAACAAGTATGGTTGGCGGGTTGGGATTCACGCCCTCGGTGACGCGGCCATCGACCTGGTTCTCGACGCTTACGAGGCTGCCAACCAGGACAGATCGATTGTTGGAAAGCGCTGGTCCATCGAGCATGGGTACATGCTCTGGCCGGAACACCTCGAGCGGATCAAACGGCTGGGCGTAATGCTTCATCCTCAAACCTGGCATTTGTACAACCTGCGGCGGAACTTTTTAGAGAACTTTGGCCGCGCCTATGCGGACATGTCGCATCCATACCGCAAGCTGCTCGATGCCGGAATCCCGATCGCGGGCGGAACCGATTGGCCGCTCGAGCCCAACGATCAATTCTTCTACATGTGGGTCGCGATTAGTCGAAAGACGATTGATGGCGAGGTGGTAGGGGCCGACCAGAAGCTGACGCGCGAGGAAGCGCTGCGCTTCCACACCTTGTGGGCCGCGTATTCTACTTTTGAAGAAAACGTGAAGGGTTCGCTCGAACCAGGCAAGTTCGCAGACCTTGTAGTCATCTCGGCGGACTACATGCAGGTCGGTGAAGACCAGATCAAGGACATCACTCCGCTGCTCACCATGGTCGGCGGGAAAGTCGTATTCAATAAGGACAGCTCTCTAGCAGCAAAATAGAGGGTTCCGCGACGGATGTTCGAGTACGGAGGTATCAGTGAACCGCGAGATCATCACGCTTGTCCTGATTATGTGCACGGCCGTTCCCGCGGCCTGCAAAGACCGACGACTGGTTGGGGCCTGGAAGGCGGTAACCTATGTAATCGATGGCAAGCCTCATCCCATGCAGGGGCTATTCATCTTTACCGCTCAGCACTATTCCGCTAACGTTCGCTTTAAACTATCGGACGGTCCCATGGACGACGCGAATGGAAATGCGGGGCCGTACGCCGCCGATGGCAAACGAGTCGTGTTCACCCAATGGGTGCAGATCCATGTGAGGCCGGGCAGCACGAAAGATTCCATCCTCTCGCGAGCGGGACCCGACGAAGCCACCGACTATCGCATTGAGGGTAATCGTCTCATCCTGACCTTCCCATCCAAGAACCAGTACATTCTGCAGCGCGCGGTAGAGTGACACTACAGGTTTGTGTTGCGGCACTGACTCCCAGACCAAGCGACCACATCTGAGCGGGTTAACCGCCAAACCGCGCGGACTCTCGCGGGTCATGCATGTTTGCTCACGTCAAGCAAGACGTTCCCGAAGCGATGAACTTCTTCGAGCGTGTTGTAATGCACCAGAGAAACACGAACGCCTCCGCTCTCGCTCAGGCGAAGCCGCTTCATCAGGCGCGGTGTGTACATATGCCCGTCGCGCACGCCAACCCCTGCTTCCGCCAATCGCTCAGTGACGACCTGGGGGGAGGACTTTTCCAAATTGAAGCAGATCGTCGGCACGCGCTCCCCGATTCTCTGTTCTTCATTAATCCCGTAGACGTATGCCCCGCACTCACCGAGTACCCGCAGCGTTTCACGAGATAACGACGCCTCATACTCACGAATGGCATTCATTGCTCGCACCAGATTCGTCCTTCGCGAACCTGATGCACCGCTGCCGCCATTGTCCGCCACGGTCTTTCCCAGCCATTCCAGGTAGCAAATCGCAGCATCCATTCCTGCAACATTCTCGTAAATGAATGTGCCCGCTTCGATTTTTCCGGGTGGTTCGTCGGGGATGAAATCTTCGCGGAAGGTTGAAAGCCTCTGAAGTAGTTCGCGACGTCCCCACAAAAATCCCATATGAGGAGAGAATATTTTGTAACCAGAGCAGACTAGATAATCACAATCGAATTTTTGCACGTCGATTGGTCCATGAGGAGCGTAATGCACACAGTCGAGAAAAAGTTCCGCTCCGGCGGCGTGAGCGAGCTTGGCTGCCGCTGCAACATCCACAATGGAACCGATCGCATTCGAAGTGGCCGTGCATGCCACCAGGCGCGTTTTGGAGGACAGCAGAGCCTGGAGATCCTCGGCGTGAAGGTTGGCGTCCTCGCGCATCTTCCACCAGAGAACTTTTGCTCCTTCTTTTTCCAAGGCCAGCCAAGTGGCTATATTGGCTTCATGATCCATGTCACTGACAATGATCTCGTTTCGCGGACCAAGCGTCTGTCCAAGCGCCATACTCACTAACCGAATAAATGAAGTCGCGTTCATGCCAAAGGCTATTTCACTCGGATCGCGAGCGTTCAAAAAACTGGCAACACTCTGGCGAGCTCGAGCGATAGTTGCATCCACTTCCTGGCTTTTTGCATAGCGGCCTCCCCGCTGGACGTTGCATTCCAGCAGATGCTTGTTGACCGCATCAAGCACGATCTGCGGAATCTGAGCGCCTGCAGCATTGTCTAAAAATACAAACTGCGGGGCTCGGTGCAGCGCCGGAAACAGCGAACGAACGCTGTCGATCGGAAACTGTGTTGAGGTCCTTGCGAGCAGCTCGGGATTTGGCAATCGGTCTCCTTTGGAATACCGCACCTGGTTCACAAGAAGTGAATCCACGCGCCTACCCAAAAATCTGCGTCCCACTCTACATTTGTATTATTACCTGTCAAGTGCATCCCTATGGGGTACATTTCCTGAGACAATTCGGTTCAAGACCATTGAGTGCTCGCATTTTCCGGCGGGTGAGTGATGCGGAACCTCATATCGAGCGGACCCGAGGTCGCTGTGTGCATGTACCCACTTACGAGGCATCATTACGCGGCGAACCTTACCGGCCCCAAGCACCGGTCGTTGGCATGGATAAGAGATACGGAATGAAGCACGCCATCGAAGACGTTTACTCCGCGCTGCGGGGTCGATTCCAAGGTGACTTGATACGGCCGGGTGACGCTGGCTATTCCGATGCGCGGGAAATCTGGAATGGATTGGTCGCTCGCAACCCTGGGCTGATCGCTCGATGTGACGATGTCCCCGACATCCAGGCTGCGGTGCGTGCTGCAGCCGCGGTGAATGTTCTGACCGCGGTCCGCTGCGGCGGTCACAGCCTGGCGGGGTTCAGCACTTGTGAAGGCGGAATGGTGATAGATCTATCCCGCATGCGGTCGGCGAGTGTTGACCAAGAAAATCGCCGCGGCCGTTTCGCCGGAGGGTGTCTTCTCGGCACTGTTGACCGCGCTACTCAGAGTGTAGGTCTCGTGTACCCCTCCGGAGTGGTCTCGCACACCGGTGCATCTGGACTGATCTTGGGAGGAGGGTTTGGATGGCTGACGCGCTTGCACGGCCTGTCCTGCGATAACGTCGAAGGCTTCACCGTAGTAGTCGCTGACGGATCGCTGCTGCACGCAAGCGCGAAGGACAATCCTGATCTGTTCTGGGCATTACGGGGTGGCGGCGGCAACTTCGGTGTAGTGACCGAATTTGAAGTGAAACTCCACCCATTGACTTCGGTCCTGTTTGCTACCGGGATGTGTCGGGGAGACGATATCACTCGAGTCCTGCAATACTGGCGAGAGTTCATGCCGCAGGCTTCGGACAACTTGAAATGGAGTTTCTCGTTGCGATTGGCTCCAGAAGTCGAAAATGTTCCTGTGGAGCTCCGTGGCCAGCCAGTAGCAAGCGAATCCGTAGTCTGGGTTGGGGATTCCGCCGAAGCAGGCGCTCATGTGGATCAAGCTCTGTCTATTTGTGGTGCAACAGGGGTAACCAAGGGCGTGATCTCCTTCCTCAATCTGCAGACCATGGCAGATTGGGAGTTCCCGCCGGGACGACGCTATTACACCAAGTCCGGATATCTGAAAAATCTCGATGACCACAGTATTGGCTGCATGGTAGAAGCCCTGTCTACGATTCCCTCGCCGATGAGCCAGATCGAAATCGCGTACCAGGGCGGAGCGGTGACCCGGATCGGTGCGGGCGAGACAGCGTTTGGCGATCGCAGTTCTCCATTCATTGTTAATATCTTGGGAAACTGGATAGACCCGGCAGACGATGCCGTGAACATATCGTGGACGCGCAATTTGTTTGCGACGTTACGGCCGTCCATGACCCCCGGTGTCTATGTCAATTTCATGAGTGGCGACGAAGAAGACCGCACTCCCGAAGCGTACCGCGAACGCTGGGAGCGACTTGTCGCCATCAAGACACGCTACGATCCGAAAAACTTCTTTCGCTTGAACCAGAATATTTCTCCCCAGAAAACAACCAACAATCCGCGTCCCGACCAATGACCTTACTTGCGGCCAATTGGAAAGCAAAAGTCTATCGAAGAACGTCCAGTCGCCGCACCGCAGCGTTCCGGGGTTAGCAAAGAAGTGATCAGAGTAATTCCTACAGGCGCATTAGGGATTAACTGAGTAATGACTGTGAATCATCTTCCATTTTCCATCCTGTTTGGCGTAGACCTCGGTGGCCTTTTCGCTGACACTACGGGAGGTTCCCTTTTCCGTCCAATGTTCGCTGATGTAATAGGTCAGCACGGCCACATCACGCGAGGGAAACTGTGCTTTCGGCTCCACCATCTCGAAAAATTGATTCTCTTGATTCTTTGCAGCCGAGGAGAATTCGCGTACCAGCCGATCTCGTCCAGTGAACCGATACGCTTCGCCCGGGTGAAAGTGCGTTACATGCTCATCGAATACCTGTGCGAGAAACTGCGTGTCATTACTTATCGCCGCTTTCTGGAATCTCGCTGCAGTCTCCAATACTTCACTCGTGGGATCGGAGTCTGCATCCACAATGCGAAGTCCCGGCAGACCGAGAAAGCCCAGAACGGCCACCAGTAAAGCCGCCTGCGTGGCTTGTTTCATGATTTGAATTCTCCCTTGCTTCATAATTTGATTCTGACTCGAGAACTCGAGTGCCGAGAGCGTGACCGGCACCCGAGACGTGCACCCGGATTCACGTCTATTTAGCGGACGCAGTATGTTGAAATTCTCCAAGGCTCCCAGGAGTTCTGGCCTGCGAAAGACCGCTACTTGACAATGACGCCGTTTTTGACCACGTGCCTTGGATTCCGAAGGAAGATTGCACTTTGCAACGGATCCCCATCAATGACAAGAAGTGTCGGTTTCTCCTGAGCAGCAGCCGTGAAAGACACGAACACGAACATCAAAACCACGCTACGTCGCGTTGCAGGTTTCACGGTCATTTTTCGGCTCACATTTAGTGCAATGTAGCATATGCGCCGGGCTCCCGATAAACGACCTTACCGTCAAGTATAGTCAGCAAAACGCGGATGGCGCGGATCTTAGCCGCGGGAACGGTCAGAAAATCCTCGGACAGGATCACAAGATCAGCCAATTTACCGCACTCCAGAGATCCCCTGTTATCCTCGTCAAAAGTAAGGTAGGCGTTGTTGATGGTCATCATTCGCAACGCCTCCTCGCGAGTCAATTTTTGATCAGCGCCCAATACACCCCAGAGGCGAGTATCGCGTGTCACGAAGAAATACATGATCCAGAATGGGTTGGCCGGAACCAGTGACCAGTCACTTCCACCACCGACTCGCAGTCCGGCATCGAGCCAATCCCGAGCTCTCATGGCTTTGGCCGCTCGCTCCGGTCCCCAATTGTCCACCATGGTTTGTGCGGCCATATAGGGATGGAACTGAGTAGAGAGCGTTATATCCAAAGCTTTGATACGCCGGAATTGATCGGGGCGCGTGTAATGAGCGTGCTCAATAACCCACCGCTTTCGCACGATGGGTAGATCCTGGTTCGCTTTGCCATAGGTGTCCAAAACAATATCCATAGCTTTGTCTCCAACGGTATGAATACTCCCCCGCCAACCAAGGCGGTTGG
Source organism: Candidatus Dormiibacterota bacterium (assembly GCA_035602605.1). Classification (GTDB taxonomy): domain Bacteria; phylum Acidobacteriota; class Terriglobia; order Acidiferrales; family UBA7541; genus DASQHY01. The sequence goes on from DATNLZ010000131.1 coordinate 11,853, forward strand.
CCTCCGACAAAACTGCCTGGAAGGTGTCCGTCGGAATCCTCTGCAGACCGTAGAACGGTCCAGGGGTCTTGACGCGGGCAGTCCCTTCGTAAGGTTGGCTCATCAGGGCAGCTTCGAATCCGCCGTCAATTCCGAACTCACCAATTCCGTCGATGCGAAGCAGGGGATTGCCAAACCCGGTACTGACGCCCCAGTCGCGAAGCTTCTCGATCAGCGTAGCCGCCGGCAAGCGATGGTCTAGATTGAGGTTCATGCTGACTCGTAGCGTCAACTCACCCCTATTCCACAGTTCTTCATAGGCACGCATGTCGTCGGGATTGATTCCCGGCTCCCGAATTCCGGTGATCCCCACAGCGTTCTCTTTTTTCTGCGCGTAGCGAATTGCTTCCAATTTCTGAGCATGAGTGGGAACAGGGATAAGTTTATTCGCCAGCGCCATGGCATTGTCAACCAACAGCCCAGTCGGTTCCCCGGTATTTGGATCTTTTTCAATGTGACCGCCTGGAGGAGAAGCGGTATCGCGCGTCATCCCCAGTGTTCGCAGGGCCATCGAATTTAGGTACATCGTGTGTCCGCCTTGGACCACCACTGGATTGTTGGGAGCGACCGAATCGAGGTCGTGACGATTAGGTGTGCGTCGTTCGGAGAGTTGTTCCGGAAGCCATCCGGACGTGGTGTAAACGGTGGCGCCGGCAGGACTCTGGTCCACCTTAACTTTGATGGCGTTGAGCATCTCGATGATCGAAGGCACGAGTGCAACTTCGACGCCCAGATACTGATCGAGAGCCTTGCTGAGCATGTGATAGTGATCGTCGATCAAACCCGGGATGACGGTCTTACCTTGAACATCAATTACGTTGGTCGAAGGGCCAACAAGCGCAAGCACTCGTTTATTATCATCAACGGCCAGGATTCTGTTGCCGCGGATAGCGATCGCCTGCTTGACGCTAAACCGCTTGTCTACGGTAACGACCTTTGCGTTATGAAGAATAAGGTCGGGCACAACGAATTGCTGCGCTGGGAGTGCAAGCTCACCGGTCAGTATGCAGAGTGGAAACAGCCACACACACTGTCTAAACATTTCCCCTCCCGCGTCCAGAAGAAACCGGAACCGCAACGTGGCCCTGCGTTTCTAGAACGAGTACTTCAACCCAAACTGGATTTCTCTGGCGTCATAGGCGGAGAAGATCTGCCCGAAATCGGCCGTGCCAAAGATTCGATTCGGCAGCTTAAAGTTTGGATGATTGAGAAGGTTGAAAAATTCTGCTCTGAACTCAAACTGCTGCGATTCGCGTACCTTGAAATTCTTTATGATCGAAGAATCGAACTGGTAGAAGTTAGGTCCACGGATAGTGTCCCGCCCGGCGTTTCCGAACTGCCCTGCCGGCTGAAGGGCAAACGCGGCTGTGTTGAAATATTTGTCCGGGGTGCGCTTGTCGATCGCATTCGGATCGCCCACTTGATTAGGGCGATCCTGAAAAACTCCCGTTCCGCTCCGATCGATGCCTAATAGCGGGGAAAATGGCAATCTGCCTTGTAGCGTGAGGATGCCGGTTGTCGACCAGCCTCCGAAAAAGAAATCCCAAGCGCGGTTTTCGATGGCGAACTTTCTTCCCTTACCAAAGGGCAGATCGTAGATGTAATTCGCGACAAAACGATGACCGACGTCAAAAATGGACGGGCCCCATTCTGCGGCGATGTTACGCGAGTCCTGAGGCTTGTTGGAGTTTGCGGTGTTGGAGTTACCGCTCGATATGGTGTCCAGCGATTTTGCCCAAGTATAATTGGAGCTGAAACTCAGACCGCGGGAGAAGCTTTTCCGCATACTCAACGTAACCGCATTGTAAGAAGACCAGGAGTAAGCACCCATCAGGGAAACTCCCGCTGCCAAGTTCGGGTACGGGATCCGTTGCACCAAGGGGGTCGTACCCGGGACTGCCTGGTTGGGTGAAATCGACGCGGCTAACTTCGTTCCTTTGGTCCCAAGATAGTTGGCTTCCACCACCAGGTCGGAGGCAAGCTGTCGCTGCAAACCCAGGCTCCACTGCTGCATGTATCCATTGGGAGCATTTCTTGCAATGCCTTGGGCATTGGGCAATACAGTTCCCGTGCTGATCAGGGCAGTTTGCACTGGGATCAGCGCCGCGAGGTTGCTGTTGGTGAACGACTTGTTCCCAAAAAACGGCGGATTGAACGAAAGTCCGTTGCTGGCCACTACGTCGCGCGTATAAAAGATGCCGTAGCCGCCTCGCAACACGGTTCTAGCTTGGTCGTCGAAGGCGTAGGCGAATCCAATTCGCGGCGCGATTGCTTTGTAGTCGTTATCGACTAGGGCTCTGGGAAACCCCGCTTTGTCCGAGGTGACGAACGTGAGAGATGGGAAAGCCGCTAGTTTCGCAGCAGGATTGATTTCACCATGGTCGCTGGCAATAACGAATCGTCCGCCGGCCGTTAGATCGATATTTGCCCACTTGTTGTTTTTCTCAATCCAATGGGGAGTGAATTCAAATCGAATTCCAAGATTCACGGTAAGTCTTGTACTTACTTTCCAATCGTCTTGCACATAGGTACCAAAGCGCCATGATTGCAGGTGAACAAGATTGTCACCTACACCGGCTGCGGCAGTATTCGGCAAGCCCAGCAAAAAATCGGCAAATGAATTTCCCGTACCCGTGGGATTCTGCGGATCGGCGGTGAATATATTCCGGAAAGTAAAGCTGCCCCGGGGCGACAGCAAGAAGCGAGTGCTGGGCAGCAATCTCTCGCCGCTGAAACCAACCTTGATGGTGTGGCGGCCGCGCACATAAGACAGGTCGTCAATCAGGGTGAAGGAATTGTTCCTCCAATTCAAGTCGAAGGTCGTCCCTCCAAACGAACTGAAGCCGAGGATGTTAAAGCCCGGCACACCATTGCTGAAGGTGCGATTGTCATTGCCCTGGATGCCGTTTGCGCCGGAAAAGTCGGACTTATTTTCCTGCGTTTGACGCGTTCCGGTGTAGTTGTACCCAATTCGTAGCTGGTTGATCACCGCCTGCGAGAAAAGGTGGGTCCACTGGAGTGCGGTGTTCACCCCACGGACGGAGGTATTCTGGCCAAATCCCGGAGGACTTACGGGAGCGGACGCGGTTTCGAAACTGGCGGTGCCGGGGACGGGGTTGAGGTCGCTGATATCAGAAAAAGTGAGCCGGCCGAAAATTGTATTGCTTGCATTGAAATTGTGATCAATCCTGGTGTTCACCTGATTCGAATCGGTAATACGCTTTCCAAAGCCGGCATAGTTGCGTCCTAAACCCGACGATATATTCGGTTCCGGAATCAAAGCCAAAACGGCCTTCGCGACTGGGCTAATGCGCTCGTCCGGAATTTGATTGTTGGCGAACGGCGTCGAGGTTTTGGTTGCCGGATTGAAGGTAGCTGGGTTGAATATAGGGGCCAGACCGCGGAAATCCCCTTTACGCATGGCCAATGTCGGAACGGCACTGGTAATGCTGATGCCCTTACGGACCCTGAGCCCCTCATAGTTTACGAAGAAGAATGTCTTACCATGAATAATGGGTCCGCCAAGGGTTCCCCCAAACTGATTTTGCCGGAAAGGAGGGATGCTTCGACGGTCAAAGTAATTCTTCGAGTCGAGCTTGTCATTGCGCACGAATTCCCACAGACTTCCGTGAGGACGATTAGTGCCCGATTTCAGCGTCACGTTAATTTGTGCGCCGTTCGTCGATCCAAATTCCGCGCTGTACATCCCCGATTGCACCTTGAATTCCTGGATGGCATCCACCGACGGAGACGCCGAAAGGTGGTTGTACGTTATGTCGTTGATCGAAATCCCGTCGATGAGGTATTGGTTAGCATCAGATCGATTGCCGTTGACATTGGGTGACTGGCCGGCCACGGCGAATGGTCCACTGAAGAGTCCCTGCGGTTCAGGAGTCGCTCCCGCTGTCAGCAGAATTAACTGCGAAAACTGACGTCCATTGAGAGGTAACTCTGTGACTCGCCGGTTTTCGATGAGCTCCCCTATATCTGAGGTTTGGCTGTTCACCAGGCCAGCGTCCGCTTGAACAACAACTTCCTGGGTCAGCTGCCCTACTTGTAAAGTGAAATTGATCGGCAGCTTTTGGTCGATTTCCAGTCCGATGCCGCTTCTGACTTCAGTCCGGAAACCGTTGGCCTGCGCTTTTACGTTGTACTTGCCAATCGGCAGAAAGGTCACCATAAAATTGCCGTTCTGGTCAGTTATTCCTTCTCTCGTGATTCCGGTGTCTTCCCTCGTGACCACGATCCTTGCACCGGGGATCGCTGAACCGCTGGCATCCTTCACAGTCCCGAGTATCGTCCCTGTGATCGTGCCTTGCCCAAATGCCATACCCGTGGAGAGCGCGATCAGCGACGTCAACGCGAAAATGATCCGCCAATTTGTGATTTGAACTCTACGCTGGGGCATATTCGTCTCCCTGATGCCAGAGTTGTAAATAAATTGCGTGCCCTCTCCTAGACCGACGGAAGCGCAGCGGCTGGATCGTGCCTGCAGAATATCCTAAGAAATATAGTTGCGCTTATATCGAAGCGGCCCAGGCTTGTCAACAACGCAAAAACCATCTTGAACCTTAGCACGCCTTATACGGCTTGGTGCGCCGATCACACAAGAATAGGTCTACGTAAGGCAGCGCACCCAAATCACTAAGTCCACGAATTGCGACGGATTAAAGGGAACATCTTTGTCCCCACAATGGACTCATCGACCTGTAGCAGCAAGGGCCTCGCGAATGAGGTGGGGCCGAAGGGCGTACGCGTCAATATGATCTCGCCTGGATTTATCGAAACATCTGGCGCACATGGCACGATCGTCGGGCTGGCTAAGAGTAAAGGAATCGACGAGAATGCGGCGCGCCAGGAGATTATGGACATGATTGGCGGCATCCCGATGGGAAGACCCGCTCATCCGGAAGAGATTGCCGAACTGGCGGCATTCCTCGCGTCGGCACGCGCTGCCTCCATCCACGGCGCAGATTACGTGATCGATGGGGGAACAATGCCGACTACTTGATGGTTGAATACAAGGGCGTTTATCGGGGCCTATCCGGAGCCGGTCACGACGCCGGTGCCGAACGGCTGCGCGGCCGTGTCGACAAGTCGGCGCGCTCGATGACAGAATCCAGCCGCCGAATCTCTCGATATCGGAAACAGTCGACGAGGTGATCGTTCACCATGCCGACCGCCTGCATGTGCGCATAAACAACGGTCGAACCAACGAAGCTGAATCCCCGGTGTTTGAGATCCTTGCTAAACGCGTCCGATTCACTTGAGGTAGCCGGAATCTCCCGCATTGTCTTCCAACGGTTGAGTTTGGGTCGTCCATCGACGAACCGCCAGCAATAAGCGTCAAAACTTCCGAACTCTTCCCGAATTGCGAGAAACGCCCGCGCGTTGCGTACCGTGGCTTTGATTTTCATCCGGTTTCGAATGATTGCCGGATTCAAGGTGAGCTTCTGGATTCGGTTCTCGGTATATCGCGCCACTTTCTCAGGATCGAACTCGCTGAAGGCACGGCGATACCCTTCCCGCTTCTTGAGCACGATCGACCAACTGAGCCCGGCCTGCGCGGATTCGAGCACAAGGAACTCAAAGTGTTTTCGGTCATCGTGGACTGACACACCCCATTCGCGATCGTGATACTGGAGCATAAGCGGATTGTCTATGCTGACCCAGGTACATCGCTTCGTAGTCATAGAGCGTAGACCTCGGTGGCATCAGCCTTAGGCTGCCACTCGGACAATGGCCTTGCCGAAATTATGGCCATCCAGCATTCCGATGAATGCTTTAGGCGCGTTCTCCTATCTTCGGTTTGGCTCATTGTACTCTCCTACAGACGGTGTGTGAGGTGCGGATCGGCCCGTCAGCTAGGTTTTCTTCCTTGGCCGCACTCGGCACATTACGACGCCTTTCTCCAGCAACTCCACAGAATCGATGTGTAATGTTTTTGCTTCTTCGTTCAACTCGCCCTTGATCTCAACGTAGTCCCCGACGCGCTCCATCGCAGCATTCTGGTTTGAGATCGCCAACAGCCGCTTCCCTTCAGGATCGACCAGCACAATTTTCTTGCCATTGCTAACACACTTCCGTGCGCATTCGGGATTGGTGCCGGTGTATACGCCCGACGAAGCACGTCCGCCCGCACACGCTTCATCGGAAAGCCACCCGCGAACTACCGATTTGCGTTCGCTGGTCGCCTGATTTGTGGCAACGGCGATTTCCGCAAACGCGACCAACACAAGGACAAGGCGAAAAAGGGATGCGTGCATAAGCTCCTCCAAAACAGCTCTGGCCAAAAGATTAGACGAATTTAATGGCAAACTGTCGCCCGCCATGGGCGGCGAACGCCATCGGGATATTTTGATGCCCCAGTGTGCGGCCCGGCAAATCTTGGGGACAAGAAAAGGGTAAATGGGGACGCCCGCTGTTTGTCAGCAGACGGTCAACAGTGAAGAGCGATCCTTCTTACTCTTTTCACTTCAATGAGATGGCGGTCCTTCAGAGCTGTTTCTACATTATCCCTGCATTTTCACGATGGTGTTCGAGACTCGAGCTATGCTACGGTTCAGATATCACGCCGCCCTGAATCTTCACTGGGACCGATCCGTGATTTTGCGGCAAGCCACGAGCCCTACGATTCCTATGAAAGGCACAACTATGTACCCCCCAACCTGGAAACCTGCGGCGCAAATTACGGTTCCACGTCCACGGATAAAAGGGAGAACTTTGCACCGCCTTGGTTGCCTCGGATTGGCCGCTGGATGCGCCCTGCTCGCCGGTCTCGCGAATGAAGCTCGTGCGGC
>DATNLZ010000137.1:0-64228 GCA_035602605.1 Candidatus Dormiibacterota bacterium
AAGAACAAAAATGAAGCCACGGCCCTTTTTCGGGGAAATTTGCGAGAAAAATAAGCGGACCAGATCTGCCACGCCGTTGTGTCAGCTACCCGCTTAAATCAAGGGGTTGGGCCCTGGGTTTTGCAACAGCCTTTAGCTAGCGATGGCCAAGGCCTTGTGGCCGGGGAATCGTGCGGAGGAGCCAAGTTCCTGTTCGATGCGCAGGAGTTGGTTGTACTTGGCCACGCGGTCGGTGCGCGACGCGGAACCGGTCTTGATTTGACCGGTACCCATGGCCACAGCCAGGTCGGCAATGAAGGTGTCTTCGGTTTCGCCGGAGCGATGCGAGATGATCGAGGCGTAACCTGCTTGGCGGGCCATTTCGATGGCGTCAATGGTTTCCGTGACGGTTCCGATTTGATTTAGCTTGATGAGGATGGCGTTAGCAACGTTCTCGGTGATTCCGCGAGAGAGGCGTTTGGTGTTGGTGACGAAGAGATCGTCGCCGACGAGTTGGATCTTTTTGCCGAGCGTTGCGGTGAGAAGTTTCCAGCCTGTCCAGTCGTCTTCGGCGAGACCGTCTTCGATGGAAACAATCGGATACTGACGAACCCAGTTGGACCAAAACTCGATCATTTGCTCGGAGCTGCGCTCGCTCTTGTCGGACTTCTTGAAGTTATATTTGCCAGAGGTTTTGTCGTAGAACTCGCTCGAGGCCGGATCGAGAGCAATGACCACATGCTCGCCGGGACGATAGCCGGCGGCGGTGATGGCCTCCAGAACCACCTCGATGGCCTCATCGTTCGATTTACAATTGGGGGCGAAGCCGCCTTCGTCGCCCACCGCAGTGGAATAGCTGCGTTTCTTGAGCACGGTTTTCAAGTGATGGAAGATTTCAACGCCCGCGCGTAAAGCGTCGTCGAAGGTTTTCGCACCGACGGGCATGACCATGAATTCCTGTAGGTCCACGGAATTATCGGCGTGCGCGCCGCCATTGAGAATATTCATCATGGGCACGGGGAGCGTGCGGCCCGGATTGCCCGAGGATGTGTCCGTAGAGTATTGCGCCAGGTATTTGTAGAGCGATTCGCGGCGAGCTGCGGCCATGGCGCGCGCAGCGGCCATCGAGACGGCGAGGATTGCATTGGCGCCGAGCTTACCCTTATTCGGGGAACCATCGAGCTCAATCAGTTTCTTATCGAGGTTGCGCTGGTCGGAGGCATCGGTGCGCGCAAGTGCTTTGGCGATGGGGCCATTCACGTTTTCAACCGCTGTTAATACGCCCTTGCCCAAATAGCGTGACTGATCATGGTCCCGCAGCTCCAGAGCTTCATGCTCGCCGGTGGAAGCGCCCGAAGGAACAGCGGCGCGCCCGACCGAGCCTGCGGCCAGAAATACTTCGGCCTCCACGGTGGGATTGCCGCGTGAATCGAGGATTTGCCGGCCGCGCACGTATTTGATCCTGGTGGACATTCGTTGGTCCTTCGTTAGCTTTTTTTGCCTTGCTGCATCCTGGGCGTAACGTTTCTGTGGCGCTATACCTTGCGGGCCAGAATAAGCCAGGGAATGAAGTCTACGGGAAAAGTTTCCTTGGGCCAAGCCTTGCGGATGCGCAATTCGAGGTCGCGCCAATAGTCTTGCGGGTTTGGAAGAGAACGCGCGAAGGCGCTGCCGTAAGAAGTAGAGCTGCAGTAACCAACAAAATGTTGCGGTGATAGCGGCACGCTGTATCGAATGGTTTTCTCCGGCAAAACGTGCAGACCAGGTGCAGCGCTAATCATACGTTGCGGGAGTTTCCTCTCGCGCAGGCGCGCATCGCGGAACTTGTCCCAGTGGTCATCGAACTCTCGCTGCACGATGCCGCGAATCGGGCTGGGAGTGTCCGGGAATTCCCCGCCCCAAACAGCGAGGACCGCGCCTGGGCGCAGCCAGCGGGTGATGTTGGCGAGCACCCGCGGGACGTCCATCCAGTGCAGCGCCTGGGCGATGGTAACGAGGTCAACGCTCGCGGGATCGAGAACCGCTTGCTCGGCGGTGGTGAGCAGCACCAAAGCACGCGGCGCAGCGGCGGCCAACTTTTCAGCCATTAACGTGTCGGGCTCGACAGCGATAACCTGAGGGAAATGGTCGAGGAGCGCACGGGTAGACTTACCCGTGCCGGCGCCAAGATCGACTGCGCAGCTGCGCTGATCGCGCGGGACCTCTGCGAGGATCGTCTCGAAAAGTTGCGCAGGATATTCGGGACGGTAAGTACTGTACACATCGGCGTCCCGCCCGAATCGAGGGACAAAGTGTGCGGTCATGCGCGGGAAATTACTCCGGCTCCTCGAGCATGGATTCCTCGCGGACGACGACGACGGTACCGGCCTCGGTGACGTGATAGCGCTTGCGATCGGCTTCGAGGTTATAACCGATTTCGGAGTGCTCGGGCAGGTTGACGTGACGGTCGATGATAGCGTTACGGATGCGCGAGTGGCGGCCGATAACCACGTGGTTGAAAAATATCGACGCGTCCACTTCGCAATAGCTGTTGACGCGCACATCGTAGCCAACCACGGAGTGGCGCACGCGTCCGCCGGAAATAATCGAGCCGGAGGCCACGATGGAATCGAGACCAACTCCCATCCGCTTGGGATCGGCGAAGACGAATTTTGCCGGAGGATATTGCTGCTGCCAGGTGCGCAATGGCCAGTTCTTATCGTAAAGGTTGAAGACCGGGCTGACCGAGACGAGGTCCATGTTGGCCTCATAGTAGGCATCCACCGTGCCCACATCGCGCCAATACTGTGTGGCCGGTCGGTTCTCGTCCACAAAATTGTAAGCGAACACGCGATGCTTGCCGATCACCTTGGGCAGAATGTCTTTGCCAAAATCGTGGGTGGAGCGGGGATCTTCCGCGTCGGCGATGAGCACCGGAATCAAGAGCTGGGTGTTGAATATGTACACGCCCATGGAGGCGTTGACTTTCAACGGATTGGCCCGCGAGCGCTTGGGCTCGCCGGGTTTTTCCTGAAAGCCGATGATCCGCCAATGCTCATCGGTCTCGATGACCCCGAAGCGCCCTGCGGCTTCTTGCGGGGCGACCTCCATGGTGGCCACGCTGATCTCGGCGCCGGCGTCGACGTGCTGGCGGAGCATCTTCTGGTAGTTCATTTTGTAAATGTGATCGCCGGAGAGAACAAAGACGTAATTCGAGCGGTCGCTGCCGATGGAATAAATGTTTTGGTAGACGGCGTCGGCGGTGCCCAGATACCAGGTTGACGAGACCCTCATCTGCGGCGTGAGGACCTCGATGTAATCGCCGAGTCCGAGAAGCGAGGACCAACCGCGGCGGACATGGCGATTCAGGCTGAGCGCTTTGTATTGTGTGAGAACGAAAACGCGGCGGAGTTCGCTGTTAATGCAATTGGACAGGGTAATGTCGATGATGCGATACACCCCCCCAAAGGGAACTGCAGGCTTGGCACGGTCGCGAGTCAACGGCCAAAGCCGCTCGCCTTGCCCTCCGGCGAGAAGGACACCGATGGCATCGCGCATCAAGGACATTAGGGAAACCTCAGAGCGGCAGTGATGAGCGGGCCGCCACTGGCGTCGGCCATTCTACCAGCAAGGGCCCCCGGCAGTAAGACCAGAGCCCTGCAAGGAGAGGTACGCGACCTATCCAGCGTTGTATACCACTCGGTTATAACCTTATTTACTATAATATACTTTGGGGTTACTTAACTTAAGACCTGCCAGGGAATTCATAAAGAGTTCTTGACATCCACGAGCGGCTCCGCTAGAAGAGGCACTCAAACAGTGTTACTCTACCTCAACGCAGCAGTCTTGAGCATTCAAGAATACACGTATGGGGAATGGAGGTGAGTATCACTTGGCCGAAGTAACGATTCAGGAAGGTGAATCCTTGGAGAATGCCCTGCGGCGCTTCAAGCGCAAGGTGCAGCAGGAAGATATCATCAAGGAAATCAAGAAGCATAGCTACTACATGAAACCCGGAGAAAAGCGCCGGGCCAAAGAAGCTCTTTCGCGGAAGCGATTGCGCAAAAAGCAGCGAAGAGAACTAGACTAGCGTTGCATGAGGTGCAGTCGAAGCCGCAATGGGGCCCGCATCAGGTTGTGGAGAGTGAGACCCTTGGGTTTTCCTCAGCAGCTTCGAACCAGTCGGTCAGTGGGACCCGCCCCCGGTAGTCCGGTACGGCCATCCCTGAAAGAGTCTGACTCGGATGCGAAGGCTGCCTGTCCCGGACTCAGCCGGGGCAAGGGAGCAGGATATGGAATTCCACGATAAGGTCCTGAAGTGCGGCGAATGCAGCGCCGAGTTCGTTTTCACTGCCGGCGAACAGATGTTTTTCGCTGACAAGGGGTTTAAGAACGAACCAAAGCGATGTAAGGCGTGCAAGTCCCGGCGCGCCGAATCCAATGGTTCCGGCGGCTTTCAACGTGCCGAAACCAAGACCACCTGCTCGCAATGCGGAAAGGAAACTACGGTTCCTTTTAAACCGACGCAGGGACGTCCCGTGTATTGCCGAGAATGCTTCCAGCAGCGGCGAGTCATGGGGGCGCCAGCATAGGCGCAACTGTGGCTTGCTCGCCTGCCGGGAGCATTAACGGGCGAGAAAACGCTGGCTTCGCACGGCAACCGGTCGGTTCGGAGTTCCTCGCCTCTCTGCTCATGAACGATAACTGTATAGATGTATATATAATGAAGGCTACCGTCCATAAACACGGCGGCGGCCGCTTTGCGAGCCCCCGAAACCGACGCTACAACCTCTAAAGAAACGACCTGCAAGTACGCCCGGAATTCCATTTCATGTAAATCGGCCTGGTTAATTATACGTAATTTAGAAACCGGGGTGGTTTAGGTTCGATAGCCTCCAGTTCAGGAAACTATCTCGTTTAAATCGTGCACTTTAGAGATAGTCGATTTCTTGCGGAGTGGTGGTGCGATTGCCGGGTAATTAAGTACTAGATCAGGGGGAAAACCTAAGTCAACTTTACGTTGATAGCACAACGTATCCAATAATCGAACTTCGACTGGAGGTCGCGGTGAAGAATCAAAAGATTGCACGGTGGTTATCGGGGAGTGGGAAACGGTTTTTCTTGATGGTTGCACCTGTTTTCTTGCTTGTGACCTCGGCGTTTGCCCAACGTCAGGACGGTTCAATTACCGGCGAGGTCCGCGATCCATCGGGAGCCGCGGTCGCGGATGCGACCGTAACAGCAACCAATGCGAATACCGGTGTGGCGCGTAATACTGCGAGCAGCAGCGCAGGTAGCTTTTCGCTGCCCAACATGCAGGTAGGCACTTACACTCTGAAGATCGAAGCACCGGGTTTTGCAACCTACACTCGACCCAACGTAGAAGTTAACGCGGCGCGCGGGACAGAAGTCGTAGCCACTCTAACCGTAGGTGGCACGAGTGAGACTGTGGAAGTGCAGGGTGGAGCTGATGTCGTGCAACTCGACAGCTCGCAGCTCAGCAAGACCTTTGAAACACGGGCCGTTTCCGACCTGCCAACCGTCGCCGGAGCCAATGCCTCGGTGATGAATCTGGCGACATTTATGCCCAACACGACCACGCAATTAGGCGGTACATCCGGCACGGGAGGATCGATTGGCGGACTTCGAGGCCGACAGAACGGTTTCACGATTGACGGAGCGTCGGATAAAGACCCATCGGTTTCCACCGCGATACAGCCGGTCATTTCCGAAGCGGTTGCGGAGTTCACGCTTACGACGAATCATTTCAGCGCCGAGTATGGAAGCGCCGGCGGCGGCCAATTCAATATCGTCACCAAGAGCGGAACGAACAATCTTCATGGCAGCGCATTTTTGTTTTCCATGAACCGTAACCTTAACGCCGCAGACAATCAGGAAAAAGCTCTCATCAAGGTCGGTTCGCTTACCGATAAGAAGAGATTTGATTTCAACACCATGGGCGGCACCTTGGGTGGCCCCATCCTCAGGAGTAAGCTGTTTCTGTTTGGAGCTTTTCAATACAGCACGCAGGGGTCTCAGCCTTCTGCCCCTTCGGCATTGGCGCCTACGCAGGCGGGCATGGCAACACTCAATGGTCTTGCGGCTAATCAGCAAGTGAAGGACCTGCTAGCGCAGTTTCCCGTGGCGCCGGTGCAAACAAGCACCGTCACGGTTGGTACCACGGCGATTCCTGTCGGCACGGTGACGGCGGTGGCGCCAAGTTTCTTCACGGTTTATGATTACGTGATTAATCCGGACCTGAACCTCAAGGATCACCAATTGCATTGGCGCTATCTGAAGAATCGCACTCGCCAGCCGCAGTTCGGTGATTTTCCTCAACCGCAGTTTGCCGCAGCGGTCGCCACGGACACTCGCAAGGTAATTTTCAACGAGGTGTGGACCATCAATCCACGCCTGGTAAACGATTTCAATACCAGCCTTTCGCGATTCCAGAATATTTTTCCACTGTCAGGACTGGCAGCCGCGTACCCCACAGTCATTGTGGATGACCTTGGCTTAGTGGTCGGGCCGAACGGAAATTTCCCTCAGGGTCGAACGGTAAACCAGTATCAATTGGCAGACAGCATGACTTGGTCCAAGGGGGCGCACACGATCAAGTATGGAGGGGAGTACCACTGGTTTACTTCCCCTTCCGTGTTCCTGCAGAACCAGCGCGGACAGTATGGGTATCAAACGCTCCAGACGCTCATAAGCGACCGAGTTCCGAACAAAGCGAATTTCACTTTGCAGGGAATCGGCGATGGGTCATTCGCAGGCAATTCCGCAAACTATTCGATGTACATCCAGGACGACATCAAAGTCACTCGACGCCTCACCTTGAATTTGGGCCTGCGCTACGAATTCTTTGGCCTGCCGAAAGACGCGCGTAAGCAGACGTTAAACGCAGTCTCGAACCTGCCTGGTACGCCACTTATCTTCGACGTTCCGAAAGAAGATCACAATGATTTCGGGCCGCGAGTGGGATTTGCCTGGGACCCCACAGGGAGCGGGAAGTGGGCGGTCCGCGGCGGCTTTGGCGTCGCCTATGATAGCGTACCGTACAATTTCTTGACGAATGGCGCCCCGCCGCAGAGGCAAGCGGTGCTGCAGCCAAACACGGCCTGCTTGGGAGCTGTGACAGCCAAACCGTCGTGGTGCCTAAGTCGAACTAACTTCCTTAGCGGCGGGGCGATGAAACTGGACTTCATCCCGCCCACCAATCAGGCACTCGCAAGGTCGTTAACGGGCAATCTTATGGCCCCCTATACCTCGGCCAAAGTTCTCAGTTGGACCCTCGGCGTGCAACGCGAGATTATGCGCGATACAACACTCGAGGTCCGCTACATAGGGACCCGGGGGCTTTCGCTACCCGTACAGGTTCAACTGAACAGCATTACCGTGTTCGAAAGGGGCGCCAGGCCATTGCCCACGTACTTTGACCCCTCACAGATTCCTGCGACAGTGTCTGCTACAGCACCAAACCTGCAGGAAGCGGTTAACGCTCAGGGCCAAGGCTGCCCGCCCGACGCGCCCGTGTGCCGCCGCTATTCTCCACAGGGGTTCAATGACATCATCACCTACATCGGACCGTCGGGGAATAGCCGCTACCATGCCGGCTCCATTGATTTGCACCGAAGGTTCAGTCATGGCTTTTTGTTTGGGGCGAACTGGACCTATTCGAGAAATCAAGACAACGGCACAAACGACCTTTTCACCAGTATTGTTAACCCACGGCGGCCGGAGAGTTCCTACGACTTAGGAGGTGAGTGGGGCCGTTCGGCGCTGGACGTGCGCCACAAAGTCGCGCTCTTGTGGGTATACGATATCCCCAAGGCGAATGTCGATAATGGCTTCCTTAGGGCCATCCTGCATGGCTGGCAGTACAATGGCACGTGGCTGTGGCAGTTAGGTCAGCCCATTACGCCTACTTCTTTTTTCGACTCTAACGGTAACCTTGATTCGGCCGGCGACCGAGTCATCATCAATCCCGGCGCCAACAATTTGCTGGGAACAAATGTTCGCTATGTATGCCGCGATAGTACGACCGGCGCAACATCCGTGGGTGTGTTGCTAGGCGGGTCGCCCTGCGGGGGCGTGCCGGCCAATGCCGTAGGTTATGTTGCATCTAAGCCCGGTGCGCGCTTTGTACGTGCCGGTTTGGGTGCACTGACCAATTCCGGCCGTAACACCGTCAACAGCCCGGGCTTCAACTTGTGGAACATGTCGTTCTTCAAGAACACGCAGTTCCGCGAGCGATATGCCGTGCAATTCCGATTCGAGATGTTTAACGTATTCAATCATCGCAACTTCACACTCGGAAACAGCTCGATATTCGGAGCGACGACCAATGCGCGAAGCCAGTCCTACAGCAATGTCGCGAGTACGGGCTTTCTCAATGAAACGAACTTCAACGGAGGCAGCCGGAACGTGCAACTCGGGCTGAGGATTTCGTTCTAGAATCGAACTCCAGAGTCTGAAACGGCGGGCGGCTTTCTCGGTCGCCCGCTTTTTTTTTCATGTTTGCTGCGGGCCTCGCGCGATCGTGGGATGCACGTTGCGATGTCTGAGTGAGTTTTTGACGCGCAAGAGGTACAATTCAACCCCCGCTCCTTAAACGTAAAACCAGTCGGAGGAATTTTATGACCAGCGCCACGCAAGCTGTACAACCTTCACCAGAACGCATTTTTAATACGCTGAACGCTTACCAGGAAACCGCAGCGCTCAAGGCAGCCATTGAATTGGACGTATTTACCGCGATTGGTGAGCGAGATGAGACGACGATGGCAATTGCCAGGCGATGCGGCGCCTCGGAACGCGGGGTCAGGATTCTCTGCGATTATCTGGTTGTGATTGGATACCTGACCAAGGAAGGCCAACGCTACCGAGTGGCCCCGGATGCGGCAATGTTTCTCGACAAACGCTCGCCGGCCTGCATTGCGTCGGCCATACAATTCCTCGGTTCACCGATGTTAACGGATAACTTCAAGGATCTGGCAGCGGCGGTGCGCAAGGGTGGCACCACCGCCGATCAGGGCACCACAGCGCACGAACACCCGATTTGGGTGGAATTTGCCAAAGCCATGGCTCCGATGATGCGTATGCCCGCCGAGCAGATTGCCGGTCTGGTGGATGCACGCGCGGGAAACACCTGGAAAGTGTTGGACATTGCCGCAGGCCATGGAACCTTCGGTATTACACTGGCGAAACACAATCCCAAGGCGGAAATCGTGGCCCTGGATTGGGCAGCTGTGCTCGAAGTGGCCAAAGCCAATGCCCAATCGGCGGGTGTCGCGAACCGATACAAGACGCTGGCGGGGAGCGCATTCGACGTGGAATTCGGCACAGGCTATGACATTGTCCTGCTCACCAATATTCTGCATCATTTCGACGTGGCTACCTGCGAAAAGCTCTTGTGTAAGGTGAACACCGCGCTGAAGCCCGGCGGCCGAGCGGTAACCCTGGAGTTTGTGCCCAACGAAGATCGGGTCACGCCACCAACAGCGGCAAAATTCAGCCTGATGATGCTGGGGTCAACACCGCTCGGTGATGCATACACGTTTTCGGAATTAGAGAAAATGTTCCGGAATAGCGGCTTTGCCTCGAGCTCTTTGCATCCGATTCCGCCTAGCCCGCACCAAGTCGTCATCTCGGTCAAATAATTGGGGATCAGCCCGCGGGATGGATCGCTCCAATGCGCTTGGCGCATGGGATCAAATGCGTCGTGCTTCTTTGCCGGAATGATCCACTTATAAGCGGTAACTAGCTAGTAATTGGTGCGGTCAGGCTTTTTTCGCCAGGCGTCAAACGCCGCCAAAGCTTCTTCACGCATCATTTGTTGGGTAGGAATTTTTCGATCCCGAATCGAACGCCTTAATTCCTCGAGAATAAAAGAGTCGTCGAATCCTGCAGCGGAGGCGTCCTGCGCAGTTGCCGCGAAAAATACACGCGCGGGTCGAGCCCAGTAAATCGCACCGAAGCACATAGGACAAGGCTCGCAACTTGTATACATTTCGCAGCCGGTCAGCTGAAAATCGCCAAGGGCTCGGCAGGCTTCGCGAATAGCAACCATTTCGGCATGCGCCGTGGGATCGTTGGTGGAGGTGACTCGGTTGGTTCCCGATGCGATTACGCGACCGTCCTTTACGATGACGACACCAAAGGGGCCGCCGCGACCGGAGTTTACATTCTCGGTCGCTAAGGCGATCGCGCGTTTCATAAAGTCGTTAACCATGGTTGCCTTCAAATCATGGGTAGCCGTGGTAACCGCCCAACCGGCACCGCCAAGAACCTTACCACGCGGGACTATATTGTAATCCTGCAGCCGGGATTGGCGCTGTTCGGGCCGCGGATGTACTCGGCGAGCGCGTCCTCCCAAGGACGAGGCAAGGCCAATCCGGCAAGCTTGAGTGCTTCCATTTTCATCACCGCATACTTCATCCGCGGAACTCGGCGTCCCATCGCATCGCTGGGTTTGCCAATTATTTTGTTGGGGTCGAGGCCTGCCAAGGCCGCGGCGCGACGCGCAAGCTCCAGCCGGCTGCAGACGCCGGTGTTCGACAAGTGAAACAAGCCAAAGCAGTGCGCGTCGATGACCTCCATAATCTTGCGCGCTGCGTCAATCGTGTATGTTGCTGAGCCGACTTGATCGGAGGCCACGACATATTCCTGTCCAGCAGCGATCGCGCGGAGTCCTTTGTCCACGAAGTTTGTTTTTCCAGGGCCGAATAGAACGGAGATGCGAAATATCCAGTGCTTCTCGGTGCCGCGCACAATGTCTTCGCCCTGGAGTTTAGTGCGTCCATACAGTGTGCGCGGGTCCGTTGGGTCGGACTCTTTGTAGGGAGTTTGCTTCAACCCATCAAACACGCTATCGGAAGAAATGTACGCAACCCTGGCATTTATCTCATTGGCCGCCTCCACGATGTGACGCGTCCCTTCAACGTTCACTGCGTAGGCCAGAGCAGGGTCAGCGTCGCATACGTCGAGGTCAGGAATGGCCGCCGGATGGATGACCAGTTCCGGCTTGGCTTGGGCAAAGGCGGCGCGCACCTGACCGGCGTCAGTAATGTCGGCCATGGCGCGAGTGAGCGGAAAGACGGTATGTTCGCTGCCAAACACTGTTGCCAGCGCATGTCCAAATAATCCGGCCGACCCAGTGACCATCACCTTCATCTTCCAGCGTCTTTCCGGCACATTGGGCTGCGTTCACATCCTGGAAAGTTGGATGGTTACATCGCTCGATGGGAACAGCGGTCAAACTATCAGATTCCGGGTTATAAGCCTCGCGAATTATTCATTCTTAAGAAGTAATCCCGGTATTCGCAATTGCTTTTGTGTGTGCGTCGGTTCACTCGATCTCCGCGTTTTAAGGGAAAACTGCTTAGCAACGCGGAACGATAAGGCAAAAAAGATCTTCGCCGGGACACGGCAAAGTGTACCTTTAGGAACACAAGTCGAATGATGAAGCCTTGACGCTCCTCGGGTGCTGTTCTAATTTCCTGGTTAGTCTAGATGGGTCTTTTGACGGGGGTTGTGTCTTTGTTGCAAGGTCTGTAACTTGGGGCGTCTTTGGAGATGTTCCGCAAACTGTTCACATCGCTACCAGCACCTACAGATTTCACCTGCGGCGTTTGGGGATTCGGCCAAAGAATGTAGTGACCCAGGTTTCCGTGCCCTTGGAGAGAGTTTGATCGCCTAGGAGGAGAAATTGAATTTCGCAAACAGTGACAGAATCGCGTTAGCGACGGCGTTACTCGTATGTTCCTTGTTAAGCAGCTTCATCGCGAGTCCGGCGGACGCACAGGTAACCGGTGCGACGCTTTCCGGGGTTATTTCAGACTCTACCGGATCGGCCGTCGCGAATGCCAAAATTACCATCAAGAATGTGGCCACCGGCCTTCTCCGAGAGGTTGATTCCAATACCGACGGCTTTTACACCGCTCCCAACCTACTACCCGGCGAATATGAGATTACGGTCTCGGTACCGGGATTTGGCAGCGTGGTGCAAAAGAATATCACCCTGACTGTTGGAGCCGAGCAGCCAGTGAACGTGACGCTACGTGTCGGCAACGTTTCCGAGACCGTTGTCGTAAGCGATGCCCCGCCAACGATCCAAACAACAACATCGATGATAAGCGCCACAGTGGATTCCAATACCATGCGCGAACTGCCGCTCAATGGCCGTGACTGGACATCCCTGGCCACCCTCGAGCCGGGCATTTTGAGCATTCCTACGCAAGTCGGCACGGGCCTCAGCGCCAACAAGGGCAACCGCGGCTTTGGAAACCAGTTGAGCGATTCCGGTCATCGTCCCTATGAGAATACCTATCGCATGAATGGTATCGTCATCAACGACTATTCGAACGGCGCGCCAGGCGGCGCTTCCGGTGTTAATTTGGGAGTCGACGGAATACAAGAATTTTCTGTCCTGACCACTAATTACACGTCCGAGTATGGGCATACTTCCGGCGCGGTCATCAACGCCATTACCAAGAGCGGCCGCAACGATTTCCACGGAACGGCGTTTTTTTTCGATCGCGATAAAATCTTTGATGCCAAGAATTACTTCGACGATCCAGCAAAGCCTATTCCTCCTTTTCGGCGCATTCAATTTGGAGCTTCTGGAGGCAAGTCCATCGTCAAGGACAAGACCTTTGTCTATGGATCCTACGAAGGGCTTCGTCAAAACCAGCCGCTGTCGTCCGAAGTAAGAGTGCCTTCTCATGATGCGCGCCTCGGAATTCTCTGCAACGGGCCTACCTGCGCGACGACAAGAACGGTTCCGATAGATTCTGGATCTGCGAAATATCTGCCCCTCTGGCAGCCGTTGCCCGCCAGCCTTGACCAGGCTGGCCTAAAAACAGACACAGTAAAATACGTCACCGCGGCGCCGTCGGTCTCGAATGAGAACTATGCCACGGTGAGGATTGACCAGAAGATATCTGAGAGAGATAACCTATCCGGCAGCTATTTTTGGGATTCCGGCCCACAAAGCCAGCCCGATCCATTGCTAAATGAGACCCAGAGCGTTTTTTCTCGACGGCAGATGGCCAGCGTGGAAGAGACGCACATGTTCAGCTCTCACTTTCTCAACACCGTTCGCGCAGGCGTGAGCCGTGTAAGAGGGGATATCAACTTACCTGTGTCCGCACCCAATGCGGCAGCGGGCAGCGCTTCTCTCGCGGTCTTGCCAGGCGCGATCGCAACACCGAGACTTGCCATCACTGGTCTTACGCCGGTGGTCGGATTGGGCGGCAACAACCAGTTTTTTCACCGATGGAACTCCGGCCAATTTTATGACGATGCCTTCGTAACTCGAGGGAAGCACGAGATAAAGATCGGGTTTGCCTTCGAGCGCATGCAATACAACGTAACCGAAAGGCTTAGCCCCAATGGCCAAATGAGATTTGGCACGACGGCAACTATCCTCAATCCGTTTGAGGCGTTCTTGCGGAACCTGCCCACTGGCGCCACCGCCACCGGACTGCAACCTCCTCCCGGAGGGGCGACAGAGGTGGGAATCCGGGAAAGCTCATTCGCAGGTTACGTTCAGGACGATTGGCGCGCTCGCTCGAACCTGACCCTAAATCTCGGCCTGCGTTACGAGATGGCCACCAAGCCCACGGAGGCGCATAACAAATTCCAAGAAATCACCACGCTCGAAAATTGTGCAGCCAGCCCTACAGCGTGCTTACCTGTTCCAGTGAATAGTCCTATCGCCAACAACCCTACACTTAAAAATTTTGAACCGCGAATCGGGTTTGCGTGGGATCCGCACAGCAATGGAAAAACGGCGGTGCGCGGCGGCTTTGGCGTCTTTGACGTTCTGCCGCTTCCCTACATCTTCGGTTTGAATACCTCCGCGACGTTTCCGTTCCAGATTGCCGGGAGCTATCCGGGTTCAAAACTGGGCACTCCCTCAGACCCCAACTCGTTCACAAAAGGTAAAATCAGGCAGCGATTTATTGAACAGAACCCGACGCGTAGCTACGTCCTGAATTGGAACCTTAATATCCAACGGGAGCTTGCTCCGAGTTGGACGCTGATGGTCGGGTATGTGGGCTCGCGCTCGGTACATTTGCCTCTTTCCTCGGACGATTGGAATATAGTTCAGCCCACGTTGACCTCCGCCGGGCTGCTGTGGCCGGTTGGCAGCGGCACGAAGCTCGATCCCAACGTTGGACCCATCCGCCCCGTCTATTTCGACAGCGCCGCCTCCTATCACGGTTTGCAAACCCAACTCAGAAAAATGATTAGCAAGGGTTTTCAAGGCCAGGTGTCCTATACCTGGGGCAAATGCCGAGATATGGGTTCGGCTCCCCATACCGGCGATCCGTATCTGAATACCATAGGCGTTCCTATTTACAGCAGTAAGCTGTATAGGTTAGGAGCATGCGATTTCGACATACGGCACAATCTTGTGGGGACCTTCATTTGGGGCGTTCCCGGTCCAAAATCGTCAGCGGGATTTGTCAACTCTCTGCTGGGGGGATGGGAACTCGGCACCATCATTACCCGGGCCAGTGGGGCGCCGTTTACACCCACCATAGGTTTTGGTGACGATCCACTCGGCACAAAGAGCGACGGGGACTTTTCGATGGACTTTGCGAGCCGTATCCCGGGATGCAATCCGATCCAGGGAGGAGTAAACTACCTGAACTTGGATTGCTTCAGCCTCCCCACTGCGCCGGTCTCCTTCACTGCACAATGCCGGCCCTTTGCGGCGGCTTCAACAACGCCGCCAGCCGGCACCGTGTACTGCTCGAATCTCCTCGGCAATGCAGGGCGTAACAGCCTGTACGGGCCAGCGTACACCAACGTCGATTTCTCCATTTTCAAAAACACGCACATACCGAAAATCTCGGAGAGCTTCAACATCCAGTTCCGCGCCGAGTTTTTCAATGTGCTGAATCATCCCAACTTCGTGGCGCCCGGTTTCTTAGGGTCGTTTCAGAATAACTCGATCTTCGCCGCAAACGGGGTTCGGGCCGACAAACTCTCGGGCGCGAATACCGCTGGCGTGCTGAACTCCGCATTTCCATCGCGGCAAATTCAGCTGGGTTTGAAGCTGGTTTGGTAGGAGTTTGAGTCTCATCGAGGCTGGGCCGGGGCAAATGCCCCGGCCCAGCCTCGACTTCTCGCCTAGCTATGCTAGGACCGATTTAATTCAGAACACCTGTAGTATCAATCACTACCACATCACCACAACAGCTTGATTCCCAACTGAAACTGACGCGGGAAGCCGCTATCCACCGTACTAACCTGACCGGGTTTCACGCTGCCGAAATCCTCACTGAAAGGATCGGTGTTGAATCGTGCCAAGGGAAACGCGTAGTGGTTGAGCAGGTTAAATGCCTCCAGGCGCCCCTGCAGCTTGAAGCGCTCGGTGAGAACAAAAGTCTTGTTCAATGAGGCGTCCATCGTAAAAGTGTTGTACATGCGAATCTGGCCACTGCGGAAAGGTGTTTCTCGTGGCGCATACGAGGGTAGGAGGAAAAAATTGTACGTTGAGAAGTCGGTGCCACAGCCGCTAGCTGCGCTTGCCGACACGGGTAACGGTTCGTAACCCTTGCTGGGGATATTCTCATCTATATACCTATAGATACAAGGCCGCATTCCATAAACCTTAGTGGAATGCCAGTCGGGTTTTACTTTAGGGTCTCGCAGAATGCGTACATTTCCGGGCAGGTTAGCTGGTTCACCCGACTGGAGTGTCAGGAACGTGCTCCATTGCCACCCGCCAATTACGAGATCTACAAATTTGCTAGCGTTGTCTCCGAGCCAGTGCCCTCTTCCAATAGGAAGCTGGTAGACGGTCGCCAGCTTGAATGCGTGGGGACGATCGTTAAAGTACGGGCCTTGCTGAAAGATGCTTCGGTACGTATCGGTATAGCCCCAGCGCTCGATAAACTTCGAAAAGGTATAGTCAGCAAGAAGATTGAGGTTCTTCCCCCAACGAACGTTGTAATTGATCTGCAGCGAGTTGTACCAGGTGGCGGCTTCATTCAATCCCTGCCGCGTCAGGTTGCCGTTGAACTGCGGGAACGGCCGTGCAAGTTGGAACGCGGGTAAAGTGGGGGAAGTATAAAAATCTGTCCCCAGGAATGCCGCCTGCTGATAGAAGGGGTTGGTTACCTTCTTATTGCAGTCAGAAGGCTTTCCGCCCTCCAATGGGTTACACGTGCGGCGGAAATCCAGACTCGGAAGGTTGTAGTCCCGCTCACTCTGGATGTTGTGTCCGCGGGTACCCACATAAGAGATGTCCAAAAGAGAAGAGCCGGAGAGGGCAATCTGAAAGCCGAACGAGAACTGGTCCATGTAAGGTGTTTTGAAAGTGGGGTCAAACCAGGAAAAATTGCGGCCCGCAAATGTCGCCGGACCCAGGCTTGAGCCTGTAGGTGTCAAGATGCCACTCGGAAAGGGATTGGATAGCACGTTAGGGAGGGGTGTCCTTCCACCATCGTTACTAGAAACCAAGGGTGTGTTGGTGCTGAACCCCGTCGTTTTATGCCAGTCGTTGCCAGGGTTCGAGAAATAACGTCCCCAACCGCCTCGCACCACCACGCGACGCGTTAGCTGGTACGCGACACCTATTCTTGGCTGAATGTTCCCGTAATTGGTATTTCCAGGTGTCCTGGGGTTACCGCCTACCCCAGCGAAGGTCAGGCCGCCCTTGTAAGGCCCTCCAGGTAAATTCGCGAGTTGCGGAGCCTGCGCATTGGGATCGAAGCGATAGTTGAGCCGGTTGTATTTCTCGTCGGGAGCCAGGTTGAAGTCCCAGCGCAGGCCGAGATTCACAGTGAGCCGATTATTCACCTTCCAGTCGTCCTGGACAAAAGGTGCGTAATACCATTGCCGGAAGAATGGAAATAATGGATAGTTCGAGCTACCGCCCGAGGGTATGCCCAGCAGAAAGCTCGCAATGCCGTTTCCGCTAAGACCATCATCCTTGTTCCAAGTTTTCCGGGTATAGTCCTTGTTGCCTCTGAAGAACCAGATGTTGCCGGTATCATTCAGAATGTATTGAATATTGCGAATGTCCACGCCCGTGTGTATGGAGTGCGATTTCCAAATCTTGGTTATATTCGGGTTGATTGCGTAATTATTGGTGATATTCACGCTCCGGTATCGGCCCAAGTAGCTGTAACCTTCGAATTCATAGCGGCCGAAAAACTTGCCTCCAGGCAATTGATTGACCGTGGCTGCGGGAAAGCCCAGCGTCGTAAGGTCAAAGCCAACGTCGCCCGCGCCGAAACCCTGTTCAATAAATCGATTGAAAGAAAGCCGCACGTTGCCGATAAATGTCGGCGAGAATGTCCCGACCCAGTCTATAGCGGTGGCCCAATTCAACCTTTGGAAGGGTTGCTGACCTCCTTGACCGGGGCCGTTGAAAACACCGTTATCGTTGCGGTCCTCGGTGCGACTGTTCTGGGCATAACGGATAAACATTCGCTGCTGTGGAGTAAACGCGTGATCGATTCTGGCGATGAAATTATAGAACTTGTCTTTGGCGAAGTAAGCCGGCAGGGATAGGTTCCTCTGGCCGTATTCCGAATCGGGCGTGGTGGTGTTCGGCTTGGGGAAATAGGACAATATCTTCAGGGCCACGGGATTCAGCATGTCGCGAGGGATTTTATTGCCCGGAAATGGGGTCCGAATGGGGTTGCCGTCCTTATCGAATGTGGGGTTGAATGGGTTATAGACAGTAATTGGCCTATTTGTGGCATCCACTAACTTGCTAAAATCGCCCTCCAGAAACTCCGGTTGGGGCACTGACAACAGCAGAGGACTTGGTGTCCCTTCCCTGTAGTTCTCAAAACTGAAAAGAAAGAAAGTTTTATCATGGCCGTTGTACAGTTTGGGAAAAACGACCGGACCTTGTATCTGCCCGCCGTATTGGTCGAGATAATGTTGCGCGCGCGGTGCGCCCTTGGAGTTGTTCTGGAAGGTGTTGGCATCGAGCCAGGTGCGGCGCATAAATTCCCAGCCGGAACCATGGAGTTCATTGCCGCCGCTCTTGAGGACCACGTTCATGATTCCGCCGGCGGTGTGCCCATACTGCGAATCATAGGTGTTGCTCTGCATCTTGAATTCCTGCACCGCATCCACGATGGGCACGTAAGCGACGTTGTTTCCCCCGGCCTGCGCGTTGTTCGGCGCACCATCCATCAGGAATTCATTCTGACGCTGGCGGCTGCCGTTGATTGACCATTCGGCTATCGCACCATTGTCAAAGGGCCGCTGCCAGATGGCCGAGCCTCGGAAGGTCACACCCGACATCATCGCGCCGAGCATGAAGGGATTGCGCGCATTCAAGGGGAGCTCGGCCACTCGCTGGCTGTCAACCACACCACCGCGATCGGCGGTTGACGTTTCGAGCAGCGGTGCCTCCGCCGTGACGGTTACCACATCAGACGTGGCCCCGAGCTGCAATTGAATGGAAAGCGATGCCGTTTGCGCGACCTCTAAGGTGAGGTCTGGCCGCGTATATTGCTTGAATCCGGGATGCTGGACGTTCACGGTGTAGGTGCCGGGGCGCAGAAACGGAATGGAAAAGTTTCCGTGCGAATCCGTAGTCGCGGATGCGAGTTCATTGGTGCTGGTGTTACGAGCCTGAACAGTGGCATCGACAACCGCAAGGTCCTGCGGATCAGTGACACGGCCGTTGAGCGTGGCGCGAAACTCCTGAGGGTGAGCAACTGCGGCAAACAAGCAGAAAACGACTACAACGCGGTAGAATTGCCTCATAGGTCCTCCGTCATGGGAATCCCTGGGCTACCCCGGGCACAGCAACCGATGCGCGCAACATACATCAATCATTTGTCAACTGCAATAAGAACGTTTATGCAACCGCTTGCAGCCATCATTGCAGCCGCCCTTGCCGCAACCCTCGCCGTGGGTCTTGGCGTCAGCGCCTACCGGTCCCCGCCGGCGGTCAACGGTCATGCCAAGGAATTGCAAGATTTGAATTTCGTTCCGCGTAACCTGGATTTTGTTCTACGCAATGGCGCCACCGCGGAAAAGCATCAGATCGAAACCATGGCTGGCGGCGTGGCCGTACTCGATTTCGATAACGACGGTCACCCCGATCTGTTCTTCACCAACGGCGCTCGCCTGCCCGGACTCGACAAGAGCGATCCCACGTATTGGAATCGCCTCTACCGCAACCGCGGCGACGGCACATTTGAAGATGTGACGGCCAAAGCCGGACTGCAAGGTGCTGGTTTCTGCATCGGAGTCGCCGTCGGCGACTTTGATAACGACGGATATCCTGATCTGTTTGTTGCCGGCGTGCGGCAAAACTTCCTTTACCACAACCTCGGCAATGGCCGATTTGAAGATGTTACCGAAAGCTCGGGCCTGGCCCAGCCGCAAGAACCCCGCTGGGCTGTTGGCGGCGGATGGCTGGACTACGACAACGACGGGCGCCTTGATCTGTTCATCGTAAATTACGTTCACTGGAATCCAGCCAAAGAGCCTGCCTGTGGCGACGTGTCCGGAAATGTTCGCACCTATTGCCATCCGCGCTTTTACCAGGGGCAGGCCAACCGTCTTTTTCATAATGAGGGCAACGGTCGCTTTGGTGACGTCTCAGACTCCTCCGGTATCGGAACGCACATCGGTAAAGGAATGGCTGTGGCGTTCGCCGACATGGACAACGACGGATGGACGGACATTGTGGTGACCAATGACACGGAGCGGAACTTTTTGTTTCGTAATCGCGGCAACGGCACCTTCGAAGAGCTGAGTGAAGCGGCGGGCGTGGCCTACAACAACGACGGGCTTGCATTATCTTCCATGGGCGTCGATTTTCGCGACGCCAACAACGACGGTCGCCCTGACATTTTCATCACCACGGTGATCAATGAGACGTTCCCCTTATTTATCAACAACGGCGGGAAATTCTTCAACGAGGTCACCGATCAGCTCCACATCGGTCGCAGCACGCGCCTGCTGACTGGCTGGGGCGCAGGCATCTACGATTTCGACAACGATGGTCGTAAAGATTTGTTCGTTGCCACAGGACAGGTGTCGGAGAATGCCGAACTGTTTTCCGATCACCATGCAAAGCAGCGCTGCCTGTTTCTTCGTCAAACCGCGAGGGGAATATTTTCGCCCGAGCAGTTTGGCCCTGAGGGTCTGTTTCGCGGCGCGGCGTTCGCGGATTTCGATGGCGATGGCCGCGTTGACGTTGTCACCACCCGGCTGGACGGCTCGGCCATGCTCTTGGCCAATCGCTCCGCGCGACAAAACCACTGGCTCGAGCTGAGACTGATCGGTACACGAAGCAACCGCGACGCAATGGGCGCCAAACTGCACCTGTTCGCCAGCTCCGGACAGCAGTGGAACCATGTTACAACGGCTGTCGGCTACGCCAGCGCCAGCGACAGAGTCGTCCATTTCGGATTGGGAGCTGCAACGCTCGTGACACGCCTGGAAATATCCTGGCCGAGCGGAACACGTCAAACACTCGAAAACCTCACCGCCGACCGGCTGCTTGTTGTGACCGAGCCTTCTCAAGCAGGTGCCGCGCCGCTGCATCCTGCGGCAGCAGGCGCACGGCCTGCTGCAACTCGCTGATGGCTTCGTCAGCGGAACCCACCTCGAGATATGCTCGTCCGAGCGCCAGGCGAGCTTGTCCGGAATCTGGCTGGTATTGAACGGCACGCTTGAGCCATGGCAAGCCTTCACTCGATCGGCCCTGACGCACCAGGAAGCGCCCAAGGCCCAACGCGCGCCGCCGAGGGTCGCGTTCGACCGCCTTGCGGTACCACTTCTCGGCGTCATCGAATTCACCGAGGCCTTCTTTGGCCTGTGCGATCGCTTCTTCGATTCGCGCGGGTTCGGGATCGTTGGAGAGCAGCGACTGCAGCACTTTCAGCGCAGCCACGAACCTATCGCGGGCATACAGTCCGCGCGCCAGGTAGTAGCAGGCGTCCGGTTCGGTGGGAGAAAGGTCACAAGCTCTGCGCAACGGGGGCTCGGCCGCCTCGATGTTGTTTTGCAGAGCCAGCGTGACCCCCAGTGCCTTCCAGCCGCGCGGCCACTGCGGTGCGAGTTGCGTGACCCGTTCGAAGTGCCGCTGCGCCTCCTGGTAGTTGCGGCCGTTGAAAGCCCGGTCGCCCAGCGCAAATTCGTCGTTTGCCGCTGACGAAAGCTGGTCCTGTTGAGCCAGGTCGCTAGGACTCTGCTCTGACCGACAGGAAACGAGCAGGGCTATCGTTAGAATGGCAGGAGAGATGTGCATTTGCTACGTTCCTGAGGTTCGCAGGAAGTGTACCCCGAGCACATGGAAGCAGACCCTGGAACCTGCAGATGATAGGTGCTCCGGTCGAGCATCTGCCGCCGTTTTGAGCCTATCTCGGTTAGTTGGGATTGAGCAGCACTCGAGCTTGGCTAACCAGGTTCATGCTGTTGTCTTTGGAGACTACTGCGCTGATGCCAGCGGCTCGCGCAACGAGGTCGCTGAACGCGTTCTCATGCGCCGTCAGCATGATCACAGGTACTTCTGGCAGGATTTTCTTGAGCAGCCTCGCGGCTTCTAGTCCATTCATCCCGGGCATCGAAAAATCCAAAATGATTAAGTCTGGGCGAAGCTCCCGCGCCTTTTCGATGGCATCACGCCCGCTGGCAGCCTCTCCGCAAACTGCAAACCCGGGTTCGTTTTCGAAAATAGCTCGAGTCGCCCGGCGGATATGGGGATGATCGTCGACGATTAAAACGTTTTTCTGCACTGAGCAACTCCGCAGAATCAGGCACCGGCCTGAATATGGGGACTTCGAAGTGCTTCCTAAAGTAGCATTTTAACGTCTCTGTAGGCATACCATGGTTACCGTACTAATGCGTACCACAACCTTGACTCTCCCGTTAGAGAAGGGTGCCTCGCAAGATCAAAAATGCCACTGAGAAATAGATGCAAAGCCCGGTTACGTCTACCAGGGTGGCTACAAAGGGCGCGGAACTCGCGGCAGGATCGAATCCCAGGCCGCGAAGAATAAATGGGAGCATACTGCCGGCTAGGGTACCGAAGAGCACCACCCCGATTAGGCTTCCCCAGACCGTCAGGCCAAGCAAGATGTAGTGTGGGCCGTAGTTTGTAAAGTGCAGGTGCTGCCATAAGACAATGCGGAACAATCCAATGATTCCTAGAAGCAAGCCCAGCGCTAGACCGGAAAATACTTCCCGCCTAAATACTTTGAACCAATCGCGCAAAGCTAATTCCCTAAGCGCCAGGGCGCGAATAATGAGCGACGCCGCTTGCGAGCCGGAGTTGCCACCGCTGCTGATAATCAGCGGAACGAACAGAGCCAACACAACGGCGCGCGCTATTTCACCCTCAAAAAACGTCATGGCCGTCGCCGTCAACATCTCTCCCAAAAACAATGCGGAAAGCCAACCACCGCGCTTGCGGATCATGGACCACAGTCCTACTTGCATGTACGGAGCATCGAGCGCTTCGGAACCGCCGAGTTTCTGAATATCTTCGGTAGCTTCCGATTCGGCCACGTCGAGCATATCGTCGACCGTCACGATGCCCAGCATGTTCCCGACGTCATCGGTGACCGGCAGCGCGATGCGATCATATTTTTCGAAAAGCTCGAGGGCCCGCTGGCGGTCGTCGGTGGACCGCAAGGCGACCAAGGGAGGATCGGCAATCTCGGTTACTTTGGTTTGTGGCTCAGCAAGAACCAGTGAGCCGAGGCGTATATCTTCGAGTAGTTTACCGCTCTGGTCCAAAATATACAGGACATTTAAAGTTTCCTTGCCGCGACCCACTTTGCGGATGTGCTGCAACGCTCCGCTTGCGGTCATCTCAGGGCCGATAGCGACGTAGTCCGGAGTCATATAGCGGCCGACACTACGCTCCGGATAACCCAAGAGCTGTCGTGCGTCTTGGAGCTCGCGCGGCGACAGTTTCTCAAGCAGGTGGCGAGTAACCGCGGCAGGCATTTCGCCAAACAGGCGTGTTCGGTCGTCGGGACGCATTTGATCCAAAACACTTCTCACTTCTTCGGTGGTCAGCGAACGAATCAATTCCTCCTGCTTATCAGCGGGCAAGTAAGCAAATACCTCAGCCGCCTGATCGCGCGGCAGAAGACGGAAGAGGATAGCTTCCTCCTTTTGAGGCAGCATGGTCATTCGCTCGGCGATATCCGAGAAGTGGGTTTCGGCTAACTGTGCGTGCAACTCGTCCCAACGTTGTTGCTCAATGAGTTCGGTCCAATGTGCTGGTGAAATAGTTTCTGGCATTCGCTCGCTCGCGCGTGGTTATGTTTGTTCCGTGCCTTACGCACTATCATACGGTAGGAACGAAGTGGGAAGCATTTCCGAAACGAATTATTCCTAGACGGGCGCGTCCCTCGCATCCGCAAAGACTATTTGCTAAAACGTAATCTCCGCAACACGATCGATGGCCAGCAAGCTGGGCTACAACGAATACCACGGCGGATGTGCACATCAAGAGTTCCCTTCCGGGCGCCGCCCCGCACGTGTAACGATTCGCACCGCAAAGATTGCTATCTCCCTAAGGCGCAGGGCAACGCGTAACCATCTGCGCGGCGCAAAATCTCGGGCCGCACTTAATTCTAAGAGGTGTTCACATTTGTACAGATTTAGTGGACCCGTTGCGTAATAGTTCTACCCAAATAGTGAGGCCGCAAGCAGTACTCGCAGGGCAACCAATCGTCGGGAGGATCAACGCATGGGCATGATAGGCATAGTTTCAAGGAAGCGATCGCTGGTCGACACCGGCGATGGGCTGGGGATGGCAGCCAATGAGAACGCATTAAGAATGGATCTTCCACGGGCGGCGACGGCGATGCGCGCAGCACAGGATGAACTGGAGTTGCGCGTCAAGCAGCGTACCGCGGAACTCGAAGAGCAAGTGATCGAGCGCCATAAGGCCGAGGAACGCCTCCGTGAACTGACTACTCGGGTTCTTGAGTTGCAAGACGAAGAGCGCCGGCGAATTGCTCGCGAATTGCATGACAGTGCAGGGCAGTATCTCGCGGCAATTCAGATGAACCTTAGTGCGCTCGAACGAGAGTCATGCGCGCTCGACCCTACGCAGGCCAAAAGAATCTCCGATTCGATAGAGATGGTGAGTCGTTGCACCTCTGAAATCAGAACCCTGTCCTATCTGCTGCACCCGCCGCTGCTGGAT
The DNA here is from genome assembly GCA_035602605.1 of Candidatus Dormiibacterota bacterium. Lineage (GTDB taxonomy): Bacteria > Acidobacteriota > Terriglobia > Acidiferrales > UBA7541 > DASQHY01. The sequence goes on from DATNLZ010000137.1 coordinate 24,122, forward strand.
GAAATGGGACTGGCGTCCGCTCTCACGTGGTATTCCGAGGGTTTTGCCGAACGCAGCGGAATACGAATTGATTTGGACATATCCAAGGACTTCGGACGCTTGCCGAGAGACACGGAAACAGCCCTGTTCAGGATTGTGCAACAAAGTCTCGCGAATATTTATCGTCATTCCGGCAGCCATGCGGCGAAGATCAAACTCAGACAGGATGCCGAACAGACGATTGTGGATATTTGCGATGAAGGTCGCGGAATAGCTCCTGAAGTTCTAAAACAATTTGACGATGGCACCAGGCCACTGGGGATCGGTATGGCTGGGATGCGCGAGCGGATACGAGTGATGCGCGGGCACTTTAATATCAGCTCCGGACCAGACGGGACAAGGATTGAAGTTCGTCTGCCGAATGCTGAAGGGACCGATGAAACGACGCATTGACGCGTTGTATTCCGAGTGCGCGCGGCGATCCTTTGCCAGATGAGCGACAGGCGCAGCTGGCACCTTCCCGGGAGCGGCAATGTGCGGTTGATACGCAGTCAACCACTCATGCAGGAACCAGAGACGGCGCGTAGAAGCACCGGCGCGGAACCAACCAACACCTGCATTTGTCTTCATCTTCGCCACAATCCTGCGTTGTGAAATTCATTCACCTTGCCTGAAAACCGTTCACCACCGTGGCCTCGGTACCGATGATAGTCACCAAAAGGGCCGCGTAAGCACACCCTCCTAGGTCATAGAGAATAGACAGGGTGAAAAAGCTCCCTTCGAACCGAATCGGAATCGTTCGTTGCTAACCAGATTTTTACTTGACAGCAACGGAGACATTCGCGTATTGCTCTCGTGTTCGGCCTACCTTTGAGTACGGCTTGATTTACGCGCGAGCGTAATATCGCCGAGGAGAGCTAGCAATGTCCACGTCAACGAGTAAGGTAGTTTGTGCGGCGGCCAAGGCAGTTTGGAAACTACTGCGACCGATGAACAGCGCCCTGCCGGAGGGACAGTTGCCCAGCCCCCAGTGGGCTCCTGGACCCCTCCTCAGGCGTAGACAACGAAAGCCGATGGACCAGGGTGTTCCGCGGAAAACGCTCTCGCTATGCCCTGATTGTAACCGCGAGGCAGTGCAGGCAGTTCTCAGGGGCGAACGTCGGATCGCTGAGTTTAGAAACCGGCCAGGAATCATTGATTCGGAAATATTGGAGGAAGGCGGGCGCATCCTCATGCGCAAAGCGTGCGAAAGGCATGGCCCGGTTGAAGATGTACTATCCAATCATCCGGATTTTTTCCGCAGGATGGAGGGTCTTGCTTTCGGTAGAGACTTTGAATGCGTCCACGACCATGACGTACACGATCACGGACCCAACAGCATCAGGGCGGGCCGAGGAGCCACGCTAGTCGTTGATCTGACAAACCGCTGCAACATGGTGTGTTCACCGTGCTTCATGGATGCGAACGCTGCCGGCTACGTTCACGAATTGGATATGGAAGACATCAAGGCGCTGTTCAACAGAGCGGTATCTTTTAAGCCTCAGCGGGAGATCAACGTTCTGTTCTCTGGCGGAGAGGCCACACTGTCACCGATTTTTCTTGAGGCCGTCCGGCACGCGAAGCGCATGGGCTTCCACCGTCTTCACGTTGCGACAAACGGCATACGATTTGCGGAAGACCGCGATTTTGCCTTCCAGGCAAAGGCAGTCGGCTTGCAAGCGGTATACCTGCAGTGCGATGGCGTCTCGGAAGAAAAGAACAAACATCGCGGGCTCGGAAATTACATGGAGGTGAAGCGCCGGGCGCTCGGGAACATCGCTGCGGCAGGAATGCGAACCACGCTGCAAGTGACCGTAGTCAACGGTCTGAACAACGACGGGCTGGGCGACATTGTCAGCTTCGCCATCCAGAACATGGACACCATCCACGGGGTAGTTTTTCACCCGATTATGCTTTCAGGCAGAGATGAAGGCATATCCGCCGATGAGCGATACGCTCGACGGTATCCGGTTTCGCAGCTCGCCTACGACCTACAAGAGCAAACCTCCATTGGCTGGCAGCCGATGCGCGATTGGTTCCCGCTCTCGGCCTATGGAATATTCGCTCATTTGTGCGATGTCCTTAACCCAAAGGCGGAGCTAGGAAGCCTTTTCAATGACACGCACCCAAATCATGGAATGTTCAGCCCTTTGCTGATAGATACCGACAAGAAAGCGGCGATCCCGGTTTCCGGTTTCTTCAACTTGGAACAATTCATGCGCGACATTGTGGAAATAACCGACTCTGGAAGAGGGCCGGCAGCCACCAAGGCTCTGGTCTCGCTGTCGGTACTCGGCAATTTCGAACCGAGGAAGGCGCCCTCGGGGTTGGGTCGCGCGCAACTTCAAGGTCTGCTTGGGGACTGCTTCTGGCGCATTGCCGATAACCGCGATCCTTGGTCGCAGAAAGCACACTCGCATAATGGACGTTGGAGAGTGATGATCTTTAACGGCATGTGGTTCCAAGACGCTTTCAATTACGATTTTTCGGCTATCTCTAATTCAACTACCCCCGTGGCAACGCAACAGGGTGAAATCAGTTTCTGCGCTTACAATGGGGGTGGTTGGCGAAAAGTGGTCGAGCATATGAATCGGACGGCAACGCTCGCGGAGTGGCACAAAAAGTATCCTCGGCACGAAATCTACGCCAAAGGCAAGGAAGTAGAGCTTGGCCAACCGATCCACAGTGCGCAAACCCAATTGGTTCAGATCAAAGCGCAAGCTGTGCCAGTTCAAACTGGGGCGTCGGAGCGTTGCGACTAACGCAGCAACGACGGTCCTTTCTACTTTTGAAAGCGGTGAATCAGTGATCCCGGCACAATCGCCGACTAGAGGTGCTTCACTCAAGAACTTCGATCTCGGGGTAAAGCGGAGATGAAATCTTGAGGGGCGTAGCACTTGCGCCCTTGAGGTACGTGTCGAAAAAGTTGTGCACGCAGTACGCGGTAATGGCAAGCTGGCGACGTCCGTCGATACCGAGCTTACCTAATACTCGGAGCACCCCACGCAAGACATAGCTCTTCAACAAGGCTCCGTCGTCGCTGAAAGTGAAATGGTTCGCCCCACGGATCGCGATGCGTAGCCTTCTGTCTACCGGCAGACGATCATAAACCGATTGGATGTCGGCCAGGATCTGACGGCTCTCCGGGTCGGACGAAGAATCGCCGTGGCCGCTCAGGAGGAACAGGAACGGCGCGTGGATGCCTGCCTGAATGACGCTGCCGTGCAGAGAACCGTCCACATCGATGCCGGCCTTGCACCTGGAATCCTGAGAGCAGAATTGTGCAGCTGTCGCGCCGCCAAAAGAGTGGCCAAATACTCCCACCGGCATCATGTCGAGCCGACCCGTGAACTTGCCGGACACGGCGGAGCTGTTCAATCGCTGCAACTGATCAAGCACGTAGGCTATGTCGGCGGTCCACGCGGCCAGCAACTTATTGGCGAGACCGGTCAGCTCCGCTCCCGAGAACAGTTCCGGGTTGTTCTCTGGCCTCCGTGCGATCACCCGGCCGTCAGGGAAAACGACCAGTCCAGAGCGATAGGGGGCATCGAATCCCACGACGACGTAACCGTGACTGGCCAGATCCTCGGCGAGAGTCGAGTAGTTCATCACCGGGGCAGATGCCCCCGCTCTCATGATCACCACAGGATACGATCGCTGCTGCGGCGACACCTCGGGGTCACGAATACTGTGCCCGTGGACCTTCGACAGATCCCGCGTCAGAAGTCCGAAGACCCGGCTCAGAAGTCTGAAGATCAGCGGGCCGCCGCTGGCCGGACGGGCCGGCGCTCGCACTTGAGCGGGCAGGTAATCGTCCACCCCCGCGCCTGATGGCCCTGCCGCCGGGTACCAGATCCAGACAAGGAGTTCGCGCTTGGTTCCCGGAACTGGGGCTAGCTCATCCAATGCCACATCGTCGGTCCAATCATAGATGGCGCGGCCAACCGCGAATGATCCCGTGGGCATCGGGAGTGTGATCTCGGTCCTGCTCTCTAGCCAGAGCGACGCCAGCAACGCCCCGACCCCGAGAACACCCAACATCGCTAATACGGCGAAGCCTTTGAATATCCGACGGGCCAGCCGCGTTTTAAACATCGGATGCTCCCACAGCGAGGGGCATGGCCATTGGAAGCAAGGCGCTCGGCTGCTGCTTCGGTGAGATGTTCATTAGAACCCCCGCTGCCCTGGCGCTTACAAACTACTTTGTATAGTAAAGTCTATACCCTTGTCAAGGGAGCGGGAGCATGGTCGCCCTTGAGACGGAACCCGACGAGGTGGTCGAGAGCGGGCTAACAGTTGGCGTCGGTTTCCGGTGGGGCGAAAAGATGGTGGACTCACCCGGACTCGAACCGGGAACCCACGGCTTATGAGTCCGTACGCAAAGGCACATTTCCCTTTACATTTGACAGTTTCAATGGCCAGCAATTCCTCGAAGGTCTTCCGCAGAATCTTTCTCACCAAACACACATGCGTATCAAAAACTTTATGAGGGGTGTTCTCACTTGGGCAATCAACAGCGAGGCTTTGATCGGTTCGAACCCAATGGACGCGACCAAAGCCGGTGGCAGGACGAAGAAGGCGGGAACAGAAGGCATGACGGTCCGGGAAAGAAAGATTCGGGCGAGTCACGAACACGCTTACACGCTGGAAGAGGTAGCCGAGATGCTGGACAAGGTGCCTGACCCGGCCAGGACGGTCTGCGCGACGGCTGCGTTCACCGAGTCTGACAAGAAGTGAGCTGCGGGGATTGAAGTGGGGAGACTATGACGGCCAGACGTTGAACGTGCGGAGAAAGATTTGGGGTGACCATATCGGCGCACCGAAGACCGCAGCGCGCGAAGCCGGTGTCTTTGTGGTGCCTTTGCTGCGAAAGATTCTAAAAAAATACAAAGAGAGCTTCCCCGCTGGCGAGGAAGATTGGATCTTTCGGGGTGAGCGACTCATGCGTCCGCTCGACCTCGACAATCTATCCCGCCGCGTAATCCCCCAGTTCATCAACGGCGCGTGGTTTGGGTGGCACGCATTTCGACGTGGACTCGGGACGAGGTTGAACGAAGCTGGAGTCAATGATAAGGACATTCAGAGTATCCTGCGCCACGCGGATGTCTCGACTACGCAGGCATACTACATCCTGCCGAATGATGAACGCGCCCAGGCCGGAATGAAGAAGTTGGGCAAGACTCTCCAGACGAAATATGGTATCAAAGCGTAGGGACCCATAGCTCAATCGGTTAGAGCAGCACACTCATAATGTGTTGGTTCCTGGTTCGAGTCCAGGTGGGTCCATTTAACTTTCCTCTAGCGGGCCGGATCGAACGCGGTCTCTCCACCGAAGACGTCGTAACAAAAAATCCGCATCATCGAGTACTTTTTGAATCCACCGGCCACCGCTGCGCTTGGTCGGGACGCTCATCATCGAATATGAGATCCAGAATCTGAGTGATCAGCCGCTCGCATATTTGTGGTCGGCCCATCCGCTGCTAAAGGCCGAAACAGGCGCGAACCTGCTCTTGCCAGATGACGTGCGGGACTTGCTGATTGAGTGGTCGAGTGATGCACGATTAGGGAAAGCGGGTCAAAGCTGCGCGTATCCGCTTGCAGCTACAATGGACGGAGCTGTGGAAGACCTCCGGATCGTGAAGCCTGCAAGTGCAGGTACCGCGGACAAATTGTTTACGCCGCGTCTGAAGGCGGGATTCTGCGGGCTTCATTTTCCTGGAAGCAATGAGTCCATAGCTTTTCGCTTCGATGTGAAACAGATCGGCTATGTGGGCCTGTGGTTATGTCAGGGAGGCTGGCCGCAAAGCGCAATCGAAAAACATTTTACGATTGCTTTGGAACCGTGTAACGCGCGTACGGACTCGCTGGCTGATGCCATCGAACAAGGGGAGTGCCCCACGTTGGCCGCCCGTTCCTCAGAACGATGGACCTTGCGAGTCGAGTTGTGCTCGGGGATACCTGATTTTCGTACATAGCCTACGCCGCAAGAATACCTGTTTAGATGCTGCCGAAATCTTCGCGTCGCTGCTTGCTGCCGTACCTTTTACTGTGCGACGCGCTCCAATTTGATAGCCGTGCTGTCGTAATCGCCCTTTAAAGACAGCGTGAGACCGTGATGCATTAAATAGGCGCCACTAAGGTCTTTGGGAAGCGTGGAATTCTTTGGTTGAGCTTTTGCATCCAGGCGCGTAAGGATATAGGTCGCTTTCTCATCCAGCCCCCGCAACAATACCGGTGGAATGTTGCGGCCGAACTGCTGCGAATGTAAAAACGCAAACAGCACAACGTGCGATTTGTCCGCTGAAACGTATTCACTGGCCATGAAGTTTCCCGCCGTCGGCAATGCCAAACGATAAAGGGCACCGTTCTGAACGGTTTCGCGAATCGATTTGTAAACGCTAATCATCTGTTTAGCGGTCGCAAAGTCCTCGGGCGCCCATCGGTTCAGATTGGCGCCGATCCCTAGCGAGCCCTGCATCGCAACCAGAAAGCGAAACTGGAGAGGCACGGTGCGGCCGTTAAAATTTGGCACATCCGTGACCCAGTCCATCATGATGTGCGGCGTGTAGGCGTACGTAAAACCCTGTTGAATGGACAGGCGATCAAATGCTTCGGTGTTGTCGGAAGTCCAGACTTGTTCGGCAAACCGCAAAATTCCCATGTCGACCCGCCCACCGCCGCCAGAGCATGATTCAATTTCAAGGGTGGGATGTTTTTTGCGGAGCCGGCCGAGTATATCGTAAAGATTCTGGGTGAAGCGCACCCACAAATTCTTTTGCTGATCGGGCGGAACTTCCGGCCAGCCGGGCTCGCTGAAATTGCGATTGTAATCCCATTTGATAAAAGCAATGTCGTTGACGGAAACAAGCTCATCAAGCCAATGAAAAATATATTCACGAACGTCATCGCGAGCGAGATTCAACACCAGTTGGTTGCGCGCCTCGGTGCGGGGGCGGCCTTCGAAATGCATGGCCCAATCCGGATGCTTGCGATAGAGATCACTGTCCGGGTTGACCATTTCGGGTTCCACCCAAAGCCCGAAATCCATGCCCAAGCCTTTCACATGCTTGATCAACGGCCCGAGGCCATTCGGAAATTTTTGCGTGTTCACGTACCAGTCGCCAAGGCCGGCATGGTCATTCTTCCGTTGACCAAACCACCCGTCATCCATTACGAAGCGCTCCACTCCCAAGCTTGCGGCCTTATCGGCCAAGGCTTCTTGTCCCGCTTCATCGACGTTAAAGCCGGTTGCTTCCCAGGAATTGTAGAGTACCGGCCGAGTCCGGGAACCGGAGTGGTTCGGCAGGATGTGGTTGCGCTCAAACGCGTGGAGAATGCGCGAAGCCTCGCTTATCCCGCCGTTGGTGTAACCGGCATAGAACGGCGGAGTTGTTAGCGATTCACCGGGGGCAAGATGATAACCAAAATCGAAAGAATTGAAGCCGCCGGTAACGCGCACTTGTTGATGAGGAGTTTGCTCGACGCTGATACGCCAACTCCCGCTCCAGCCTAGTGCGCCAAACCAAACCGCGCCCTGCTCACTCTCGCTATTGCCGTCGCGATCCAGCGCAAACCATGGATTCGCGTGCGAACTTGTACTGCCCCGCCGGCTCTCCAGAACTTTTACTCCGGTATGTACGGGTTCCTCGGTTAGCTGCCACTCTCCAGCCCAGCGTCCGGTAAGGTAGCGAAGCCGGTAGCCATCTCCTTGGGGAAGATACCAGGCCGCGGATTGAAAGCTCTCGAGTATGACGGGCTTATCCGTGCGGTTTTCCGCGGTGACTTCCCTGCGCACAATGCCGGCATCAGGATAGACGGTGTAGTGCAAGCGAACAAACAGGGCTCGATCAATATCCTTTAGGGTAACCTCTAGTGTAGGGCCGGCGATCTTATGTTCAACGTAACGCAGCACAAGGTCGCGATTTCCATCGGGAAATGTCGCTTTGATGCCGGGCTCGACGTAGAGCCCTGCCCCCCATCCAGGATATTCCTGTGGCATCGTAGTCGTGCTCAGGTCAAACGAAGCCCACTGCCGAGCGGTTGGCACAGGACCGAAGTCCTCAATACGCGCGATGTGCTCGCCCCAATACATGTGCTGCAGCATGCTTTGTTCATTAATTCCAAAAATATATGAAATCTTCCCTGCGTCCAAAACGAATATCTTGCTCTCCCTCAGAAATTGGACAGGTGATTGCGCGGCTCCCGGCTTCGCCGAAAAGAAAAGAAGTGCAGCCAGGATGAAATGGAATCGTGGTAGTCGAACTTTCATTTGCGAGTGCCTGCCTTCCGTTTTCAAAGGAATTCTTTAATTGGCGTAGGTTTCGAAAATAGCGTTCTTGCCGCCTGCAACGGATCGCTTTCCGCTTTGTTCAACGTCAAATACCACGATTTCATTTTTGCCCAGTTTTAGTACAGTTGCTGGAAGAAAGAGGCTCTGCTGCGGACCGATATGCCAGTATCGTCCGAGGTTCTGTCCGTTGACTAACACAAATCCCTTACCGCATCCACGGAGATCGAGGAATGTATCGCCCAGCGAGGCGAGCTCGAATGTTCCGCGATAAAAAGCCGGACCGTGGAGGAGGTTACGGGAAAATTTTAAGGCGGAAAAATCCGTCATGGGGAGGACATATTCCTCCCACCCGGTCCACTCCTCGCCATTGAAGGTAACCTTTCCGGTTATTCCCTTACGATCATCCATCATTTTCAATCCAAAATTTATGCGTCCGAGATTTTCCACAAGGATCTCAACAGGATGGGACGACGCGAGTTTAACTTCGAGGGCGTGTTCTTTGCAGCGGCGGTCCAGCGTGCCCAACAAATTATTCCCCTGATAAACGACGGCATAGTCGTGTACGCCGGCGACGTCCAAGTGGCCTTGCGAGGGCTGGGAGATATGTTTGCGATAAAGAACAAAACCATATTCTTGGCCGAGTGACTCCATCGACTGCGGGCGCTCCGCGGAGATGGGATGCCGGAGCAAATCCGAAAGGCCCGCTGATTCGCTCAACTCGATCCGCGGCATGTCGATCATCGGAAGAGGTTTTGGTAGGGTTTCTCCGATGTCACCTCCGCCTCAGGATTGGGGTTCCATAAGCAATACCGTCCACGTCGGTCCCAATACTCGGTCCCAAACAGGTCCCAATACCCCAGTTTCGGTCCCCGAAATGCCCGAAAATCCCGACCTACACCCTTCGTAAGCTGTTGAAACTACATGACGCACGGGGTTGCCCAAATAGATTATGAGGCCGGTGCTCTAACTAACCATTGAGCTATGAGTCCTTATTCGGAAGCAAGCTGAGTAGCTCCGGGTTCTGGTTCTCCGCCGACACCGAGCCTGACGAATCCTCCAGAGCCATGATCCAGTCTCCTATTTCCTCTAGCGCAGCCCGCGACTGGTCATCCGGTATCTCGACATAATAAGCCAGCGTCGTGTCGATGTCACTGTGTCGCAGGATGACGGTACGCTCAGTTTGTACAGATTGCCGGCTAGCCCTCGACGAAAGGAATACCAAAAAACGTGCCGACTCGGCACGCCGCCGGAGGCCGGGCCAGCCGCGCCATTCTAACCCAGCCTTCTGCAGCGCCGGTTTCTTGAGGGGCTACTGCGGCCGGATTCGTAAGGCGGCACCTCCTGCGGCAGCGAGGTGCAGCCTAATCGTCGACCCATGAGTGACCACAGTTTGCTCGATGACCGTGTTCTTCGGATGAAGATTGGCATCCGGCGCATCGCGAAATACTTCGGCGAGGTATTTTCCATCGCCGAGAAAACCGAGCGGGATCTCCATGTTTCGCTCGTCCCAGTTGGTCATCGATCCCACGAACCATTCGTTGCCGTGTCGTCGAGCAATGGTGATGTACTCGCCTGGCTTACCGTTCAAAACGCGAATCTCATCCCAGGTTGCCGGTACGCGCTTGATAAATTCGAATGCCGGTTGGCCTTCATAAGCGCCTGGATGATCAGAGACCATTTGAAAAGGCGCTTCGTAGACGACGTACATCGCTAGCTGGTGCGCCCGCGTTCCCATGACCATGGGCTTTTGCGTATGCGGTTCAAACTCGGCTTTGGTAACATTATCGAACCCACCCGGCGTATAGTCCATTCGCCCGGCGAGCATGCGCGTGAAGGGCAGCGTCACGTGGGAGTCGGGGTTGTCTCTACTACCGGCCTTCGACTGCTCCATTCCCAGAACGCCCTCATAGCCAAGTACATGGGGATACGTTCGCTCGAGCCCGGTGGGTTTCGTGGCGCCGTGGAAATCCACCATCAGATGATGCTGAGCCGCTTTTTCGGCGACGCGATAGTAGAAAGCGATCATTCCCTGATCATCGCGTGACATAAAATCGATTTTCACTCCGGCTACACCCCACTTTTCATAGAGCGGGAAGGCTTCGTTCAATTGACGATCCACTGCGCTCCAGTACAGCCAGATCCACACCTTGACGTTTTTGGCCGCTGCGTAACGCACCAGTTCAGGAATATCCACCGTGCCATTCATTTTGGTGATGTCACTGCGGTCCGACCATCCCGCATCCACCAGCATGTACTCGAATCCAGATTTCGCGGCAAAATCAACGTAGTACTTCATCGTATCGGTTGAAAAATCGTGCTTTCCATCGGCACCGATGCTGCCGCTCCACCAATCCCACGCCGCTCGGCCCGCGTGAATCCAGGATGTGTCCTGAACCACCGATTCGGGATTCAAGCTGGTAATGACGTTCGATTCAATCAGTCTTCCCGGCTCGCTGCCGACGAGCACGATCCTCCATGGTGAATGATGCGGCAGGGCACCGATGACCGATAGGTCTGGTTCGGTAACGCTCGGAGCCAGCCTGGACTCAAACCAGTGACCGCCCCAACTCCCGGATGGGTTCACCAGGTACATGGCCGCATAATCGCGCATGTCGGCTTCGGTGATGGCCATCCAGGCCACTCCTGGTACTTCCATCAGCAACGGAAGTCCGATGAGCACCGTGCTGCTAACACCACCCTGGTTGGAAAAAGCGCTGATCGGCAGGTGGATGAACTCACTCTCGTACATCGTCCGGTAGTTGGGCAGCACCAGGGCGTAGGTGGAGGCATCTTTGCTGATGCGAAATTCCGTCACCTCTTTCGTCAAGCGGAATTCGCGCAGGCCGGCCTGATCCGGCACGACGTAGCGAAACGCTACGGCATCGTCGTAGGCTCGGGCTTCGATCGCGAGTTTCCGTTGCGGCCCGTTGTTTTCTTGGAGCTCGATTCGAATCGCATGGTAATGGTTGCGCACAGAACTAACTTTGCCAGTGACCAGCTGATAGGTGTCATCGGTGGTTGAACGGGACGTGTTCGTAATGCGCAGGTCGGCCCCCAGCGGCCTTTGCCCTTGTAACTCTAGTTTGAGGACCGACGGCTCGATCAAGCCCTTGCCTTGGAAGGAAACGGAGTACACAAGCTGGCTCGGTGCGCTGACCGACGGATTTTGTGTGTTCGCCGGGTTTTGGTTGTGAGCGACCTGCGAAGTCGTTGTGAAGGTAATCGCTAAGCGACCATCCGGAGAATTAAGGACAACCGCGCCAGCCTCGGTGGCGGAAGCGGAGTTCGCCTGGGCAATTGCGGATGCCGCCCACGTGTTCGCGCAGACGACAGAGACGACTAAGACAATCCGAGCGATAAGAATTCTCATAACGACCTTCGACTATCGATTCCTCGGCGGAGAACTGTACACCCGACACTTGTCAGTAAGCAATGCACCGGGCGCGTCTCCTAGTGCCGAGCCTTAGCTTCCGGAGATCGCGGGAATTCTGAGACTTACCCGGTGTTCGCCGTTTCGCACTCATTTCAGGCCGGGTTGTCAGGCTGCCCAGGGATGCGAACGGGGGCAGGATCAGGAGGTGGCTTAAGGAAAAAAGGCAGTACCGCCCCGATGAGCATAAAGCTCGCGAGCATACTGAACCCCGGCAGGAAACTACCAAATCGTTTGTTCAGATATCCGACAAGCAGCGGACCAAAAAAGCCTCCCAGGTTTCCGACTCCGTTGACAAATCCTGCCACCGATCCCGCCATTTTTCTAGAGAACCATTCTGTGGTAACCGCCCAGAAAGGTCCAAGCGGGGCGAACGCTCCAATCGCCGCGACACAGACCAAAGCGAACGACAAGGTGGGCCAGCGCGACATTGTGGCAATCCCGCTGAAAAGGGCAACACCTCCGATAGCCATGGGAGCGGCCATGTGCGCCCGCCGTTCGTGGACTTTATCCGAATGGGTTGAGTTGTACAGTAAAGAGATCGCGCCGACAACAAAAGGAATCGCGTTCAGAATGCCCGTGCGCATGCTGCTGATGGTCCTGGCCTTTTCGATCGCGCTTGGCAACCAAAACGTGTATCCCAGCTGACCGCTCAGCATCAAAAGTTTGATGAGTGCCAATAATAAAACCTGAGGGGCCACCAGAGATCGCCAGTACTTCTCCCTCCGCGCCGGTTCGCGAGCCGCTGTTTCGCGTTTGTACGAGGCCTCCAGAAATTCACACTCCTCCGGGGATATCCAAGGTGCTTGATGGGGGTAATCGTGAATCTCAAGAATCCACACCAGCAGCCAAATCAGAGGAAACAATCCCTCGACGATCAGCATCACGCGCCAATTCCACTTTTGTATCAGCCACCCGGAAAGGGGCGAGGAAATGACCAGTGAAAGAGGTACCGCGAGCGAGAACCACCCATTCGCGCGCGCGCGTTCCTTGCTGGGAAACCAGTGGGAAAGCAAAACGAGCGTCGCCGGGTACATGCCTCCCTCACCGACGCCAAGCAAAAATCGCATCACCCACAGTTCCTGCCAGGTATGCACCAGTCCGCAGCCCACCGAAGCGCATCCCCAAATAATCAGCAAAATGCTGACGATCCACTTGGTGCTCCAGCGGCTGGCCAGATAACCGCAAGGGACTTGAAAGAAAAGGTAGCCCCAGAAAAATATCCCCGCAATTGTGCCGGCTTGCAGGGAGTTCATGTGCAACTCCCGGCTCATCGAAGGAAGCGCTAATGAAATATTTGTCCGATTGATGAAAGCAATGCCATACATGATTGTTGCGATGGGGATGATGCGGTGCCAGCGCCGTTCACGCATTTAGGAAGGATCTCTCGAACCGATAAACATGTTTGAAGTGCGTTCCCGAAGTTTTTGAGTCGGGCACGGATTATGGGTTGAAGCCCACAACCTGTCAACGAATTTGAAAGGGCGTCGTGCATGTAAAATGAAATTTCTTTTATCCGCGTCTTGCGGTCGAATTTTAGGCAATTCAGCAAGTTCACGTCCCACAAAATTCCTGGTTCCATCGGATCTTCGCTTGACTCCGGGAGTTCGATTCAATATATGAGGAGGGCGTTTATGGCCCGTTCCTTACGATTGCTGTTGGCACTTCTATTTTGCGGCTCACTAAACAGTGCTGCACAGGACTTCACACTCACGCTTACCGGAGATTCCATCATTACGCAGCGGGTGTCGGTTCATCAGACCGACGCGAAGTTTATGAACGTGGTGAATGCGGTGCGCGAGGGCGATGCGGCATTCACCAATTTAGAGATTCTCTTTCACGATTATGAATTCTCGCCGGCGGCGCAATCCGGAGGCACCTGGCTTCGCGCCGATCCGGCTCTGTTGAAGGAATTGCAATGGATGGGCTTCAACTTGTTTGCCACGGCCAACAATCATTCCCTTGACTATGGTATTGACGGGCTGCGGAACCATCGCCGCATTCTCAAGGAGCATGGCGCAGTGTTCGCCGGCACGGGAGAGCATCTCGGTGAAGCTCGCTCGCCTGCCTATCTCGAAACTGCGCATGGGCGCATCGCGCTGGTCTCCTGCGCCTCGACATTTTCGCCCGGCTCGCCTGCTGGTGCGCAACGCTCTGATCTTCGCGGCCGTCCCGGTCTCAATCCGCTGCGCTATCGCACTCGCTACCGCGTCGACGCCGCGCAATTCTCTGCGCTTCGCAAAATGAAACAGGATCTCAAGCTGGTTGCCGCCGATGTTCTGAGCCGCGCCGAACCAGATTCACCCGAGCGCCTGACGTTTCTCGGTCAAACATTCGAGCTTTCCGATACACGCGCTGTGGTCACCGAGCCCGAACCACGCGATCTCCATGGGCTTACCGCGGCCATCCGCGAAGCTCGGCGCATGGCTGATTACGTTCTCGTTTCCATCCATGCGCACGAGGGCGCTCCCGACGCTCGCGAAGTTCCCGCACAGTTCTTGGTGGAGTTTGCGCATGCCGCCATCGAGGCTGGCGCCGACGTATTTGTCGGCCATGGCCCTCACGTGCTGCGCGGAATCGAACTGTATAAAGGCAAAGTGATTTTTTACAGCCTATCGAATTTCATTTTTCAAAATGACACGGTTACGCATCTCCCTGCCGACATCTATGAGCAATTTGATCTGAGCCCTGACGCGCTGCCGTCCGACCTGTACGAAGCGCGAAGTGACCATGACCGCCGAGGCTTTGCCGCCGATCCGCTGCACTGGGAATCGGTGATCGCGCGCGTTACCTTTCGCCGTGGAACGGCTTCTGAGGTCCGCTTGACTCCGATCGGCCTGGGTTTTGGACGCAGTCGCTGGCAGCGCGGAAGCCCGGAATCGGTGGACCAGGAAAGTTCCACCAGGATTCTGGAGCGGTTGCAAAAACTGAGCCAGCCCTTTTCTACGAAAATCGAAATTCGCAACGGCCAAGGCATCATTCATACCGGGAGATGACTTAATGAAAATGACAGGTCTTACGACACGCCTTCTGGCAGCTGCACTCCTCGCATGGGGTGCTGCGGCACTGGCTGCGCAGGTCCCCGCGGCGGCGCAGGTGCCATCGCCGGATTCCTTTCTCGGATTCAAAGTAGGCGAAGACCGCAAGCTGGCCGATTGGGAGCAGGTCGTAGGGTATTTTCAAAGGGTCGCCGCAGCTGCTCCGGAACGCGTGAAATTTGCCGAGATCGGAAAATCAACTCTGGGTAAGCCATTTGTCGCGCTGACCATTTCGTCCGCTGAAAACCTGAAAAAGCTGGACCGTTACCTGCAGATTCAGCAGCGTCTGGCGGACCCGCGAGGTTTAGCGGAGCCTGAGGCGGAGAAGCTGATCGCTGAGGGCAAAGCGGTCGTGCTGATCACTTGCACGGTGCACTCGACCGAGGTGGCTTCGACCCAAACAGCAATGGAATATGTGTACAAGCTGCTCGCCGAAGACACTCCCGGCCACCGCGCTATCCTCGATAACGTCATTTTCCTTTTGATTCCCTCGCTCAATCCCGACGGCCAGGACATGGTCGTCAAGTGGTATCGCAAATATCTCGGGACGCCCTTTGAAGGCTCAGCCCCGGTGGAGCTCTATCATCCGTACGTCGGCCATGACAATAATCGCGATTGGTACATGTTCACGCAGATTGAATCGCAATTGACGGTCGGCAAAGTCCAGAATGTCTGGCATCCGCAAGTGGTTTACGACGTGCACCAGATGGGCAGCTACAGCGCCCGTATTTTCACCCCGCCATTTCTTGATCCCGTGGATCCTAACGTCGATCCCCTGATCGTCGAGGAAACCAATATGCTCGGCACTTCCATGGCTGCCGCGCTGGGCACGGCTGGGAAAAAAGGGGTGGCCATCAACGCCATGTACGATTTCTGGACGCCCGGCCGGCACTATCAGTCCTACCACGCCGGTTTGCGGATCCTCACCGAATCAGCTTCTGCTCGGCTTGCGTCTCCCATCCGCGTACGCGCAGAGGAGCTTGACACCGCCTCGCTCGGTTACAACGCGCAGCGCAGTAGCTGGAATTATCCTGATCCCTGGAAGGGAGGCGAATGGCACTTGCGCGACATTGTCGACTACCAGCTGATTGCATTCGATTCCTGTCTCGGCACGGTGGCACAAAATCGCGAGATGTTCCTGCGGACCTTCACCCAAATCGGACGCAAGGCAATTGAGCGCAAGGGCCCGCCTTTCGCGTACATCTTTCCCCCTGAGCAGAAAGACTCCGCTGCCGCCGTCAAGCTCTTGAACACGCTGCGCTTTGGTCTGGTTGAAGTCGAGCGAGCCCGCGATAGATTCACTGCCGATGGGATCGAATACCCTGCTGGAACCTACGTCATTCTATTAGCGCAACCGTACGGCAGCTACGCCAAGACCCTGCTGGAGCGGCAGAATTATCCCGACCTTCGCGAATATCCCGGCGGGCCGCCCAAGCGTCCCTATGACGTAACCGCACAAACCTTGCCGCTGTTGATGGGCGTGACCGCAGTCGCAGCGCAAGCTCCCTTTCAGGCCAGCCTGGAGAAAATCGACAAAGTTGTTTTGGCCGCCGGCAAGGTTGAGCCCGCGCGTAAGCAATATCTGCTTCGCGCGGACTCGAACAATGCTTATCTAGCCGTGAATCGCCTGCTGAAAAGCGGCGCAGCGGTCGCCAGATTGAAATCCGCGGTTCGCGACGCGGGCCGTGAATTTCCCGCGGGCACATTTGTGATCCGGTCTGGCTCGGTTCGCGAACTGGCTCCGCTCGGTTGCGATTTCTCAGCCTCGGATGCTGTTTTGTCCGATGCAACGCCGCTGCGAGCACCGCGAGTAGCTCTTTACAAAAGTTATGTGCCCAGCATGGACGAGGGCTGGACGCGCTGGCTACTGGAGCAATTCGAATTTCCGTACACCAGCGTGTATGACAAGGACATCCGCGAAGCAAAGCTTGAGTCACGTTTCGATGTGATCGTAATTCCCGACCAGAGCGTCTCCTCCCTGGTGAATGGCAACCCCAAGCTGCAGCCGGCGGAACCCACGGGAACAGGTCGGGAATCGCGTACCGCACCGCGCGAGACGGGTTTTTTTCAGGGGCCGGTCCCCGATGAATTCACAGGCGGCATTGGCGCGGCGGGCGTCGCTAACCTCCGTGCATTTGTCATGCAGGGGGGCACCCTTGTGACGCTCAACAATGCCTCAAATTTCCCCATCGAACGAATGGACCTAGGCGCTCGCAACGTTCTTCGCGACGTCACCAATCGCGAGTTTTACGGTCCCGGCTCGATTCTGCGCATTGCCGTGAATCCCAATCATCCCATCGGTTATGGCATGGAACCTGAAGCGGCGGCTTGGTTCGAACATGGCCCGGTTTTCGCCCCGGCATTTCAAAGCGCAGCGGCGCCGGGCGCTGGAGCAGTGGCTAGCTACCCCAACGGAAACCCGCTCATGTCCGGATGGTTGCTAGGAGAAGGTTTGCTGCAAAATCGCAGCGCCGTCATGGATGCACCGCTCGGTCGCGGTCATGTAGTGCTGTTTGGTTTTCGCCCGCAATACCGCGGTCAATCCTACGGCACGTTTAAAATGCTCTTTAACGCGCTTTATTATTTTCGCCAATGAGATTCTGAACTACCGCGGCGAAAGGCTGGGGCATCTCTGCCATCCCACAGGCGAGTTTGAATGTTTGACCGAGTTTTTGGCGGCGCAAGCCCCGTCGTTCAGGGCGGGGATAGCCGTTCGGTTTGTTTGTTGCCGCGTTCCTTCTTGCTGTATCATCCCCCCTGATAGCATCAGGGGCTCGAAGTGCACAAGCGATCTTCTACGTTTTCCTCTAGGTAAGAGGCCCTGGTGTACCCAAATCGCATTCGGGCAGCGGAGAAAAAATGTTCAGGTCTAGGAAGATCGGATTTTTGCTTGTCGTTCTCGGAAGTCTCCTGGCTGCGGGCTTACATGCCCAGACATTTACAGCGACGCTAAGCGGCCGTGTGATTGATCCTTCCGGCGGCGCGGTTGTCGGCGCCAAGGTTACCATCCACAACGTCGGCACCAACCAGGAACAAACCGTGACCATAGCCGGGGATGGAAACTTTGTGCTCCCGCTGTTGCCACCGGGAGAATATTCGCTGTCGGTCGAAGCGACAGGATTCAAGCGCGAAGTGCGCTCGGGCATTACGTTGCAGGTCGGGCAGCAGGTGGGAATCGAAATCAAACTTTCCTTGGGTAACGTCAGTGAAGTGATCCAGGTCAGCGAAGATGTGCCTCTGGTGCAAAGCGAGAATGCTTCGCTTGGAAACGTCGTTGATCAGAAAAAGATCGTTGAGCTTCCACTCAATGGGCGCGATTACCTTCAATTGGCACAGCTGCAGCCCAATGTATTCGCTCCAGCGCAGGGGTCCACGCTGGGATTCCGAGGGGGGATAAACATTGCCGGCAACAGCGAAGTGGCCAACAACTACACGATGGACGGCATCGACAACAATGACGAAACGACCAATCAGCCGCTGCACCGCCCGATTCTCGACGCCGTGCGCGAGTTCAAAGTGGTCACCGGCACCTATGCCGCCGAGTATGGCCGCCAGGCCGGCGGGCAAATTATTGTGACCACTAAGTCCGGCACCAACCAGTTCCATGGTTCCGCGTTTGAGTTCTACCGCGATTCGATTTTTGACGCGAGCAACTTCTTCGCCCCAGCCAAACCGACCTTTCGACGCAACCAGTTTGGCGGAGTCATCGGCGGCCCCATTCGGCATGATCGCACCTTTTTCTTTGCTGGATACGAAGGGCAGCGTCGCGGACAGCAAGAAGCCAGTTTAGCTAATGTCCCCACCGAAGCCATGAAACTGGGCGACTTTTCGGCGTTGCTGACCAACCAGGTGATTCGCACCGACGCTTTGGGACGACCCATCTACAAAGGCCAGATCTTCGATCCGTCCACTCGGCGGACAGTTGGCGGAAAGCCGGTGATGGATCCGTTCCCCAACAATAAGATTGATCTGACCAAGTTTGGAAGCCCTCAGGGCATCGGCTTACTTGCTCTCTATCCCAATCCCAACCTTACCGGTGCCAATAACTTCGTCTCCGCTGCCGCTAGTCCCCTGCGCCTCGATCAATTCTCGGTGCGCGTAGACCACCGATTCAACGACAAGAGCAACATGTTTGGCGCTTATGAGTTTGCTGATTCCAATGAGTTTTTTGCCCTGGCAAATCCGCTATGTTCGGCGCGCAGCGTTCCCGGATGGGGTTGCAACGAGCTTCAGCGCACGCAGACGGCAGCGATCATCTGGACCTATACGCTAAGCGCGCACCTTATCAATGAAGCGCGAATAGGATACACGCGTTTTGGTTTCTTCCGCCTGCAACAGGACCGCAACGCCGACGTCGTCAAGAGGCTGAATATCGGCGGCCTTACCGACGCCGGCGATCCTGCTCATCCCTTTAATAATGGCGCTCCTCAACTGACTCTCAGCGGGTTCGATACCATCGGCGGGCCGACCAATCTGCCTCAAGGACGCCACGACAATACCTACCACTATGTAGATAACATGACCTACATTCGTGGCAGCCACACGATGAAATTTGGTTTTGACATTCGCCGGTTCCTGTTTAACTCTTTTTTCACTTCGTTCGGACGCGGCGCCTTCAGTTTCACCGGACGCTCAACCGGGCAGCCGGAACTGGTGGCCATCAACGACACGCAAACCGGCAACTCGGTTGCCGACCTCTTGCTTGGCCTTCCCCGCCAGGCTGATCGTAACTTGGGCGAACCTTTTCATAACGCGATGACCTTCAGTTCCGGCTACTATTTTCAGGATGATTGGAAAGTGAGTCCCCGGCTGACGTTGAACCTCGGACTGCGTTACGAGCTGAACCTGCCCCCGGTTGAAAAAGTCAATAAGATGGCCTCCTTTGACCCCACTCCAGGCACCATTAAAGTCTCGGGCGGCTCCGAAGCTTATATTGATCCGGTTACCAAAAAGCTTCTCCTTCGCCCTCGCCCTGACGTGGGCAGGCGTTTGTGGAAGACCGACAAAAACAATTTTGGTCCGCGGATCGGCTTGGCTTGGCGGCCTTTCGGCAATAAAACCGTCATTCGCGCGGGCTTCGGAACTTTTTACAATTATCAGATCGTCGGCAATGGCATCACTCCGCTATCACGAAATTCACCCTTCCGCCAGCGTCAGACCGCCGGACCCATTTCTGCCGCAGGCGTATCTAACATAAGACTCGCTAGCGCATTCTCTGGAAATCCCGCCGTTGTGGCTCCCGGCATCGATCCGAATTTCGTCACTGCCTATCTGAATCAATGGAGCTTGGGAGTACAACATGAGATCGCCAAAGACACGCTTCTAGACGTGGCCTATCTGGGCTCGGAAGCTCACAAGCTCCCGATTGGGGTGAATATCAACCAGGCCATGCTCGGTGCGGGACCAATCAGAGATCGGCGTCCTTTCCCCGACTTCGGGAATATCACCGGAGGATACATCTCCTCGGTCGGTAACTCGACCTATAATGGCCTTCAAGTCCGCCTGGAACGCCGGTTAAGTGGTGGCCTTAGCTTCCTTTCCTCCTATAACTGGTCCAAGTCCATCGACCAAAATTTCGGCATTTCCGAAGGCGGCGATTCCAGCGACTTCTTCGCGCAGGATGCCCGGAACCTCAAGGCCGAACGCGGCCCATCGGATTACGATACCCGCCATCGCTGGGTGTTCAGCTATGTCTACGATTTGCCCTTTGGCAAAGGACGGCGCTTTTCCAACGCGAACCGCGTCATCAATGCTTTGATCGGCGGATGGCAAACCACGGGCATTCTGACTCTACAAACCGCGCGTCCGTTCACGGTAACCATGGGCCGCGACGCCAGCAACACCGGGGGCGGCAGTGATCGCCCCAATCTGATCGGTGAGTGGCGAATCTCCAATCCCACCCCAAACCGCTGGTTCAACACCTGCACCATTGACCCCCAGGGAGTGTTAGCTAACTGCGCGGCTGGCGAAAAGCCAGCCTGGGCCATTCCAGCCCCCGGGACTTTTGGCAACGCCGGACGCAATATTTTGCGCGGTGATGGACTCAAGAATTTTGATCTAGGGCTGTTTCGCTCTTTCCGAATCACCGAGCGCCAGGGACTTCAGTTCCGCGCCGAGCTTTTCAATCTCGCCAATCATCCCAATTTGTATTTCCCGGAAGCCAGGATAGACCAGGGACGTCGCCTGGGCTCGATTACGCGTGCGGCCTTCCAGTCCCAGACAGGTGCTCAGCGCCAGATGCAATTAGCGGTGAAATATATATTTTAAAATGTGAGGACGGATTCCTTCACCGCCATACCACGAAACAAATGATCCTTGCCGGAGATATTGGGGGCACCAAGACCAACCTCGCTCTTTTTTCACTGGAAGGCACGCGACTGGTCACAATCTTCTTCAAGACCTTTCAGAGTCAGCAGTTCCCAAGTCTCGAAACGATGCTCCAGCAAGTTCCCTTCGAGCCCTCGAAGATCACCCACGCATGTCTTGGCGTTCCCGGGGCGGTCATCGAGGGCGTTTCCAAGGCCATCAATTTGCCCTGGCCGATCGATGTCCGCCTTCTTAGCGGACCCTTGGGCATTGCTCGCATCCGTCTCATCAACGATCTGGAGGCCACCGCCTACGGAATCTCGGAATTAGGGGCGCAACACCTGCGTGTCTTGGCTTCTGGCCGGCCCCGCGAGCACTCCACCGCGGCCTTAATCGCCGCCGGAACAGGGCTCGGTGAATCGCTTTTGTATTGGGACGGCCGGCAACGCGTGGCCATTCCAACCGAAGGAGGTCTCGCCGATTTCTCGCCGCGGAATCCCCTTGAATGCCAGCTCCTCGAATACCTGCGGCAACGCTACCAGCATGTGTCCTGGGAAAGAGTGCTGTCGGGTCCCGGGCTCTTCAATATTTACAGCTTCCTGAAAGAATCTGGGCTTGGTTTGGAGCTCGATGCCGTTGGCGAACAAATCCGCGAGCGCGATCCCGCCACGGTAATCTCCGAATTTGGCTTGCAACGCAGGTGCCCGCTGTGTACTCGAGCGCTCGATTTATTCGTCTCGCTGTATGGGGCTGAGTCGGGGAATCTGGCTTTGCACGCGCTGGCCTTCGGAGGAATCTACCTCGGCGGGGGCATCGCTCCAAAAATTACCCAGCGATTGGAGGAAGGCGGATTCATGGAAGCGTTCCTGGCCAAAGACCGCATGGCGGCGATCCTGTCCAGCATCCCTGTTTATGTGATCATGGAAGAAAAGACGGCATTGTTTGGCGCGGCGAGATACGCGATCTCAGGCGGATGATCGTATTTCCCTGTGCATGCAGAAAAAGGTGTGGAGGGGTAATCTTCTTTTATTCGGTGACCACAGCTTTTACGAGATTACGCGGACGGTCCGGGTCGCATCCATTGAGCACCGCCAGGTGATACGCGAACAGTTGCAATGGCACGACTTCGAGTGCCGGCAACAGCAGCTCCGTAGTAGCGGGCACGAACAACGTGTGCGTCGCCGCACGCTGCACTTCGCGACTCCCGTGGTTGGCGATGGCGATCACTTTCCCGCCTTCCGCCCGTACATATTCGATGACGCTGAGGGTCCGCTCGTAACGGAGCACCGAATCCGGATCAGCGTCATCGCACGTGGCGATAACCACAACCGGAAGATGCTCGTTCACCAGCGCGTTGGGCCCGTGTTTGAGTTCTCCCGCGGGAATTCCCTCGGCTTGCGCGTAAGAAATTTCCTTCAACTTAAGAGCTCCCTCGCGGGCAATCGCATAATGCACGCCGCGCCCAAGGTAAAGGAACGCGCGAACGTTTTTGAATTGCCGCGCGCATTCCGCAGCCTGCGAATTCCACGCGCCCAGCGAGTTCTCCAGCAGCTCCGGTAATTCGGCAATCCGTGCCAGACGCGATCGCAGAACTTCCGCAGTTACCCGTCCCCTCTTTCTCGCCAGAAATAATGCAAAGAGATGCAGAATCACCAGCTGCGCGGTAAAACTCTTTGTCGCCGGAATGGCTGCTTCATTGCTGGCATAGGTCAGCAAATGTGCGCTGGCCTCCCGTGCAATCGTCGAACCGGCAACATTCGAAATGGCAATGGTCTTGGCCCCGCGTGCCAATGCCTCCCGCTGGGCCGCGATGGTATCTGCCGTCTCTCCAGATTGCGTCACCACTAACACAATCGGGTCAGCGTCCGCATGTGTCGAGCGATAACAGTATTCGCTCGAATATTCCACATCTACCGATACCCCCGCGAGATCTTCGATCATGATCTCGCCCGCCAGCCCGGCGTGCCTACTTGATCCGCTGGCGGCGATAATAATTTTCTTGAAGCTTGCGAGCGCCCCTTCAATGGCATCGAGTTCCGCGGGAAAGATGACTTCGCCGCTCACGTGCTTGCTGACGGTATCGCGGATAGCTTGGGGCTGTTCGTAAATTTCCTTCAGCATCAAGTGCGGAAACATTCCCGCGGCGTCTTTCTTGTTGGCAGGGATTTGTTCTGCCCCTTTTTTATTCGCCGCTATCTTCTTCGCCGCACGTTTTCTAGCCATGGGATCGCTCGCGATGCTTTATGGAAAAACGAACCTATCTTCGCAGCCGGTCAAAACCTACTCGGTGGGAACATCGCAGGAGGCCATTTTGCTAAAGCCCCGCGTCTTGATACATCCATACAGAATGCCCACCAGCATCCATACCCCGCCCGCGAGCTTCGCCTGCCATCGTAAATGCACCCACAGAAACAGGCAAATCGCGAATCCCAGAACTGCGGGAATTAAGTGCTTGAGCTGCTTGCTATCCGCGCGCCAATAGTAGTGAAGCAGTGATGCCGCATTGACACCCATAAAAGCAATAAACGCACCGAAGTTAAGCAGTTCCGCACCCAGCTGGTAGCTGAACAATGCATGCCCATGTATCGATACGGCCACCAGCAGGGCCCCGGCCAGGGCAATCGCTCCAACAAAAATCACGCCATTTCTGGGAATGCGCCGCTTCGGATCCAGCCGCCCAAAAAAAGAATTCGGAATCGCATGGTCCCGCCCCATTCCGTAAAGCAGCCGGGCGGCGCCCAGTTGCGCACCCATGCCCGACCCTATATTGGCGACCAGCAGGGTAAAATTCACAAGCTGGAACAGAAATTGTCCACCGGCGCGTCCCGCGACATACGCATATGCCGTGTCGATGTCCGGAAACGGCGTCTTGGCCGGCCAAACCAGTTGCGCGGCATATACCTCGACGGACGCCAGCACTCCGGTGATTAAGCAGACCAGAACCGTGGCCAGCAAGATATTCCTGCGCGGATTTTCTACCTCTTCGGAAAGCGTGGAGATTCCATCGAAGCCGATGTACGTGAGAACCGCGATCGAAGTTCCGGTGAACAGAGCCGAGGAGGAAAACGTTGCCGGATCGTAAAAGGGGCGCGTAAAAAACCCCGGCGGACGCGAAGGCATTCCGAATATGTATCGCCCCGCCTGAATCAAAAACAGCAAAATGACTACGCCCATCGCCGCCGCAAGCACATCGTTGATTCGCGCGGTAGTCTGGATTCCTCGCAAATTCAAGATTGTGAAAAGAGCCGCGAAAAAAATCGCCCACGCGGTATACGGTATCTCCGGGGCAATATTGCCGGCGGCTTTGCTGCACCAGATCGTGCAGATCAACGGGTTCAGGATGTAATCCATCAACATGCTCCAGCCGGTGGCGTATCCAAGAGCGGGATGGATCTCGTGGCCGACGTAGGTGTACGCTGATCCGGCGCTCGGATAAGCGCGCGCCATGCGCCCATAGCTGATCGCCGTGAACAGCATCGCCACCATAGCGATCAGCACCGCGGTGACAACATGTCCGCGAGCTTCCGCAGCCACCACGCCGAAAATGGGCATGGGCGCGGTTGGCTGGATGATGATGATCCCGTAGATGACGAGGTGCCAGAGGGTAAGCGCTCGCTTGAGTTTTACTTCGCGCGGGCCTTGATCGGTTTCGTCTGTGTGCGACATTCAGAAAGCGGATCAGCGAATCGCTGCCAGCTTCTTGCCGGCTGCCTCAATTACCGCCGCTTCTTCGAGAAGAACCTGCGCAACTTGCGCGATATCGCTATCCACTTCCTTCCACTTTTTCTGCTCGATGGCCTCGCGCACTGCCGGAACCGTCTTCACACCATAACCGGTGTAAAAGCCCGGGGCGTAAAGTTGGTGCTTGAACCACGGGCGTCCCGGTAACCCTTGCGTGTTGGTCAACTTGCGTTCGCTCTCGATCAGCAAGCGATTGACGTCTTGGACCGATCGATCGGCCAGCGCCGGCACACCGTCTTCGCGCAGCTTGGCCAGCGCCTTGTCGTAGTTTTGTGCCGCGCGGGTAATGGCCTCGGCGGCATTTTGCAGCGCCGCGAAGCTCAAGTGAGGCGGAATTTCCTCCACCGCAGGAGCGACAACGTTCCTGGTAGGGTCGGCAATCGCGGTGTAGACCCCTTCATCGATTTCAAGATTACGTTCCCGAATTTCATCCTGTTTATCTTTCGCCAATTTTTCCAGCTCGCGAACATACTTTTGCACCGTGTCCGCAAGATTGGTAAAGCTCAAGGGGATCAATTCCGCGTCGGCCAGACGCATGATCGCGGTGCCGGCGGTTTGGGCCAATGCCTTTCCGTAAACGAACGTCGGATCTCCGTAATGGGTGTACCAGTAAAAATCATCATAGATCGAGTGATAGATTCCGCCTCCACTTTCCCCGCCAAAGCCCAGGTTCAAAGACGCAATCCCTCCGTGCTGCAGAAATGGCGTGAAGTCTGACCCCGAACCCAGCGCACTAATGGGAAGGTCACTGCGCTGGCGCAGCGCAGCTCGCTCTTCGGGAGTGCGCGCTGCCGAAATTTCACTCAACTGCTTGCGCTTCCAAACCGAAAGCTTCGTTTCCGGGTCTTGCACCTCTCGGGCTACATCATTGATGAATTTTTCAAGCGTGTGCGAACCGCCGGTTTCGAGAAAGCCTCGCGAGTTGGTATCCGAATTGATGTACACAACGCCATTCCGCGCCAACTCTTGGGCATGTTGTTCCACCCATTCCGTGGACCCGAGCAGGCCGGGCTCTTCGCCATCCCACGCGCAGTACAGCACGGTGCGCTTGGGTTTCCATCCGAGCTTGGCGAGCTCGCCAAACGCCCGGGCCTCTTCGAGCAATGGCACCAGCCCGGAAACCGGGTCTTCCGCGCCATTGACCCACGCATCGTGGTGGTTGCCGCGAATGATCCATTCATCCGGATACACCGATCCCTGAATTTTTCCGATCACATCGTACAGTTTCTTGGTGTCCCAGTTGGAGCGGACCCTCAAATGCACTTTGGCTGGTCCTGGTCCGACACGATAGGTAATCGGAAGTGCGCCCCGCCAGGTGGCCGGTGCCACCGGACCCGTGAGGGCCGCCAGCAGAGGCTGCGCATCGCCATAGGAAATGGGCAGCACCGGAATTTTGGTGATGGTTTGCGCCTCGCTGAGCGCCAGCCGCTTGGCTCCGGGAATCGCTCCCACGCCGGGGGTCAACGGATCACCTGGATACAGCGGCATATCCGCCACGCTTCCGCGTTGTACCCCCTCTTTCGGACGCCAGGGCCCTTGTGGAAAAACTTCGCCCGCAGAGTATCCGTCTTCTTTGGGGTCGGAATAGACTAAGCAACCGACGGCTCCGTGCTCGGCCGCGACTTTCGGTTTGATCCCTCGCCAGGATTGACCGTAGCGAGTGATCACGATCGCGCCTTTCACCGAGATACCCAACCGCTCGAGTTGCTCATAATCTTCGGGTATGCCGAAGTTCACGTAGACCAGTGGCCCGGTAACGTCGCCGTCAGCGGAATAGGCGTGATAACTCGGGAGTTGCTCTGCTTTTTGATTGGAGGTCGGATCCTGCGACAGGACTGGCTCATCGAGCTTGGCCACGAATCGCGGTCCCCCTTCCACCAACTCCACCAGGCGCTCTCGGGGCGTCGGAAAGAGCACATCGAAATTCTCGATACGGGTATCGAGACCCCACGCTTGGAATTTCGCGGCGATCCATTCGGCATTTTCTTTGTCGAACGGCGAGCCCACGTGATGCGGGCGCGACGACAGCTTTTCCATGTACGCGCGCATCGTGTCCGGGTCCGGAATCGCGCGGAACTTATTCTCCCATTGCCGCTCGATGCGTGCCGATTCTGCGGAATAGCCGGCCAAAGGCGGCTCGTCCGCGGCCAGCGGCGCGAGCAAAAATAGCAGCGCGAAACCGAAAACCGTGCGCGACGACAATTTCATAAGCCCTCTTCTGCCCATTGCTTGGGCGATGCGGACAGAGGCGAGCCATCTCCATCTGCCTCGCACTGGCAACAGCCATCGGTCCGCGCATTATACAAAAAAGTCTCTCGGTTGCATCTTGGAACATCGGCTGCGGTCGCGGAACTCCATTGGGTACTGCTACCCCGTGACGTTAGAATACCGCGCGCTTCTGAATCGTTGTCTTGCTCCCGAGCGTGAAACGCGGTTCCACAGCACCCGCTCCGGTGACCCTCGCGGCAACGTATTCGCCTAGCACAGGGCCGTGCTTGAAACCGTGACCTGAGCCTCCGCCAACCAGCCACACATTGTCGAGATCCGGGTGCCGGTCAACCAGAAAATCGCCGTTGGAAGTATTTTCGTACTGGCACACGCGCGTTTCCACAATGGGTGCATCCGCAAGCGGGGGAAAACGCCGCGCAAGATAGTTCTTGATCGTCGCGGCGGATTCCGCGGAAACCATGCGCGATTGTGAGTCGGGATCTACGCGTTCGCCATGAACGTCTAACGCCATCTTGAATCCGCGGCTTTCCAGATCCGGCAGGCCGTAAACCTGATCATCGCGAAACAACCAAGTGGGCATCGCGGGAGAAGCGAAACGTGTGTCGCCCGCCGGAACGCCAAAAAAGAAGACCTCCTGGCGGCTCGGAAAAATACGCGCACCAAGAAAATCGGGAAACAATTTCCCGAGCCACGCGCCGCAAGCAAATACCAACGCTTCCGCATGGATCGCACCGCTGCTGGTAGTCAGGTACGGCAACCGGCCGCGCCCGTTCGGCGCCGCAATGCCGGCTTGAAAGAAAACCGCCCCGGATTTCAAAGCTTCGGCAACCACCGCCTGAACTGCGCGGCGCGCCAGCAACGCCCCGCTGTCGGGCTCGAGCAGACCCCAATCCACGTCTTCAAAAGAAAATTGCGGATAGCGCTCTCGGAGTTCCTGTTTTGTCAGGCGTTCGGTTCGAACGCCGCACCTGCCGAGAGTCGCAAGGGTTTGCGCTGTGTAGGTTTCTCTCTCGCGCGCAAGCCAAAGCACTCCGGTACGATGAAAGAGCGCGTCGCCGGTCTTTGCGGCGAACTCTTTCCATAGATTGAGGGAGCGCATGGACCAGCGGGTGTACAACTCATCCGCTCCGTACCCCATGCGGATGATGCGCGATTCGCCGCCAGAACTCGAGCGGGCATTGGCGGGTCCGTAGGCGTCCAAGAGGGCAACTTTCTTTCCCGCTTGAGCCAGGCGCAGCGCGATCCACGAGCCGAAAACTCCGGCACCAATGACGGCAACGTCAAATCCTTTGCTCATGCCCATGTCTTGCGAAGCAAGGTGATGTTCGTGAACTAGCGAACCGAAGCTACTTTTCTTTCATGGCCCCTTCCAGTTGCTTGGCCCAATGCGAAAGATGGTTGAGAGAGGTCATGTGCGTGTGGTCGAGGTGCAGCGGGGTGACCGCGATGGCACCATCGCGCACCGCCGCGTAATCGGTTTGCGGGTCCATCTCCTGATCGATTTGCTGCTCATGCAACCAGAAATAAAGGCGGCCGCGCGGGTCGGTTCCTTCCTGGAGCGCATTGCGGGTGATCTTTTTCGACTGCCGCACGAACTGCACGCCCCCGGTCCAGTTCTGCGGTACGTTGACGTTAAGCAGTACTTCGCTCGGTAGTCCTTCCTTCAAGATGATCTGCGCCAGGGCCCGCGCGAACCGCGCGGAATCTTGAAAGTTGACGTCGGTGAATCCGCGGCAAGCGAGGGACATGGCAATTGCCGGAATATTGTGGATGGTGGCTTCGCGGGCCGCGCCTATGGTACCTGAATAATATACATTCTCGCCCATGTTGGCCCCCCGGTTAATTCCGGAAACCACCAGATCAGGAGGCTCAGGCAGCAACTTGTGCAGCGCGACAATGACCGCATCGGCGGGCGTGCCTTCAACCGCCCACTTATTCTCGCCGCGGCGCTCGCAAATGATGGGTTGGCGCAGAGTCAGCGACTGCGCGGCTGCGCTTCGCTCGCGGGTGGGCGCGGAGATACTGATCGTGCCCAAACCTCTGAGTCCTTCGACGAGCGCGTGCAAACCCTCAGCGTGAATCCCGTCATCGTTGGTGATTAAAATGTGGGGCATCGGCAAATCTGCGCTGACAGGCAACAGGAGGGCCGGAAACTGCGCGGCGGGGAAACTGGCCTAGTCAATCGTGCTTTCCGAATTTAATTCGTCGTCTCAATTCCGCAGAATTTGACGGGTCCTGTTACCTTCGTCGCTTTTCCAGGCAGCGCAACTCCCGAGAAGAGAATGGTCGGGACGACTGGATTTGAACCAGCGACCTCACGCACCCCAAGCGTGCGCGCTACCAGGCTGCGCTACGTCCCGACCGCAGCTATCCGAGGGTATCACCGGCGTTCGAGGAGCGTCAAGAAAGAGCGCAGAGAATCGCGCAAATCGAGCAGCAGTTTGCGGCTCAAAAGCTGTGTCTGGTCTTCTTTGGGGGTAGCGCCGGGCGTCGATTCGCGAGTGTTACCGTTGGCATCGCGCAAGTGGCGGCGGGCGCCGGCTATGGTGAAGCCTTCGTCATAGAGCAGACGCTTAATCCGGAGCACCAGTTCGACATCCTCGCGGCGGTAGAGACGGTGTCCGGTGGGGCTTTTCACCGGCTGAAGCATGGGAAATTCAGTCTCCCAGTATCGCAGCACGAAGGACTTGGTGTTGGTCAGGCGGCTGACTTCGCCTATTCGAAACAAATCCTTCTGCGGAATCTCCGGTTGTTCTTGTGCCGACATCATGAGTGCTCGCTGGGCGGTGCAAATATCCTATTCTGATTTCGCCCGGTGTCAATGCTTGTAACGCCTGGGAGCAGGTTTGGAGCTGGAATTCGAACCGTACCCGGGGCCTCGACTCGAACTGGGTTTGGAACCGTGTCGGGGATTGGATTTTCGACCAGGCTGGGGAGTCTGGTGCCCGCGAGGGCGACGTCCCGCCCCGCTCTGCGGGCGGCGCGCGGCGCTCGTGCTGGCGTCGCCGCTCGGGGTGGGGCGCGCTCCGCGCTTTTCCTTCATGCGCTGAAGAAAGCGGATGGGTGCCCCGATGAATTGGAACTGTTCGCGCAAGCGATTTTCGAGAAACCGTTCGTAACTGAAATGCAGCCGCTGGGTTTGATTGGTGAAAAGAACAAACGTGGGTGGCGAAGAAGACGCCTGGGTCACGTAGAAAATTTTAATACGCCGGCTGAGCGGCGAAGTGCCGCGCTGCAGATCAACGTCTGCAAGCCAACGGTTGAGCTCCCCGGTGGATATTCGACGACGGCGCGCGGCAGTCACTTGATCGACCAACGAATATAATTTCTCGATGTGCTCACCGGTCTTCGCGGAAAGAAAAACGATGGGCGCGTAGCTCAGAAATTTCAATTTGTCGCGAACCAGCTCTTGGTAGTCTCTGATCAGGCGCTCGTCGGCGGATAGAAGAGCGGAGGAATTTTTCTGCGAGCGATCCCGCGAAATTTTCCGGTATTCCGAGCGGCCCTCAGCCCGAGCGCCGGAGGCGCTGTTTTTGGCGCGTTCGGCGGCTTCGCGCGCGGCGGCCATGGCGAGATCCCATTTGTTCATCACGATGATCACCGAGCGTCCGGACTGTTCCGCGTAGCCGGCGATGGTGGCGTCGCTGGCAGTGACTCCCAACTCGGCGTCGACCACCAGGAGGGCCACATCGGCTCGCTCGAGACTTCGGCGAGCCATGACCACACTCAGTTTCTCGGCGACAAGCTTGGTTTTGCCCTTGCGGCGAATTCCGGCAGTGTCCACAAAACGATACAGCTTTCCGTTACGGAGTACATCGGTGTCAACCGAGTCCCGTGTGGTCCCCGGCTCCGCGGAAACGATGGCGCGCTCCTCGCCAGCGAGGCGATTGAGGAGAGTGGATTTACCAACGTTAGGCCGGCCGATGATCGCGACTTCGACGACTTTGTTGTGGTCCGGTTTTTCTTCTACCGATCGTTCCTCGGCTGGTTTTTCTTCAGAGGCAGCCCGGAAAGGAATTTCCTGCGCAACTCCTGGCTCGATTTCGGGTTGCATCGGTCCAACGGTTTCTACAACGGCGTCGAGCAACTCCTCCATTCCGGAGCCATGTTCGGCGGAAACTGGAAAGACGTGCTTGCCCAGCTGGTAGAAAACCGCGGACTGCGACTCCTGCTGCTGCGTGTCCACTTTATTCGCGGCGACGAAAAGCGGTTTGCCGGTTTGCCGCAGCAGGCGAGAGAGCTCCTCGTCGAGGGGGGTAACCCCGGCCCGCGAGTCAACGACGAGAATCAGGACGCTGGCCTTGTCGATCGCGACGCGCGCCTGGCGCAGAATCTCGCGCGGGATGGCTGCTTTTTCATGGGGAACGATTCCACCGGTGTCCACGACCTCGAGAGTGCGGCCGTCCCAGTTGACGGTGCCGTATATGCGGTCGCGGGTGATGCCCGGTTCATCGGTTACGATGGAGCGACGCGTTCCGGTCAGGCGGTTAAACAGCGTCGACTTGCCGACATTTGGCCGACCGACGATCACCATGGATGGGGCTTGCACGGACATAGAAATGAGCTTTAGACAGTCTCTGCCTGGATCGCGTAACCTTACGATACTGTTCAGGGTGGTCCGGAGGCCCCGGACTCTTCTTATAAGTGTTCCTTCTAAATGACTTACCTAAAATCAAGACGTACGTTGCGGATGAAACCGATTGTAAGGCTGCGATTCGCTTGAGAGCGCATTTTACCGGGACTTAGCAAGAAGAGCTTCAGAGGCAAGCGCAAAAGACTCGGCCGAGGCCAGGTCGTAGCCTCAACTGCGCGCATGCCACCCATACCAGAGCTAAGGAGGGGCCTCGATTCAAAGCGAGTGTAAGTCAGGCCGCCGGGCTTGTCAACGCACGCACCGGTACGGCAAACGCTGCGGCGGATTTACGAGATGAAGGAGCAGCCCATTCGAGCCGAACCGGTCGCGGGCTTTTGCAGATAAACACGCCGCAACGTCACGCGAACCGGCGGAAGAATAGGGACATGAAGAACCGCAGAAAATGTTTCGGGCAATTCCTCTGGGTCATCAACTTGAAGTCCTACGCCACCGAAACCAAGATCGATGACCCGCGCCGTCTTGCGGCCGTCTTCTCCCAATACCGCGTAGGCGCGAGTTCCAGCCATCGAAACGCGCTCCGCGCGGCGATGCTCGGGGCCGGAACGCGAAGCTGTGGGAGTGGGGACAGACGGGGGCACTGGAGTTCTTGATTTTTGCGGTGCCGTATAGGAGGGCCCATTCGCGGCCGTGGAGCTCTTGGATGGCGTTTCGGTCCGAACAGGCTCGCGGGGTGCGACCGAAGGAGCCGGCTTCTGTGTCGCAGGAGCAGGGGTCGGACCCGGTTTTACCAAGGACGGACCACGCTGCTCGGCAGGAGGTTGCTGGGCATCGGCCTGACGATGGTTCACGTGCTTCAGCCGATACAGGCGCTCGTCGGCGACCCGTATGACTACATCGCCTTCCTCACCATCCTGGGGATACACCGCCACACCGTGATCGAGCGTGACCGAAACAGTCAAGTTGAGAGACTGCATCGCTTCTTCGAAGGCCGCGCGTATGCGCCGGCCAAGTCCGCTGGCCTGCTCGACGTCGGTCTGCGGCAAAAGCAAGGCGAACTCATCACCGCCGATTCTGAACGCATAGTCGGAAGTGCGCAGTGATTTCCGGAGGGTCGCCGCAGCCAGGCGAAGAACTTCGTCGCCCTGAGGATGACCATGACGGTCATTGACCTCTTTGAAGCGATGGAGATCCATGATTATCAGAGCCACCTGCTGTGAATGGCGGCGCGCCCGGTTTAATTCTTTCTCAAAATACTCGGTAAACAGGCGGCGATTGTAAAGTCCGGTAAGCGGATCGGTGGCCGCATCCATTTGCAATTTCTTAAGCTCGTCGTACTCCATCAAAATGGGAACGCGATATTGATTGGCCGAGGCCAGCACATCCATTAAAGCGGTTTTCAGCGAGATCGGACGGGCAAGCGATCTTGAAAGCTCGCGCCGGCGCGCAATCGTCTGATCCCAATATTGCAAGCACTGAGCTTCTGACAACTCGAGTTGTGTGGTCGTGCGGAAATAGCGCTGGAGGAACTGTCCACGCGCAGGCGCGTCGAGCGTTTCTAACGTGTCAGCCAGCAGCTCGAGGAAAGATTCCTCAGCTGGGAACTGGGGCATAGCGGGGTCACCGGGGCTGGGCATCTCGGTTAATCCACTCAACCTCAGCATAACCCAAGGGACATTCGGGGTAGCAGAATAGTTTGACTATAACTGAGCAAATGGGGGGCCATGATGTCCGGTACGCTCGGCAAAGTCACGAACACCTTTCTTTTCATGCGCAAAGACCGTGTTTGCCATTAAGACTCAGGGATGGCAATGCTAAAAAGGAGAAATTCAGGCAGCCCAAACGTAAACCATTTCACTAATACAGACAATACCTTCTTGATTTTGCAAAAGGAGACGGCCTCGAATCTAGTCGAGCGACTTGAGGAACTCGAGTCCTATGAGGTAGATGTCCGCAGTGGTTTGCTGGCGCTTAACCCGCGCCGCGATCGGTGGCGTCTCCGGCGGAACCGACGAGGATGTGGCCGGGGACGGGGCCGGGATTGTCAAGCTGACCATCTGCCCTTCAGCGAAATGACGGGTACAGGCAATAAAGGCGCCCGTAGAGCTGATGTCCAGGGTCTTGGTGAGCTCGAGAAACTCTCCCCCAGCGGAATCAACCCCGCGAAGAAAAATGGGTATCTGCAGTCGGATGCGCGGCGATCGCCGCCGCTCAGCGGGTTGCAATCGCTCCCCCTCTTTTTCGCGGATCAATTTCAAACCCATTCCCTTACGCCTCAGTACTAGAGCACTAGTACTCGGTTATAAGGGTGCACCTTTGGTGCCACATAATGGGATTGTCCACAGGTAATTCAAGTGTAATGTTTTCAGTTACTTATGTGGCTATGCGAGGTTCCCATAGGGGCATGCAAAAGGCATCGAGAAGCACTAGAGGCCACATCTTTTCAACTATTGTGCAACTGGAACGCCTTTACCATTGACACCTGAAAGAGGGTCTGCGACCATTTGTTTTCTCACGCACACGGGAAAAATAATTCCATACCGCTCTTTTACGGGCAAAAGCGGCAGGCCGAGGTCACTTTGGAAGCGGAGACACTAGTCAACCATCAAAATAGCGGATCGATTCCAGTAAGCCTAGTGGTTAGCCTTCTAGACCGGTTAGACCGGGCCGTGCTGGTGGCCGAAAGAAGCGGCAGAATCGTATTTGCAAATTTGCGCGCGCGCCGTGCCTTAGGCTTCTCCGGAAATGAGCAACCTAGAGGCTTGAATCTGTATAACGATCTTCTTCACGTAGACGCCAAGGTTATTTTTAAACAGATCGAGAGCGGCGAACATGAAGTGGACTTACAGGTGGATTTCCCGGAAGGGAAAGTCCGCGTCCGCGTGCAGTGGCTGCCGGAGCCGGATTGGCTCGTGGTGCAAATGGACCATACCGGCAGCCCAGCCACAGGCTCCGAGGCCGACGTGCAGCACACCGTGCAGGAATTATTACAAGAGCGGGAGATTACCTACCGGAATTTGCTGGCAGCCTATCTTCGTTTACAGGAAGTAAATCGCCAGAAAACGGTTTTTCTAGCTTCGGCGGCGCACGAGTTGAAGACCCCCTTGGCGGTTATCAAGGGCTATTACGACCTTCTGCTGACGGGTTCACTCGGAAAACTAACCGATAAACAATCCGATATTCTGCAGGAATCGAAAGAAAGCTGCGAGCGGTTAGTTCGGTTGGTTTCGATGTTTCTGAACTATTCAGCGCTCGAGAGCGGCAAACTCGTGCTGCACCTGCGCGAAAACGATGCGCGGGATTGCCTGGACGAACTGGGCAAGCGCTGGCAGGAAGCATTCCAGCGCAAGCAGGTGCGTCTGGAGACGCAGTTTGACAAGGAACTGCCGATTTTCAAATTTGATTATCAGAAGGTGCAGCAAGCTGTGGCCAACCTGCTGGATAACGCTTTGAAGCATACGCCCGCCAGCGGCTGTGTGACGCTATGCGCGCGTCCGCATTTTTGGGAACGCCGGGTGAACGAAAGCGCTCCCGTTAATGACCGCAGGCGATCACGCGCTCCACTGTACAACAGCATTGAAATATCGGTGTCCGATACCGGACCGGGCATCGCCGCCGAACACCATCAAGAAATTTTCGAGGATTTCGTGCGCGTGGATCGCAATACCTCGGGGATGGGCCTCGGTTTGGCGATTGCCAAGCGGCTGGTGCAAGCGCACCGAGGAAAAATCTGGGTAGATAGTGAGCTCCGCCGGGGGTCCACGTTTACATTTCTGCTTCCAACGGAACAAAATTAGAAACTCAACGTTCAAAGGCGGATCGAATGGCGCAAAAAGAAAAGATCATGGTGGTTGACGATGAACCGAGTATCCGAAAATATCTGCAGACTCTGCTCGAATTAGAAGGCTTTGAAGTTTTGGCGGTGAGCTCAGGCAAAGAGGCGCTCGACAAGGTGAACGATGGGGAGCGGCCGGATCTGGTGATTTTGGATGTTCTGATGCCGGAAATGAATGGGCTCGAAACCCTCAAGCAATTATTGCAGATTGAGCGATCGCTCAACGTGATCATGCTGTCCTGCTCGAATGAGGTAGGCACCGTGGTAGAAGCCATCCGCCTGGGGGCCCACGATTACCTTACCAAGCCATTCGAGAAAACCGAACTCGACGCGGCGATGTTGAAATCCCGACAGAAAAAACAGCTTCAGGCCGAGAACCAGGCCTTGCGTGAGTACTGCGATCATTTGACCGAAGACTTGAGCTTTCTGGCAGCCAGCCCACAAATGGTCCGTATTCGCCAGCAGATTTTGCAGATCGCACCGGTAGACGTGCCGGTATTTATATCCGGTGAAAGCGGAGTGGGTAAAGAGGTGGTGGCGCGCATGATTCACATGCGCTCTACGCGACGTAACCAGCCTTTTGTGAAGGTCAACTGCGCGGCGCTGCCAGGCGAATTGCTGGAGTCGGAATTATTTGGGTTTGAGCAGGGTGCGTTCACCGGCGCGGTGCGCTCGAAGCCGGGCAAGTTTGAATTGGCTAACAAGGGTACGATCTTTTTGGACGAAATTGCGGAGATGACCACGCATCTGCAAGCTAAGCTGCTGCACGTGCTGCAGGATCATCAATATTCACGACTAGGTGGGCGACATCTCGTGGATACCGACGTGCGAGTCCTTGCAGCCACCAACGTCGAAGTCCAAGAGGCTATGAAATCCGGCAAGCTCCGTGAGGATCTTTATTACCGGCTCAACGTGCTTTCCATCAATGTGCCGCCGCTGCGCGAGCGCACCTCAGAAATTCCGCTGCTCTTCAAACATTTCCTGATCAAGTACAGCGAGAAATTCAACAAGGACGCGCCGCAGCCTTCCGAGCACCTGCTGGAGGCGGCGATACGCTATCCGTGGCCAGGCAACCTTCGCGAGCTTGAAAACTTTGTGAAACGTTACGTTATTCTGGAGGACGATGAAGGAAGCTTCCGTGAGCTGCTGGAAATGTCGGCAGCGCGCCAGCGAACGTCTCCACGAGAAGAACCTGTCGCGCCGCGCGAGCAAGGATTAAAGGCGCTGGTGCGCGGGCTAAAGGACGAAGCCGAAACCGAAGCAATCGCGGACGCGCTCGAGAAAACGCGGTGGTGCCGCAAGGACGCCGCCAAAATGCTGGGCATCAGTTATAAAGCGCTTCTGTACAAAATGCGGCAATTCAATTTGGATTCGCCGCGCGGACAACGCTCGAGCAGGCCGGCCGCGCCGGTACCGGTGACCCCAGGGGGGCGGGACGCGTAGGAAGTATAGTCCCTGCAATCTGTTGCCTATTCGCGGCAGATGGTTACGCTTTTGGTTTGTGAAAGACTTCGCATTGCGGTTGGTTTGGCGGTACATACGAAAGCGTCAAGCCGGACTGCGACAGGAATGGGGGGGCGGCGCCTGCGGTAAAGATAGTCCGTTCCGCTGCATTATAAGTGAGATATGCGGGTAAGCCAGCGAACCGGGGAGTGGGCTGGAATGGTAATCGCAGTGAGGGGAAGATAGCTTCGAGCTTGGTGTGCAGATTGCAGCCTGTGGATTGAGGGAACGGTCAGTGGGGCAGATTTCCTATACCAGCCCGCGCGGCGACCCTTATTTAGGTATCCTCGACACCTCGTGGGCATTCACGGTCTGGGGATAGTCCGTACTAGGGCGAGTGGGATGGTGGAGGGCGGCAAGATGACCGAGCGACGTGCGGCGCATCGATATGACCTTTCCTTACCGGTGATCATTCGAGTCCCCGTGGAGCGTATCGAGACTGCCCGAAATGGCAAAACCCGCGATATTTCAACACGCGGGGTGTATTTCACCATTGACGAGGATCTGCAGGCGGGTTCCGAATTGGATATAACCCTTACGCTTCCAGCAGAAATTACCCAAGGGGCCGAGGTATTCGTGCGGGCGCAGGGTAAAGTTGTGCGTGTGGAAAAGAAGCACACCGAAAGTGATCTGCATCTGGGGGTAGCAGCGGTGATTGAGCGTTACGACATTATTCGTGGCGAGTCGCTGAAGGCTTAGTGTCGCAGTTCCCATTGCCAGCTGAAACGTACTTGGTGGAAAAACTCATCGCCGGTGACTTCTAGTTGGGTAGAAGGCCAAAAACTTCCAAAGTAGTTTGCGTTCCGATGTAAACCTTCCCATTGGCAATCGTAGGAACTGTGAATTTAACATATTGCGGCGTGGGCACACCGGCTCTTAGAGTATCGTAATACTCGTTTGCGAGATTTGCTGGATCATAGGCGTGGAGTTGCACTCCGACGCGGCTGACGGTGTCAGCAGTGACGAGCCACACAATTCCGCTGTCGCTCGTGCCGCGCGAAGAGATATTGGGCACACCACCGGGATAAGGAAACGTATCCGAGGTTCGAGAAGTTGCTGTGGGCGACAGGCACGGAGTGAAACATTTCCGCAGAGGATCAAATTGATAAGCGAACATCGGACGAAACGTTCCCGTATTTGGACCTGGAGACACGTATATGGAGTTGTTCCAGAAGGCCGGCGTGGTCCAAATGCCCCAGGGCGGAGCGATGGTAAATTTTTGAATGACCCGGTCGCCTCCTCCCGATCCCATCAGGTAACGCCCCATGTTGTCGCGATCGATAAGGTAGAAATTGGTGTCCTTGGCGGCAGCAAACATGAGGTGGGACGGATTGCCGGGAAGGTCGGGAAGAAGCACGGGGGCGGTCGAACCGAAATCAAGATCGTTCGAGCTGATATAGAGTTGATTCGCTGGAGTGAAGTAATCCGCGACGGCAAGATCACCGCCATCGATAGCGAGTTTGAGGGCTGAGTCTGCGAAGTTGGTGCGCGGAGATCCGGAATCAAACGAGCCATTGCCGGTCACCACGTAGATGTTCCCGCTCGAATCCACCGACGGAGCAGCACCACTCATCCAGATCGACCCTTGACCTTCAGCACCATCGGCCGTGGGGTTGAAAACCACTGCCCGCCGCAGTGTCGTGGCGTTGTACCCGATAACCCAGCCGTTATAAAACCCCTTGTCGCAGTGTGAAGACCAAGCGGTATAGACCACCCCGTTCGCCAGGACGAGGCCGGCCTTGTCATACTGAGTTGCCTGGCGGAAGCTTACGATGCCCCCTGAGGAACCTGCTCCGCGCCCCGGCACCGCGGCCTGGACTAAGACCGGGCCACCAAATTTTTCTGAGCCGTCCAAGATGTCCAGGGCGTGCAAGCGATTGAAGAAATTTCGGTTCGAGTCTTTGCTCTTGGTGACGGCATACAGCGTCTTGGTAATCGGATCTATGACCGGTGTCGCCGTGAGGCCAATGAGAGGCATTACATCCTCGCACGGAGCACCGGGGGTGTCTTGCCAGGTAAAAGCGCTTTCGCCTGGACCGAGGAGACTTTTCTGCCATAGTGGCACGCACGGAGTGGCGCTACTATCGGCGTCGAAAGCATAAATCGTGGCATTTTCAGTGGCGGCGAAGATGACGTTGTGCGTGCCCCTCCCCGGAATTGCCAGGTTGGCCATGTACAGGGGCTGGGCATATAGGTAGGCATCTACCGCGCATGAGAAAAGTTTCCCGAACGTAGTGCTGTTCACATTTGTGGGGTCGAGCGCATACTCTTTGGGGTTGACGCCTTGGCGCGTCGTGTCGCCTTCGATTCCACGCCAGCCAAAGACTCCCGCTAGATCGGTA
This sequence comes from Candidatus Dormiibacterota bacterium, assembly GCA_035602605.1. Taxonomy (GTDB): domain Bacteria; phylum Acidobacteriota; class Terriglobia; order Acidiferrales; family UBA7541; genus DASQHY01. The sequence continues at coordinate 63,445 of DATNLZ010000137.1, forward strand.
ACCGCTACCAAAGAAGATGCGCTGGAGGCAGGATCAACAAGGCTTTGAGCTGAAATCGCGTGGCGGCCCACCGTCGTCCCCGGGGCATACACACCATCTGTGATCGTTCCCACCGAACTATTCCCATTGGCAATGTCATCGACAAACCAGTTCACACGGGCATCAGTTGTGCCGGTTACCGTCACCGTGAAGCGCTGATTTTGGGACAGCGTGAGCGCGGCACGTTTCGGGCTGAGGGCGACTCTAACGCTTCCCGCAGCGAAAATCGTAATCGAGGCGGAAGTAGATCGAGCGGTGTCGGAGATAGAGGTCGCGGTGAGCGTGACTCGGGCCGGATTTGGAACTGCCGCGGGCGCTGTATACGTGACCGATGTCGAAGTGATGTTGCTCAGGGTCCCGCAAGATGCGTCTGCGCAGCCCGTTCCTGAGAGGCTCCAACTGACTCCTCTGTTGGCGGAGTCATTTTGCACCGTGGCCGTGAATGGCGCGTTCCTGATCGCCTGAACTGAGGTACTCGTCGGAGTTACAGACACAGTAATCGGAGGAGGTGGCGAAGTAACGGTAAGCGTGGCGGCGGATGACTTCGAGTTATCACCGATGGAAGTGGCCGTCAGCGTCACGGTCGCGGGATTAGGAATGCTCGCGGGCGCGGTATAGGTCACTGATGTTGTCGTAACATTGCCGAGCGCGCCGCAGGTTGCGCCTGCGCAGCCGGAGCCTGAGAGGGTCCAGGTAACCCCTCTGTTGCCAGGATCGTTCTGCACTGTCGCGGTAAAAGGTGCGC
>DATNLZ010000138.1:0-26086 GCA_035602605.1 Candidatus Dormiibacterota bacterium
GCTTTTTCGATGCGCATCCTGAGCGTAACGCGGTCGGGAAAAAGCGACCCGACACTCGCCGACGGAAGTTTCCCGGTATCACGTTTGGAAGACGCCTTACCGCAAGCCGATTACGTCGTGCTGGCGGCGCCGGAGACGCCGGAGACAAAATCCTTGATCGGCGCGAAACAATTCGCGCGCATGAAACCCACCGCGGTTTTTATTAACGTGGCGCGAGGTTCCCTGCTCGATGAAGCAGCTCTCATCGCCGCACTCGAAACCGGCCAAATTGCCGGGGCGGCTCTGGACGTTGCCGCCCAGGAGCCGCTACCGCCCGAGAGCCCTCTGTGGACAACAAAGAATTTGTTCATCACCCCGCACAGTAGCGCCGTGAGCGAAGCCTTGTGGCCCCGGCAAACAGCCATGTTCATGGAATTGCTGGAGCGCTGGTTCGCCGGCAACGATCTATTCAACGTGGTTGATTTTTCGAGAGGATACTAACGTTAGCAGTATTGGAAGTCGATCGGTCGCTCGGATCGGAGATCACCACGCGGCTCCTCGGCTGAATGTCTGGCTGGTAGCTGAAACGGTCGGGTGCCAGGTCCGGCGGGTGGCCAATCCGCGCAACGTCCGCGGAAAACTAATCGCCGATATTGCCTTTGGGAGCGGTATAACCTTCGCGCGCGTAGACCACGTATTTTTGCTTCTTGCCCTTTTGGTCCTGCACCACGAGCGGACTTCCATCTGGCGCAACGAGTTGCACCTTGATCTTGTGAAACTTTCCGTCGCGCGTCCGATTCGCCGGAACGTAAGCCAGGCTGTATTGATTGCGCAAGCTAGCCACCACATCCTGAAAAATTCCGGGGAACTCTCCCTGGAACATCGGATTCCAGGCTCGCCCTCCGGTCATGTTCGCGAAGGTCTTGAGCTGGTTTTCCGCCTGATAGTAGCCGAGACGCCCGGCGCCGCCCATATACCCGTGGCTATCCATATATTCGACATAGTCACGAGACATGCCCACGCAAAAAATAGTTACGTCGGATTGTCTCAATTCCTTCATGGTTTGATCGAGGGTGTGCTTGCTGAAGGTATCCAGACCCGAAGCCAGCAGCAGGATTGATTTTTTCCCTTTCACGTCTTTCAGGCGGTCCACGGTTTCGAGCAGTGCGTCAAAAACGTTGGATTCGGAAAAGCCCGGGAAATAAAGATGTGCGACAGCATCCTTAATTTCGTCTTTATTCTGCGTGAAGTCCGCCTCTACGCGCATCTTCATATCAAACGTTTCGAGCGCAACCCAATCGTTTTTATTCAGGTAACGGACGAAGTCGTAGGACTGTTCCCGAGCCTTGTAGGAAAAAAGTCCGTAAGCAACCTTGCTGAACTCCATCAGGACAACCATGGTGATGGGCGCATCGGCCGCGGCAAAATTGGTGATCGTTTGGGGAACGCCATCTTCCAGAATGCGAAAATTTTCTTTCTTTAGGCCCGGGATGATGTCGCCGTGATTTGTTGTCGCGACAACGTCCACGGTAACCACCGGAACCTCAATCGAGATGGTCGCGGCATCCGGTTTCTGGTCTGGCGGATTTGGTGTTGCAGTCTGCGGCTTGCTGGTCTGTTGTCCCGCGGCAGATTGTGCGAAAGCCGGTGTTCCTGAGGAAGAAATAACCACGGAAATGGCTACGGCGCAGGAAATGATGATGACCACTATTTTCTTAAGCATGATTCTATCCTTCCTTATTGTACCGCGAACCGTGCGGCTATGAAATCGTCATGAAGCGGGCGCCCTGCGCTCACTCGAAAGCGTGCTGAAGTCGCCGCCAACGCAGCGAGCCAATGATTCGGATTTCGCAACGAGTTGCTCGCGGGCGCCATGGCCCGCGCAACCCCATGATAATATGACGTTGGTTGCTGGTGAGAAGTTTCCTGAGGGTTCTGAGGGCAATGAGACTAAATTACCGTGGTAGCCACGCGGTTCGCAGCATTGTTGTGAGTATCCTGCTGCTCGTTGGATCGAGCGCAGTCTGGGCGAAACAGTTCTCGACAGGTCTCGCTGGTTTGCAGGGCGCTGCGCCGAAAACCCAAGCGCCGCAAACCACAGCGCCGCAAACTTCAGCGCCCGCGGCAGCAGCTCAAGTTCCTGTTGCGCAGCCCTCTGGACTTCCAGATCTTTCTCGACTCGATCAAGAAGCTCTTGTGTGGCTCACAGACCTGATTCGAATTAATACCACCAATCCTCCGGGAAATGAGGCGAAAGCGGCGCAGTATATCGCTGCTGTATTCCAGAGGGAAGGAATCGCCTCGGAATTATTAGAGGTAGTTCCCGGGCGCAGCGCAGTGGTCGCTCGGCTGCGCTCGACGGCGCTGGCCGATCCATCACGGGCGCTTGTTTTGCTGGGACATCTCGACGTTGTCGGCGTAGACAAAGCCAAGTGGACCGCGGATCCCTTTGCCGGCGTTGTCAAAGACGGCTATCTCTACGGCCGCGGCGCCATTGATGACAAGGGTATGGTCACCGCCAATATGGCGGTTTTTGTCGCTTTGAAGCGTTCCGGTGTGCGCCTCAATCGCGACGTAATCTTCCTGGCCAGCACGGATGAAGAGCAAGGCGGCGACGCAAGCATCAAGGTCATGATCGGCAAGTATTGGGAAAAATTTGCGTGCGGTTTTGCAATCAACGAGGGCGGCCGCGTGATGGTCAAAGGCGGCAAGGTACAGTACGTGGGAATCCAAGCGAGCGAAAAAATCCCGCAGAACGTGGCGGTCATCTCCAGGGGCGCGTCGGGACACGCCTCAGTGCCGCGAAAAGACAATGCTGTCGTGCATCTTGCTGCTGCGATTGCCAAGATTGGGGCCTACGAGGCTCCCGCGAAACCAAGCACGATCATGCGTCGCTACTTCGAGCAGCTCGCCCGCATCGAGGATGCCGAAACAGCCAAGTGGATGCGCGCGCTCGACACGCCGGACCGCGCCGAGCATGCTATGCGTATCCTTTCGGAGATGAACCCCACATGGAGCTCGATGCTCCGCGACTCGATCGCTCCGACGATGTTGCAGGCCGGGATTCGCGCCAACGTGGTGCCGTCGGAGGCCCGCGCGAACCTCAACATCCGCCTGCTTCCCGGAGATATGATTGACCCTCTGGTGTCTGAGCTAAAAAAATTGGTGAACGATCCGCAAATTAGTCTTGAGGTGCAACCGGATGGCGGCGCGCCCTCCCCGTCATCGTCGCTCGAGACCGAACTTTTCCAAGTCATCGAGCGCGTTGCGCCGCAAGAGTTCCCGGGAGCCATCGTGCTGCCCTATCTTTCCACCGGCGCCACCGACTCGGCGCAACTTCGCTTGCATAACGTTCAAGCCTACGGCTTGTTGCCGTTTCCGCTCGAAGAACAAGACGAGCGGCGCATGCACGCGGACGACGAGCGGATCCCAATTGCAGCGTTCTACAAGGGCATCGAGTTCCTCTACCGGGTCGTCACGGAGTTTACCCAGGTGAAGTAGTCTGGAGACGTCTGATGAAGCCAAGTCTGGTTACAAGCCGTGCCGTTGCCATGCAACCCATGCCCCATTTGGTTTTCCGCAAGTCCGGAAGCCAAGGTCATAGGGCACCTGTCGAAGGGCGGAGAGCGGCCCGCCCGCCCGAACTTGATTTCTGGTACGAGCGGGTCACTGGAAACCGGTGGCGCTCGCGGCGATGTAGTTGTTGCGCAAGGGTTTCCCAAAGCTCCGAATGAGCCAAACGTTCCGTCGCTCCAAAATCGTTTGTACGCTGGGCCCCGCGAGCTGGTCGGAAGCCATGATTGACCAGTTGATGCGCGTGGGCATGGACGTGGTGCGGCTGAATTTTTCCCATGGCACGCACACCGAACATTCGCGCACGATTGCGCGGGTCCGCGAAGCATCGGTCCGCTACGAAAAACCTATCGCGATTCTTGCCGACTTGCAGGGGCCGAAGATCCGCACCGGCCCACTCGCGTCGGGAAAAACCGTGCAGCTTGTCGCCGGGCAACGCTTCACGATTACCACCGAGCCTATTGCCGGTAACGCGGCTTGCGTCAACACGACATTCCCGCAGCTCGCGCGTGAGGTGCATAAAGATGATCGTATCCTTCTGGCTGACGGATTGATCGAGCTGCGTGTCCTGCAAACGCGCCGAGGCCGGGTTATCTGCGAGGTGATCAATGGCGGCGAACTGGGAGAGTACAAAGGAATCAATTTGCCGGGAGTGCGCCTAAGCGTTCCGGCTATGACCGCAAAAGACCGAGAGGATTTGGTGTTTGCGCTGGCCCACGGAGTGAATTACGTCGCGGTGAGTTTTGTGCGCACCCCCAAAGATGTGCATGCGGCTAAAAACGCCATCCGGCGCGCCGGAAAAAATACGCCGGTGATTGCCAAGCTCGAAAAACCGGAAGCGATCGACAATCTCGACGAAATTCTGGCCATCACCGACGGTGTGATGGTGGCTCGCGGTGACCTGGGTGTGGAGATGAGCCCCGAGCGCGTGCCGGTCGTGCAGAAACAAATTATTGCGCGGGCGCGAGAGTTTCGCCGCCCGGTGATCACCGCGACTCAAATGTTGGAGTCTATGACCAAGAATCCGCGGCCGACGCGGGCGGAGGCCTCCGATGTGGCCAATGCAATTTTTGACGGCACCGACGCGGTCATGCTCTCCGCGGAGACGGCCACGGGGCGCTATCCGGTCGAGACCGTGCAAATGATGGATCGAATTATTCGCGCAGCCGAAGGCAGTATACGCGAGTTTCCTCGGCCCACGCGCTCCGAGGACCTCAAGATTGCGGAGACCGCATGCGAATTGATCACCCACGCCTCTGAAGAGTTGAAGATGAAAGTGATCGCCGTATTTACACACAGCGGGTCGACCGCGCAACTGATTTCAAAATATCGCCCACGCACCCCGATCGTGGCGTTCTCACCGGAATCGCAGACGCGTCGCGCGCTCAGCCTGATCTGGGGCGTGCTGCCGCGCACCATCTCCGCCGTGAAAAGCATAGATTCGCTGACCGCTGTGGCGGAAAAGCGTTTGTGCGAGGAAAAACTGGTGCGCCGCGGCGACATCATCGGCATCGTCGCGGGTACGCCAATGGGCGTCCGCGGAACCACTAATTTTATGAAATTTCACGTCATTGGCGAGCTTCGCCGATGAGCACCCCCGGCGCACAAATGATCGATGAACAAGTGATCGATAGCCAGAGCACGGAAGCTCCGGGTCGGCCATGCGCAGCCTGCGCTTACCGGTAACTCACCGTGCCCAATGCCGTGGCAGCCGCGATGGATTTTGACCGCGTCACACGCGCGCGAGAATTGTTGCGCGGCGTTGCGTCGGTTAGCCGCATGGTGACGGCAAGATCGCTCGAGGCAGAAACAGGCGCGACGGTTCTGCTGAAGCTCGAGTGTGAACAGCCGACGGGCTCATTCAAGGTACGCGGCGCGTATTACACTTTGCTGCAACGGTTGCAGCGCGGCGATCTGAGGGGTGCGGTCACCAGCAGCACAGGCAACCATGGCGCCGCGGTGGCCTATGCCGCGCGTTTGCTGGGTATTCCTGCGAGAATTTTTCTGCCGGTAGAACCGAACCCCGCGAAGCGCGCGGTGATTGCGCAGTACCGAGCGGAAATTGTCGAGGCTGGCGCGTTTCTCGAGAAGACCCGCGAGCACGCCGCGCACTTTGCGCGCGCCAGCGGATGGTGGGACATAGTCGACGGAGTCGAACCGGACCTTACCGTGGGAACGGCCACGATCGGTTGCGAAATTGCGGAGCAGATGCCTGCCGTTGACGTGATCTTCGTTCCCGTGGGCGACAGCACGTTGATCCGCGGGGTTGCCCGTGCGGCGAAACATTTGCGACCGCAAGTGCGCATCATCGGCGTCCAGGCCGAACGCGCACCGGCGTACGTTCAGTCCTTCAGAGAGAAGCGCGCAATTTCCACCCAGAGCAGCGACACGATCGCCGACGGCCTGGCGGTGCGCGAATCGTCCGAATCGAATGTGCGGGAAATTCTCGCGTTAGTCGATGAAATGCAACTGGTCAGCGACGAGGACATATTGCGCGCGGTGCGATACCTCCTTCTTACCGAGCACATCGTCACCGAGCCGGCGGGTGCGGCAACGACGGCGGCGCTCTGGAACACAGGTCGCCGTCTTGCCGGCAAAAATGTGGTGAACTTAGTGACCGGCGCCAATATCTCCGACGAGACTTTGGCGTCGGCAATGGCGACTCGCTAGCGGATCGAGAAATTCTCCCACAAAATAGTTAGTGCACTTTGAGAAGCTTGAATTCGCCGCGGATGAATTGTTTCACGCCCTCTCTTCCTTTGACCCGCAACCACACCGGTCCGCCTTCCCGCTCCACCCCAAGCTCCAAGGCGAAAAAGGGGCAGCAGCGGCTTTCGGTGGTCACCCAGTCGGCCAACTCGACAAGTGACAACCCTTCCGGTCGGAAACGGAACTGGTAGCCGTCGACGAGTTCTGTGGTTTCCAGGCGCGCGCCGGCCATCTTCAAAGCCAGCTGCTTTTTGTGCTCTCTCTCCGCTTTTGTCAGCGTTTTTTCAATGCTGCAGTAAAACGGTGACTCCCGCGCAGCCACTTTGTTGGGTGGGTTTACCGAGGCTACGCTGTTGGCCTGCGGAGCCGCGGCTACCAGTTGATTCGCGGCCAACCAGGGGAAACAGAGAATCGCCGCACAGATGGTAAGCCGAACAGCTTGCGTTGCGCATTCTTGCTGCTGTTTCATGGATTTCCTCCTCCCGCCGGGTTGCCCGGCCGGGAGCACCATGCTAGAAGTTGAAGTTGACTTTAAGTCAAGCTCTAGTTTACGAGGAGTACATGAGAATCGCTGAGCTCGCGGCTCGCCACGGACTGCAATCCTCTGCAATTCGTTACTATGAGAAGGAAGGACTGCTGGGTACACCGCTGCGCAAAAATGGCAGGCGGGTTTATTCCGCGGAATCCGCGTATCCATTAGTGTTGATTTGTTTTGCGAAGCAGACCGGCTTTACGCTCGGCGAAATCAAACTGCTCCTCCATGGTTTCCCAGCAACCACTCCAGCCGGAGTTCGCTGGCGCCGACTGGCGCGCAAGAAGATCAAAGAATTGACTGCCATGATCGCCAGGGCGCAGGCCATGGAGAAAATGCTTGGCTCATTGATGCGTTGCCGCTGCCGGACGCTCGAGCAGTGCGCCCGGGGCCTCTCTAAGCATATGCGCGAGCCTGGGGGAGGTAACAGGTCGCGCCTTAAGTTCTCTCTCGAAGGTACCTGCCGGTAACCGCAAAAGGTGACGCTGCGGGCTCGCAGAGGAAGTTGCTCGATAGGAACGAAAGGTTCTAGTTGACCCAGCGGTCCGGGCGTGACGGTGGCTCGTCTTTGTGCTCACGCATATAGACGTCAAACTTGCGGCGCGTTCGGCTCATTTTCCAATCCGAATAGCGATTGCGCGCTCGGTACAGCATCGAGCCACGACGCAGGTAAAGATAGCCGACGAGCATCCCACCCAGGTGGCAGATGTGCGCGACATTGTCGCCACCCGAGCCGAGTGTGGCGAAGAATTCGATCGCACCCATCACTGCGACATAAGGGCGCATGGCGATACTCACGGGAAAAGGGATCAGCCAGATCTGCCTGTCGGGGAAAAGAATTGCATTGGCAATGAGGATGCCGAAGATAGCGCCGGAGGCCCCAATTGTGGGTGTAATGGATGCCCTGCCTCCCCAGAGAATGGGCAGCAGTTTGACGACCACGTTGATTAAACCCGCGCCGGCCCCGCACATGAGGAAGTAACGGTAAAAGCGCTGTTTGCCCCAAATTTGTTCAAGGTCGCGCCCAAACATCCAGAGCATCAACATATTGATCAGGATATGGAACAGAGATGTGGGGTCGTGGAGAAAGATGTAGGTGAATGGCTGCCACAAAAAAAGGCGCGTCACCGTCCAGGGGGTCAGGCCCAATACTTTGATCAACCATTGGGTCGCGGCTGCAGGCAAGAACAAAAAGGCGAGTACCTCGACCAGAAAGACGCCGGTACAAACGAGCACAATGGTTTTCACGCCCGGCGTGATGAAGCTATTCCAATTGAACGAGTAGCCGCGGGGACGAGAAAATGAGGCCATATACCGCCAGTTTACGGCCGGGGGGGAGCAGAGTCAAAGCACGCGTCAGTCGAGTTTCTTGCGCCCGAAATAAAAGAGCGAAGCGCCGAGCAGCACAAACATGATCAAGCCAAAAAGATTGTTTGTGGTGAGCGACCGGAGAATCGCGGGACCAAAGACGAGGCTCTTTTCCTGCCATGGCAGGCGCAAAACCGAGGTGATCCATCCAGGGGCGTGTTTGGGAATTTCAGGGTCTTTCAAGAGATTAATGATAATGGCCAGCAAGCCGAAAATACCTCCCGCAGCGATAAGACCTGAAGAATACAGGGCGCCGGGACTTGCCTCGCTTTCTTCCTTCTTTTCTTTCGAAGAAATCTCCACCAACCAGCGCACCAGCCCGCCAGCAAACATCGCCGAGGTGGTGGCGATCGAAAGATAGGAGCCCACTGCAAACGCGAGCGACCGCACTCCAAGCAACTCCACAGCGACAACCAGAGCAACTCCCATAAGAACCAAGCGCCAGGGGAGCCGTTGATTGAGAATGCCGTTAATGACTGTGGCCATCAGACGCGCCTGAGGAGCGGGAGCTTTATCGCTGCCGATACCTTGTTCCCACCGGATCGCGATCTGCCCAGTGTTCGCGTCATACAAATATTCGCCGTCGGGAATTTTATCCGAGCCCAGAACGTTGATCAGCTGGTAGCTCTTGCCCTGATACTCGAACAAAGCTCGTTCAATTTTCACGCCGGTGGGAAGCGCTGCGATATTGAGTGGAATTTGCGCGGGGACATATTTTTCGAGGCCGCGATTCATCACATAGAGCGTGCCGCCGATGGCTGCCGTGGAAACGGTTACGCCCACAAGTAGGCCAAGCTGTTGGTAAAACGGGGTAGCACCTACAAGATAACCGGTCTTGAGGTCCTGAGAAGTAGCTCCGGCGATGGCTGCAGCAATACACACAACGCCGCCTATGGTGAGAGCCAGAACGGCGTAGTTCGGCGCGGTCCAGCCGGCAAGAAAAAAGATGGCGCATGTGGCCATCAGCGTAGCGATACTCATGCCGCTCACGGGATTCGAAGAGTTGCCGAGCAATCCGCTGATGCGCGAAGCAACGGTCACAAACAGAAATCCAAAAACAACCACAAAAATGCCGGCCAGAAGATTCTGATACCAGCGGGTGCCCGCACCTTCCATCGGATGAAACGTCAGCAGAACCCACATCATCGCGATGATCACGAAGGAGCCAATCACCACGCTGCGCATCGATATATCCCGATCGATGCGACTCACCGCGCTGGCTTGGCCTGCGCCTTCGGCGCGCACATCTTTTAAACCGGCGCGCAGCGCCGAAACAATCGTTGGCATGGTGCGAATCAAGGTGATCAAGCCCGCAGCGGCCACCGCCCCCGCGCCCATCGGTCGGATATACGTTCGCCAAAGATCATCTGGGGACATCTGCGGTATAGGAATCGTCGAGGGATAAATAGTGGCATTGCCGGAAAGCTGCCCGAAAAATTTAATGGCCGGCATCACCAGAAGCCAGGAGACCACTCCGCCGGCGAAGAGGATTCCGGCTACGCGCGGGCCGATGATGTAGCCGACACCGAGATATTCCGAAGTGATCGCCGCGCGGAAAGAAGCTCCGGGAAACCAAGTCGGACGGTGCTCGGGCTGCGCTGTCCAAGCTTGCGCGGTGTTCATTAGAAATGTGTAGACTCCCCCGACGCCCAGTCCCCAGAAAACCCGTCCTGCAAATGACCCACCGCGTTCTCCGGCAACCAAAACGTCAGCGCACGCCGTACCTTCGGGGAAAGTTAGATTCCCATGCTCCTTCACGATGAGCTGCCGCCGTAGCGGAATCATGAACAAAACGCCGAGCCATCCGCCGAGCAGCGCCAGCGGAAAAATTCGCCAGAACGTGAATTCCGAACTAAAACCCAAAAAGATCAACGCCGGAATCGTGAACATGACACCGGCCGCCAGTGATTCGCCGGCCGAACCGGTCGTCTGCACAATATTATTTTCCAGGATGGTGGATCGACCGAAGGCGCGCAGGATGCTGATCGACAGCACCGCGATGGGAATCGAAGCCGACACCGTCAGCCCAGCTCGCAGCCCAACGTAAACCGTCACCGCGCCAAACAGCAGCCCGAACAGTGCCCCTAAAATCACCGCGCGCCACGTGAATTCAGCGGGACTTTCCGCCGCAGGAACATAAGTGCGGAATTCACTCGGTGGCGCTGTTGAACTCCACTGCTTTATGCTCACGGTGCAACCTCCTCCGACGCCAACCTTATGTTGCCGTTCTCACTTTGCCGTCCGGCCAACTTGGTAGGCCGCCATCGCGCCGGATTATGCCCCAGAGTGAGCATGCGCGGAAGCGGATTATCACAGTGTCAAGCTGGCGGGGCAGCTTGCAGCGCGGCGATGCCAACGAAAAAGGTATGTATGTTTGACAGTGCACTCCACAGGCGCTAGTGCCTGACGCAGGAAATCGCAAAATTAGGTAACCTCTAGCGACGGTCCGCTAGCGTCGCGGGCAGAAGTAGGTCAGGGACGTAACGTGAGAAAGATGATGGAGGGAATGGCGCAAACCGCGCGGCGCCAGCTTGCTAGCGTCCGAGACGAGAGCCGCAAGCTCGGCCGGAGCCAGCACCCGCCGGTAAAGGTCGGAGCGCCGCGCATAGGAGTACTCCTGATACACGAGCGAGCCGCTCTCGGCCAGCGCCATGAACCGCTCCCAGAGGCTTTTGGAACGCAGGAAGCGTTTTCGCGAAAGTGCGTGACGCGTGAATTCCGCCACTTGGTGTTGCGTTCCCCCGCCGAACTCAATGAGCACCGCATCGCAGTCTGCGGAACGAAATACTCGCGAGGAATCGGCGCTCGGAAATTTGGCAAGCACCGCGCTCAATTCTGTCGCGTCGGTATCGAAGCCGGTCCACCAGTAGCGAAAGAAGTTGTATACCACGGTGCCCGCGCGCAAAATTCGCCGGATGCGTTCCAGATCCTTGCCGGTCACCCGCAGGATCATGTCGACCAATTCTTCCTGGCGAAAATTTTGCTTCACCACCGGACGAATAGTCACGTACCCGGCTTCTTCTTCGGTGTAGCGGACGGGAATTATTTCCGGAAGCGGCACAGCGAGAGGATACACCAGCGCGAGAGGTTACAGTGGAGGCGCAAAAGAGTAAAAAGGAATGAGCAAGAGAGCGCGGTAAACAAGTGCTGACAGAAGGAGGGGAAAAGCCGGGGAAAAACTTACGACGTCCGAGAGAGCCGCTCGCGCACACGGTCGCTGAGCGCTTTGCCGTCCACAGTTTTGCCCTGCAACAGCGCCTTCGCCGCTTTGACCACCGCGCCCATTTGTTTCGGCGAATTCGCGCCCGTTTCCGTCACCGCGCGCTCAACGGCTTGGTCCATTTCCGCGTCAGAAGGCGCTGAAGGAAGATACGATTCGATCACCAGAATTTCTTTCTGCTCTTTGGCGGCGAGTTCCTGCCGTCCGCCGCGCGTGAACATTTCGATCGACTCGCGCCGCTGCTTGATCAAGGTTTGCAGAATTTGCAGCACCTCGGCATCTTCAAGCGGCCGAATTTTTTCCACCTCTTTCAGCTTGAGAGCCGATTTCACCATGCGCAGGGCGCTCAGGCGCAATTCGTCCTTCGACTTCATGGCCTGCGTCAAATCAGCCTGAATTTGTTCCACGAGTCCCATAGCAAGAGGAAATTCCACTATAGCACAGCACCCCGCCGCATTTGACACTGCCCGCGACTGCCACTACGCTATACGCCCATGAAAATTGTTGTGGCCGACAAGATCAGCGATCGTGGCCTGGAGATTCTGCGCGAGCCTGGGTGGCAAGTTGTAATCCCGGAAAAAGGCAAGGTCGAAGCCGAACTCGCCGACGCAGAAGGACTCGTAGTGCGCAGCGCAACTCGCGTCACCGACGAACTCCTCGAGAAAGCTTCGCGGCTGCGTGTTGTCGGCCGCGCTGGAGTTGGCGTCGACAATATCGACCTCGATGCCGCGACGCGACGCGGCGTTTTGGTAATGAGCACGCCTGGCGGAAACGCCATCAGCGTTGCCGAACATACCTTCGCGCTGCTGCTGGCGCTGGCTCGCAACGTTCCGCGGCACGATGCGGCGATTCGCGCAGGACGCTGGGAGAAAGGTTCCTCCGCCGGAGTCGAGCTGCGCGGCAAAACGCTGGGTCTCATCGGCCTGGGCCGGATTGGCAGTGAAGTGGCTCGCCGCGCGCATGCTTTCGAGATGCCCGTGCTGGCGTACGATCCGTACATCACCGCGAGCGTTGCGCAAGAAGCGCAGGTCGAGCTTGTTGCACTCGATGATTTGCTCGCGCGTGCGGACTTTGTATCGCTGCACACCGCTCTGAGCCCGTCCACCGAGAAACTAATCAACGCCGAAACGCTGGGAAGGATGAAGCAAGGCGCGCGCCTAGTGAATGCCGCGCGCGGCGAATTGGTGGACGAAGCGGCGCTCGCCGAGGCGCTCAAAAGCGGGCACCTTGCCGGTGCGGCACTCGACGTATTTGCCACCGAGCCGCCACGTGATTCACCGCTCATCGGACTGCACAACGTCATTGCTACGCCGCACGTCGCCGGCTCAACCGAAGAGGCTCAGGAAGAAGTTGGCACGCTCATCGCACAACAGGTGCGTGACTTTCTTGCCGAAGGAATCTTGCGCAACGCGGTCAATTTGCCGCCGCTCTCAACTGAGCAATACCGCCGCCTGCGTCCCTATCTCGATTTGGCGGAGCGGCTGGGATCGATGGCCGCACAGGTGGCTGAAGGCTGGCCGTCGAAATTGCGCATCACATACGCCGGCGAGCCCGCCGAGTTGGGCACGAACACGCTGCGCAGCGCGGTGCTGGCTGGGCTATTGAATACCGTGCTGTCCGAAAAGGTGAATCTGGTGAATGCTGGCACGGTTGCAGCGGCGCGCGGACTCCTGGTGGAAGAGCATACCCGGCGTCGCGATTATGGATTCCCGCACACGATCGAGGTCGCGGCATTGTGCGAGCCTCCAGCGCCTTGCGTGCGTTCGATTTCTATCGAAGGGACAGTTTTGCACGGGACCCTTCCCCGCATACTCAACATCGATGGCATCGCACTGGAGACGCCGCTCGAGGGAACGCTTCTCTATCTGCGCAATCGCGATGAGCCCGGAGTCATCGGCCAAATCGGAACGATTCTCGGAAGCCGGGGAGTCAACATCGCCACGTTTGCACTCGGCCGCCGCGACGCCGTGCGAGGCGCCGAGGCCGTATCGCTAGTGCGCCTCGACGGCGAAGTCACCGAATCCATCCTGCAGCCCATCCGAAAAATCCCCGCCATCACCGAGTCTAAACTCGTCCGACTCAAGAGTCCCTAGAAACCTCACTACGCGTCTCCCCATCTCTTTAAGACGTTCCCCGTTGAAACATTTCGATAACGGGATTTCAGCAGCATAAAAACTTTGGATGCGTACCTGGCGATAATTCTTGCATCGTAATTCTGTTTTCGATGGATCCTCGCTTGACAATTCAGGTGTTCTGTCCTAAAAACACAGCCACGAGCGGGTGGTCAAGAGTGGGTGTCCTAAAAGTGGTGCCTTTAGATCCGAACGATGCAAGAGGGTATTCCACGCTCATCGGTCGATGCGTTGCCACAGCAAGCCTCTACCCCTGCCTCGATCTCATAAGTATTTCTCTCAAACCATTAGGGTTTGCAAGGAGCAACATATGAGCAATCTATTAAAAAATTTCGTCGGGTTGGTGTGCGCGCTGATACTTACCGCGAGCCTGGCATGGGGACAGTTAGGTACCTCGAATATCCGCGGGACGGTCACCGATCCGCAGGGCAAACAGGTAACTGGTGCCACTGTAACCATCACAAACGAAGCTACGAATAACACTCGTACTCAAACCACCAGTCCGAATGGCGATTACAGTTTCGAATTGATTCCACCCGGGGAGTATAAAGTCGAGATCGCAGCTCCGGGTTTCAGGAAACAAGTCCTGACAGTGCGCGCGCTGGTCGGAAACCCCACCGATGCCAGTGCGCAACTCGAGTTGGGCGAATCCACCCAGACTGTCATCGTGGAGGGGAGCGGACGCGAGGTCCAAATTAATACGCAGGACGCCTCATTGGGCAATACCTTCGTGAGCCAACAAATCACGCAGCTTCCTCTTGAATCGCGAAATGTCCAAGCGCTTCTTACATTGCAGCCGGGCGTGACTCGTGACGGCTATGTGGCCGGTGCACGGAATGATCAGTCCAATATCACATTGGACGGTGTAGACATCAACGAAGCACAGACCAACGCATTGGGTACACCGGTCTTGCGTTTAAATTCCGAGGCGATTGAGGAGTTTCGCGTCACGACTGTCGGCTCTAATGCGAATCAGGGGCGCTCGTCGGCTGCACAAATCAATTTGGTAACTAAAAGTGGGACGAATCAATTCCACGCTTCGCTGTTCGAATTTCATCGGAATACAATTTTCACGGCAAATGATTTCTTCAATAACCGCACACTTATAACCGCTGCCGACGGCAGCCAGCACAATCTTCCAAGGCCCAAGCTCATCCGCAATACCTTCGGCGCTGCTTTCGGCGGCCCCATTAAGAAAGACAAGCTGTTCTTTTTTTACAGCTATGAAGGGCGCCGCGACGCCGCGGAAACGCCTGCGGTTCGCGTGGTGCCGTTGCCTTCCATGGGGCAAGGGTCACTGAAGTACGTGGCCAGCGGTGGCAGCGTTCAGACGCTGACCTTGGCACAACTGCAAGGTTCCAATGGCGTATTTCCCCAAGCTGGAATCAACCCAGCTGCCCTAGCAGCACTGGCCGACGCTGCGAGAAAGTACCCGGCCAATGATTTCACGGTGGGAGACAGCGTGTTCGGAAGCTTGCGCAATACTGCGGGCTTTCGATTCAATGCGCGGGCACCAGTAAACTTGAACTCACATGTGGCCAAACTGGATTGGACGATAACGAGCAAGCAAACGGCCTACCTTCGCATTAATAACATCTATGACCATACCACCCAGGTATCGCAATTCCCCGATACACCCTCTCCGACCGTCTGGAGCCACCCGTGGGGATTGGTGGGTAGCCACACCTGGACCATCAGCAACAAGTGGGTTAATAATTTTCGATATGGAATCACAAGGCAGGCAACCACCACAGGTGCCGACAGCACTGATAACGCTATTTCCTTTCGTTTTATCTTCTCCCCCAATCTTTTCCAACGGAAACTGGATCGCGTCACACCAGTTCACAATATAACCAACGACACCTCGTGGATGAAGGGTAGCCATACATTCCAGTTTGGAACGAACATCCGACTCATTCGGAACAGTCGCATAAGCTTCGGCAGCGCCTTCGACAGCGCCATAACTAACCCGTCGTTCTACGCACAGGCGGGTGCTGTGGTTTCTGATGCCATTGATGCTTACGTGGCAAAAAATAACCTCCCGGCGGTGCAGTCGGGCGCGGACGCCCAAAACGCTGCTACAGCCCTTATCGGACGCTATACACAGTACACAGCGAGATTCTCATTCGCACACGATGGAAGCGTGCAGCCCGCGGGGACACCGACGAACCGAAACTTTGCTACCGAAGAATATGATGTCTACTTCCAAGACGCATGGAAGATACGCCGCAATCTAACTCTTTCGTATGGTCTGCGCTACGGCCTGAGCAAGCCCGTGTACGAAACCCAGGGGTTCGAAACGAAACCGGATATTCCTTTAAATGAGTTTTTTGCGCGACGCGTGGCGGGCGCCGCAAGCGGCACTCCCTATAATCAGCAGATCTCGCTGAATCTCTCGGGCCCGGCAAACGGCAAGTCTCCTATGTACAATTGGGATAAGGACAATTTTCAGCCTCGTGTTGCAATCGCGTGGTCGCCGAATTTTGAAAGCGGCCCTCTCGCGAGATTCTTCGGTCCCGGAGGCAAGTCGGTCATCCGAGCGGGATATGCGAAGACCAACGACTATTATGGAGAGGCTTTGGCTGTGGCCTTCGATCTGAATAACACTCTGGGATTCACCCAGCAGTTCACGGTGTCAGCCAACACGTATAACATCACCAACAACCTCGGGCCCCGGTTCTCGGGCTACACCCAAAACGTGCATAACCTACCGTTAGTGCCAAAGGTTGGCAACCTGACGTTTCCCGTTAAGCAACCCGCCGATTTCCAGCGGCGCATCGAAAGTTCTTTGGACGCCGGACTGGTGGCGCCCACTGAGCATGCCTGGAACTTGACCTTCGAGCGGGAACT
The DNA here is from genome assembly GCA_035602605.1 of Candidatus Dormiibacterota bacterium. GTDB lineage: Bacteria > Acidobacteriota > Terriglobia > Acidiferrales > UBA7541 > DASQHY01. The sequence continues at coordinate 16,364 of DATNLZ010000138.1, forward strand.
CCCGGCAGGTTTCGTTTTGCAAGCATCTTATCTGGGTCGTCGCGGCGTAAATCTGCTGTCTACGCGTGACGTCGCTGCACTTAATAACCTACGCGATCCAAAGTCGGGGATGGATTGGTATACAGCCGGGACCATGCTTGAGCAGATCAGGCAGACACGCCCACCGGCCAACACGGCGGTCACTCCTATTCCGTACTTCGAGAATATTTTTCCGGCAAACTTGGCAGCGATTATGAATTCGTTCTATGACGGCGCATGCACAGACATTGCCGGAACGGTTGTTCCCTGCATTCCGGCTGGCTTTACGCCGACGCAGACTGTCTTCTGGATCGCTCGAAATTTCTATGCTAATGACTGGACCTCGTTCCAGGATGATGTTGAGCAAGCTACGGGCAAATCATACTTTTACAACCCGCAGTACGGCGCCTTGTCATCGTGGGGTACGATTGCCAATTCCTGGTATAACGGGCTGGCAGTGTCGCTGCGTCAGCGCTGGCATGATGTTTCGTGGGACCTGAACTATACATTCTCACACTCTTTGGATGATGCCTCCGGCTTGCAAACCAGCACCGCGTACGCAAGTATCCTCAATCCCATTCGTCAGCGGGACAATTATGCGAGTTCGGATTTTGATGTGCGGCATCTCATCAATATAAATGCGGTCTACCAGCTCCCGTTTGGCCGTAACAAACTGATTGCCAGCGGCGTAAGCCGGGGCGTCGACGCAGTTATCGGCGGATGGCAGCTTTCCGGTATTTTCCGGTGGAACACCGGATTGCCGGTCAGTGCTCCGTATGACGATAGCCGCTGGGCCACCAATTGGAACGTCCAGAGCAACACAACTCCCACGCGTCCGGTTAATACCTGCGTCACTAAAGGCGGTACCGGCACGCCGGCAAACCCGAAATTGTTTGGTTGTGACCCTACAGGAATCTACCAGAGCTTCCGCAACGCCTATCCGGGCGAAACCGGCCAGCGCAACATTTTTCGGTTGCCTGGATTTGCGAACCTTGACCTGGGGCTAAGCAAATCAATCACGATGCCTTGGAACGAGAAGCAGAAGTTAGCTCTACGATGGGAAGTTTTCAACGTCGCCAATCTCCAACGCATGGGTACGCTAGACACCAGCAGGACGGGTTTCGGGATGAGGTCTGATCCAGCCGTTCGGAGGCGTGTGCCACCTTCGAACTGGTCTAACTTCACTGGGATTCAGGGCTCGCCGCGAGTCATGCAGATCGGCGCGCGCTTCGAGTTCTAAGCCAGCACGATAATTGGCGAGCCGGGGCGTGGGTTTTTGACTACGCCCCGTTTCTTTTGTAGAGGCACGACGTGAATGGCTCTGCGGTCAGCCTTTGATTACGCCCATGGGGCGGAGACGGGCGACGCGGCGGGCGAGGCCGGCATTGTGTACGACGTCGATGACGGCATCGATGTCTTTATAGGCATCGGGGATTTCTTCGAGGATGCCGTCGCGTGTTTCGCAGCGAACGATGATTCCCTGGTCCGCGAGTTTTTGTGTTTCGAAGCGAGCATCGCGTCCTTTTTTTGCGGCGGTGCGCGACATGGCGCGGCCTGCGCCGTGACAGACTGTGCCAAAGGTTTCTTCCATGGCACGGTCGGTTCCCACGAGAACATAGCTTGACGTCCCCATAGACCCGGGGATCAGCACGGGCTGTCCGGCGTCTCTATAGGCTGCAGGAATATACGGCGAACCGGCGGGAAACGAACGCGTGGCGCCTTTGCGGTGCACGAGAACATTCTCCTGAGTGTTGCCGACGCGATGGCGCTCGGTCTTGGCGATGTTATGGGCTACATCATAGACAACGCGCAGGCGCGAATCGCTGGAGAAAGTGTTTTGGAAGGCTTGCCGCGTGAAATGCGTGATGGCCTGACGATTGGCCCACGCAAAATTTGCAGACGCCGACATGGCGCCAAGATATGCCTGTCCTTCGGGAGATTGTGAAGGCACGCAGGCGAGTTGGCGATCAGGCAGAGTAATACCGTAGCGGCGCATGGCCTCGTTCATTGATTTAAGAAAATCGGTACAGACCTGGTGGCCCAGTCCGCGCGAGCCGCAATGAATGAGCACGACGACCTGATTTTCCGTAAGGCCGAAACACGCGGCAGTCTCCGGCTCAAAAAGTTTCTCAACGTACTGTACTTCGAGAAAATGATTGCCGCTCCCGAGTGTGCCCAGCTGGGTGCGGCCGCGCTGCCTGGCGCGGTCAGAAATCTTGTCGGGATCGGCGCCATCCATCGCGCCGGACTCTTCGCAAAACACGATGTCGTCGGCGTCACCGAAGCCGCACTCGACTAGGCTAGCTGAGCCGCGAGCGAGCACGTCAAATAAGTCCGACCACGAACACGGAATCGGCCCTTCAGAACCCGCGCCTGAAGGAACCGCACGGAACAGCTGGTTCACAAGTTCGCGCAACTTCGGCGCGACGTCGGTACGAGTGAAGTTGCTGGCGAGCAGGCGCACACCACAATTGATGTCAAAGCCGACGCCGCCAGGGGAGACGACGCCGTCTCGAACGCGGGTAGCGGCAACTCCGCCGATGGGAAAGCCGTAGCCCTGATGAATGTCCGGCATGGCGAGCGCGCGTCCGACGATGCCGGGAAGATGCGCGACGTTCATGGCCTGTTCGATGGAGAAATCGGTGACGATCTGCTCGAGGAGCTTGACGTCGGCGTAAATGAGTGCGTCGGTGCGCATTCCTTCCTGCGTGGATTTCGGAACGAGCCAGCGATACGCGTCAATTTTCTTGAGTTGGTGCTTGTCGAAAGCCACGCGGGAAACCTCGCTTCATTGTTCGCTCGGAGCTGTCTATTTCAATGATCGCTCCCCAAATCTTCTTTCAATCGTCACAGTATCTTGTTGGATTACTTCATGCGATGGGTTCACATGCTCCACGCTGAACGCAAGTGTGGCTGCTGCGAGCTTATCTGAGAGCTTATCTGTTCTATGTGGTTGCAGCGCACGGAGCTATGTTAATCTTGATGGTCTGCGCGGGCTATCGTTTTCAGCCGAGCGCTTATTTGTCGGGGCGTGGCTCAGCCTGGTAGAGCACCTGGTTCGGGACCAGGGGGTCGGAGGTTCAAATCCTCTCGCCCCGACCATTCTTTTCAAGAAGATACCGCATTTTTTGGAAACGTAAAAAACTCTCTGTGGGCGATTTTGTAGGCGGTGAGATCCACAAAGTTCAACAAACAGGTCACAGGATCGGTGTCGGTCTCAGTTACCGCAGGGTGACGGCGACTACGCTAGCGGAGTCGGTTCTTTATCTGCGCCAGCGATGTCCTTCAGAGAGTACTTCTGCCGCCCACGTCAAAAAAATCGAACGTATAAACTGTATCATTGCTGCTGGGCGTGGTGAGCGGAAACGGCTTACTTTAGATTTAGATCAGAGGAAAACTAATGGCCGAAGACACGCGATATGAACACGTCAAGGCGCGGTTGCTAGCAATGGGCGAGGGCACAGCACAACAGGTGTTTGATGCGATTGAAGAACCCAACCCGTACTCACAACGCGAGGTGGAAAATGTGCTGGACGAATTGGCACCGAACGAACCGGAAGAGTTTGAAAAAGTAGATGGGGCGTACCGATGGAAAAAGTCCTATCGGTTTCGTATGGGAGTATAGGTAGGTATATGGAATGAATGGACAGCAGTGCTACCACCACTGGTCGGCGTCGTGGTTGGCGCGACGATGCAGTACTGGCTTTCCCGTTCGGCAGAATCCCGTAAGCAGCTTCAGCTACTCCAATCTCAATCCTACGTTGATTACCTGCGGGTAGTTACGATAAGGCTACTCTTGCTAGATCCATTAGCCTTGTAGATTCAGAAAGCATCGCAACGCTCGGGTTTAGGCAACTCTGTTTTCTATGCCTGAGCTAAACCGACTGTAATTGAGAACGCGATAGAGAGACATAAACAGCCCGTTTGCAGTGGTGATTCAAACCTTTTTCTTGGCAATCAGCACTGGCTTCGCTGCTTGGGCGGGTACTGCGTCAGTAGCCTTGCCCCAGTACTTCTGATAGTTCGGCCCTCGAGAATCCGGTTTCTGCTTAGGTTTTTCTACCTGAACTGTAAGGGGCATTGGGAAATCGACACCGATGATCACCGCTTGACCGGTTGAAAGTGTGGGGAGGAACGCGGCCGCCGAACGGTCGATTTCGCCTGACGCGCGCTCCACTACCTCGCGATCTTTGTCGTTCGTAAGGCGATGGACGATGAGTGTCCCCATTTGACTCAGAACGCCTTCGGGAACGTCTCTGGGCCGCTGAGTCGAAATGCAGATGTTAAGCGAGAATTTTCGACCCTCCTTGGCAATTAACTCGAATGAGTCAAGCGGATAGCGAGAATTCTCGTCGCCTAATTCCTTGTTCAAAAATTGATGCGCTTCATCCAAAAAAAGAACCAGAGGCTGTTCCTTAAATCTCCCGTCCCGTGCCAATGCTAGTAGATGTCTCCCAATAGCATTCGCGACGATCTCTCTCGCGTGGTGCCCAAATGGCAAGTGCCTCAGCGAAATCCGCAGAGTCCGTCGCGCTCTATCACTGAGAAAGTCGTCGAGCTCTTTTGCTATGGACATTTTCCCATTTGGTTGAAAGACGCAGGCCAAGTCTTGCGAGCTCAGCATGTCTTCGATTCGCGTTATCATCGTGACGCAGTAGCTGCGCTCCGCTTCATTCGTATTGCCCCAGCGGTTGGGATCTGGCGCCGCTGCCGTTCCTCCCGATGGCCACACACATTCAGCGTCAATCTGTCGCGTGAGGTGTTTGATCTCGAAATCGGTACTTGGCGATTCCAGTTTAGCGGCATGGGCCGCGTAACCCGCGTGATAAGAGGTTTTTTGCACCTGGGTTTTTACGATATAACCTGCCGGCGCCAAGGCAGGAGCCAGCTTCGCAAGCTTCAAGCTCTTCATCGCTGCTCGGAGTTTTGGCCCTTGTGTTTGCCCACTGGGCCTGAAGAGAGCGAAGAGATCGCTTTCCGTAAGCTCCGAGTACGGAAAAACGACCTCCTTGCAGCCCGCAGGCTGGGCCTTGCCAGCACCGACCTGGACGTGGGATACACCCGACTCAAGCGTGTAGAACTCTCCGGTCGCATCCAGAAGCAAGACTTTCGCGTTCGTCGCGGATGCCTGTTCTACTAGACGAGCGATAGTCCAGCTCTTGCCACCACCAGTTGCACCCAATAGGGCGCAATGTCGTCCGAAGAGACGTTCCGGCGTAAGATTCACCATTGTGTCCGTGGTTGACGGCAACAAGCCCAATTCGAGGACCAGAGGATTGCTCGGTGAGTCGCCTCGCTGTGACGATTCAGCGATCCACTTAAGCAAAAGAGGATGAGCCGAGTAAGCCTTGCTTCCGAGGCGGGGATAGGTGGATATTCCAGGTGAGACAACACCATCTTTAATCGAGAGAGTTGCTAACAGCTGCATCGTTCCCAATGGATGAGCACTACGTTGAGCGCCCAATTCTGGCTCAACGGTCAATCGTTCGCGCTCCGGGAGTTTCACGCCGATTAGTCGCCCTAAGATGGCAAATTCCCCCGCCTCGATCAGCAAATATTCGCCGACCTCACCAGCGCTGAGCCTATGCCCGTGAAGCCACTGACCAGCCGGAACGGTTGCGTGGGGCAGGTTCAATTTCGCGACCGAAGGACCCACCTCAATGATCGTTCCGACAGAACGTTGGTCATCAAACGGATAGATTGGCAGGGATTTGCTCATTTCGCGTTTTCCAAGCCTCTCAGCCGCGCGCGGTGCTGTTCTGCTTCGGTTTCCTTTACCAAGTCGGGTAGCAACGGAACGACGTCTTCGAATTTGGCGTTGACGAGGGCGAGCCGCCAATCACCGTTTTGAATAAGCGATTGGATCGCAGCGACGGGCTCTTTCTTCGAGCCCTTCAGGGCGGGGTCCACAATAGCAGCTTTCAGACCTACGTTTGCCCTGATGGCTGACATTATGGGCTGAACTATGTGCTGGTCGTCGAGACCAAAACCGAGTACGAGAAGGCCCGTATTCGGTTCCCGTAGGGAAAGCTGGAATCGGGACATCAGTTCTATGAACGGTTGATCGTACGACGATTCGAACTTGCTCAAGCGGGGATAGATTATCAGTGGCTTAGTTGGAGAGGGCCTCTTCATGACTTGAGACCTGTCCAGCTCCCAGTCCACAGAGCCGTGAAGCTTATAGAGGTGAAATACATTGGCGAGGTAATCGGGTACATCTCGGTCTTGGGATCTCAACACGAAGTCATAATTAAAATGCGACCCATCAAACTCTTGAGGGTGTGTATGCGAGAAGCCGTCGACGGCAATGAAGCGTGCATGACTGGCTGCAGTCTCAAAAGCTATGTCGTAATTCGTTGTGAAAAGTTTCAGTCTCGGTTTCCGGGGGTTTCGTCTAGCGACCTTACGCAAGAAACTTTCGTGAAAGGTAAGATTTGACTCGGAATTGACAAAGCGACATCTCTTGACGATCAGTGCCTCCGCGCTTTCGACAAATTTCGCTACTTCAGCGCTGGGATCGAACCGCTGAGCCAACTGGCAGTGGGAAAGGAGCAGTTCGATATTGTCGCCTTCAGGCGGGGTCGCATACTTTACGTGCGCTTTCAAAGCGCCGAAACCTTCTCCCGCTATCGTGATCGATTCGTCCCAAAGTTTTCCCATGGTCGGGGCGACAGGCTTTCCGCTCCCGTCTTTCACATAGAGCGTCGTCCCGAGCCCCGCCAACATCACAAGGTTCTCGGATAGCAAAATCTCGGTGAGGAGCTGATTCAGCCGTTGGTTAAATCCTTCGGTCTTCTGAGCCGTCTTCTCATCGGCGTGATTGATTCCGGTGGTCGAGACCCAGTCTTTTCCGGTGCTAGCTGTGAGTATGTCCACATTTATCCTCTAAGAACTGCGCGATGGTCCCTTCTCGTCACAGTAACATGGCCGTAACCTCTACGTGACCTTACGATATTAAGTTGTTTAGGTTAACAACACTCGCGCGGCAGAACATAGTTGAGCCTCATCGCGGGGAACGAACGCCACCTGAAACGCTTGCTCTCTGAGTATATTCGCTACTGCCCCGAGGACCGCACGCATCTCGGACTCGGAGATCACCAGCCCGCCCTTCTCTGAACCTTTATGGCAACTTCCCAAGTATTGGAAATTATGCGGGAGGCTGGCTTTGTTGAGATTCCAAGTTCAGATTTCATGCAAACCCAGGAAGAACGCGTTTAGCGAAGTCTGCCCGACAGAAAATGGTATGCCGACCATAAGGGTCTTCTGGCCAGCATAAGAAAGTTGTCTTGTTTCACCGGCTCGCTAGTAGTCCTTAAAGTGCCCCCTAGAGAGCGGGAGGGCGTGTGAGCCTACGCTTCCTTGGTGGCTTCGCATGGGATTCAGTCGGGATCGGGATGTTCTCGAAGAGATACTAAATGGGTTGTGAAGTATAACGACCGTCCGAGCGAGAACCAAACTTCCGTGGAATCTGTCGCCCCTTGCCTCTTGGAGTTCGCCGATTACATATCTACCTTTGGGGGCTAAGACCCTTAAGACCCAATATCGGTTTTGCCAGAATGCTCAATTCGGAATAGAATGAACGTGAAGAAGTCCTTGGCCATTAAAGAATCAGAACCCATGAAACGCTACCTATTCACAGCTCTTGTGTCCGCCGCTGTATCTGCGGCGACAGGTTTGGTGATATATTTTGCGTTTTTCAATAGTTCGTCTCGCGGTATCGGTACACCCGCAACCGTCCACACGTACTCGCAGATTCGATCGTCGGGCACGATTCGTGCCGCATATGCAGTCGGCGCACCTTTATTCGAGATAGACCCCAACACCAGTCAAAAGTCAGGAATATTTTACGACATTACGAATGCAGCTGCGAAACACCTTGGCCTGAGGGTCGAATGGACGGAAGAGGTCGGGTACGGCCAAATGATTCAGGGCCTTAGTGACCGCCGCTACGATATTGTTGGGTCTGGTGTATGGATTAACGCTGACCGTGGCAAGAGCGCTGACTTCACAAACGCTGCTTACTATGATGCAGTCTATGTCTACGCGAGGAATGGCGATACTCGATTCAAAGACATCTCAAACATCAACTCGCCGAGTTTCACAATCTCCACCATGGACGGCGAGCTGGGTGCCGCAATTGCAAAGGCGGACTTTCCCCGTGCAAGAACTCTTGAACTCCCCCAGAATGCGGATTTTGCGCAAATGATCCTGAATGTTGTGAGCGGAAAGGCTGACGTAGTGTTTCTGGCCGCTGCCCCAGCACGCGCCTACCAGGTAGCTAATCCTGGAAAAATCATGGTTACCGAACCAAATAGGCCTGTGGCTGGCGAATTGTTATTTCGCGTGCCAGAAGAGGCGAATTGATACGGCGGCAGTGAAACGATCGGAGCCGCTAAACGCGCTGCAACTGAGAACGCGAACACCGGATGATTTCATTCGAGGCTTTTGCAGAAGTCGACCGGATACCGCAGCGAGCGCGAATCTTTGGGAAATCAGGCAGCCACCGGTGTCTGATAGAGGGCCCGACAGTGTGGTTGCCATCGAAACGAGCGGGGATTGGCGATTGGCCGTGACGCGGGTGTATCCGGCGTTCGCCCTTCCCGTGAGGTATGCGTGCGATGGTTGTTGAAGTAGGTCCTGAAATCGAGCAGCTTGTTTTCGAGATCTGCCGTCGTCCAGAACAAGATGTGATCCAAATACTCGCGTCGAATGGTGCCGATTAGCCTTTCGACAAACGGATGGGACAGGGGAACGTAGGGGATGGTCTTGATTTCTGTCACCTCCAGTATGCGCAGATTGGCTTGCCATTGATGGAACCGATAAAGCGGATCGTTGTCGGAGCTAACGTACTTTGGCATCCCGCGTTGCCCTCGAATGGCGCGGTTGAACATCCGACAGAGTGCGACACCATCGACCTTTCCCGCATGGACGCCGAACCCAATGATCCGGCGCGTGTATTGATCCATGACCACCAGGACCCAGTGGGACCGCAACGTGGCCGACTCGCACCTGAACAGATCCATGCTCCAGAGACTGTCTTTCATGTGGCCGAGGAATGTCAGCCAGGAGGGACCATCGGAGTCCTGTCCCGGCCGGTAGTGATGGGCGAGAATCCTGCGAACCACGTCTTTATCGATTTGAATGTGGAACGCCAAGGCGATCTGTTGTGCGATTCGCGGACAGCCCCAGTTGGGATTACGCTGCTTCATTTCGACGACCGCACGGACGAGTTCTGCACTCGGTCCTCTCGGGCCGGGCATCCGTCGGCGATTCGGTGAGAATAGCATCCGGTACTTTTGCTTGCTCATGGCTTTGTGAAGGGCTAGCAGTGTCGAGGGCTTCAGTACAATTGCGGAACGGAGCAGACGAGTTGGATGCACCAAGAGCGCCAGCAAGCCGGCGAGGATCCGGTCCGACGAGGGCAGATTGGGTGATCGTTGCCGGGAGCGATTCACGATCAGCAGTTGGTGTTTGAGGAGAAGCGACTCCGCAACTAGGGAGCGGACGCCGCCAGGACCGAGCAACCGGGCCAAGGTGGCGATCAAGTGGATGAACAGAACAACAAGATTGCGCATCGCAGAATCGTCCTATAAGAGTGAATGTCAAGAGAAAAATCTCCCCCGTTGGCTCGATGCCGACACCTTTTTTGGTCTCGGCATTCAGCCCAACTTGTTTTGAACGCGCACACTCGATCCGTGAGAGTGT
>DATNLZ010000031.1:0-4892 GCA_035602605.1 Candidatus Dormiibacterota bacterium
AACTTTTGACAGGGCTAAGCATCTAATTTTGCGGGGGCTCGGGATGGCGCTGTTTGGAGATTTGGGGAACCGGAGGGAGCAGGAGAAGAAAGCGAAGGAGGAGGGGCGGCTGCCGCCGGGGCAGTCGCTGACGCTGAAGTGGCCGGTGCTGCACTATGGCAGCGTGCCGGCATTTGACGCGGCGAAGTGGGACTTCAAGATTTCCGGGCTAGTGGAAGCGCCGGTGCGGCTGACTTGGGCAGAGTTTGGAGCGCTGCCGCAGACGGAAGTGACATCGGATTTTCACTGCGTGACGCGGTGGAGCCGCCTCGACAATCGGTGGAAGGGCGTGCTGTTTACGGACGTGATGAAGCTGGTGAAGGTGAAGCCGGAAGCGCAGTTTGCGCTGGTACTGGCGGAAGAAGGCTATACGGCAAATGTGCCGCTGGCGGATTTGCTGCGGCCGGATGTGCTGTTTACGTTCGAACACGATGGTGAGCCATTGGCGGCGGAACATGGCGGGCCGTTGCGGCTGATCGTGCCGCACCTGTATGCGTGGAAGAGTGTGAAGTGGGTGCGTGGGTTCATGCTGCTGGACCACGACCGGCTGGGATTTTGGGAGCGAAACGGGTATCACGCGTATGGCGACCCGTGGAAAGAGCAGCGGTATTCGGGAAGCTGAAGGTTGCTGGTCCATGCGAGCCGCACTGTAGCCGTGTGAGTTTCCTCTGTCGTAACGGCAGAGTAAGCGTATGATAGCGCCAGAGATCAGGTTCCCCTGCAATAGGAGTCGGGCATGCTTGATCGCATCTGTAGGAATTCCCACCTCATTCTGGCGCTAGCGTTGTGCTCGGTCCTGCCTCGTTGTGTTGCAGCACAGAAAGTCACTCCGCCGAATGTCTCGGGTGGTGCAAGTCTCCCTGCCGCCGGGGGGCTGAATGCGATGGTTGAAACGATCGACCTGGAGGTGTCCGTCACGGGGCCCGAGGGAGCGGCTATCGAGGGAGCGGCGGTGGTAACGGTGATGAAGTTGAACGGCCAATTTTACCGCCAGGGAACGACGAAAAAAGGGAACGTGCGGTTTAACGCAGTGGCTCCGACCGAATACACGATACAAGTAATTGCTCCGGGATTCGGGAGAGTCGCGAAACACATTGATGCCCAGGACCATGGCACGGCTGAACTGAAGGTCAGCATTCAAATGCAGCCCGCGGCGGACGGAGATGACGCGGCAACCGAAGAAAGAATTAACGCTCTTACTTCCAAGGCACAGAAGGAACTGGGGAAAGCGCTCGAAGCACTAAGGACTAGCAAGCCTCGGGAGGCGCGGAACCATCTCGATGCGGTCTATCGGTCAGCCCCCGATCACCCTGAAGTAAATTACTATCTCGGAGTCTATTCGTCGCAGATGAACGATTGGATGCAGGCTAAGTCTTATTGGACAAAGACCATTGACGTCTATCCCAAACACCTGCTTGCACTGCTGTCCCTTGGCGAGGCCCTCCTGCGAGAAAACAAGGTAGACGAAGCACTGCCATACTTGAACCGTGCGGTAGAAGTGGAACCTTTTTCCTGGCGCGCGCACGCGATCTCCGCTCAGGCGTACTTGCGCCAAGGTTCGACCGAGGAGGCCGTCGGACAAGCCGAGCGCGCCCTCGAATTAGGTCATGGACAGGCTGCGGTGGTCCAAAAGGTCCTGGCAACGGCCCTGGCAAGGCGTGGAGAGAAGGATCGGGCTATCAGCGTTCTGCAAGCGTACCTGACAGAGCACGGCACCGACCTTGAGGCCAGGAAACAACTGGAGAATCTTCAAACTCTTCCGGGGGCGGTCCTCTCTAGTGATGGCATGACCACCAGCGACGAGATGATGGCGGTCAGCGCGGCGGCAACTTCGCAGTCCCTCCCCTCGAACTGGTTGCCACCTGACCTCGATGAAAGAATGCCCCCTGTAGAACCCGGAGCCGCTTGCGCGCTCGAAGAAGTTATTCAAAAGGCCGAGAAACGAGTGGAGGAATTCGTAGGCAACCTCGATCGCTATACGGCAACGGAATCACTCATTCATGAATCGATCAACAAATGGGGTTTGGCCTCGTCTCGGGAGACGCGCAAGTTTGATTACGTGGCTTCTATTGAGGAAGTGAAGCGGGGATTCTTCAACTTTGAAGAATATCGGAAGAGCCACACGTCCGAGGCGGAATTCCCGGACGGGGTGGCAACCCTGGGGATGCCGGCTCTTGCGCTCATTTTCCATCCTTACAATTCAGGAAATTTCGAGATGAACTGCGAAGGACTGGCACGGTGGAATGGCAGAATTGCCTGGCAAGTGCATTTCCGGCAACGAGCCGACAAGCCCAATACGATTCGGAGCTTTCGGATGGGCTTCCAGGGCCCATCGCACCCAGTTGCCCTGAAGGGGCGCGCTTGGATTGACGCGGAGAGCTATCAGATCGTGAGGCTGGAGACAGACATGATCGCACCGCTCCCGGAAATCCGCCTAGTTTCCGACCGCACCGCGATCGAATACGGTCCGGTGCATTTCCGAGAACGGAATGTGGACATGTGGCTTCCGAGCAGCGCGGAAGTTTATTCCGATTGGAGGGGGAAGCGTTTTCACCGGCGTCACAGTTTCAGCAATTACCTGCTCTTTGCGGTGGACGAAAAGCAGCGCATCTCCGCGCCGAAGTCTGCTGAAGGGACGGCCCCTTCTTCTGAAACGGTGAGAGAGAATCCCTGACTTTGGGGCCTCTGAGTCCCCGGGCCGCTTGCTTAGTTCGGCAAACCATTCCCCGCTGAATGTCGCGTGACTTTAGAGAGTGGGCGCTTTGACCATGTTCCCCTTGCTGCATACCTATAGGAAAACCCACCATCGTCATTTGCGCCCTAAAGGAAATGCGAGCTAGAGATTTGCCCACAGCTTGATTTCTTCGATCTTTTCTTGCTGAAGGCCGCCTAAGTCCGCCTGCGTCAGCAAGCCCCCGCGGAGCAGGTGCCCAAACACAGAAAACAGAACGCGAAAATTTCCGAACTGACGATGTGTCCAAATCCCACTACGCGTCAGGAGGCTGCATCGATTGACGGGGCGCATCATGGCGATGAATTCTTTCGATTGGACTCCCCGGGAATATTCTGCAAAAGTGACCTTGTAGAGTTCGCGCGTTTGCCGCGCCGCAACGTACGACAAGGACTTCGTAGTTCCTTAGCAAGCCCTGTCCAGCCTCTCGGTTGAATCGGTTGTTCCCTGACCACGTGGTCTGAAACAGAAACAAAAAGAACTCAGCTGACGCTCCAAGCAAAGCTTGCGCGTCCATTCCAAATCTAGAGTGGAGGAACAAAATGACGACGCTCCTAAGTAAATCGGTTTATTACAGCAGATTTGTGAGAGTAGTGTTGCTCGGGCTAGTGGCCATTTGCGGGGCCGCAAACCCCCTTCTTGGACAGGAAACGGTCGGTGGCAAGTTCACGCTGACCGAAAATACACGCTTCGGGAGGAAATTTCTTCCGCCAGGAGCCTACACATTTTCCATCGAGCCCACGGGTACCCTGCAATCCGTCGACTCCATCCAGAGTGCGGGCCACCCAGTGTTGGTCATCGTGCGCCCGACGACAAATGCTGGCCCGATTGCCATCATTTTCGCAATGGCATCGCGAAGTGACCATGCTCTCGACTCAAGTAAGCTCGTTTTAGAAACGATGAACAATGGAATGGCTATGCACTCCATGTACCTGGACAAGGAAGGACTTGTTCTGGATTTCGATTGGTGGAGCTCGAAGGACAAGACCCAGATGCTGGCTCAGGCGGCACGTCCTGAACCGGCGCCGACATCCAGGGCAGCCAATTAATGAGAAATTCCCGATCTGCGCGGCGGGCCGTTCAAGCGGCCCGCCCGCAGTGGGAGTTTTCCCTTCGATTCAGCCGTTGCAAAATTTCGATTGGACACCGCCATCCCGCCCCGGTAAGTTATAGGTTATGAACTGCGAAAGTGGCCCCTTATTGGTCAATAACCCTGAATTAGACATGCTGCATGAGATTGGCAATCGCATCGCGGCTGCCGATCCATTGCCCGAAGTCTTGGGACGCGTCGTGGAAGTCATTTCCGCGGTGGTGGAATCCGATTCGTGCTTTGTCTACGTCCTGGAGGAGGATGAGCTTGTCCTGCGGGCCTCCAAGAATCCGCATTCGGAAGTTGTAGATCGATTGAAGCTCCGGGTAGGACAAGGCATCACGGGCTGGGTTGCCGAGCATAAAAGACCGGTGGCCGTCGCGCGCGATGCTTTCCAGGATCAACGGTTCCGATCGTTTAACGAACTGCCCGAGGATCTCTACCAAGCATTCCTATCTGTGCCCGTGCTATCCCGAGACAAGCTCGTCGGAGTCATAAACCTGCAACACCGGCAGCCGCACGACTACAGCCAGCGCGAGATCCATCTGATTTCCACCATTGGATTTCTGGTAGGCGCCGAGATTGAAATGGCCCGGCTCGAAGGGGAGAACTCAGAGCTTTCCGAACAATTGGAGACCCGGAAAGTCATCGAGCGCGCCAAAGGAATCCTGCAGCGGGATTTGCAGCTAAGCGAACAAGAGGCCTATGTCACGTTGCAACGGCAGAGCCGCCAACGGCGCATATCGATGAAAGAAATCGCGGAAGCGATCGTCCTGAGCGACGACGTCAAACGTACCCCGGGCAAGCCAAAACCTAGTTAGATCTGCTGCGCCGTTGAGTCAGCCCATTAAGAAAGCCGGAAAAACATACTTTGCGCTGGATCAGTGCGCCAGTCCACCGCAGCGAGGATGAGAGAACCAGGCTGTACTAATCGGCGGCGGTTTGGGACTTGGCCGGGTCGATCTCGATGCGGCCCTTGAAATGGGCGCCGTCCTCGATGCTGATTCGCGCCGTGGAAATGTCACCGATGAC
>DATNLZ010000046.1:0-19130 GCA_035602605.1 Candidatus Dormiibacterota bacterium
GGCGGTCCAGATAAGGTCTCCAGTAGTTCTCCACGAAAGCCCGGGTCGTCAAAGCACTCACTGCCGGGCGCACCGTTGAAGCTGCCTGGATACGCTGCTCCAAGACCGCACGGGCGGCTTTACGTCCAGACAGCCCGTAGATTGTTTCCCTCCTGTGTTGCCATTTGCCATTCTGTGTTCGCACCCGATAGCGAATCTTGAAAACAATCTCCTGACTCACGTGTAGATGCTACCCTATCGCGTTTTCTTGACATTATCACCCTCTCAGATACGATGAGGAGAGACTCCGATCCCCTTCTGGAGGGTTAAGCCGTGAACATCGAAATCCACGATGCGGCCCTTGAGGCCAGAATCCAGAAACAGCTTCAGGCTACCGGCTCCGGCAGCGTCGAGGAAGTCTTGCTCCGTTTGCTGGAGACCCAGGAGGAACAGGATCGTTGGCTCTTGGAAAACCGGGAAACAATCAACGCAAAGATCAGGCGCGGCATCGAGCAACTCGACCGCGGCGAAGGAATCCCGGAAGATCAATTGGATGCTCACCTGGCGAATCTGAAAAGCCAAACCTAAATGAGCGTGCGCTTTGTTCTTGCGCCGCAGGCTGCGCTCGATCTCGCCGAAATCTGGCGTTACATCAAAGAACAGACCAGCCTCACAATTGCGGACCGCGTTGAATCCGCCATCCGCGAAAAATTAGCTTTTCTCGCGGAAACCCCCGGTGCCGGTCACAGTCGGAAGGATTTGACCGACGAAGATGTGAAATTTTTCCCTGTTTACTCTTATTTGATCGTCTATCGGACGCAGACGAAACCATTGCAAGTCGCTGCCATTCTTCACGGACGCCGCGATGTGGAGCAGATCCTCAAAGGCCGCATATGAGCGATGGCTGCCCTGCCCTCGCCAACAATCCTCTGGCCGCCTTGCGAGTGCAGAGGCAGATTACTCGGGACTGATCAGTCCAGGAAGCGTTCTCCATGTCATAGGCGCGACCCAGGTTGAACCCAGTGCAATTCTACAGATACGCTAACTCTCTCATCTCCACTCTCAAGCGACTCGACGACGATACTGGTCGGGCAGCTCGGCACCGTCCAAGTCAAGCTGCCCAAATGTTACACCGGGTGCGAAGAATACTTGTTCGCCGATTTTCATAAGTTTGGCGATTCCGCGGGCCTACTCTCCCGAGTCGAACCCACAACCCTTGGGCCGATAACGGCCTATTCTGTTCCTGCTGGGCTGCCGCAGCTCACCGGCGCCGGGAAGGGGAATCCAAGGAGAGGTGATTAGGAGCGAGAACGTGCACTGGCATTCTTAGTGTGCCTTTCGCACTTTCTCGCACACACTCCGCACGCGCGATGCTGGCGTGGAAGCCAAGGCCGGAGCCCCGTGCCTGCCTTCAAAATAATGGTTGGTTCAGAACTTCGCGAAAGCGACGGCGGTTCGCGCCTACCACTTTGATTTCCCTCTTTGGCTGGTCTCTACCGCGCGATACTGGCCGCGTGCAGTAATTGGCCGTTTCCGCAGAAGCGGGGTCGACCGTTTGCTGGCCGACCCTCTGCATCGCGCTTGATCAAAACTTACTGAATTGTCCCAGTTGTGGCGATCCCAAACGGGTTCGTGCCAGCCGGGAATGGCGACCCAGCCGCTGATGTGATTGCGCCCGTGGTTGGATCGATGGCATATACCCAAACGTCGTTCGAAACTTGGTTCACCACAAACAGGTACTGGCTGGAAACGTCCACAGCGACAGACTGCGGGCTCGTTCCAGTAACGAAGGGCGACCCGCTCAACTCGGTAAGGGCGAACGTGCTGGCGTTGATGGTGTAAGCCGTGACGTTGTTCCCCGCTTCGTTGGTCACGTAGACAAACTGCGTCGAAGGTGTAACGGCAACCGCCGTGGGATTTGTCCCCGAGGCAAACGGTGAGCCCGCAACCTGCGCGAGCGCACCGCTGGTGGAGTCAATCGTGTACACCGAGATGCTGTTCGAATCGTGATTGGCCACAAACAACAGCCTGCCCGAGCTGTCCGCGGCCACCGAGACCGGCGCAGTCCCGGCTCCAAACGGCGATCCGGTCACTGCCGTCAGTGCGCCGGTGATCGAGTTGATCGTAAAGGCCGAAACGTTGTTGGATCCGCGACTGGTTACATAGAGGAAGCGGCCGCTCGGATCGGCGGCGACTCCCGAAGGACTCGTTCCTGCTGTAACCGGCGAGCCGATGGCTGTTAGAGCTCCGGCGATTGGATCGACGCTGAACGCGTAGACATCACCCGAAGTTGCATTCACGACATAGAGGAAGCGCCCAGAGATTTCCGCCGTCAACGCCCGCGGCGCCATACCGGCCCCGAATGGAGAGCCCGCGACCGCGGTGAGAACGCCGGCCGGGTCGACGGTGAAAGCGGCCACGTCGTTCGATCCATTGTCGGCCGTAAATACGAAGCGGCCGAGGGAATCAATCGTCACCGCCTGCGGCCCTGTGGCGCCCGTGGCGAATGGCGAGCCGGTCACCGGCGTGAGCGCGCCTGTGGCCGTGGCGATGGTATACGCGGAAACATCATTTGAAGCCGAGTTTGCTGCGTAAGCCAGCTTGGGAGCGGCGTTGGCCAATGCCGATCCGCCGAGCAAAGCGACCGAGAAGGCTTGGCCGTGCGCCCGCGTGCTGCTTGCCGCAGAAAGTGCACCCGTGGCGGGATCGATGAGCAACGCCGTGACATCGCGCGAGCCCTCGCTGCCCACGCAGAGGTACACGTTGGCCGCATCCACGGCCAGCGAGCGCGGCTGTGTGCCAACCGCAAACGGCGAGCCCGAAATTGCGGTCAGCGCTCCCGTGCCGGCGTTGATGTTGAACGCAGAAACGTTGTTCGATCCGCGATTCACAACGTACAAGTACTTTCCGGTTTGATCCGTACCGAGCGCAAGTGGCGAAGTGCCCGCTGCGAACGGCGATCCGGTCACCTGCGTCAGAGTCCCAGTTCCATCAATCGTGAAGACCGAGACGTTGTTGGAGCCCTGATTGGCCACGAAAACGACTTGGCCATTCGGAGAAAACGCAATCGCCTGCGGCTGCGTTCCGGTAGCGACTGGTAGTCCAACCGGCGTCAATGTCCCCGTTGCGTCGATCGAGAAAACAGAGACAGTGTTGTCAGCCGCATTGGCCACCAGCACAAACTGCCCTGATGGTGTTACTACTATGGACTGTGGATTGTTGCCCGCCGCGAAAGGCGAGCCGACAACCTCAGTAGGCGCGCCTGTGGCGTCAATGGAGAAAACAGAAACGCTGTTACTGGTTCCGGCATTGGCCACAAGCACGAAGACACCCGGAGCTGTTGGCGGCGTCACCGCAACGGATTGCGGCTGTGTGCCAGTAGCAAATGGCGAGCCAGCCACGGCAGTGAGCGTTCCGTTCGCGGCTGTGATTGCAAACGCCGAAAGATTGTTCGAGCCCTGTTCGACCACGTACAGGAATGGTCCGCCTGGCGCTGTAGTCGTCAGTGCCTGCGCTACTGGATTAATTCCTCCGGTGCTCAGGTAAGCCAAGTGGCGCAATTGCCCGGTGCTGGCCACTTCCCAGTACGTTGAGACGGTGCCGTCTTCGAAGTTGGCCACATAAGCAAAGCGCGGAACCACCGCCGATACCGTAGCAAGCGCGGTGGCGGTCCGCGTCACATCGGACTGGCTCGTGGCTTTGACGTGGAAGACACCCGCTGTTGCCGGCGCCGTGTAATTGCCCTGCGCGTCTATCGTGCCGCCGCTCGGACCTTCTGTCACGGTCCAGTTCACAGGCGTGTTGGCACGGAACTTTTGTATTCCGCTTAATGGCAGCGTCGCGCGCGCCGGCGCGATCACCACATCAGTCGGTGGCGTCAGAACGGTGACGGTCGCTCGGGCGAACATGGTTGGATCGGCAACGCTGGTGGACCGGACATGGAATGTGCCGCCTAGAGCTGGCGCGGTATAGAGGCCTGTGCTCGTGATGCTGCCGCCAGAGGCGCCTTCCTCGACACTCCAGGTGTTCGCGAGATTGCAATCTCCTGTAACCGTCGAGGTGAACTGCTGGGTTGCCCCTGGGGAAACGTTGGCCGAAGTAGGATTAATCGTTACTACTACCGGTCCCGTAGAAACCGCCTGCAACATCACGTTGGTGGCGTTCACCGTCGTTTGGAATGAACATCCTGACCCGAGATCCGTGCCATTGATAGCCGCAAACGTCCCCGCGTGCGAAGCAAAATTCAGGATTGTGAATGAGCCTCCAGTGGCCGGGCGGAAGCCGCCGACAGCGCTGAGATTAAGCGCGCCATTCAGCGTGATCGCGCCGGAGGTATTGAACTGGTCGAATTGCGTGCCTGCCGTGAGCCCGCCGATGCGGATGTTGACTCCGCTCGTAGCGCCCTGTGAGTCTGTCCCGGTAATGCCGAAAATGCCCGTGGCAGCGCCGACTCCCGGAGTGACCGTGCCGCCGCTATCGTTTACATTGGCGCTGACTGTGCCTGCACCACCAATCGTGCCGCCTTGAATGTTCAGCGTCGAATTCGCGCTCAGTATCCCGCCGTTGACGATCGTAGCGCCTGCCGTCTGCGTGTAGCCACCCGAATTCGTAAATGACAGCGTACCGCTCAGCACCAGCACGGTACCGCTGGTGGTGAAGGGACCCACGTGCGCAATGTTGCCCGTTCCCGTTCCGGCCGATTTCTGGAACGTCCCGGCATTATTTACCGTCGAAGCCGTACCCCCGCCGAAGAAAATTCCTTGATCGTTCTGCAGGTCGTACATCCCTCCGACCTGAATGTTGACCGTTGCCCCACTGATCAAAAATACCTGGCTGTTCACTCCGCTCTGCGTCGCCGTCCCCGCTATGTTCAGTGTCCGCCCAATCAGGTTATGCGCGAACCCACTCACGTTCAGGCTTGTCCCAGACGGAATCGTCGTCGTGCCCGTACCGCTCATCGTTCCAGCGGTCCAGTTCATCACCGTAGCTACCGTCAGGTTCCCGCTCCCGTTGATCGTCCCCCCGCTCAGTGTAAAGTTCGCGGTGTTCACCGTAATATCCACCGCCAGTGTCAACGTGGCGCTCGGAATGGCTACCGTCCCCGCACCACTGAAACTCGTTCCCGCATTTAGCGTGAAGGTATTGCTCGCGAAGCTGATCGTCGCGCCCGTCGCGGCGGTGAAGCTGCCGCTATTCGTGCCTCCGCTCGCGAGGCTCAGTGTGCCGGTCAGTGCCGCAATCGCGCCGGTATTATTGAGCATACCCAAGTGGGTAATGTTGCCCGTCCCCGTTCCGGCCGATTTCTGGAACGTCCCGGCATTGTTCACCGTCGAAGCCGTACCCCCGCCGAAGAAAATTCCTTGATCGTTCTGCAGGTCGTACACCCCTCCGACCTGAATGTTGACCGTTGCCCCACTGACCAAAAATACCTGGCTGTTCACTCCGCTCTGCGTCGCCGTCCCCGCTATGTTCAGTGTCCGCCCGGTCAGGTTATGGCCGAAGCCACTGATATTCAGGGTTGTCGTAGCGGGAATCGTCGTCGTGCCCGTACCGCTCATCGTTCCAGCGGTCCAGTTAAATACACCGCTGACGATCAGGGCGCCCGCACCGGAGATAGTGCTACTGAGATTGAGGGTGTTGGCCGTGGACGCAGTGGCGATATCAAGCGATCCGCCGGAGATCGTCAGAGTGCCGTCACTCGTAAGACTGTTGATGCTCTGCGCGCCCGCCGAGAGCGTAACACTGAATGCAACGCCTATGCACGCGTCGTCGGTTGGACCGGGCACGCCGGCGGGACTCCAGTTGCCGGCTGTCTGCCACAGACCATCGCCGGCCGCACCGGTCCAGGTCTCGGTGCATGCCGCCGATGAGAGATTGGGGAGTGCAAGGATTATTGCAAGAATGAAAGTAACGAAGAGTAGACGCCGCATGCAGTCCTCCGCAAAGCCAACCTGATTTGAACTCGATCTTTACTACGCCGCCGTTGCCTTCCCGCCGCCGCATCGCTTTCAACCGGCGGTGTCCATGGCTCGTTTTGATTTCGGCAACGGTTATGTCCAGAACGTAGTTGGAACCGATGACCTGAGGCCAACCCTGGAGGACTAGCTCGAACTGCGCTTGGAGTCGCACGCGTCGTGGCGAGCGCCAGCGTGCAGAGCAGCGCTATCCGCAGGGCGGAGGATCGAAAGGGATTGAGGACACCCTTGGGCTTCATCATTCTTTCTCCTTAGAAATCTCAGATTCTGACATCCACCACCGTATAAAATTCCTTGCAAACCGGCCACCGGGCGGCCACACCACACACTTCCATGTATAACTCTGAAGACCGTTGCATCACTGCAAGGTCAGTGATAGCCTTCCCCCAACGCGGAGGTCCCTGCCCCGCAAAGCCCGTTTAGAGGGTTCGCGATGTGGCTGTCTACTTAACATTGCGCAAAAACGAGAGAAAAACCGTCATGGCGGCGAAGAATTCTCGATGGGGAGGCGGGTCAGGGGCCCAGCAAATGGGTTCGCCACTCGCGGACAGGCGCGCACTAGACCACCTGTTTAGTGTCACTTACGAAGAACTAAGGCGCCTCGCCTCGACTGTCCGGCGCGGCGATCCCAGCGCCACGCTCAATCCCACCGCGCTCGTTCATGAAGCGTGGCTCAAACTGGCCAATTCCCCGGAAATTGCCTCCACTTCCCGGCTCCACTTCAAGCGCATCGCCGCTCGCGCCATGCGGCAGCTATTGGTTGAGGCTGCGCGGCGCCGGAACGCTGGCAAACGCGGAGGCAGTGCGGAACTTACTGTGAGTTTTGACGATGCGTTTCATGAGAAACCCTCCGGCGGAGAAGAACTTCTGGCGCTGAACACCGCCCTGAATTCGCTCTCGCGCATGAATCCGCGGCAGGCGGTGATGGTGGAGAGCCGATTCTTCGGAGGACTGGAAATACCGGAGATGGCGGCGCTCCTCAACATCTCCGAAGCCACCGTTCTTCGGGATTGGCGGGCAGCGAAGGCGTGGCTTGCCCACGAACTCCGCCAAGCCTCTTGAGGAGCAGCGCTATTTCATCCTATTGGACGGAGAGTGACGATGGACAGCACTCGCTGGCAGAGAGTCCAATCCCTTTTTCACGAAGCCGTGGACTTGACGGAGGACGAGCGGCGCGGTTTTCTTGAAACGCAATGCCGGGACGATGTCGCGCTCGTAAGCGAGGTTCTGATCCTCTTGCAAGAAGACGCCCGCGGCGGCTCGCTTCTCGACCGTAATGTCGCTCAAATCGCTCATCAGATTCTCAGCGATCCTTCCTCCGCCTCACCTCCTTTCCAAGAGTTCGGCCCCTACCGGATTAAAAAGGCCCTTGGTGAAGGGGGGATGGGCATGGTTTACCTTGCCGACCGCGAGGATCTTGGCAGTCAGGTTGCCATTAAGGTTCTGCGCGACGCGTGGCTTTCGCCCGCGCGTCGCGAGCGCTTCGCCAGCGAGCAGCGCACCCTTGCACAACTCAATCATCCTTCCATTGCGCGGCTCTACGATGCCGACACTTCCGCCGACGGCACGCCCTGGTTCGTTATGGAGTACGTCGACGGGCTGCCTCTCAACGAGTATTGCGAAAAAAACAACTGCTCGATAGAAGCGCGCCTGAAGCTATTTCGGGCGGTATGCGATGCCGTGGAGTATGCTCACGAGCGCGGCGTCATCCACCGCGATCTAAAGCCGTCAAACATTCTGGTGAAGCGCGACGGCACGGTCCGTCTTCTCGATTTCGGAATCGCCAAACAAACGGAGCCGGCATCTACACTCGATCACACGCGCACAGGAATGCAGATGCTCACGCCGGCATATGCGTCTCCGGAGCAGATTCGCGGACAGCCGTCCACTCCCCAGAGCGACGTGTACTCGCTCGGCGTGGTGCTTTACGAACTCCTCACGAAGCATCTACCCTTCGACCTTTCGCAATCGACGCCACTCGAAGCCGCGGAGCGGGTCACGACAGACGATCCAGAGAAGCCGTCGACGGCGGCGCGCGGAGTGCATACGGCATCGTGGAACGACCTCGACATCATTTGCCTGACTGCAATGCACAAGGATGCGGAGCGCAGATATGGCTCAGTCGAGGCGCTCATTCGCGATCTGGATCATTACCTGAAGCAGGAGCCGATTGAGACTCGGCCGGATTCTTTCGTTTACGTGGCTGGGAAGTTTGCGCAGCGAAACCGCTCAGCGCTATCTGCTCTGGCCGTATTCCTGATTTTCCTCATGGGCGCCGCGGCGGTGGCGTTCAAATACTCCAACCGGACGCCTGGGCCTCGAGGCAAGAGCGTTGCGGTAATTCCGTTTCGCAACGCGACTGGCGATCCGAGCCTGGACTACTTGGGTATCGCACTCGGCAACCAGATTTCCGGAACGCTCGAATATGTGCGCGATTTATCCGTCAGACCGTTCGAGACCGCCCGCAGGTATGCGGGAGCTGACGTGGACGCGCAAGAAGCGGGGCGTGAACTGCACGCCTCCTATGTCATTAGCGGCGGCTTCCTGAAGCAGGGCAACCAGCTCCAACTCACCATGGAGATGATTGACGTAGAAAGCAGCCGTCTTGTATTGCGGCAGACTTTCAACATTCCAGCCGGGAACATGCTAGCGATGCAGGCTCAGATCGCGGCGAAGACCTTGCGTGGAGTTGTTCCGCTCCTGCGCGGCCTGGGAGATTACGCGGCCCTCGCGCAACAGATGACGGACTCGGCCACGCAACCAAGGAATGAGGAGGCTTACGAGCTATTCCTCCGGGCCGTGGCCATGGGACGGGAGCCTGGCGTCACCAAAAGGGCCCGAGCGATGCTTGAACGATCGGTGGCGCTCGATGAAGGCTACGCTCCTGCGTGGGCCGCTTTGTCGGCAATCTGCGAGGTGCAGAATTGGTACTCGGACGGGGGCTCTGAGGCTGCACGTTGCGCACGGGAGACCATGGATCGGGCGGCAGCGCTCGACCCAAACAATCCCAACATCGTAGGGGCTCACGCGGCCAACCACATGATCCCCGGGGAAAACCACCGTTCCTATTTGGAGTTCCTGGACTTGGTTCGCAGGCACTCCGACAGCGCACGCGCGCATTTCTGGCTGAGCTACGCGCTGCGATACGCCGGTTTGCTGGAGCAATCCGAATCTCAATGCGACTCGGCGCTGCTGCTGGATCCGCAGGACGCAGGTGTCCGATCCTGTGCGGTCGCGTTTATTCTCCACGGAGACTACGGACGCGCCCTGGACTACCTGCGGCTCGATCTCGGGTCGGAGTGGGGGAAAGCGCTCACTCTAGACGTGCTGCTGCGCGAAGGGAAGCTGAAGGAAGCTTGGGACGCAAGGCCTGCGACAGTCCCGCAGTGGGGGGCTTACGGTGTACTGCTGGCGTATCTCGAACATCGGCCGGCGAGCGAGGTTGCGGCACTCGGCAGTAAGGTGATGCCGAATGAGGATGCCGAAGTGAATTACTTCTCAGCGGCGCACCTTGCGTATGCTGGCCAAACCGATGCCGCGTTCAACATGCTGAAGACGGCTATCGATGGCGGCTATTGTGCGTATCCCGCTATCGATTCGGATCCGCTGCTCGCAGGCGTACGCACTGTGTCCCGTCTTGGCGAGCTCCGCAAAGCTGCGATTGCCTGTCAGGAGAACTTCACGGCGGGGCGTCCGTAACCTTCATGACGCGCGTGAGCTAACTTCTTGGAGCGGGCCCACCAAGACGGGACCAGCGATCCACAAACCGAGCATCAGCACTTCTGCAGCTAGAGCGTTACGCCGCTGACTAGATCTCTTTTGGTTACGCTGTCGAATCGACCGCGACATTCGATCATGGGGCAGAAATCTGTATCCGCCCTTCTCCGCGGATGGTTCTTGTGACGCAGGACTGGTCATCCTGGAACACGTCCATTCCACCCGACAACCTCTATAATTGGACAACTGAGCGCAGGGTTCACGTGAACCGCCAAGGAGAACTACAGTTCGCTTCGCAATCCAACGGTGTGGTCCTTCGATGGGAGCCGCTGTACGAGAGCAATGCCTGCCTGCGGCGATCTGCTTCTACCGTCTCGGAAGCGCAGCACGACCACATTGGCTGGTTCGTCCCTATCGTACTTGCCGTGGGTCTTGGTGTTTGGATCCTACGTTTCGTCTATCGCCAATTGGCCGAAGGTGCCCTTCGGATAATCACCGCGGACATGAACGGAAAGGTCTAACAGAGCTCTTCCACGGCGGATTAGTACCGACAAACGCTGCTTTAAGCGGCTTTTTTGTGTCGGTTGCGAGTAGGCTTTCATGTTCGACTTCCCTCAGTTAATGGCCGCAGTTTCCTTCGCGGTTCGTGATTCGCGAACGAGCGCGAACGGATCGCCGTAGATTGCCCCCTCTAAGGCGTTCGCTCCCTCTCGTTCGGCTTCGGCATTCGTATGCGTGTATACGTTCGCCGTCATGTTCAATGTCGAATGCCCAAGCAGCTTCTGGGCGAGTTTCAGGTTCCCAGTCTCGGCATTGTTGAAGCTGGCGGCCGAGTGCCGGAAGCAATCAAACCCCGCCGGGCGGGATGAGCGAGGAATATTGAGTCTGTCCAGAACCGGGTACAACACATCGCGGCGCAGCACATCGGGACTCAACGTAGAACCATCCGCCTTGCAGAAAACGAAGTCGTCCGGCAATTGCCGGAACGAATTATTCCGCCAGCTGTTCAAAATGGGACAGATTTTCTGCGTAGCAGGGTGGCACGATCACCCCGCTTGAGCGCCAGAAAAGTTTCTTCAAAACAATGGCCCCACACGAGATTCTCATTAATATGCAGAAAGGTACCATTCTAACGGCAGGGTTGGCAGTCGCTTTCTTATTGATGATTACGCCTGCCTTTGCAAGCTCCGGCCCTCTCGACATAACGAACTGTTCTGGCGGTGGCGTAACCGTGGGCGTTACGACCATAACTTGGTTACCAAGTGGAGAGGGGACCGATGATGGTTGCATCAACACCGGCGCAACCACGAATGTCGTCTATACGACCTCCACCTTAGGACCGGGCGAGACGGGTAACATCAAGAATCTGACCATGGGCACTTTACCGTTAGACCAGTTCATGACATTTGTGGGAACGCCTCTCGATTTCATCTTGACGTCGCTTCCGCCGGCTTCGTCGACCAATGGCACGAACTGCGCAAGCACTACCCGCGGCCAGTCGTGCGTCGCGTTTGCCGGCTCGCCGTTCCTTTTCACTAATCTTGGCGATCACACGGCCATCAGCCTCCAGGCTGTAGGCACCGTTTCAGATGGAGACAGTATCAGTAATTGGTCGGGGGTATTTACAACCCAGCTGAACCAAACAGCCGCGTCAATACAAACAACGCTTCTCTTGGGTGGATCTATAACAAGCACTCACTCGGCTCAGTTTACGGTAATCGATAGCGCCAGCCCGGTTCCGGAACGAGGCTCAAGGGTGTCGGCTGACACGCTCCGAAATGGTCCGAAATCGCGAACGGCAGCGCGAACGAATCGCGAAAGGTCGGTGGTTCAAATCCAACCCCCGCAACCATGGGCACTGCGAGGAAAATCCTCTAAGCGCCCTTCTTATTTACGGTTACGAGTCGAGCCGTAATACTTATCAACTTCAGTTTGCAGCCGCTGACTTGTTCCCGTTCCCGACTTGGTATGCTCCCACGGGAGAGAAGCTGGCTATCATGAACGGCTCGACGTTGCAGAATGCTTTTGTTCCGCTACCGGGCAAGGCTAAGGCCGTTTATACCGGCAGCGGCCTTGATCACTACCGCCATTCGGATTGGTTAGGTAGCAATCGGCTGACTTCGAGTCCTTCGCGGACGGTTTCGTCGATCACCGCGTATGCCCCATTTGGCGAAACATACGCGCAATATGGAACACCCGACCTATCGTTCACCGGCCAGAATTCAGACACTGTCCCCGGTCTGTATGATTTTCCGGGCGAATACAGCACGCAAGGACGCTGGCCCTCGCCCGATCCTTCGGGACTTGCTTCTGCGAATCCATCCAATCCGCAGTCCTGGAATCGTTACGCTTACGTTCTTAGCAATCCGCTCGCACTGATTGACCGCGGGACATCGGCAGGCGGAATCGGAGAGGTTAAGGCCTTCGGTCCATTCCATGCGGGTGGTGAAGTTGCATACAACTTTAGGTCGCACGCGTAGTAGCGGGCTCCAAAGTTATCAAGACCGGACTCGGACGCGGGGTCACGTTCTTTGCCGGTGAATTTGTAGCTGACGGAACACGCTCCCATGTACATCTGTACATCATACTTCTATTTAGCTGGTGCATCATAGGCATAGAACAACCCACCGGGTGCACGACCTGGAAGGGACATCTGGCGGGATTCCTCAGGGATGAATTACAGCGAGGCCCAGAAAATCTTCAAATTGATCGTAGTCGCGATCCCGGTGTAACAGCGAATGCCCGTGGCGGAGACAAAACGTCGCAATCAAACAGTCAATGGTCTTGCGGACGGTGCGTCCCCGCTGACGGAGACTCCTGAAATTTCTAGCGGCCTCGATTGCCAGTTCCTCACCACCGGTCTCGAATATCTCAAACTTGCGAACTTCACGCAGGACTCGTGTGAACGCCCTATCGTCTCCAATACCTTGAAGAATCTCGCAGAGAATCAGGTCCGTGAGTCCCAAGCGTTGACGACCGAGCTCGCTGTCAAAGTAATCGGTCTCTTTGTTCCGCAGACCGCGCAGATAGTCGATCCAGACCGTGGTATCAACGATAACCATTGATCTCTACTGTGCAAATCGCCCGAGACGCGACTTGTGAAGGTCGCCGTTCCAACGGACCCTACCTCGAAGCCGCCGAATGGTGGCCTGCGCCCTTGTCTGAATCAGCAGGCGCAACCCTTCCTCGACTGCCGCCCGTTTTGTCCGTGATCGGCTGCTCCTCATTGCCTGTCGCATCAAGCGGTCATCGATATCGATGTTGGTACGCATCTTTTCACCGTCCTATGTGTAAGAATACCACATTCTTGTGTATCAGTCACTCATGGTTCTCATTCCGCTCATTCCGTCTCGGCGCTATCCGGGGCCTGAGCAATCTGGAAACGGGTGAGTCTGTGTGGCTCGGGCGCGAACGGATAACGTCGTAAGAGCAGGTGATACTCGATTGAAAATGGCTACGGGTGTGGGCTCTGTGCGTATCCAAGGGACAGGTAATGGAATCAGGATCGCCCTGTAGTCTGAGTAATTCTGTCCGTCCCGATTCATACCGTCAAGTGACCTCCCCCGTTAATTAACTATCTGCTTGCTTCGTTCCGGAAAGAATAAAGCCTTGGGAAAGACTTGGGAAAGAAGTCCGATTGCACAAAGATGAGCTAAGTCGCACAGAATCAACGAGCCATCTGTTTTATGTTCGTTCTCATAACCCGAAGGTCGTTGGTTCAAATCCAACCCCCGCAACCAATTGCTAGTAGTTAGATATCGGGAGTTAGTGACCACGCTAGCTCCCGACCCCAGTGAGGCCGCACGCTTCTCACTCCGCGTTGCTTGTTCAACGCTTCTGTCTTCCCCAACCATCTTTGCTAACAGTTTTGGGTCGATCTTCGGAGTCTTCAGCCGGTCAAGCAGAGTGTTGAGCTTGCGTTCAAGCACGTTGCTTGCGCCCCAAGGATTGCCAGCGGTGGTTTGGAACAGATGCCCTTCGGGACGATTTGCTAGATACGCCGCAAGGTGAGCACCAAGACGGGAAGAAATGCAGAAGCTTCTAAATCCCGCTCCTGTTTTGGGGTTGTGCTCTTCTCCGTTCCAAATTGCTTTGCTCACTTCAAGAGAGAGTTTCGCAAGGTCAACGTCACTGACACGAAGCGCAACGAGTTCCCCGGCACGCAGCCCTGTTTCTGCCGCGAGCCAAAAGAACACCTGTTCTGTATCTTTCGTATTCGCGAGTATGCGTTTCACTTCGTGAACCTGCTGCGTAGATACGGCCACTGCCGTCCTTCACGCAGTAGTCGATCGCTTCTTGTGAACATCCAAATCGATCTCCATGGGGGAGCCTCCTTGCTTGTATCTGAATCAGCGCGGTCGCTGAGTTCAGTTTTTTTTACACCAAACGCTCCTCCGTGACTTATTCATTCAAACATATCACTTGCTTATTCAACCGGACATTCATGTGCTAACGACAGCCGAAAGTCTCAGCTTGACACCATTAATTGGCTGCACTATCTTCGGGTGAAAAGACAAGGTCGAAATCGGAAATCTCGGCTGAGCATGATCCGTCTGAAAGTTTAGTAGCCGCCAGGGCTAACTGCAGGGAGCTTCTCAAAATGCGAAACTGCCAACGAGTTATTTTCTTACTTTGCATCTCATTTGCATTCGCTGGGCTTGCTTGGACGCAGTCGTCCTACACAGCCGCGGTGCGAGGCGTCGTAACCGATGTCAGCGGCGCCGTGGTCGCCGCAGCCAGAGTGACGCTCACGGAGTCCGATCGGAACGTGCCACACACCGCGATTGCCGACGAGGCGGGCCGCTACGCACTCACTGCTTTGCCGCCGGGTACATATACGCTTAGTGTCGAAGCAAGTGGATTCAAGAAGTATACGCAAACCAACATTCCGCTGGCCGTCCAGCAGCAGGCCACCTTCGATGTTTCGTTGCAGGTAGGTGAAGTCACAACCACGGTTGAAGTCCGGAGCCAAGCACCGCTTCTCAACACAACCATCTCAACCTTGGGGCAGGTAATCGAGAATCGATACATGATGGCGCTGCCGAACATTGGAAGAAATCCCCTGAGTCTGCTGAATCTGACGCCAGGAGTGAATGGTGCGGCGGGCAACGTCAGCCCTAGCAATACGAATTTTGTTGCCAACGGCACGCGCAATTCCACCTCAGACGTGCTAGTGGATGGCGCGATCGTCAACACCACGGAGCAAAACAGCGGTGCCACGGATCTAAAATGGACGCCCTCGGTGGATGCGGTGCAAGAATTCAAGATGCAGACAAACTTCTTCGGAGCCGAGTACGCACAATCCGGCGGAGCTATCATCAACATGGTGACCAAGTCGGGCACGAATGAATTCCACGGTGACGGTTATTACTTTTTGCGGGATTCCAATTTCAATGCCAACTCCTGGGCGGCGAATCGTAATCGTTCTCCTAAGCCCTATTACCATCGCGATCAAATCGGCGGGGTGCTGGGCGGACCGATCAAGAAAAATAAGACATTCTTTTTTGTCACCTTCGAATATACCCGATCGAAGAGCCCATCGAGCGCTACAGCGACTGTCCCGACCCTTGAACAGCGGGCCGGAGATTTCTCCAAGACTTTCTTCAAGGACGGAGACGTAATAAAGTTAGTCACGATTTACAATCCTTTCGATACCTATAAGGTTGGGAACGTCACAAAACGAAGACCTTTCGAAGGCAATGTAATTCCCAAAGAGCTGCAAGACAAAGTCGGATTGAAGGCGCTCCGCTATTACCCGAAGCCAAACCAGGACGGGAATCCGGTCACCCATATCAACAACTGGTTCATGCAGGGGATCGGGAAAAGTGTTGGCAACCAGTTTGATATCAAAGGCGATCACAGCTTTAACACTAAGCTTCGCTTTACGGGCCGCTACAGCCAATCCAGGGGTGACAATAATCCGCCCAATCTATATGCCTTAGCCGACCCAGACATCTCGTCAGCCGACCCGTATAACGGTCCCAGCTCCACGAGGACCCAGTCGGCAACGGGCAATCTTACATTCGTTCAAAATTCCACTACCGTGTGGACTTTCACTTACGGATTCATCTATCAAAACTACCGCCGCGATCCGTTCAACGCGAAGTTCGACGAGACAACGCTCGGGCTCCCCAAGTACATGCAAGATACCGCAACCCTAAATGTATTTCCGTCGTTCAGCGCAGGTGGCTACTCGGACATGGGGACACAGGGCTACTGGAAAATGGATCGGCAGGAGGGTGTGCACCAGTATTCGGCCTCGATGAGCAAGACGCTGCACGGGCACAATATTAAGACGGGCACCGAAATTAGGCAGAGCTTTTTGGACTACGCTCAACCCGGCTATCCTTCGGGGCACTTTACCTTCGGAGCGCAAACAACGAGCGAGAATTTGAATGGCAGCAACAGTTTCCAGGGAAATGGTTTCGCTTCGATGCTCCTCGGTTGGGGCAACGGTTCGAATTTTCATATTGATCCGAAAGCTTTTTCACACGCTGGGTACCGTGGATTTTTTGTCCAGGACGATTGGAAGATTACGCGCAGGCTGACATTGAACATGGGACTCCGGTATGAATTCGAAGTCCCCCGAACCGAAGAGCTGAATCGCTACAGTTATTGGGATTTGAACGCGAAGTCGCCCATCTCCGTCCCAGGATATGACCTCAAAGGCGTAATGAAGTTCGTCGATGACAAGACGCGCTCACCGTTCGATACCGATTTGAATAATTTCGGTCCCCGCTTGGGCTTCGCCTATGCGCTTAATGATAAAACTTCGATTCGGGCCGGCGCCGGTAAGTTCTACGTGCTTTCCCGCGCCTCCGTCTCAGGGCACACAGGAGCTGCATTTAATACCGACGCTTCAGTACCCTGGACCCTTGATAGTGGCGCTACGCGAAATGCAACGCTGTCGGACCCGTATCCGCAAGGAATACTATCGCCGCCGGGTCGCTCTCTAGGGGATATGACTTTCCTCGGCCTCGGAGTCGGCACCATCACCCGGCCAAATAATAATCCCGAAATGTATTCGTGGAACTTTTCCATCCAGCGCGAGATCGGGTGGAGTTCGATGATGGAAATCAATTATACCGGGAGCCGAGGGGTGCATCTCTACTCCCCCTACACCAGTCTTACCCCGCTCGATCCCACCTACTGGTTAGGGCCTAATGCGCAATATACGCGGGACCAACTGCAAGCGGCGGTCCGAAATCCGTTCTACGGCATCATCACCAATCCTAAAGCAGTGAATTTGAACGGCAAAACTGTTCAGCGCTACCGGCTGCTGCGTAACATGCCGCAATATGACGGCGCCAGTGGATCGGATCCGAACTCAGCGGATTCGCATTATCACGGTTTGCAAATAAAGTATGAGAAGCGGTTCTCAAAGGGGCTGGCCATACTCGCGCATTACACGTGGTCGAAGATGATTGACGATTCGTCGGTCACCGACGGTAATCTCGCTTGGCTAGGCGGCACAACCAGCCTACAAAACCCACTGAATTTACCAATGGAGCGTTCGCTCTCGCAGCACGATGTGGCGCATCACTTTGTGGCTACCGGGGACTGGCAGATACCGTTTGGGCATGGACGCCATTTCGGCTCGGGCGTCAACCGTCTTATCGATGCCGTTATTGGGGGCTGGGAGGTCAGCGGATTCTTTACGCTGCAATCAGGGTTCCCGCTGCAGGTGAACCAGTCCAATGGAACGCTATGGAATGGCACGCAACGCCCGAATCTGATTGGTGACCCGGAGACGCACGGCTCGATTCACGACCGGTTGAACAACTACTTCAACCCAAAGGCTTTCTCGCAACCGGAAAAGGACGCGTTCGGATCTGCGCCACGTACACTCAATATGCGCGGCCCGAGAGTTAACATGCTTGACGCCGCATTGCTCAAGAGTTGGCGGGTCAAGGAAAACCAGCGAGCAGAGTTTCGCATGGAAGCACAGAATGTGCGCAACCACCCGGTCTTCAGCGATCCGCCGACAAACTACGGCGCGTCAAACTTCGGTGTTATCAACGGCACGAAAGTAGGGGCGCGCAGCGTGCAGTTAGGATTTAAATACTACTTTTAATTTGTTTGCCATTGAATAGGCTTCGATAACGTCGGCTCGGTGCTCTCAGTTTCGCCAACACTGCTCGAACGCTATCTCTCGGTTTCGCGTTTGATTAGTCGGCTGGCCATTGGGGATCAGCTCGACCATGGTGTACGTCGGCACATCGGATAATCAGGCGTCGGAAGCCGCGGCTGGTGCGATGATGGCGATGTACTGATAGCTCATTTTGATTCTGACTAACCCGAGACAGATCGCTCATTCCTGTTATAGCTTGGTTAGGAAATTGCCGAGCTATTCAATTTTCGGGAGCAGCGAGCCGCGTGAGCAACCTGAGCCTTTTTGGATTGTTCTCAGTGACAGCAATGATGGTCTGCTACGCACTGGAACGCCGACACCGAGTGTTTATGCTGGCCTTTTCCGCCGCATGTATCCTGACCATCGTCAGGCACCCGCCCGGCCCGACCGACCCGCTCACGCTTTTTCAATCGCTTGGGAGCAAGATGGCGAACCTCGGATCCCAGTTGTGGTTTAATTCAGACCTGCGTTCTTGGGTAGATGTCTACGCTGCAGGCCGTGACAGGCGGAGCCCCTGTAGTTATCCCGGCTTGCAGACGGTGGGAGCAATCTTGTTGCTGAAAGGAGAGACTTTCAAATCATGCAGCCGAGCGAACGGACAACCACTGCGGAGAACCGAGTAGGCAACAATATCCTTTTATCAATTCCCGACAACGAGTACGCCCTGATTCGCCCTCACCTAGAATTTCTCAGCATGCCTCACCATCTTAGTCTCTACGAACCGGGCCAACCGTTAGAGTTTGTGCATTTCCCGAATACCGGTATGGTGTCTCTTGTAATTGCGACCGAGAATGGAAAGACTGTTGAAGTAGGGGAGGTGGGCAAGGAAGGGTTTGCAGGGATACAGGCGGCGGTTGGCATAAACAGGAACCAAGTGCGTGAGATCGTACAAATCGCCGGAGACGGGTTCCGGGTGAGAATTGGCGCATTGCAAAGCGTCTTGCAATCAGCTCCAGAGCTTCAACGGATTCTGAACCGCTATGCAGTAGTTCAGGGGATGCAATTCGCACAAACAGCCGCGTGTAATCGGCTCCACAATATTGAACAGCGCCTCGCGCGCTGGCTACTCATCACTCTGGACAGAGTGGATTCCGCGACGCTCGCTATCACCCACGATTTTCTTGCGACGATGCTAGGGACGGATCGACCCACCGTAAGCTTGGCAGCTGGTATTTTGCAGAACAAGCAGATTATCGAGTACACCCGTGGTGCAGTGCAGATTCTGAGCCGCACGAAACTCGAAGAGTGCGCCTGCGAGTGTTACGGAGTTATCCAACAGTATAATCGCGAGATTGGACTGAAATAGTCTACCGATAGTGTTTGATACC
>DATNLZ010000050.1:0-6531 GCA_035602605.1 Candidatus Dormiibacterota bacterium
GTTCGCGCTGTTCCCGCTCCAGTTGCAACGGGGCCAGGGGTCGTCCTAAGTTCATAGGCACCTCCATTCTCCATAGAAGATGCCTAAGGGGAAAACAGTCGCGCAAGAATTATATTAGTTACTTAAGGGACACAACACTAGGGGGGCATGGCTGAAGTGGGACTCTTGCCGTTCGCGCGCGCGGCCTTGCACGGCCCGCAGGGTCGTTTCTCCCTATCGCAGTCAATTCAGTAAGCATCAGTTCAACCAGCCACAATTGCTGGCCGTGCTGTGCCTGATGTACTAGTAAGATTTGGACCTCTCGCGAAGCGGCGATTCGCTTGCGCGAGTATCGCCGGCTAGTTAGTAGAGATTTAAATTATGGTGATTGCACGAATACGCTCACCGTGGAAGAATGCCGCAATGCTTATCCGTAAAAAGTATCACGTTCTTCAATTGCTGCCCGTCTTGTTGTTGTTTGCTGCCATCGGCGGCGCGCAGACCATGCGATCCGAAGCAGAAAAGAACTTTGCGCGCGATATCTACAAACAATTTGTCGAAATACAATCCGGTTATACATCCGGCGCGACTACTCCTGTTGCAGAGGCGGCCGCCGTGCTTCTGAAGGCTGCGGGATTTCCCGACTCCGATATTTTTGTCGGCGGAGCGAATCCCAAGAAGGCAAATCTTGTGGTTCGCTACCGCGGCACGGGCGCTCGCAAGCCGATCCTGCTTCTCGCGCACACCGACGTAGTAGAAGCCAAACGTGAAGACTGGACGATGGATCCGTTTCAATTCAATGAGAAGGATGGATTTTTTTACGGACGTGGCACTGGAGATGACAAAGCGCAGGCAGCAGTCTGGATCGCGAACTTAATTCAATACAAGAAGGAGGGATTCAAGCCCGATCGGGACATTATCGTCGCGCTTACAGCAGATGAAGAGGGTGGCGGACCCTACAATGGCGTAGCTTGGCTGCTCAAGAACCGGCGTGACTTGATTGATGCCGAGCTGGCTCTAAATGAGGGCGGCTGGGGCGAAGAGGCCAAGGGCAAAAAGCTTTCGAACGATCTGCAGGTGAGCGAAAAATACGTGGTCAATTTTCGTCTGGAGGTACGAAACAAGGGTGGCCACAGTTCGATGCCTGTTCCTGACAATGCGATCTATCACCTCGCTGCCGCGCTGGAACGTCTTTCAAAGTTCGCTTTCCCATTGAAGACCAACGAGGTAACGGCTGCTTACTTCAAGCAAATGGCGAAGATCGAGGTTGGTTCTATGAAAGATAATCTCGCACAAGTTGCCGACGGTTCGCAAGAGGCCATGCGGCGGGTCGCGGCAGCATCGCCGGCGTGGAATGCAACGCTGCGCACAACCTGTGTAGCAACACAATTAGAAGGCGGCCACGCGGTAAACGCATTGCCGCAACTTGCAGCTGCGACCGTAAACTGCCGGGTCTTGCCCGAGGACTCCGAGGAATACGTGGCGAGCACGTTGCAAAAGGTCATCGCCGATGACCAGGTCACCTTCAAGTCGATGGGCGCCAGGGCCAAGGGGCCGGCTTCGGCAATGCGACCGGATGTAATGAAAGCCGTCAGCAGCGTCACCGAAAGACTTTGGCCCGGCGTGCCCGCGGTGCCGATCATGGTCATGGGGGCGACAGACGGTGCCTATCTGCGCGCGGCGGGAATTCCTACTTATGGAATCCAAGGGTTTTTCATGGATCGGGATGACATCCGATTCCATGGAAGAGATGAACGGATGGGCGTGCAGTCTTTTTACGAAGGACAGATGTTCCTCTACGAGTTGGTAAAGATCTTATCGAGGGCCGGTCATTGAACTGGCTCGGGAGAGTTTCTAAGTGATGAAACGTTGGTCGATGATCGCAGTCATGCTAATGGCGGTTCCGTGTTTTGCCGGGGACTTGGATGGAACCTGGGTGGTGCGTGATCCAAGACCGGACGGCACGTCACGCAACACTTATTTAAACCTGAAGCAGGAAGGCTCGCTGATCACTGGATCGATTCGCGTCACGCAATTTTTTTACAAGATCAAGGAAAGCACGGGCGGCCCTGATGGGTTCACGGTCACAGGAAGCATGATGGATGGGCACAATGAGCGGCAGGTGAAATATGAAGGAAAGCTAGTGGGAGATGAGCTGCACGTCAGCACACGCCGCCGGCCCGAGGAGGCACTTACTGAGATGGTTGCTCACCGTGCCCCCGCTGGTGAGGGCGCGCTTCCAGCGCGTATCGAGCCACCGCCGCTTCATAAAGTGCCGGACAACGGGCTAGCAAAAACTCCTCCGATGGGATGGAATAGTTGGAATAAATTTGCTGGACGAGTGGATGATGCTGCCGTCCGTGGAATGGCTGACGCCATGGCCAGCAATGGGATGAAACAGGCCGGCTACCAATACATCAACATTGATGATACGTGGGAGGGAATGGAACGCGATGCGCAAGGAAATGTTACAACTAACAAAAAATTTCCGGACATGAAGGCGCTCGCTGATTATGTGCACAGCAAGGGCTTGAAGATTGGGATCTATTCCTCGCCGGGGCCGAATACTTGCGCAGGCTACGAAGGGAGTTATGGCCATGAAGAGCAGGATGCGCGCACCTATGCGGCTTGGGGCATCGACTATCTCAAATATGACTGGTGTGGCGCGCGCAATCTCTACACCGATGAAGAGATGCAGGCGGTCTATCAAGAGATGGGCGATGCGCTGCGAAACGTGGGCCGTCCCATTGTCTATAGCCTCTGTCAGTACGGACGCGCCGAGGTGTGGAAGTGGGGCGCCGAGGTGGGCGGCAATGCATGGAGGACAACCGGCGACATCCGCGACAGTTGGGACTCTATGACGAAAATCGGTTTTGCGCAGAACGAGCTGGCACCCTGGGCTAAGCCCGGCCACTGGAACGATCCCGACATGCTGGAGATAGGGAATGGCGGGATGAATGATGTGGAATACAAAACGCACATAAGCTTATGGGCAATTCTTGCCGCGCCGCTCCTTGCAGGAAACGATTTGCGCGACATGTCGCCGGGCATTCTGGAGATTCTGACGAATCGTGAAGTGATCGCTGTTAATCAGGATAAAGATGGCAAGCAAGGCAGGCGCATCGCAAAATCGGGAGAACAGGAAATCTGGGCACGACCGCTTTTCGGCGGCGCACAGGCTATCGGATTATTCAACGGTAGCGGCGAGGCTGCAAAAATTACGTTGAAGTGGGCCGACGTTGGAATGAAGTCGGCGCCGGCGCATGTCAGAGATCTGTGGCGGCATAGCGACTTGAAAACCAAGGGTGGGGAATACTCAGTGGAAGTTCCCGCGCATGGAGTCGCAATGCTTCGTGTTAGAAAATAAGCCACAAGCTTCTGAGGACTGAACACAGTTCATCGTAAGTATTAGGCAACTCGGGGTTTCGGTAGAAGGATTCCGAAACCCCAACCAGCCACGTTCAGTTACGATTCTCTGCAAGCTTTATCTCAGGGGCTAGTTCGGCAAGTTTCTCGTCCCGGGGCTCGGCTAGCCGGGTTTGCTCATAGCCCTTACGTTTCGCGACGATCCGATAATCAAACGCAATATTTGCCGTTCCGTTCTGCATTACCCTCACGTCAAATGAGTTGGCTGTCTGATTGCGACGTAGAGGCCTTTACAATCACCTCTGGGCGCGAGAAAAATATGATATTCGTTTTGAGTACTTACAGTTTCCGCAAAAATTGGATCGAGTTTGACAACAGCTCGCCCTTGAATGGTCGCGCTCGCCAATATTCGTGATGAACCGCTGTCGTTCGAGAACTACGGCGAGTATGCGACCTCCGCCACGGGCACGTCTCCAATTCGTGAATTGCTTTCGGTGTTGGCATGGCTCGGTCCACACGCGCGTGCCACGCTGCCAGAGCCTGCGGCTATGAGGGCGCAACCGGGGAGGCTCTCTAAGAAGCTGCTGGCCGAACTGGACCGCACGGTGGCAGCGATTCGCGAGGGCAGTCCCGGACGACGATCAAACCGATGTCTGCTGCACCCTGCCCCGCAAGCTAGGCCAACGATTGTGGATTTTCCACGAACGCGAAGATACGCAGACCGTCGACTCGATTTTTTTCGAAGATCAACACGGGACGCCCGTCCGGTTCCGGGAATTGTTCGAAGGAAATCCCTCGATCGTCGTTTTCTTTTACACACGTTGTGACAATCCGTGGAAGTGTTTGCTGACGGTAACGAAGCTAGCGCGTGTACAACAGTTGCTCAAAGAACGCGACAATTCCGACCAAATACAGACCGTGGCGATCACCTACGACCCTGCCTTCGATCTTCCCAAGAGGTTGCGCGAGTATGGGCAAGATCGCGGAGTGCGATTCGATACGCACCACCGCATGCTGCGCGCAACAGAAGGCTTTGCAGCGCTTCGCAACCACTTCCATCTGGGTGTGAATTTCCTAGAATCACTGGTGAATCGCCACCGCATTCGAGCTGTACATTTTGGATGGTGAGGGCCGAGTCGCGGCCAGGTTCGAACGCGTTCATTGGGATGAATCACAGGTGGTGGATCGCGCCAGCGAAGTTTTGCGGGCAGTTTCTGGCTCTACTCTTGCCGCACGACTGTCAGTCAACATTGAACTCGCTCCTAACGATGCATCCGCTCACTTATGGTATGGCATGTACTGGGCCCTCCTGCAGCGGCGCGAAGCCTCGCTTCCCGAGTTAAGATTCGCCCAGCAACTCGATCCACTCTCAATTCAAACAAGCACTTACGTTGGATTCGCTCTTTACCTCCTGCGCGACTACGCCCAAGTTATCGCTCAGAGCCAAGAATCGCTGAAAATCGATCCGCAGAATTGGGGATCCCACGCTAACCTTGGGGAGGCCTATCACCAGACCGGTAAATACATAGAAGCTATAACCGAGTTCGAGAAAGCCAAGGAGCTAAGTGACTCCCCGGCGCTGTTGGCCGAACTTAGGCACGCCGACGGCGCGGCAGGAAAAAACGCGGAGGCACGTAGGGTGCTCGCCGAACTCAAAGAGTTATCCAAGCGGCAGTATGTCCCCGCCTACGCTATTGCCGTGGCCTACCTTGGCCTCGGGATAGAGAGAAAACTCTAACATGGCTGGAGAAAGCCGCCGGGGATCACTCCGAAGACTTCGTCTCCCTGAGGGCTGACCCCACGTTTGATTCTTTACGCTCAGACCCCCGTTTCGGCGAATTGGTACGCCAAATCAGGTTTCCGCCGTAAGCCTGGGAGCGTCGCGCGGGATGCGCGTCGCGGTGTAGGCTACTACGAATTGAGTTTGAGCCGCCGGTAAAAAACTAAGAGGCCGCGGCAAGCATGCCGCGGGATTTATTTCGAGAATTGCTCCGGACACCTGAAAGCGCACTATCGTCCAGAACCTCACGTGTGATCTCTTTGCGGGCGAGTCGGAGAATGAGCGACTGCGAAATCGACATGGCAGATGCTGATTCGGGGAAAGTGCTTAGCGAGCCTTTTGACTGCCGGGCTCCGAAAGGTCATCGAAGCGAAATGGTCCTTGCACATCCCCGAGCTCGACCTCGCGATCAATACGGGTTTGCGGAAGGGGAGTCAATACAGCCTGACATGGGACATGGTAGACTTTAGGGGTCGGATGTTGAACGTCCCACGGACGAAGAACGAAGAACCCATACACGTCCCGTTAAATGATGCTGCGATTGCCGCCCTGAGGGTTGTGCATGACCGGGGCGACGGGAGGGGGCGTGTGTTCCAGTCGCCCAAGACTGGTGAGCCCCTTGAAAACGGGCGGCATTGGTTTGACGACGCGGTGACAGAAGCGGGAATCAAGAATTTTCGTTGGCACGACTTGCGACATACGTTTGCGAGCCGGTTGCGAATGAAGGGCGCTCCGCTCGAAGATATTGCCGACCTGTTAGGCCATAAGAGTTTGACAATGACGAGACGGTACGCGCATCTCGGTCCCAACAAGCTGCACGCAGTGGTGTCACTGCTAAGACCAAGTGACCCCACAAGTGACACCAGCCAACCTGCCGTTTCAGGCGGTGTCACTCAAGTTATTGTGCAGTAACCACTTTAGGGGCGTAGCTCAGTGGTAGAGCAGCGGCCTTTTAAGCCGAAGGTCGTGGGTTCGATCCCCACCGCCCCTACCATCTCCAAATTTGTCCGGACTCGAAAGCTAAGGTGAAGATTTCATCTGTAAGAATCAATGACCCCACCCTTTCGCAACGTCGCGAAAGGACGGGTCAACGGCCCCAAGTGAGGAGGAACAATGTCTCTAGACCCCAATGCACCTGCGAACGTGGCACTCAAGCAAATCTTTTCGGGCGTGGATAAGCTGAAGGCTATGGGCTTCAAGAAGAAGAACATCTTCAAAATGATTTCAATCCACATAGGACGCCGAAAATCCGGGCACACCGCTGGAACGATTAGCGCCGGACTTCGGGCACTGGCGGGCGAGTGATGGCTACTAACACGGTGAAACCCGAAGCGAAGTACACGGTGGAAGACCTGTTCACCGCTTACATCGCTTATGACCGTCGTCAAAAACCGCTAGGAGGACCG
>DATNLZ010000055.1:0-5091 GCA_035602605.1 Candidatus Dormiibacterota bacterium
AAGCTCAATGTCCAGAAATCCGTGCTGTGTCCTGGCGAAAACGTCTGCGAAGTGAGTGGCGCGTAAGCAAACCATCCGACGTCAGGAGCACTTCCGGCCCCGTACAGACCATTGGCTCCGAGGAAACTAAAATAAAGAAAAATGCCTCCGAACGCCGTCAGCCAGAAACTGAAAGCATTGAGACGCGGGAAGGCCATGTCCCGCGCACCGATCATTAACGGGATGAGGTAATTAGCAAATCCAAACAGCAGGGGCATGACCACGAAGAAAATCATGGTGGTCCCATGCATCGTGAACATTTGATTGAACAGGCCGGGCGAGACGAAATTATAATGCGGACGGATGAGCTGGATGCGCATGATCGCCGCTTCGATCCCGCCGATCACAAGAAAAACCAAGGCATAAACGATGTACAGGATGCCCAGCCGCTTATGATCGACGGTGGTCACCCATTCGTGAAGCTTAGCGACGAGAGGACGAGACGGCATCTCGACCCTAAGCGTTGAGATTACGTCAGTCGACATCAAGCGTTCTCCTCAACGCGCTCAGCGCAGCGTCGCCAAATATGCCGTCACCGCGTCCAGTTCGTGATCGCTCAATCCCATGGCCGGCATTTTTGATCCAGGTTTGATGGCGTCGGGATTTTGAATCCAAAGCCGGAGATTTTCGGGCGTGTTCGGCGCCGCTCCGGAAGCAATCGTTTCGCGGCTCATTAGGTGCGTCAGGTCCGGGCCGAAACGCCCGTCTGCCGCCGTGCCGACCACGGCATGGCAGTTGATGCAGGCAGTCGTCTCGAAAATGCGCTGCCCTTCAGAAACTGCGGCACTCGCGTGCGCCGGCTGACTTTGCTCTTCAATCCAGCGGTTGAACTCATCACCGGATTGCACATAGACGCGGAGAAGCATCTTGGCATGTTGTGTTCCACAATATTGAGCGCACTGGCCCAGGTAGAGTCCGGTTTGCTGCGGGTCAAACCACATCGTATTGGGGTGGTTGGGTATCAGGTCGGTCTTACCGGCCAGACGGGGAACCCAGAAGCTGTGGTCTGTATCTGCGGAGAGCAGAGTGATGAAAGTCGGGGTCGGGTGAGCCGGATCACTCACGGGCACGTGCAGCTCATTCGCGGTCACGACCTTTAGACCCGGATAGCGATACTCCCACCAGAACTGATGGCCGATGGCGATCACTTGAATCGCGTTGGCCGGCCGGGCAGCCTTTTGGATGCTAGCGATCACCCGTGCCGTCGCCATAAACAACACTACAACGATGAGAATCGGAATCACGGTCCACGCCAGTTCCACCTGATTGCTGCCGTAGACTTGGGGAGGCTCGCGGCCGTCATCGTCTGCGCGCTTCCCAAATCTCACGACACAGTACACCAGCAAGCTGAACACGATCGCGAATATGGCTGCGGTAACCGCAAGCGCAAAAAGCGAGAGTCCAAAGATCGAATGGGCCGGCGTGGAAACGGGCGCAAAAATGTTTGTTGGGCTGAAAGAAGGGTCCGCGGGAGCCGCTAAAGCGGCCACCGGCAAACAAAGGAGAACAATGACCTGCACTGCAAACCGCGTGCGCCAATTGGTGGAGCTTCTATCTCCCATTTCCCTTACCTTTTCGCAATTCACCAAAGAGCGCGCCAATTAGCTCCTCGCTAAGCCCGACGGCCTCTGTCCCGCAAACACTCCTCCCGGCCCTGCTTCAGAGCGAGTGGGCTTGCCGCGGTACCTCTGGAAAATGTCGCGTTTATTCGAACCCAGTGCGAAAACCCAAGCCAGCGCGCAACCCTTCACCCTCAGCTCCTCAGCTGACAGCAGCGCGTAGCTCCCGGCCGTTAGCGTTCCATGTGCTTGCGGTGCCGAAGCGCAGTCTCTTCCGCCGTTCCGCTCTCTTGATGAAGTACTGATCC
Organism: Candidatus Dormiibacterota bacterium; assembly: GCA_035602605.1. Taxonomy (GTDB): domain Bacteria; phylum Acidobacteriota; class Terriglobia; order Acidiferrales; family UBA7541; genus DASQHY01. The sequence goes on from DATNLZ010000055.1 coordinate 1,907, forward strand.
AGTTCGTGCCGCATTTTCGGCCGGGCATGAAAGATTCGCGCCTTTACGGCAGCGACGGAAATGCCCAGGCCTTCCGCGATCTCCTTCATCGAGCGCCCTTCCAGTTCGTATTGCTCAAGGACGCGCCGCGCATTCGGCCTAAGCTCGGCCAGCGCTTCCCTCAGCATTCGCGCTCTTTCTTCGCGCAAGCAGTCCTGCTCGGGGTTCAGCGCTGAGTCTGTTACGGCATTTCGAAACGACATGTCCTCCGATTCAGAATGTTCGTCGATGGAGGTCTCCGCTTTCCGCGACTTCTTGCGGAGCTTCATCAGAGCGACATTGATCGCAATGCGCGAGAGCCAGGTGGAGAATCGAGAGCCGCCCTTGAAATCGTGAAGATGAACAAAGGCGAGCTGGAAGGCTTCTTGCACAACGTCTTCAGCGTCTTCGTGGTTTCGCATAATGCGTTGTGCAAGGTGAAAAATCCTCCGCTTGTAGCGATTGAAAAGCTCGCCAAAGGCGACCGAATGGCCGCTCATCGCGGCGGCCAACAGCCGCGCGTCGCTGTCCTGCCCGGATTCCAGGCCGACAGTCCACTGATTGCTCTGGAGGGCCGCTCCACCGAGTGTCTGAATTGACATTGCTCTTCGCCTTTCTGTTTTCATCCCCATGGATTCGATTCGCCCCGCGGCCTCGAACATGTGCGCCTGGCCATCGTTGCCCGGCACTTTCTATTCGCTCCAGACGTCGGAGTCCTGAGGGCCGTGATCTCTGCTGTGGGGCACTTCCTTTTCGCGCCATGAGTAAAGGCACCCTTCGTTCCAAAACCGATGGGGCGGGACGTCACTGCAAGTGGTTGATTAAGAAGGTAGATCCGAAAGCAGAGTCGAATCCGAGTGTCGGAGTGTCGGACACAGAGACACCTCTCTGACACTTCTACTGACACCACACCCGGGATAGCGGCGATGTTTTTCGTCAAGGCGCACGTGTTTGTAATCGACCGTGCGTCCCTGCTCATTGGGGGGGCACCGCTACTTGGGGATTGAACTGCCGTTTCGTGAAATCATTCCAGTCGGATTATCCGAGCTAGCGCTACTACCGCCGTCTTACGCGCTGATCACGCGCCTCAACCGAACAGCTCCTCCTCAAAACTACCCGCCCTTGACCTGATTTCATCGCTCCTCCCTCGTGGAGCGAAACTTCCGTCCCACGCGCTGGTATGCCAGTTGTCGCTGGGCTGGTTTCCAGGCACCCAGGGTGGAAGGGCCAACGACAAGTACCTGGAAAGCGCCAGGATATGCGGTTCGTACATCTGCCGCAGACGGGCCAATCTTTCGTCGACGCCACGGTCCTCGCGAAGGGGCAGGCCAACCGTTGCCAAATGAATTCGCAGTTGCGTGAGCTCGTCCGCGGAAAGCCTTCCTTCGGCCGGCTTCACCGGTGGAAGAGCGAACACCTGAGCGAGATCTACAGCCGCGCGGCGGGAAATAGCAAAGGTCAGCTTGGCTTGACCCCGATCAGGGCCTTCCAAGTCAGCTATCAGAAGAGCGCTGGTATCTAGAATTGCCGTGAGAGTTCCCAGCCAGGATTGGTTGTTATGTTGGGAGCGAAAGTGGGCAAGCATGGGATAAGAAAGATGACTCTCCAGCAGCTCTGCCGACCATCGCTCCCACTCCTGGAGGAGTGGCTGCAGGGCGTCCGTCCTGTGATCCTGTCTTAAGCGGCGCAACAGTTCCACAGCCGTGGGAGGCGAACCCGCCCTGGCGTCCAGGAGCGAGATAGTTACCTCCCGGCGAGAGAAAGCCTGGTAGATCACCGGTAGGTAGCTGATCATCATGGCTAGAAAACCGAAACCGAGTCCCGCTTCAATGACCACGACAGCCCTGGCAAAAGCGCTGTGCGGAGCCACACCTCCCAATCCCAGCGAGAAAAAGGTACTGCCGCTTAGATAAAAATCCGTCGCCAGGCTGACTCGGCCGTCCGCAGTTTGAAAAGCTGAACCGTCCGCCCAGTGCAGAAGGGCAAAACCGGCGATTAGACCAGCAGCCCAAACAATGAGCAAAAAAAGCAGGGAGAGAGGTGCATAAAAACTCAGAAAGAGATCGTGCTGTTTTGCTCCTCGAAGCAGGCGCGACAACGCGCGCCACGGCCGCCAAGTACTGCGGTAAAAGAGGCGCGTCAGGCGAAATTTACGAGTCACCCGCCTGGGCAGAATAATTGTCTCGAACGCGTCCCACAGGACAACGAAAAGAATCATGAATCCCGAAAAAGCTGCCAGGCTTCTCATTTGCTTTGTCTCGCTTCTAGTTCTTCCCGATCATTCTCAAAGGCAAGCGATGATCTGATTCGTTTCGTTTCACCTATTGCGGTGCAAAGCGGGCCAGGTTTTTAGCAAGGGCCGGCGCTCACCACAACGTGCCTCATGGCTTTCTCCGCAACAATGAGGTGAGGTTTTGAACGCTCTTTGCAAGTTCCACGACTTCACCGGCTCCATGGAGTTCGAAATCAACTTCATAATTCCCGGTCGCAGCGTGATCAACGGCCTCTTTGAGGCTCACAAGCGGCTGTATCACTTGGCGAGGCAGAATGAGGCTAACCCACACGCTAAACAGGAGAGTAATAGCGGAAACAATGCTCAAGCCCCACTCGGCGCGATGGATCAGTTGACGAGCTTTCTGGTGATCAATCTGGACGCGCCCCCAATTTCGTTTTTCCAGCTCGGACGCCAGTTCCAGGGTCTGTTCACTTGCTGCCTGAAGGTCCGGGGTGACTTGGCGTAAAGCGGGGCTGCCTGCCTGAATCGCTTCTGCAATCCGTGTATCCAATGATTCGACTTGATTGCGAAGCGCTTGCATCAGCTCGGCTCGTTTCTCATGTCTGGCCTTATTGACAAGACCGTCCAAATCTCTTTCATAAGCCAGCACGGCTACCTGAATGCGTTCGACGGGTTCTTGCCTCGACTCCGCCATCGTCGAAACTTCCGCAGCGAATCGCTGCTGATATAGGTTGATTGCCTCCAGACCCTGTCGAACGGTGGTTTCTTCGTCTGGCTCAAGATCCCCAATACGAACCAGGAGTTGCCTCGCGCTCGTGACCGATTTCTGGTTCGTCTGAAGATATTCCGGGTCCTGGAACAGAGCATAGTTTCGCGCGGCTCGCCGAGCCTCTAACATCTCGATGGAGGCTTGCGCTGCCAGCTTTGCCGC
>DATNLZ010000069.1:0-217407 GCA_035602605.1 Candidatus Dormiibacterota bacterium
GTTCGCGCTGTTCCCGCTCCAGTTGCAACGGGGCCAGGGGTCGTCCTAAGTTCATAGGCACCTCCATTCTCCATAGAAGATGCCTAAGGGGAAAACAGTCGCGCAAGAATTATATTAGTTACTTAAGGGACACAACACTAGATGGGTCCCTATTAAAGGTCACAGCGATTGATCCCGTGAATAAGAAGAAGTAACGCGAAAGGGACGCACACGAATCGTCCGCGCATTTTTATAGTTGCGATTGGGAGCGGGACACCAAGCGCCGCCTGAGCCCGATATTCTAAGGAGAACAAAGTGCATATCCGTTCTGCGTGTATTTTCACTTGCTTTTTCGCTCTGACGGCAGCGTTGCCTGCAGTAGGCGAGGGCCGAGCATCAGCGACCATCGGGGACCTTCGCGGAGTTACCCGCTACCCCGGCGGATTGCTGCCATTGGCGCACGTACTGGTCTTGCTGCACAGCGTGGACAAAGGAACCGATCGCGCTGTCTTTAGCGACAGCGACGGGACCTTCGTCGTCGAAAACCTGGAACCGGGACGCTACCACTTGTCGGCAAGGAAAGTGGGATTCGTGAGCTCTTCAGCGACCACAGTGGACCTGGCGGCGGGGCAGAGCCTCACTGTTGAACTTCCCCTTGGGGCGAACTCGATGGTGCCTCGGTCGTTCGGTTCGCATATATCACCGGCGTCCCAAGCATCGTCGGGCCCGGAGTCGACCCTGCCTTCGCCTGCGCCCCAGAATCAGGGCGGGTTTTTCCGGAGATTCGCCAGGGCATATCGAGACGACTGGAAAGGGGCGAACGACAATGGACCGACTCCCGCCAGACGCGGTTGGCCAGCGCCTGTGGATGGGCCGCCGTTTCCCTTTTCCGATTGGCCGTATGGTGGTTCGGTGACGATCGGTGCCCCGTGGACGCAGTCGGGACCGCTCATGCAGGCCATCTGGAGCGGCAAGCACGGAGACGCTTGGAAGAAAAGTGGGATTCAGATCTACGGGTGGTTGAATTTCGGCGGGAACTTCAGCACTTCCAAGAGCAATGCTCTGGGCAAGTATGCGAATCTTCCAACAGCCTACGACGAGGTGCCCAATTCGATCCAGCCTGACCAGGAGGTATTGTATATCGAGCGGCAGCCCAACACGGTGCAGAAGGACCACTTCGATTGGGGCTTCCGGATCGCCCAGCTATGGGGCATGGACTATCGCTTCACCACCTCCAAAGGCATTTTCAGTTCGCAACTCCTGGGACATGTTCATCCCGATGGCACCTTCGGAAGGCAGTATGGATACGATCCGGTGATGTTTTACGTGGACCTGTACTTCCCTAAGGTAGCGGAGGGAATGAACATTCGAATCGGCCGCTATATCTCGCTGCCGGATATCGAGGCGCAGTTGGCGCCCAATAACTACACCTATAGCCATTCGCTGTTGTACACGTTTGACTGCTACACGCAGGTTGGTCTTAACACCACGATCAAGCTGAACAACCATTGGCTGATTCAAGGGGGGGTGTCCCCCGGCTGTGAAACAGCCCCTTGGAACAAAATCGACCGAAAATTGACGGGAAACTTCTGCGCAGGCTACACGTGGCGGGAAGGCAAGGACAACATCTACGCCTGCGATAACGCCATCAACGACGGCAAATACGCTTACAACAACCTCAACGCTGTTTACTCCACTTGGTATCACAAGATCAACAGGGACTGGCACTCGTCGACCGAATTCTGGTACCAGTGGGAGAGGAAGACCCCCAACGTCGGTCCCGCCGCACCCCCGGAATCGGCGGCCCTGCTGGAGTTAAATGCGAATGGAGCGTTTTGCAAGAATCCGACCGTAGTTACTTGCTATGCCCCGGACTGGGCGATCGTCAACTACCTGGAAAAGCGGATCGGGAAACACAATTACCTGTCCATTCGCAATGAGTACTTCGATGACATGGTGGGCCAGCGGACCGGCACGAAATCGCGGTACACCGAGCACCTCATCGGCTGGGGGCATTGGATTGGAACCACGATTCTGTTTCGTCCCGAGCTCCGATTCGAGCGCTCCTACGATAATCCCGCGTATCAGAACGGCTCGAAGAAGAACCAGCTCACAGCTGCGGGAGACATTATCTGGTTTTTCTAAATTTGCCGTGAGCCCAGGGCACTTCGTGGCCCTGACGATTCGGGGTACTCGAACATGGGAACCGGTTGTCACAGCCACGCGGTTCGTGGTACTTGAGAGAGTGGCTGGTTAGAGGAAGTTCCGATGGAAGGTAAGTCGGCAGCTGGTAATCTTTCGGACTCACCGGATTCAGCCAAAGCCTGAGCTGCAAATGTTGAGCTGCAAATATCACTCGATTACAAGAGCCACCAAGGTGGCCTCGCTCGTCTTGTGCCTTCTCGCCGCTTGGGCCAACCGCGCGGAGGCGGCTATCCCTTCGCAGAGCGCACGCGCTTTTTCGCCGAGGGCAAATTTAGACTTTGCCATTGCCGATTTCGATGGCGACCGAAGGCCGGACTTGGCGACTGTCGAGATCGAGACAGTTAATTGGTCCACTGCGCGCTATTCAATTCGATTCCAACTCAGCGGTGGCGCGGGACAGGCCATTGGGGTAACCGCGGCGTTAGGAGGTCTCCAGATCACGTCGCGGGATGTCAACGGGGACGATGCCCTTGACTTAGTCGTCGCAACCACATGGCTGCATCAGCCGGTGACGATCCTTCTTAATGATGGTCATGGCAAGTTCAATCCGTCTGATCCATCCGGCTTCCCTGCATTCATTTCGGAGCCCGAGACGCACTTGCGACCCGTCACTTGCGAACTGAAAGACCTAGCTGTTCTCCTCGGTGCAAGATGCGGCGCGGGCGAATGCGGGGAACGTACTGGCTTGCTTCTCCCGCCGCCCCTGCCGGGAGTTTCCGCTCTGCTGACTTCGCGTTTCAAGGCTGTTATATTCCATCACTTTTTTTCTAGCCGGGCACCGCCCACCTTCGCGTCTCTCGTCTGAAAGCTCAATTCATTTAGTTATAGCTGCGGTTCCGCTGCGACGGAGGTGAAATGCGGCGCTTATTGAAGTGTGTGTGTGTTGTGTTCCTACTGGCAGGATTCTTGGCAGAAAGCGTCTTTGCGCAAAAAACGCAGACGTGGAAGGAGATTCGCGACAAATTCGAGGCGGTGAACCCGTCTTTACGGGCGGGTCAGATTGCTATCAATGAGTTTCGCGCGGCAGAGATCACTGCGCATTTGCGTCCAAATCCGAGCCTGGGACTGCTCGGCGATCAGATTGATCCGTTCACCACTGAGCCTCTAAAACCGTTGCAAAACCTGCTTTCGGTCGGTGCGCTGAGTTACCTTCATGAGCGCCGGCATAAACGGGAATTGCGCCTTGAGAGCGCCCAGGGTGCGACCAAAATCGCCGTGTCCGGCCAGGCGGATTGGGAAAGGAACCTCCTTTTCGCCTTGCGAATGGCCTTCGTGCAGACCCTTCAGGAAAAGGCCATTCTTGATCTCGCGAAGGAAAACCTTTCGTATTACGACCATCTTTTGGACGTAAATCGCGAGCGCTACAAAGCCGGCGCTATTGCCCAGGTAGATCTGGACCGTCTCGAGCTCCAGCGGGTTACCTATGAATCCGATCTGCAAACCGCGGAAGTGAATCTCCGTACCGCGAAAATCCAGCTCCTGGCGCTCTTGAATGATCGAACGCCCGTCGAACAGTTTGACGTGACTGGTCCGTTCGATTTCTCGACACAAATCGCGGCTCTTGACGACGTTCGCCAGACCGCCCTCGATACCCGGCCTGACTTGAAGGCCGCCCTGCAATTCATCGACAAGGCCAAGACCGATCATCGGCTCGCTGTCGCCAATGGATCGACCGATCCCACCTTCGCTTTTGATGTCGGGCGCAATCCGCCGATGGAACATTACATCGGTTTCAGCGTGAGCATTCCGCTGCGCATCTTCGACCGCAACCAAGGCGAAAAGTTGCGCACGCAACTGGACATCGAACGGAACGAAAAGTTGATGGAGGCCACCCGCGCGCATGTCTTCAGCGATGTGGATTCTGCCTACGCTACGGTGACGAGTGCCGTGATTCGTCTCCAGCCGTATAAGGACAGATATCTTCGGCAGGCCTCGCGGGTTCGGGACACAATTGCATTTTCCTATCAACACGGGGCCGCATCTCTTCTTGATTTTCTCAACGCGCAGGCCGATTACCGCAGCGTGCAAGCCAATTATTTAAACTTAGTTGCTTCCTATCTGAACGCGGCAAGCCAATTGAATCTTGCAGTCGGACGCGAGGTCATCCCATGAGATGCACGAGCTTCGCAAGCTTGATCCTGGCCGCCCTGGCTCTTGCTTTAGGTCTATTTCTCGCCGGCTGCGGCGAGGGCAAGACCGATCCCAAGGCCGAAGCGGCACCGCCAGCGCGGGTCGAAAGGGAACAGGATTCCGATGTGATCCAGGTAGATCATCCGGAGCAATTTCCGACGGTTACGGCGACCGAGCGGGCCGCCACGTCACAGTTGACCGTGACCGGCTCAGTCACCCCGGATATTTCCAGGACTGTGCCAGTTATCTCGATCGCCACCGGCCGCGTGGTGGAGATCCATGCGCGACTGGGCGATACGGTGAAAAAAGGCCAGTTGTTGCTGCGCGTGCAGAGCGCGGACATGTCCGGGGCGTTTTCCGATTATCGAAAGGCCGTCACGAACCAACAGCTTGTGCGTACACAGCTGGAGCGAGCAAAGCTCCTGTACGACAAAGGCGCGATTTCGCTGAATGATCTGCAGGTGGCGCAAGACACAGAAAACAAGGCCACGGTTGATGTGGAGAACACTGCAGAACGGCTTCGCGTTCTCGGCGGCGGCATCGATCATCCGTCCGCGATTGTGGATATTCGCGCTCCGGTTTCCGGCGTGATCACCGACCAGCAGGTCACCAACGCTGCGGGCGTGCAGGGCCTGTCGGCTACTGCGAACCCATTCACCATTTCTGATCTATCGCATGTCTGGATTGTCTGTGACGTCTACGAAAACAATCTGCCGCAGGTCCATCTTGGCGACTATGCAGACGTCCGCCTCAACGCTTATCCGGACAAAAGGCTGAAGGGCCGAATCGCGAACATCGGGCCGATTCTAGATCCTAGCCTCCGCACCGCGAAGGTTCGCCTGGAAGTGCCGAATCCGGGCTTGATGCGTGTGGGAATGTTCGTAACCGCCACCTTCCGCGGCCTTAAGCCGGAGATGCGCGCCGTTGTTCCGGCCTCGGCCATATTGCATCTGCATGACCGCGACTGGATTTACGTTCCTGCCGGCGACAAGAAGTATAGACGCGTGGAAGTCACCTCCGGCGACAATTTGCCAAACAAAATGCAAGAGGTCGTATCGGGAATACATCCAGGCCAGCAGGTGGTAGCCAACGCATTGGTCATGCAAAACACAGTGGAACAATAGGTGAGAGTTCACCGATGAAGCCGAGAGAGAAACGATGATTCGGGCTCTGGTCGATTTTGCGCTTAACAATCGCTTCCTGGTCCTGGCGCTCGCAGTCATGTTGCTACTGTGGGGCGCAATCTCTTTCCATAATCTGCCCGTCGAAGCCTACCCGGACGTAGCCAACAATTACGTTCAGGTCATCACCCAATGGCCCGGCCGAGCTGCGGAGGAAGTCGAGCAGCAAGTCACCATTCCCATCGAAATTCAGATGAACGGGATCCCGCATTTGGAGCATCTGCGATCGGTCTCCCTATTCGGTCTTTCGAGCTTGATGCTTATTTTCGACGAGCAATCAGACAGCGACTGGAACCGCCAGAAGGTGCTGGAAAGACTATCCCAGGTGACATTGCCACCCGGGCTAACGCCACAAATGGGCACGGACTGGAGCCCGGTCGGGCAGATTTACTGGTACACCCTCAAAAGCAGCAATCCTAAGTACGACCTAATGGAATTGAAATCTATCGAGGACTGGACGCTTGAAAAACAGTTCAAGTCCGTTCCCAACGTTGTCGATGTTTCCAGCTTCGGTGGAACTACGCGGGAATACCAGGTGCGCGTCGATCCGAACAAGTTGGTGGCGCACGCTCTCAGCATCGGACAGATCCAGCAGCAGATCGCCAACAACAACAATAACGCGGGCGGGAGTTTCGTCGAAGCCGGGCTGCAGCAGATTAACGTCCGAGCCGTCGGTTTGTTTAACAACGTCCGCGACATCGAACAGACCGTTCTCACGACCAAGAACGGCACTGCCCTGCGCGTCAAAGATATTTCCACTGTTATTCAGGCGCCGAAAATACGCCTTGGACAAATTGGACGGGCAATCCATCGCGCCGATGGAAGCGTGCTGGACAATGAGGACGTCGTCGAGGGCATGGTCCTGCTGCGCAAGGGTGCGGATTCGGACTCGACTCTGGAGGCCATCCACGCGAAGGTTAAGGAACTCAACGAGACGATCCTTCCACCGGGTGTCAAAATTGTTCCGTTCTTAGACCGCAGCAATCTGGTTCATTACACGACCCACACCGTTCTGCGCAATCTAACCGAGGGAATCATCCTCGTTTCACTTATCCTTTTCTTTTTCCTGGGAAACGTGCGCGGTGCGCTCATTGTTGCATTGACGATTGCTTTCTCCCTTTTATTCGCTTCGATCTGCCTTGATCTAAGGCGTATCCCTGCCAACCTGCTCTCCCTGGGCGCGCTCGACTTTGGCATGGTGGTGGACGGCACGGTTGTGATGGTCGAGAACATTGTCCGCCACATAAGCCATCGCAAGAACGGTTCGAAAACTGCGCTGGAAATTGTCCGCGAGGCAGCGCACGAAGTGCAGCGGCCGGTGTTCTATGCCATTGCGATCATCATTACCGCTTACATGCCGATTTTTACCCTGCAACGTGTCGAGGGACGCCTGTTCAAGCCCATGGCATGGACCGTGGCGTTTGCTCTTTTTGGCGCGCTCATATTTTCAATTTTCATCGCGCCCGTACTTTCTAGCCTGTTTTTTCGCAACGGCGTCCGCGAATGGCGCAACCCTGTGATGACATACCTGACCGACGGCTATCGCAAGGGTCTTGGATGGACGATTGAGCACCGCTGGCTTACGCTCGGTGTCGCGGTGTTCGCCTTGTGTGTGTCTCTGTTTCTAGCCTTTGGTGGCATTATCGGCTCCGAGTTCTTGCCGCATCTCGACGAGGGCGCCATCTGGGCGCGCGGAACCCTGGCCCCAAGCACGGGTCCCACTGAAGGTGCCCGGGTCATGAATCAGGCGCGCGCGATTCTCGCGTCCTTTCCCGAAGTTACCACGGTTGTCTCACAAGTTGGGCGTCCCGATAACGGCACCGACACCACTGGCTTCTTCAATACCGAATACTTCGTCGACCTTTTGCCGAAGGACAAGTGGCGCCCTGTTTTTCACGAGGATAAGGAAAGATTGATCGCCGCCATGGACCGCCAGCTCGAAAAGATCCCCGGCACCATCTGGAATTTTTCCCAGCCTATCGCGGACAATATGGAAGAAGCAGTAAGCGGGGTAAAAGGTCAGCTGGCCATAAAAGTCATTGGTGACAACCTCGCAGTCCTCGAAGAAAAAGGCGACCAGATCGTAGCCATCTTGCGCGGAATCAAGGGCATTGAAGACTTAGGTCTTTTTCGTGTGCTCGGCCAGCCGAACCTTAATTTTATCGTCGACCGCCAGCAGGCGGCGCGGTTTGGGATCAACGTTGCGGATGTACAGAACGCCATTCAGACCGCTGTGGGCGGGAATGCCGTCACTCAAGTGTTGCAAGGCGAACAGCGTTATGACCTCGTAGTACGTTACCTGGCGCCTTACCGCGACACAAAAGAAGCCATCGCGAGTATTCGACTGGTGGCGCCGTCCGGCGAGCGCGTTTCTCTCGCCCAACTCTCCAGGGTCGAGCTTCGCGATGGAGGCTCGGAAATCTACAGGGAAGCGAATTCACGGTACGTGGCCATCAAGTACAGCGTGCGCGGACGTGATCTTGGTGGCGCTGTCGAAGACGCGATCAAGAAAGTTAACGCGCAAGTGAAACTTCCCCCCGGCTACCACATCGGTTGGGCCGGCGAGTACGAGAGTCAGAAAAGATCCCAGAAACGCCTTATGATTGTGCTCCCCATCACCATCCTCATCATTTATGTCCTCCTCTATAGCATGTTTCGTTCTGGGAAGTGGGCTCTGCTCATTCTGGGCAATGTGGCAATGGCACCTCTTGGCGGATTGCTTGCACTCTTCATTACCGGTACGCACTTCAGTGTTTCCTCGGGAGTGGGCTTTTTGGCATTGTTCGGCGTATCGGTTCAAGTGGGTGTCATTATGCTCGAATACATCAATCAGCTTCGCGTGCGGGGTCACTCCATCAAAGACTCGGCCATTGAGGGCGCAGTGCTTAGACTTCGCCCCATTATGATGACGATGCTTGTAGCTACTTTCGGTTTGGTGCCTGCAGCTATGTCGCACGCCATCGGCTCCGACTCACAACGGCCTTTCGCGATCGTTATCGTGGGAGGCCTATTTACAGCTCTGGTGATGAGCATCGTTGTCCTCCCTACCGGGTATGTCTGGTTCGCGGGCGAACGCGATATACTCCCCGAACCCGAGCCGGATTTTGAGGAGAGCGCATAACCAAGCACGATTCTTGGCCGTACCTCAGACTGGGCAACGCGGGCGATGACGCATGGAGGCGATTGGATCGATGAAAAAGGAAGAAGTGTGCGCGCGGATCGCGGAAATTGGCATCATCCCTGCTATTCGCGTATCTTCCGCCGAGGATGCGCGTTTCGCCGCACAGGCCATCTCCCAGGGCGGGATCCCTATCATGGAAATCACTCTTACGGTGCCGGGAGCGATTGCTTTGATTTCCGGTCTAGCTCAGAACAGTCCGGAGGTCATCGTCGGTGCAGGCGACGTCTTAGACACGGATACAGCCCGCCAATGCTTGGATGCCGGGGCAAAATTTCTCACCAGTCCCGGCCTCGATTTAAAGATCATCGAATTTGCGGTCAAAGAAAGCATCGCGGTTTTACCTGGCGCCATGACTCCGACCGAGGTGATTACCGCATGGAAGGCCGGTTCCGACTTCGTCAAAATCTTCCCCTGTGCTCAGGTCGGAGGCGAGAGCTATATTAGAGCTCTCAAGGCGCCCCTTCCGCACACGCCGCTCATTGCCTCGGGAGGGGTGAACCAGAAAACTGCCGGCAGTTTCATTCTTGCAGGAGCCACCGCGCTTGGCATCGGCAAAGAGTTGATTTCCAAGGATGCCATCCAATTCCGGCAGGCGGATCGGATCCATACGTTGGCGAATCGGTTTTTGAGTTTTGTGAACGACGCGCGCAGTCGGAAAGCCGCACGGTAACCCGACAGAGGGCCAGACCCGCAACCGCACTTCTTGAGCTAAAAGATCATCGCAGAGTTGCGATTGTCGTGGCGCTCGGAGAACCGGCGGTTCGCCAAGGCTTACTCTCGGCTTTCGACAAAGACATATGCAACTACCGTCGGTCCGGAACACGCTACATCGAAATTTATCTGCTACTTGGCCTTTAGGATCTCGATGTTGGAATTGGCATCGGTAAGGCGCAGCTCGCAGCCTCCCCCGCCGATTTTTCCGACAATGGAATCGCCACCGATGTTACCGGTCGCGGTGATGGGAAGATCACTGCTCACGCGGCCAAACGAGGTGCGCGCGCCCACGTTGTAGCCAATGCTGTCCGGAATGTGGACACGAACTGGCGCAAATGACGTTCGCAATGATAGATCTTTGCAAGTATTGCCATGCGCAACAGAGACTTCGATCGCACCGTTCTGATTGTCCACATCAATGCGACCGCCAATTTCCGCGGCAGTGACAGCCGCAAAAGAAGTGCGAACGTTCAAGTTCCCCTTTATGTTGCGCGCTTCGACGCTGCCGTTTGAGTTCTCGACTGTTAGCGAGCCACCGATTCGAGCAGCAACCACTCTGCCAAAGCTCGTCTTGGTGTAGGCGTCGCCCTCCACATCAGTAAGCGTCACATTGCCGTTCCCGGTTTCGACGTGCGCACTCTTGTGAATGCCGCTCAGTTCTACCGAGCCAAATGAGCCGCGCACGTCGACAGCTCCGGTGATCTGGCGAACCGTGATCGGACCCGTCGTGGTAGTAAGCGAAAGAGCGCCACCAATTCTGCTGACCTCCGCGCTGCCGAACGAGGAACGGAGTTGGGCCGTGCCTCGAATGTCACGGATCACAAGCTTGCCATTCGAGCTTTCCGCGTTCACCGGGCCACCGATCCCTTGCAAATCAACAGTACCGAAGCTGGTGCGCACGGTGACCGACTCCGAGCCCTGCTTGCCAGTGATATTGCTGTTCGAGCCGTTGCAGATAACTTTTTGTTTCACGTCCCTAAACGTAATCGAGCCGAAAGAAGTGGCCAGGTCAGCCATGCCCTGAATCTCGGAAACCTCGATGGCCCCGTTCGAATCACGAACTTTGAGCTCGCCGCGAACATTGTTCGCAAAAACGCGTCCGAAGGAGTTGCTGAGCGATGCAGGCCCTTCGGCATCACGCAGCTCAACGGTACCGTTGCTGTTCACGATCATCGAGCGCGCTCCAATATTGGCCGCGGTAACTTCTCCGAAGCGATTGCGAATCTCAAGTACGCCTTTAATTCCTCTGGCGTGAACAAAACTGTTGCTGTTGGTGACGGTAACGTCGCCCGCAACCGAGGATACTTCCACGCCTCCGAAAGAGTTTGTGAGGTGCTGCGTGCCCCCAGCATCGCGGACACTGAGCGAACCGTGGCCGTTCTCAAGGTCCGACGCGGCTTTAACCCCGTTAACAGCAACGTTGCCGAAATTGTTTTTAAGATTCAGCGGTGCATCGCTGGGCATCGCAATGTCATAGGTCACCGAGTAGGAAAAATGCCGCTTGCCGGAATCCCACCATTTGGTGGAAGTTTCCGGATACACAGTCCTAATCGAGACACCAGAGGCATTCTGCTGCACTTCGATTTGAATCTGATTCGAGAAACTTTCGGACTCCGAGCGCGTCGCTGCCGAAACTCGAATACTCGCGAAAATTTTGACTTCGCGACTCCCCTGGGCATGAACAATTACATCTCCGAAGCGATGGTCGAGACGAACGCCTTGGCCAGCTCCGAGCGTCACGGTTTTATTAAACGTGCGAGTTACTTCTTCCTGCGGTGGAGCAGTCGCGGCGAAGAGTCCAAGGGGATGAATGCCAGCCCCGAGGATAAAGGCTCCCAGCCAAAAACTCCTCGAGTGGCCAAAGCCGAGCACCTTCGCGCGGTGTTTCTTTTTTTCTTGAAAGGTCTGCGCCACTCCGCCGAATTTGACAAACCCGTTCACCTTATTCCTCCCGAACCACCGCTTCGAGCGTTTCTTTCTTTTCCCGGTACATCGCCGCCAACTCCAGGCGGAGATGCGTGTTGGAATGATTCTGCTCAATGTTGGCGCGCAGTTCCGTGATCGCGGCATCGATCACGACCAGTTTTTCCCGGTAGCTAGCGACAAGTGGTGATGCCGGATTCTCAAGTCGTGGCCGAGCCTGTCCAGCTAATTTCCCAATGGCTTTCATGTAAGCCGCCTCGGTACGTTCCACTTCATGGAGTGCGGAATCGGTTAGTAAGCGGCTATCCTGCTGAATCGGAGTTTCGCCGCGATGCAGGACGAGCCACGCAACTGATGTAGTTAATACCGCCAGAAACGCGACGGCGATTGCCATTTGCCACGGCCCAGCAAAAAAGCGCAGCCGCCAACGTCTTGCGAAATGCCGCGATTCGTTCATCTGTTGCGCCAGAGCTTTCTCGATTCGCGGCCACAGCGCCGGGCTCTCCCAGCTTTTCTGCATCTCACGTGCGGCTGCCGAGATAGCGCTCCACGCCGTCAATTCGCGCGCGCATGCCACGCACGTGCTTGCATGCGTTTCAAGAGCCGCAAGTTCCAGCGGCTCAGCGTCCCGAAGGATTCGATTGCGATTTTGACATTCGACGATCATGGACATGTCCTGGGCCCTGTCGGAGGCGCGCTGTACGGTTCTGTTAACATCAGGCGAAGATTTTTCTTGGCCTGAAACAAAGCGTTTTTCGACGCGGCCTCGGAGATAGCGAGTATCCCTGCAATTTCCGAGTGCCGGAAGCCTTCAACTTCAAACAGCAAGAAGACGTCCCGTTGCTGAAGCGAGAGGCGCGTCAGCGAGCGTTCAATCGTCAGGCGAAGACCGGGATTCGCCTTGGGCGCTTGCGGCTCGTGCGCCGCGGCCGGCTCGAGCTCTTCCCCGGGTGATTCCTGTCTCCGCAACTTTTTGCGCCGCATGTCATGGCAGGAGTTCACAAGAATTCGATAGACCCAGGTCGAAAATGAGGACTCCCCCTTGAAGTTCGCAACGCTGCGATGAATTTTCAGGAACGTCTCCTGCACGGCGTCTTCGGCGTCATGGCGGTTGCCGAGAAGATTCACTGCCAGGCTCTTCAGCTTGGCGCCGTGCTTTTGGTAGAGATGCTCATATGCGGTGATATACCCGTGACGACAACCGTCAGCCAGCGCACTATCGGCTGCGCGCGCCTCCGCCAGGCGATGCGCTTCAGCAGCATCCCTAGCATCCGAGGCGGAGTTAGCTGGTTCGTCGATGCCGGGCAAACCTTGCTCCCGAGGGGCTGACTGCACCGCCATTGTAATCTTCCAGGGCAGCGCTAGTGCCGCGAACTCCATGTCTTTCTCCTGGGATATAGACGACGGCGCAGGACAAAACGTCTGGGCGCGTCTTAGCACAGCTGCATTCTGTTAGGATTTCACCAAAGAACGGGCCAATTCCCACTTTGTTTCGTTTTTATCCCAGGCGAAGAACGCACGACATGCGACTATCAAACGAACATAGCGTAAACGACTGCAGGTACTGCTGTTAGATACCTCTAGCGAAAGGCCCTCCACTCGCTCTAAGGGTAGTGCCTGCAAGGTCAGCGGGCCTGGCCAGAACCCGCCCGGAAGTACAGGTTAGTGGTTCACGACGGTACAGCGGTTGTTCCCGTCAAGCGACGCGGCTGGGAACTGGTTCACGAGAACTTTGGTGCGCGCAGGAAAAATTTTGCGGAGTCGAGGAGAAGGAAATGGGTAAGCGGCAACGAGGATTCACGTTTATTGAACTCGTGATTGCAATGGCGGTCCTGCTGGTGGGTGTGGTCGCAGTAATGCAATTGGTGCCCGCGGCAATGCAGTCCAATCTTTACAACCGTTACGACTCGACTGCCGTGGTGACCGCGCAGCGGGAGCTGGACCAAATGATTACCCAGCCTCTGGCGAGCACACAGTTTAATGACGCGGATGGCCGTGTGATCCTGCTTGGTAATTCCGCCACGCCCAACGTCGTTGTGGGTGGACCGGTGCAAACGGTTGGCAATACGGCGCGAATCGACTTCACGTCCGCGGCAGTCGCGAATTACAACTACACGTATCGCGATCCAAACGATCCTGGACGTTCCGCCTATGAAGTTCGCTGGGCGGTGATCACTACGGTATCGGGCACAGCGGTGGTCGCTAAGCGATTTCTCGTGGGGGTCTGGAGGCGCAACGCAACCCAGGTTATGCCGCCGGTCACCATCGAAGCGTGGGTGCAGCGATGAGGAGCGTCTCCGTGCAGCAGAAGGAAAAAGGGTTCTCGCTGATGGAGCTGATGGTTGCCGTGATGATATTCACGATCTTGATGGGCGCAGCCTTTCAGCTTCTACAAGTGTCTCAGCAACGCTACAAAATGGAGGCCGAGTTTCTGAATTCATTCCAGACGGCGCGCCTGGCGGTAGACCAAATGTCCCGCGATATCCATTCCGCCGGGTATCCGCCTCCCAACTCGTTCACTGTAGCAGCGGGCGCAGCCAAACCGGATCGCGTAGCCATGCCGTTTGCCTGGGCCCCCAACTATCCGGCTACGCCGTGCACGGTCGCAGCCGGATGCACTACCCCCGGAGATTTCGACCTGATTGTCGAGACCTCTCTCGATCCTCTAAATACCACTACCGTTCAGTGGATACGTTACAAACTGGTTGGCACAACATTATTTCGCGGCGTGGCCACCAAGACCGCTGGCGCGGATCCTGTAACCACCACCGATGCGGTGCTCTATTCGTACGTCGAAAACGTGATGAACAATACTTCCGTGGCGCAGATGAATCAGCTACAAACGTACTATCCATCAATGTTCCCTGGGAACACGCCAGTTCCCATTTTCAGCTACACCTACGATCCGCCGGCAACCCTACAGCCCCCGAACATTCGTGAAGTGAATATCACTTTGATTGTTCTATCGCCGCAACGAGATCTGAAGACCAACCAGCTGCGCGCGGTTACGCTTACCGGATTGATACGCACAATGCTTCCAACGCAGTAAAATGAGGAGACAATGAGCACACCAGCCCACAAGTCACGCAATGCAGCACAGCGAGGAGTCGCGTTATTGATCGCTATTTTTGCGCTCCTGCTGATCAGCGGCGTGGCAATTTCGCTAATTGTTATGGCCGGAACCGAATCCGCCGTTGACGGCAATTACCGCGGTTCCACGCAAGCCTTCTATGCTGCCTACTCAGGACTCGAAGAAGCCCGCGGCCGGTTATCTGGAGGGCACCCTCAAGCCTTCGGTGGCTTCGTCGCGGTTATGCCCAACGTCTTGGGTGTCAACCAGGTGCGGTATGTCTTGAACCCGTCGGCGGGCGAAGTGGTCGACCCGACCAATCTCGCCGCCACCAATCCCTATCGCGACGTTGAATATCAGCAGGAATTTGGAGTGCCGGTCACCAGCGCCACGGTGCAAACGACCACTTCGAATTCAACCGTGGCCGGGCTGCCCGGGCCCGCGTTTAAATGGGTCCGCATTACGGCCAAGACGGAGAGCTCCAGCCACACCGACATCGACAATCATGGCGCTCCTCCGTACGATACGGCCACGCCTATTTTCTTTGATGGCGGCAATCAAAACAAAATCTCCTCCGGTGCACAGGTCTTCAGCCTGACGTCTCTCGCCGTGCTCCCTGGCGGTAGCCAGCGGATGTTGCACTATGACGTTGCTCTGGCGGCCCCGATTCCCGTAGATGCCGCCATCCACGCCCTAGGGGACGTCATGGCCGGCAGCGCGCTGAACGTCACCGGATTCACCGATCCGGTCTGCTCGAGTCCAAGTACGTATGCGGTCATAACCATGGGGGCAGGAGGTACTTCCGGGAGCGGTAACTTGACTGGTGGCCCGCCAGGGAGTCTGACACAGGGCGCCGTACAAGGGCCATTTCCTTATAACGTTCCCGCGCTCATCAAGACACTCAAGACTACCGCCACCGCAATTGACGCGCCCGGAACTGGGGTTACCGGAAGCGGCTCGCCCATCGTCTATAAAGGAGACCACGCAACCTTGGGAGTTCCTCCCACGGTTACGTACGATCAGAACGGCGCCGTCACTGCTATCTCGGCGCCCGGAACGCCGGTCATTCATTACTCGCCAGGAGACCTCACCCTGGGAACATCCACCATTGGTGGAGCGCCAGTGAGCGGTCAGG
This sequence comes from Candidatus Dormiibacterota bacterium, assembly GCA_035602605.1. Taxonomy (GTDB): domain Bacteria; phylum Acidobacteriota; class Terriglobia; order Acidiferrales; family UBA7541; genus DASQHY01. The sequence continues at coordinate 15,519 of DATNLZ010000069.1, forward strand.
GCATCCTCATGGTCAAAGGGAATCTGACCATCGACATCACCAATGGCTTTAATTACTTCGGCTTGATTCTCGTGGATGGAAACATCACCGCCGCCGTGAACCCGAGCAATGCCGCCTCGGCCAACATTCACGGTTCGATCATTTTGACAGGAAGCTTTGACGCGAATGCCTTGCAGAATCTGTCTGGCAGCGTTTTCATTACTCAGAATGCATGCATGGTTCAGAATATGCTCAACAAGCAAGGGCTTCGCATCCTAGCATTTCGCGAGCTGGCGCAATAGCTTTGAAACGCGCCAGCCCGCAGCTTGCGTTGCAAACATAGGTTTCAGCAGGACCTAACATGGTTCTCCACTTAAAATCACAGCGCGGAGCGGAAAGTATGTTGATGAAAAGAAAATGCGGAGGGAAAGATCGAATGGCGGAATACGAAGACGGTTTCCGCGCTTTTGACGCAGCATCAATTTTCGGTGCGCGCCCCAGAGTATCTTCGCCGAGAAAACAACACGGCTTCAGTATCGTCGAGCTGCTTATCGTGGTCTTAATCATACTGGTCATTACAGGGATTTCGCTTCCCTCTCTTTTACGTACTCGGAGACTCTACCAACTGAATAGCGCGGCGTCCGACGTGGCCAACATTCTGCAGCTCACCCGCTACGAAGCCCTGCGCCGGAACACGGTAGTACGATGCCGCATGCAGGCCCAAGGAAACACCTCGATCCTGTGGATTGATGTTAATAACAATAGTGCCGTTGATCCCACCGAGCGAGCGCTTCTCCTGCCCCCTGACGTTCAGCCACTTGGCGCTGGCGTGGCTCCAGGCCCGAGTTCGATGAGCTTTCCCTCCGCGCAACTAGTGGCCTCGGGAAGTATCGCCTTGGACGCTCGCGGTACCGTGAGCTTTGGTGGCACACCGGTCGTTTACGCGATCTATTTGGGTAACGCTACCCGGCCTGGCGATGGCTTTCGTGCGGTTACATTGACTCCGATGGGCCAGACAAAGATATGGAGTTCAACGAGCGGAGGAACCTGGCACACTCAATAAAATGCGCGTCTGCAACCGATAATTCGTTATTTCTGTAGCAAACTATTAGATTAGTTGTGTCTCCTGCCGCAAGACGTTTTCGTTGGGGTTCACGGCGCCACTGCTTTGGGCCAGTTTAGCGAGCTGCGTCGCCAGAATGTTTGCCGCCAAATACTCTAACAGTAACAGGTTAGCCGCCTGCCGCAACCCGTCGACGCCGTGGCGTGACCCGGCTGCGGGACAAACTTGGCAAGCGCCCCCCCCCGTAACGAGTGGGGCTAGTTCATCGGCGTTGCAGAAAGTATTTCGCGTGGCCAAGTGCTCGAGGTAAGCCTTGAACTCCTGGAACTTCTGATTGGCTCTGTCGATCTCCGGAGCCGGCAAACCTTCGAGGCGCAACACGGCGTCACGGTGGATGGGCAGGGAGTGTAACGCATCTCAAAGAATAAAAGGCCGCTATCCCCGTCGTGGGTCACGGCTCCGTTCTTGGTTCGACTCAAGAGGCTCTTTTCGCCAGCCGTTTCCTAAGAATGCGTGCCGGCCTAGTGACGACCGCGGTTGCCGAACGCATCAGTTCATTTTCATCTTCCCTGATCCTTCGGTTGACGCAGGAACCGGACGTCCTGTGTTCGTCGAGCTATTTGAGTTGGTTGATCTGCCTGAATTGGCAGAAACGAGACTTCTCTGGACCCGAATAATGTTCATCATGCCCAAGTCCTCGTGGCCGAGGATATGGCAGTGGAAAACGAAATCGCCAATGTCATTTCCACGGAAGTCGATGCGGAGCGTAACACTGGGGAATGGGTGCTTGGGATTTTGATCCCAGAACGGAACTTGGATCATGTCCAGGTACTGGCCAGTGATTGCAGGCGCCTGCCGGGAACCGCTGAGCTCAAAGTTGTTCTGCGATTCCACCAGGAAGTGTAGTTGATGGAAATGAAACTCGTGGTTCTCGGGCGTACGGTTTTGGACGATCCACTCTTCCACCGTTCCCTGGGTGGCCACAATGTCGGGAGCACGATTGGGATCGAACACATGTTCGGGATGCCCTTCCACGACCATGAAGAACTGGCTCGGCTGGATCTCGTCAAAGAACACCGTCCGCCTTACGGCAACGGGCGCGGATACAAGCCCTGCGAACCGCTGCTGAGTTGTACTCACTGCCGCGAACGTTCCGACCTTATTGTCATTGCCACCGTATGGATCAGCGTCACCGGTTAACTGGATAGTGGCCAAAGGCCGTTGCGGATCATTATCGCCAAACGGGCCGGTGTTGATACGCAAAGTCATGAGCCGCGCAAGGTGCACCGACGATGGCGGCGCGGATACGATGAATTCCACGCGTGATGCTGTCGGAAGCATGAAGTGCGTCACCGGTATCAGCCTGCCTTGCTGGGAACCGTCTTGCGAGTTAAGCGGCACGCCATCAACGGCAACCAGCTCCATGGTCTGAGGCACTCCGTCGAAAACGTACTGGAGATCGAGGATGGTGTCAGAGCTGGAGTTGGATACTCTCCAGAACTGCTTCTCTCCGGGTTCCATGGGCAGGATAGCCGGGACAAAGTTGTCGGAATTAGGATTGGTTGGCGAGGTGATGGGAATGTAGTTGAGCGTTACGTCCCAGGACGGGATGTTGTCCGTAGGAGATGGATTCAGCGGAACAGGCTGGTCGCGAACCATCAATATGCGATGTCGCAGGCCGCTTACTGCCGGTTGCAGGTTCTCGATCCCGTCCACGACGATGGCTCCGGACGCGCCGCCCTGCAGAGCATGTTCAGCTATGCCGTGAACGTGAGGGTGGTACCAGTAAAGTCCGGATGGTTCGTTTGTGGGAAAGGCAACATTGTACTGGAACGTCTCGCCCGAGTTGATGATCGTTTTGATCACTTCGTCTTGGTGGCAAGTGGGCGAGGTGTTGGTGCCGTGATAATGGATGTTGAGCGAGGAATTACCCATTCGCGTAGCTCCGCAGTTGGGCGGGTTGAGCATCATGGTGAGCGGCTGCGCCGGGGTATTGTTGGTAACCGTGATGATGAGGTGGTCGCCCGGCTTTACGTGCAGGGTCGGATCCTCGAGACCATCAGGAGTCATGAAGCACAGAAGTTCTGTGCCGTCGGTGGCAAACCGGCGTTGGTACGAGAACCTAACGTTTAGGACTCCATTCGAGCTGAAAAGCGCCGGAGGGTTGTGGACTATGCTGCCCGCTTTGAAACGGGGGCAAGGGTTAGCTACCGGTGGAACGGGAGTAGCCGAACTGCTGGTGGTCACGGTCGTTTGGGCAAAGGCGCACGCCTGCGAGAGCGCAAGCACAGTCAGGCCAAACCAAAGGCTTACTTTCACCTGTCGTAGTCCCCTTGTTTCCATGGACGCTCCTCCAGAATTGACTTGCTAAGATAGTAAACTAGGTAGTTGGCAATATCGTAATGAATCAATCGACCGTCGTCAAATCATAAATTCACTCTGTCGGCACGATTCAGCTCGCTGCTGGAATCACAAGTAGATGGACGATGACGGGAGAGATTGGCCGGCTCGGTACGCACCTGTGTCCGTATGACGAGCGACTCGCAGGTCTGAATCCCGCAAAACGAGTCCGCAGTCGCGTTGTGGGAAAGTCGAAGCCCCATGCAAGCTGGTGCGGGAGATCTCAGGTCTTCGCGGTTTTCTGCCACTGCGCAAAGCTCAAGTGTTGCCGCTGCCCTTGATTCGGTGAGCCAACTTCGTTCGAGTCTTCGCTGGGATGCAGACCAGCGAGTCGTCTTCATTCAGTTGTATAGTTAATCTCCATCCGGCGGACCTGGTAACTCGATGCCAAGAGGATGGCAAGCGCCACGGTGATGACTCCGAAGACTGCGAGAGGTGCTGCAATAGGATCGGCGTTGGATACCAGGAGCGCGAAGACCGGCGGAACCCCCGGACCTACCGGTATCTCGACCGGGCACAGCGACTTTAGATAGTAGATCACACTCAATTTCTTCAGCAGGGAGGGCAGAAAAGGATTCAACCCTTCCCAGAGCAAAATCGCTGCAGCCGGCCAAATAGGGTTGCGGAACAGGAGTCCAGCGGCAAGAAAGAAGCTGCCATAACCCAGACAGGCAAGAGCGGTGACACCAAGATAAGCGGTGGCGTGCGCGAGGCCGTGGTTCTGATAGAGATATGTGCTGAGGGCATTCGGGTCGAAGTGCCAGCCTAGCGCGACCATCTGTAGTGCGGTGCTGGTTGTGAAGATGATGGTCGCCGCAATTAAACCGGCAAGGTATTTGCCTATCATTACAATTTCGCGGCGGATGGGCGCGAGAAAATAGAAGTGCAGGCTTTTGTCGAGAAGCTCGCCGCGAAACAGATTCATGAAAATTCCGAGACAGCCGAAGAAGATAGCCAATCTCAGGTAAAAGAACTGAAACACGCTGGCGAAGATGATGGAGTCTTGGCCAAAATCGCAACCTTCTTGGCGTCGATGGATTGCCGCCACCTTTCCGTGTTCGATTTCTACAAAAAATTCACTCTGTCCGGCGCCGTAATGATATTGTTCGCGCATAAAAACATCAATCGAGTCTGGTCCGGTTCGGCGTCTTGCTTTCCAGGAATTGCGGACTGGCGGATTGCCAAGCCGCTCGACCACTTCTTCCTGGGCCATGCCCGGCGTGATTGCGGCGAAGTCTTGCTCGGCGAGGGGCTTTTCGTTTTGGCTAATCAACCGAACTAGGGCCTGGCGGTGACGAGCAGTTTCAATCGCGTGTCCGGCGAATAATACCAGGGGCGCAAGGGCCAGCAAATAGATCCAAATGCCGCGCTTGGCGAAGAAGGTCTTCTTCATTTCCAGCCGGATGACAGCCCTGATCTGCTTCCACCACAGCCGGTTCATCGTTTCACCTCCTCGCTGCCGATCAGATACTCGTAGACCGAATTGACGTCATCGTCAGCAGGCGCAACCGATTCGACGGCAATGCCGTTTAAAGCGATGCGATTCAGCAGGAGATAGAACTGATCGGGGTCGCGCGTTTTGATAAGCAGGCCGCGACCATCAGTGTGCATCCGCGCTTCGACAATATGCGCGGACTGGAAGACTTGAGAAGCCAGCTCGCCCGGGCGGTCGCAACGGATAAGAATCTGCATAGGATGTTCCTGGATTTCACTGCGCACGCCTTGGATCTGGCCTTCAGCGACAACATAACCGTTACTCAGCAGGATTACCTGATCGGAAATGACCTCAACCTCATGGAGAATATGGCTGGAAATAATGATGTGGCAACCTTGAGCGGCGAGCGAGCGAAATACGGCAATCGTTTCCGCACGCACAAGAGGATCGAGACCGTTGAGCGGCTCGTCGAGAATCAGCACGCGAGGATCGTGGCACAGCGCCTGCGCCAGCCGTATGCGCTGGCGCATGCCCTTACTGTAGCCAGCCACCTTGCGACCAGCGGCCTGTACCAAATTTACGCGCTCAATCGCGCGCCATGCCATTTCTTCAGCGATGCGGGAATCGTGGCCAAAAAGCTGCAAATAGGAATAAACAAATTGGTAGCCGGTTAGTCCTTTGGGGAAAGAATCGAATTGCGTGCAGTAGCCTACGATTTTAAAGAGCTTTTCCGGCTCATCGGTTCCTAAATCCAGGATCCGTATGCGGCCACGCGTCGGCCTGATCAGGCCGGTCATAAGATTCATCAAAGTCGTTTTGCCGGATCCATTCGGACCCACCAGACTGCTGATTCCTGGAGGAATCGACAGGTTCACACGATTGACACCGAGAACCTCACCATAAAACTTAGACACATCCTCGAGAATGATCCTGTCGTTCACTTGACCACCTCGAACGCGCGCACTTTCCGCCATAACAGGGCCAAGCACACACCGCAGATAACCAGCAGGCCCAACCAAGCTTGCGCCACGGAAATGGCAAGATTGTCGCCCAAGCGGAACAGGTCGAGCCATACCGTGCCAATAAGTTTCAAAATATTGATGAGGTCGCCCAACTTGGTGCGCATGACCGCATTAATCGCCTCCGCGAATCCCGCCCCAATAAAGAAAATGCCAAGCAGCAGCGCCGCCGCCGCGATCTTCCACCGTACCCACGCCGACAGGGCCATCGTTACCAGTGACAGAATGGCGATCCAGATCGAGCAGGCCAGGAAGATGCTTCTCGCCAGCCACAGATTGGTCCAAAGCCAGCTTGAGCCTGCGAGGCTGGCCTGTACGGCGAACAACACCAGGCCCGGAACCCAGGTGATCAGCGACAGAAAGATAACCAGCGCAGAGGCCTTTCCCAGGACGTACTCGGTGCGCGAAAAAGGCCGGCAGAAATATAAGGGCAGCGCACCGTTGGCAAGATCGGGCGAAACCAGCCCGGGCCCAGTGAAGGTGGCAAGGATGAAGGCTAACCACCCCTGCGTAGCCACGAAGGCGAAAAAGAATTTATTGTCGATCGCGAACAGACGCGTCGGATCCAAATTGTATTTCGCTAGAAAACCCAGATTATGAGTCAAGTAAATGGCCAACAGACAAAGCAGCGGAAATAAGAAGCACATGACGAAAAAAGCGGTTTGTAGCTTTGAGCGGAAGAGGTTCTGTTTCGAATAGCGGTACAGAATCAAGAATCGCGACCACGCCGGAGTCACCGGGCCGGAGTAGACGTGGTAGGTGCGCTTATAAACAGCCATAAACTTCCTCCAGAAGTCCTCCCACGGTTGCAATGGAAACCGCAACCCGCATCCCTAGTTCTCCATGGCTTTCAGGAAGATGTCTTCCAGAGTGTCTCGACGAAAATTCAGTCGGCGAATCTGAATGTTGCGCTCTCCGGCGAGCCGGTAAATGTCGCGGATTTGGACCCCATCGCTGAGGATCATCTTCAGACGGTTAGCGCCGATGGTGGCGCACTCGCAACCGAGCCGCTCAATGGCAGCGGTAAAGTCGCCATTGCCGCCGAGGATTTCGAGTTCGAGAAATCGCTTGTTGGCGCGACGCTCTTCTTCCAGGTTGGAATAATGTACGATGCGGCCTTTGTTTAGAATCAAGACCTCTTCGCAGCACTCTTCGACGTCGCGCAGCAGGTGTGAACAAAGCACGATGTGCAGCTCCTTGGCGTCGCGCATTTCGCCGATCAATCGGATCATGCGTTGCCGCGCCGGCGGGTCCAGGCCGTTGGTGGGCTCGTCTAGAATGAGCAACTTGGGGCCATGGGCAATGGCCTGTGCTAGTTTGACCAGTTGCTTCATACCGAGCGAGTAGGTTCCCAACTGTCGATATCTCGCCTCGCCGAGTCCCACGTAGAAAAGCGCCTCGTGCGCGCGCTCGAGCGCCGCGGCCGCCGGCAGCCCGGACAATTCCGCCATCATCCGAACAAAAGAGACCGCGCTCATCTTGGAAATGAAGGCGTCGTTCTCCGGCATGTAGCCGACTAAGCGGCGGATCTTTCTGGTCTCCGAACGAATATCATGCCCTAATACGCGCGCCCTGCCCGAAACGGGTTCGTAAAAACCCAGCAGAGTGTTGATCAGCGTGGATTTGCCTGCGCCATTGGGACCGAGGAGCCCAATCGTCCGGCCGGAGAACGAGCAGGTAAGATTCTGGAGGATATCTTGCTTGCCGAATCGGACCGACAGTCCTTGCAGTTCGATCACCGGTGCACTCGTGCCGGCGGTGATCGAAGGTTGTTGATCGTCTATTGCCGCTCGCTCGTTTAGAGTGGCTGGGTTCATTTGCCTTGCTTATCGCCTCTACCCGCGTGCTGGCCAGCGCGTTCCCCCAACAGCGGACTAAAGATAGGTGGCATCAGAAATGGGTGAACCGCACTGGTACCCAAGAGCGTGCCCAGGTTAAGTCCCATAAAGCTGCTGTTGCTTGCCAATACGATGCGATCCGGCTCACCGTAGGCGTAGATCAAACCCGGCGAACTGTTTGCCGCAAAGGCATCGAGCGATTGCTGTTGCTCGGGCGTTAGCGGGCCCGCGTTCTTCAACTGTTGTGCCAGCGGCGTCAACACGGCGCCCAGATTGTGATACAGAATTGCCGAGAAGTTGGTATACGCGTCGCTGGGGAGCTGGGATCGAAAGTTGGCCGAGTGAGTCAGCGTGTATCCCGTCTGGCGGTTTTGAATCGCGCGGGTCAACAAAGCCTGGTTTGGCGCCGCGATCAGGTAGCTGTCAACGAAGGTGTAGTGTACTTCGAAGGCGGCATACTTGTCGTTGCGCACAGTGAAATAGGTTTGCGAGCCGGTCTGTTGAGTCGTTAGCTGCAGCTTGCCAGCGTCCGGGGGTGCTTGCTGGTTAAAGCTGTCGAGTAGCTTTGGGATGGTCCACTGGAGCCTTTGCGAATCATATACCTCGATTACACATTTCCAGCTTGGCGTCGGCAAAGGCGGACCGTCAAAAGCAACAGTTACCTCGCCGCCGAGCGGTGCTGTGACGTCACTGAGGATGCTTACACCGGCGCGCGATTCAAGCTCGGCGAGATGCTCGCCGAATCTCGGATCTTCCTTCTGCATGGCTTGAAATATCTCCTCCATTACGCTCCTCGGATTCTTAATGACGAATGCCGCCACCAGGCTCGCGTCGGGCGAAACGAAATCGAGCGAACCCATGGGACCTGGTGCGGCCAGCCACGAAGCGATCCCCTTCCGCGGCGAAGCGAACGTAAGAAAAGCGCGATTCTCTGTCTTGCCGCCAGTTTCTCGCCGTTCGACCATCAAATACTTCATATCATCTAGGCCCAACGGGAGTTTCGCCTGCTTTCTGCCTTCGCGGTTATGTACGCTGTCAGCTAGGATTTGTTCCACGTTCACAGACAAAAGCCAGCCTGCGCCCTGCTGATAAGATTGCGCGACGCGCTGAAGAAAAGGACTTCGAGGCTGGTGAGTCGTTCCACCGCGCCGTACGATCGCGGAGATGCGCTGAAGTCCAGCAATGTCTGGACTCGCGACAACGAGGTTGTCGGTCAAATAAATGAAGAGCGGGTGGCTGCGTGTCGGTACCACAGACGATAGGTCGTCAACGATTTGCAGGCTTGCGTAATCGGCCTCCGGGTCGGACTGGCGAAGCTTTTCCAGGAAAGCGCGCAATCCGGGTTGGCGAACCTCCGCAAGCGCGACCGGCGCCTGATTGCTTTGCCCGCCACTCGATGGTACGGCGATCACCACCTCGTTACCTAGGTAGCTGCTGAAGCTTCTGATCCGCTCAATTACCTCGGGAAGTTTCGGTCCGCGATTGCTCTGCTGCTGGTTCCACCAATCGCGCAACACGGAACTTTGCCGTAAACGCTCTTCGAACAATTGATTGGCGTCGCCGAGCGTAGATCCTACGTTTGGAATCGCCGCGTACACGATTGTGTTATCGGGAACGTACTGCAACAGATCAGACTGGTAGCGCAATCTCGGTCCGGGGAGCGATTCAAGCTGCTTACGGAGCGTACCGAGCTCGCCGAGCAGCGCCAGATATCTTGCGGCATCTTTGCTCCAGGCAATCTCCTCCTCAATTGGCACTTTGAATAGACTTTCGCTGGTAGTCGTTTGTTCACCGGCACCGAGCTCCTGTGTTTGCGCGCCGTGGTCCACCTTCACAACACCTTCCATCACGGAGATGCGCGAACCCTTGGTTCCATGGTTCACGGAAAACACCGTGCCCTTCACGGACACCAGGCAATCGTCGGTAGCGACGTAAAGGTGTCCTAGCCGCTGCTTGGCGGCCTGAACGATCACCTGGCCATCGAGATGGATGGTGGTTCCCCCCCAGCCGCGCGATACCGAGAGACTGGAGCGCTCACGCACTTCGATCAGCGATCCATCGAGCAGTCGAACAACCGCGTTCGAGCCCTTTCCAGTACGGATCTCATCGCCGTCGCTGATCTGGTATCCGACGGGCAGTACTCGATCGCCGTGGTCCGAAACGTAATACAGGAAACCATCCACATTTTGAACCGTCGCGCGGGCCACATGCTGGCCAGGCAAGATTCCTGCGACGCCAGCAAACAGCCCGACTCCAATGGCAATGGCAATCCCCGCCGCTATTCCCCATTGCCACACAGTGCTCGACGGGCGTGCCGCAGGTGTCAATCGCCCCGGTGGCCGGGCGCTGCCGTGTCGTGCTTCACCCAGCGCGCGCCGGCAACCCACGCATTGATGCATGTGGTCTTCAAACAGCAGAGTCCGCGCTTCGGAAAGAGATTTCCCCAAATATGCTGGGATCAGTGCCTGAAAATCGTTGCAGCCAGCAAGACGGTGCACTTCGGGGAGAGCGAGGGCTTCTGAGCCGAAAATACGGTTCTCTACGCGGCTTGCGGCTCGCTCAATCGTGCTCTCCTCAACCCGTTCATTCTTAATCTGAGAGACTAGGCGGTCGAATTCCTGATTATTCATGACGTTCTCCTAAATAGGAAGCAAGCTCCTTGCGGAGCTGCCGGCGTGCCCGATGCACGGTCACTGCCACGGTCACAATCGAAATATTCAGCATGCGGGCAATTTCCTGGTTGTGAAAATCCTCGAAGAAGCGAAGTGAAAAGATCTCCGCAGATCGCGGGTTCAGCCGCGCTAGCGCGAGGCGCAAAACTTCGCGCAGCTCGCCGGCGTCCTGCTGCGGCGCTCTCGAAGGCACCTCGAACAATTGAACGCTTCGGTCGGACTGCCGCGACCGCATCAGATCGATTGAGGCATTAACCGCCGCGCGGCGCAGGTAGCTCTGTGCGTTTTCAAGTGGTTTGGCAGCCTCGCTTCGCCGCACCAAGCGCAAGAACACGGTCTGCAGCACGTCCTCGGCGTCAGCCGCATTGCCGGTAATGCGGTAGGCCGTGCGAAAGACCATTGCATGGTGCAATCGGAACGTCCGCTCGATTTCGCAAGGAATTGGTGTAACCCCTTCCTGTCTCCATGCGAGTTGCAGAGTACGCCTCCTGGTCACTGGTTTCACTACTAAAGACGGAGGATTGCTCCGATTATTACAGTAGGTTTTAGGATCAAAGAGCCGCCAAAGCCTCCTGGGCAGCCATAGGAACCATGATGGACGTCTTGTCGCACCCGGAATCGGGCAGGAGCAACGTTACAGGGGACGGAAACCGTTTTCTGGTACTCGATCCTGTGGATTCAACCGTGTCGCCACTCACGGTTCCCAACTGCGCGGCCGACTTGGAGGAGTAATTCTCGATAGAGTCACCCACATCGATCGGGTCCTAAATGGAATTGGACCGAGGCTTCGGGGTGGTGAATTCGTCCGGGTTACCTCCCATTTCGTTTGGCTCGGGGACAAATGCGAAATAGCCGAGGAACTCTTGTTTCACCAAGTTGGTCGCCGATGATATGGTTCCTTTAGTCTAGGACCGAGAGGAATCGAATGAGTAGCAAAATAACGCGTCGTGACGCGCTCAGACTTGGAACAAGCGCTGCAATGTCGGCCGCTGCAACTCCGTTGTTATCCTCGCCAATCGAAAAATTCGGAGCTGCCACCGAGCGCAACCCGGTCCTTGCCCCGCGGGATGTCACGCCCAATTCCTCGGATGAAATTTGTTTTATGCGGGCCGTCGACATTTTAGATTCGATCCGCAAAAAGAAGCTCTCAGCGCGCGAAGTCATGCAGGCGCACCTGAAACAAATCAATCGGGTCAATGCGAAAGTGAACGCGATTGTAACGTTGATTCCGGAACAAGAGTTGATGGCGCAAGCCGCTGCGGCAGACGAGGCGCTCGCAAAAGGCAAATGGCTCGGCCCGCTGCACGGTCTACCGATTGGTGTCAAGGATCTGCACGAAACCAAGGGCATCCGCACCACGTTTGGCTCTCCACTGCACAAAGACTATGTACCGGACTTTGATTGCCGAGTTGTCCAGCGAGAGAAGAACGCTGGAGCGATCGTCATTGGCAAGACAAATGTGCCCGAATTCGGTTTGGGCTCGCAAACCTTCAATCCGGTCTTTGGCCCCACGCGCAATCCTTACGACGTAACAAAAACGTGCGGCGGGAGCACCGGCGGCGGTTCCGTCGCCCTCGCCTGCGGAATGGTTCCCCTGGCCGATGGCAGCGACATGGGCGGCTCGCTCCGTAACCCTCCCAATTTCTGCAACGTCGTAGGCATCCGCCCATCGCCAGGACGCGTTTCCAACGTGCCTACTCAATTAGGTTGGTTCACATTGTCGGTTCCTGGGCCCGTCGCTCGTAATGTTACCGACTGTGCCTTTTTCCTGAGCGTGATCGCTGGATTCGACCACCACTCACCGATCTCTATTGACCAGCCGGGCAGTCAGTTTGCGCAGCCCCTCGGTAGCCGAAGCTTCAAAGGCGTGCGGGTGGCCATGTTCAAGGATATCGGGCTGCCTTGGGAGCCCGAGGTTAAAAGCGCGGTGCAGGCGCAGCGCAAAGTCTTCGAAGCCCTGGGATGTATTGTTGAGGATGCCGAACCCGATTTTCACGACGCCAATGAATGCTTCCTGGCGTGGCGGCACTGGTCAACCGAACTCGCCTTCGGCGACTTGATAGCCACTCATCGCGACCAGCTCAACGAATACATCCACTGGCACGTGGAAGAGGGCCGCAAGCTCACCGGTCCCTATCTCTCCCGTCTCGAGGCCAAGCGCACGGCGTTGTACCAGCGTTTGTGTGGGTTCAAGGGAGAGTACGAATTTTTCGTTCTGCCAGTAAATCAGGTGCTTCCCTTTGACGTGAACACACATTACCCGACTGAAATTGCGGGCGTGAAGATGGAAAACTACATCGCCTGGATGAAATCCGCCTATTACATCTCGACGGCAGGCAACCCCGCGATATCCATTCCCTGCGCGTTTTCAACCAGTGGCCTGCCGATTGGAATTCAGATCGTTGGGCGTCACCACGACGACTGGGGCCTTCTGCAACTGGCCTACGCCTTCGAACAAGCCACGAGCGTCGGCAACCGTCGTCCGGCCGTCCTTTGAGTCGCCTGCGGCCAGAAGAACCGCGGCTATCGAAGCCCCAGCAGAGCAAATTCGTTTGCGCCGGAACTGGCCCCGCTAATGCCACGCCAGAGACAATCGCCCCTAACTCCAGAGGCGATCCCAGGAGCGTTCACGATCCCACTGCGTGGTGGGTTCGAAGTAGCCCGTGCCAGGCATGAGGTGCTGGCGCACTACGTCTTCATTAAGGGTGATGCCGAGACCTGGACCGTCGGGTACGGTGATCCATCCGTGGTTTGTGATGGGCATCTCCACGCCCTCCACCAGCGAGGACCACCAGGGGATATCGAGAGAGTGATTCTCTAGAGCGAGGAAGTTCTGCGTAGCGGCAGCGCAGTGCACGTTCGCCATGCAACTGACCGGTGTTCCGGCAAAGTGCATGGCCATGGGGACTCCATACTCCTCGGCCATGTCGCCGATCTTGTGGGTCTCCAGGATGCCGCCGGAGGTGGCTAGGTCGGGGTGAATCTTGCCGACGGCATGCTTCTCACAGAGGACCTGGAAGCCTTCCTTTAGATAGATGTCCTCGCCAGTGAGGATAGGCGTGGGGCTCTGGTCGGAAATTTGCCTCAGCAGGTCCGTATAGGTCCAGGGGATGACGTCTTCCATCCACGAGAGGTTGTACTTCTCGAAGGCCTTGCCCAAACGGATGATGGACTTAACTCCCAGATGGCCGAGATGGTCCATGGAGAGAGGGATCTCCATGCCGACAGCTTCCCGAACCGCTGCGACATACTGCTCCATCATGGCAATGCCTTTGTCGGTGACTTCCATAGCGAGCAAAGGATGCGGAATCTGCGCGTTCTCCCACTGGGTCAGGTCGGTTCGCCCGGTGACGGTGCCGGGCGTGTCCGATACCATCTCAACGCCCAAATCCATCTTGAGCCAGGTAATTCCCATTTTTTCTTTACGCTCTTTCATTCGCGCTGCGTAAATCTTGGGGTCCTTGGATTCCGTGGTGTCCGCATAGATGCGGATCTTGTCGCGGTACTTTCCTCCCAACATGGCATAGACAGGCGCGTTGTACACTTTGCCGGCGATGTCCCACAGCGCCATCTCAATGGCGCAAACTCCGCCTCCTTGACGCGCGTGTCCACCAAATTGCTTGATCTTGCGGAAAAGCTTGTCGATTTGCAGGGGGTTCTCGCGCAGGATACGGCTTTTCAAGAACAGAGCGTAGGTGGCGCTTGCTCCGTCTCGAACTTCGCCTAAGCCATAAACGCCTTGATCGGTGTCGATCCGAATAATTGGGCAAGGACTCGGTCCAGGCTTCACGATCGTCGCCACGCGAAGGTCCGTGATTTTTAGCGTGGAAGGCCGCGAGTTGGTGTTCACGCCTTTGGGATAAGCCTCTGTTGGCTCACCCATCAGAAACGAGCCTCCCAACACACCTGCGAGGCTCTTCAAAATGTCCCGCCGGTTCAAACGATGCCACGAATCTTTGCTCATAGCTGCTCTGTCCTTTCTATTCCCACCGAATAACGTTCCTGGCTCTGTACCTGAAGCCGTATGTCGTTCATAGGCGGCCAAATTTCTTGACCGCTTCCTCAATGGATTTAAGCTTCTCGATATATCCGTACATCGAATGCTCCTTGAAGTCCATTTCTTGCGCAACCGCGAGAACATCGGCAGCTTTCGCGCGCGGAACGACAACTACGCCGTCCCCATCCGCCACCACGATGTCGCCCGCGCCGACGGTTACGCCATCACACACCACGGGAATATTCGCACCCGCGAAACGATAGTGGTGTACCGAAGTCGAGGGTACGAACCCAAGCGAGAAAACGGGGAACCCGATTTTTTGCAGATAAGCGACGTCACGAACGCCGCCATCAATCACAGCGCCAGAAAAATTTCGCGCGGCCATGGCCGTTCCCATCAATCCACCCATGCCGGCAATGTCGCTGCCATTCTCAATGGCCATGACGTACACCGAATTCGGTCCGCCCTGATCAATTGCCGCCAGCATACCCTGCAACGCATTCGGATCTTGATTCTCCTCTTTTTTCAATTGCACCGTGATCGCAATTCCCGCGAATTTTGATGGGAAGATCGAACGCATTCGATGAGACATATACATGCGCTGACCGGAAGCCTTTTCGATGGCATCGGACACAGATGCTGCTTCCACATGACGATATCCATCCAAAAGCGCCGCTTCACTGGTGGCTTCCGCCGGCTTCGAGAATGCCCGCGAGAGGGAAAGCGACGCGGCGACAGAAGCCAGGGTCACAAATAGGATCGTGGTCGTCAAAATAGCACTGATTCGGCCAGAGCCGCGAGCCTGAAAGATCTTCGTGATCTTCGTCATTGTCGCCTCCGCACTATGGAAAGTTCATGACTCTACCACAGGCCACAACAGTGAGAGAATTTACGAAGAAAAGATCGTTTGTTCCGTTTGTGAAATTAGGGGACCGTTGTCGCCAGAAGGTATCGGGTCAGATGCCTGTCGAAGCCCGCTGACGCCGTGAGGGCACGGCCACGTTGGTTGTTTCTCTCGCGGATGCAGTTCAAGCATGAGTAACCTCCGGTTGGTTACGCTCGCATGGGCCGCACCGGAGTTTACCGCCGCCGACTGCAAATTTCGACAGGGATTATCATTTGTTTGTTGAAGTGCGTTGACAAATGGTTGCGGATCTGAGAAGTTTTTGTCGCCCGGCGCGAGTTCGTTGCATTCATCTACCAGGTCATATGCAATTTTCTTGTCCATACCATGACCGTTTCCTTCCGCAATTCGTTTTCATGCAGTCAGACAATGGATCTTTGAGGCTACCCATATGAATTCCGTGAGACTGGTGAGGCTGCTTATCTTGGGTGCATGCATGGTGGAGATGTTTGCTCCCGATGCCCACGCCCAATTGTTCACGTTCTCAAAGCAGGAACTGATCGATTACACGTCTCAGAATCCGTTCGACCGATTCCCGGATGGCCGGCCGAAAATACCGGATGACCTCGTCGAGAGGGCTCGTGGCCTATCGTCTGAGGAAGTATGGGCCGGTCTGCTGAAGAAGGGATTCGACAATCAATACGCTGATGGATTCCAGGTTCTGCATCCCGGCAAGACGCTTGTCGGACGCGCGTTCACTGTTCAATTCATGCCCCTTCGCCGAGACGTCGATGATGTCGCGCAAGCTAAAGCCAAAGCGCGTGGCATCCAAGCCCTCAGAAACCAGACGGCCATGGACATGCTTCAGCCCGGTGACGTGCTTGTTGTCGACCTGCTCGGCAAGAAGGTGAACGGAACGATCGTCGGCGACAACCTCTTCTATTACGTCATGAAAGCCACCAAGGGTGGAGGTCTGGTCGTGGACGGGAGCATCCGGGATTTGGATGGCATTGCGGAGATCGATATGCCAGCGTACTTTCGGCATGCCGATCCGACCCCGATCGGCAACGTGATGCTGACGGGAATAAACATTCCGTTGCGAATCGGCGAGGTGACCGTCCTGCCTGGCGACCTCGTGGTCGGCGACCGCGAAGGGCTGTACTTCATTCCTCCGCACTTGGTAAAGGAAGTTCTCGATCACGCTGATGAAATTCACATTCATGATGAGTGGACAAAGAAGAAGTTCGATGAGGGAAAATACAAATCAAGCGAGATTTATCCCAGCCCGCGTGACCCAAAGTTGCAGGAAGAATATAAGGAGTACTTGAAGAAAGGATTGGAAGAGATCTCCAAGAAACGAAAGACGCAATAGTCGACGTAGTTGGCAACCAGTGGGCGCCCCGAAGCGCTGAAAGGGTCTCTGACCACGAGGAGGGAAACCGTGAACGTTTCTCACAAGATTTCTCAAGAGTTCTTTCGGAAGTCTTTGCTCGTTTTGTGCGTATGGTTGGTTTTCGGTTTAGCTTCGCTCAAGGCGCAGGTCACGTCGGGCACGATCGTGGGGACGGTCATTGATTCTTCAGGGGCGCCGTTACCCGGCGTGAAAATTACCATCGCCGATATTCAGAAGAACGAACTCAAGGAGTACACCACGGACGAAACGGGCGGTTTCAATGCTCCGTTTCTCATCCCTGGAACGTATCGGATTTCCGCAGAGAAGGCCGGTTTTAAGCGAGCTACCTCGACCGACGTCATCCTCAACGTCGATGACAAAGCTCGCGTCGACATTACGCTCCAGGTAGGTGACGTAAAGGAAGTCGTCGAGGTTGGGGCCGCATCGCCGCTGGTTCGCTTGGAGAGTGCCGAACTCGGCGAGGTGATTGGAGAGAGGTCGGTGCGGGAGTTGCCGCTCAATGGCCGCAATTTCGCACAGCTGGTCTATCTGGTCCCCGGGGTAACTCCTGGTCAGGCAGGTGAGAACCTGTCGGGCGCCAGCACATTCAATCCCCGCGGCGCCTCGAACTTCAATGCCTTGGGCAGTCAAGCGAACACCAATGCGTGGTTAGTGGATGGGGTGGACGACAACGAGTACACCTTCAACACCGTCATGGTGCAGCCTTCGGTCGAGTCCATCGGCGAATTTAAGGTCCTCACGGGAACGTTTTCGGCTGAATTCGGCCGCGGCGCCGGGGTAGTGTCGGTTTCGACGAAGTCCGGAAACAACGATCTGCGCGGCAGCGCATTCGAATTTCTGCGCAATAGCTACCTCGACGCGCGCAATTATTTCAACGCCCGGGTCCAACCGCAGCCTCCCTTCCGGCGCAACCAGTTTGGCGCTTCTTTGGGTGGCCCCGTGGTTCTTCCAAAACTGTACAACGGCCGCAGCCGCACGTTCTTTTTTGTGGATTATTACGGTTTGCGCGAGCTAAAAGGCTTAACCTTTGTCAACTCGGTTCCCACGGCGACCCAGCGGGGAGGGGATTTCAGCGACCTCGCGGATTCAAAGGGCCCCATCAAGCTTTACAACCCTTTCAGCACAAAACCGGTTCCGCCCCCACCACCTCCCGCCCCACCACCACCCCAACAGTTTATGCGTGATCGCTTCAAGTGTAATGGGAGCGTTCCCGTGACCCCTAACGCCGACGGCACTCAGACCGGTGGGACGCCCTGCAATATCATCCCACTCCAGCTCATAAACCGCGTGGGAGCCAACGTAGCAAGCATCTATCCGCTCCCTAACCTTCCCGGAAGCTTTAACAACTATGTGAGTGCTGCCAATCGCATCGTGGGCGACAATGGCGGCAACGTCAGGATTGACCACCGGATCGGCGCCAACGATTCATTCTTCGTGCGCTACAGCTATGAGAAGTATTCGCTTGATGCCCCTCAAGGCCAATCGCAATGCTGTCTGCCGACTCCGGCGTCGGCCGCGCAGCGGTTCGACTTGGGACCGTTTGTAGCGGGCATTCAGAATACAAACCTCACCGCTCAAGGCTTGGCGATCGACGAAGCGCACGTATTCAGCCCAAATCTGGTGAATGAGTTTATCGGCGGATATTCACGTACCACCCCGTTTACAGTGCAGTCGGACTTTGGGCACAACTCAGCCACTTCGCTTGGTATCCAAGGCATTAATGTCTCGCAGTTTACGACCGGCCTGCCGAACATCAACGTTCAGGACTTCACGGGCCTGAGCGGGGGCCCCGCCTTTCTGCCCGCCAATCCGCGCCAGACCAATATTCAGTTGAGCGACAACGCTTCGTGGACCCTGGGCCGGCACCGAGCCAAGTTTGGCTTCCGCTGGGTCCGCCAGCAAATGTCGCCATTTACAAACACGAACACCCGCAGCTCACTCAGTTTCAACAATAACTTCACAAATGATCCGATGGCGAAGACGGGCGGTAACGGCCTGGCAACGTTGTTGCTCGGGTTTTCCACCGGGGGCACGCGCGGCTTCCTGCTGCAGCCTTATTATCTGCGGAACAGCGAATACGCTGCGTTCTTTCAGGACGACTGGAAGATCAGTAATCGCTTGACGCTAAACCTTGGCCTTCGATATGACGTTTTCACGGCGGATATCGAAACCAAAAATCGTATTGCCAACTTCGACTTCCAGTCGTTGCGCCTTGTCTATGCGGGCCTGAACGGCACGTCGCAAACGGCCGGCAAATCGACCCAGTATGGGAATGTGGCGCCACGTCTGGGTTTTGCCTACGATCTTACCGGCAATGGAAGCACAGTCATCCGCGGGGGATACGGCATATCGTACTTCCCCGAACAACAATCGGCTTCGAACCTGCTGGGTCAAAATGTACCCTTCACCATTTCACAGAACTACTCGCCGGAGACCTCGCCCCTAGGCGCCGACATGCGCAGGTGCACGGGACCGGTGTTCACTTCGTGTATCCCTACCATCGATAATCCTTTCCCGCCGATTGCGCCGCTCATGCCGCTCGCCACGACGGATCTCGATTCCGCAAACCCCAGCGTCATCGGGCACGCCTTCAACAATCTGACGCCATATATGGAGTCTTGGAACCTTGACGTTGAACGGCAGCTTAACGCCAGCACCCTCGCCGAAATCGCTTACGCTGGAAGCCGTGGCATTCATCTTATGTACTGCTACAACGCCAACGAGGTGCAGCCCGGTCCGGCGTCGAAGCCGCAGGCATCGCGGCGCCTAATCCCGGCGCTCTCGCATGTCAGTACGATTCTGCAATGTGACCCTCGCAATATGTCTAACTTTCACAGTCTCCAGGGCAAACTGACCAAGCGTATGTCCAATGGTCTGCAGTTCCTGGCGAGCTATACGTTCAGCAAATCGCTCGACTATGGTGGATCGGCTGCCAGCGGTGGTGGCGCCGTAGGCAACCCCCAGACGGTCACCAACCTACGGGCCGGCTACGGCCCCTCCGGGTTCGACGTCAAGCATCGCTTCGTTGGAAGCTGGGTCTATGAACTTCCTTTGGGCCCCGGTAAGCAGTGGTTGAAGGAAGGATTCCTTTCGCGTCTGGTGGGCGGCTGGCAATTGGCTGGAATCACAACCTTGTCGACTGGACGTCCGTTCAGTGTCACTTTGAATCAAGGCGTCAATAATGGCGCTCCCAGTTGGCCAAACCGTGTATGCGGCGGAAAGCTTGCAAATGCTGACCCCGCGATGTGGTTCGACACTCAGTGCTTTGTTCCACCGCCCCCCGACACATTCGTATACGGCAACGTCGGCCGCGGTATTCTCTCCGGACCTGCCACGGTGAACTGGGATCTCTCGATGGTGAAAAACACCGCGATCCGCGAGCGCCTTCGGGTGCAAATTCGTCTAGATGCTTTCAACGCTTTCAACACGCCAAACTTCGGTTTCCCGAACACTGCCATCGGATTTTCTGGGGCCGGACGGATAACCAGCACCATCAACGACAATCGGGACTTACAGTTAGCGTTGAAACTGGAATTCTGAGTAACCCGGATGCCGAGACCTCGCTATATCGGAAGGGCCTTTCAGATTGAGCATTCATACCTTTCCGTTGCGGAAGTGAGGAGAGGCGATTGGCCGTGGCCACGGAGGGTTGAGGATCACGATCTATGACGATCCTAGCGGCCATCAACATATGAAATCCCGCCTGAGAGTTTAAGGACCGGACTTCGCCCGTTTGCGTACTGCCAACCCTCTGAGGAGTTCGTCGTACCGAGCTTCGTCGGTTCTCTAAACACCGGCGTATACTGTGTCGAAAAATACCTTAGGTCTTGCGTCCATCGAAAGGATGGGGTTGAAGGGATGAACAAGAAAAGCCATGGTCTTGTCGATCTGACGCGCCGGGAATTTCTGACGATCACTGCGGCGTCGTTGGTCTCCGCCGCAGACCTCAAACTCCAAAGAGAAGGACGTTTGTGGTACGCGGAAATGCGCCGGTGTGGGCAAATCAACTTCAACGAGCGCGATCCTCTGACCATGGACGCGAATGCGTGGATGAACTACTGGGCCTCGTTGAAGGTCAACGCCGTGCTGCTCAACGGAGGTGGCATTGTGGCGTTTTATCCCACCGCAGTTCCCTACCATCATCGCAGCCCGTTTCTGGGCGCACGCGATCTGTTTGGAGATATGGTGACTGCGGCCAAGACACGCGGAATCAGGGTCGTCGCGCGCATGGATTGTAATTACGCTTACGAAGAAGCGTTCAAAGCACGCCCGCAATGGTTCGAACGCAACCTGAACGGATCTCCCCGGAAACATAACGAGTCACCCTGGCTTTACAAGACGTGCATGTTCAGCACCTACTTCACCGAGCAAATGCCCGCGATCTATCGTGAGATTAACCGGCGTTATCCTGTCGACGGTTTTTTTACGAACGGCTGGCCGAGCACCGGGGCTCTCGATGTCTGCTATTGCGAAAGTTGCCAGAGAGTTTACCGCGAGAAGGTCGGCGGCGTCCCTCCGTCGGAAACCGATCCCGCAAATCCCCTCTATCGCAAGTATTACGAAACCTACATGGATCGAATCCAGGAAATATGGAAGCAATGGGATTCCATCGCCAAAGAAAAGAAGTCCGATTCCACGTACGTAGGCAATTTGGGCGGCGGGATCCGCACGGTCAAGAACGTGAAAAACCTTGCAGGGGTGGCCAGTTGGTTTAATGCCGACCACCAGGGCCGTTCGGGCGACACACCGATCTGGGATTGCGCCCAGCAAGGCCGCGTAGCGCAGTCGGTAATGCAGGGGCGCACCATTACCAATGTCACGGGCGCCTACAGCAACAGCCGGGTCACCTGGCGGCACGTCGCGAAGTCACCCGCCGAAACGACGCTGTGGATGGCTCAGACGACCGCGAGCGGCATGGTTCCCTGGTTTCATTGGCTTGGCGGCTCACCCGAAGACAATCGCTGGCGCGAAGTTGGCCGCTCTTTTTTCGACTGGATCGCGACTCACGAACAACACTTTCGCAACCGGCGCTCGATCGCCGACATAGCCGTGTTGTATCCGCAGAACACCATCGCCTTCTACAAGTCCGGTGGCGGGCCAGGAAACTGGCGTGGCGCGGAGCGCGCTCAGACGACCGAGTACCTTCAGGGGATGTATTACGCGCTGCTCGAAGGCCGCTTCTTGTTTGACTTTGTCCATGAGGGAAACCTCGATGCGGCAACGCTGCGTAAATATCGCGCGCTTCTGCTACCCAATGCTGCGTATCTCAGTGATGGGCAGTGTGAGGCCATCCGGCAATACGTTGCCGGCGGCGGCTCGGTTCTCGCTACGTTTGAAACCTCCCGCTACAACGAGTGGGGCGATCCCCGGCCGAACTTTCAATTGTCCGATCTTTTTGGAGCGCACGCAGCGGGCGAAGTTATCGGCCCTCGGGGAAACAGCTATGCGCGGATCGAAGCCCGCCATCCCATTCTCGATGGCTTCGATGGAACGGCCCTGCTGCCGGGCGCCGAGAACCGTGTTCCCTTGCGCGCGGACTCGATGCCGCTGACCTTGAGCGTTGTCCCGCCTTATCCCGCATTTCCACCGGAGATGGTGTACGCGAACCCGGCGCGCACAACCGAACCGGCGGCCATCTTTCGCGAAACGGGAAAATCTCGTACCGCTTATTTTGCCGGAGACGTTGAGCGGACCTTCTGGCGCTCGGGAAATACCGATCTCAGTCAGTTGTTGCAGAACGCCATCAACTGGGTGCGCAGTACAGATCCTGTGGTTGCAATCAGCGGTGACGGAATTATCGAGGCATTTGCCTGGGAGACCGAGCCCGGCTATGCACTCCATCTACTCAACTATACAAACCCTAATATGACACACGGTTTTGTTCGCCGGTTTTATCCCCTAGGCCCACAACAGGTACGCTTTCGCGTGAATCGCGACCACGTACTCAAGAATGTGCGTGCGCTGCGCTCAGCAACCACTCTAAAATTTCAGCAACAAGCCGACACCGTCAGCTTCGAGGTGCCCGGCATTACCGATTACGAAGTGATAGCGTTGGTGTAATCCTCTTAGCCGCGCAACCCTTCTCCGGCCGCGCGCAGGTTGGCGAGCCGCATCTCGGAGTACTTGCGCGAGAGGATCACACCGCTCGCCCCGCCGCGAAGCGCTGCTCGCACCGCCTCGCGCACATCCTGCGGCGCGGTTTTCTTTTCATCTTTGTTCGTCGGAATGTCGATATCGATACCGGGCCAGATCTTTACCGCGCTGCCTGCTCCGGCGAGCGCGCGGCGAGTTTCCCGCTCTACGTAATTGGCCGAAAGTCCTTTGCGGGGAAGGTCGGCCAGGCTGGCCTCCTCGTAGTTCTGCACTTTATAGGTAAGACCGAGGACCTGTTCTGGAGAGAAATCCCCGAACAGTGTCCGGCTGACGCTAGTCACATACGAGGCCAGCCGCGGTCCGCCGCTGTTGTTATACATCACCACTTTCAAGAAGTCCGAATACTTGCGAAACTCCGCGTAGTCCTGCTCGGCACGATAAAAAGGACTGAAGGAGTTGTTGTGCCATATGTGCCAGCCAACCGCTACGCCTGGCCGAATTGATTTGGCTACCCGGTAAATGTTCGCGTAAGCGTTCTGCTGCCCGTCATTCCACAGCTTTTCCCAGGCGAGAATCTCCGGATATTGGACCAGCAGTCGAAAGTAAGAGACAAAGTAGCCGTCGCTCGGATGCGACCCCGCCCTTCCGTCACCCACGAGCGATGCAAGTTTCGTGTAGCCTTCGATCGCTCGTTGCACATCGATGCCGCGGGACTTCGCTTCGCGCTTGCAAAAATCGCAAAAGCAGCAGACCTCATGAGGATTTGCTCGAGCACCACCGTGCACCGCTCCGATGGCATTGCCGAAGGGCCCTTGGCGCTCGCTTCCCCACATCACGCCGTCAATTGGATAGCTACGCACATAATCCTCGGTGAGCGCCTGCCAAAATGCTTGGACCTCGGGATTATGAAAGCAAACTGTTCCGGCCTTTTTGCCCGACAGGGTGACTTCCTGCAGGCGATCGATACCCTCCAGATCGCGACGAAAAACATCCTCATACCAGCAGAAGACCTTCATGCGTCGCGCCTGCGCCTTCGGTAGAACACTAGCGAGAACATCGAAGCCTGGATGGTCGGGCGCCTGGATCTTCTTGAGTGCAGTGTGCGCGTAGTACTGCTCGTGGGTTCGCGCAAAGTTCCCGCCATGGAAGTCGGTGTCATACTCCTGCTTCCCATGATCCGGTAATGGCTGATCGGGAACTTGCCGGCCCGCGATGCCCCGCCCATAGGTAAACGTGGCGATGAAGAGGGCGTTGATGCCGGCCTCGCTTTGAAAGCGGTCGAGCACCGCATCAACACCTTCGTCCACAAACGAAACAGCCCCCACCTGGATGCCAATTGTGCGGCTGTCGGTCGGCGCCTGCCGTGGAAAGCGCGACGCCATACCGGCAGCGGCTATCAATTTTGTAAATTCTCGCCTAGAGAGATCACTCATATGTGCTTTGGGCTGAAGCCGCGTCCTTTCCAATCGGGAGTCGTTCTATAAATCGACGATCCCTAGAAAATATATTTCAAGGCTAATTGGAGCTTCCTACTTTGATCAGATTTGCTTGTAACTTGTCCGAAGGAGCCGCTCTTGGGATTGTTGTTGGCCCCACCCCAGTTGGGATGATTCAGCAAGTTGAAAACCTCAAGACGGAACTGCAGCCGCTGAATTTCGGTAACGGGAAAGTTTTTGCGAATGCCCAGATCCCAGCTCCAGAAGCCAGGGTTACGTAAGCCATTTCGCTTCTGTGCCCCGAAGGTCCCTGGCGCAGGTTGAGCAAATGCATTCTTATTGAACCACGTAGCTGAAGAAGTGAAAGAGGTCCGAGCCACGTCAGCACTAGCCACCTGATTCCAAAACTGCGCGCCGCTGCCTGGGCCCACGCCCGCAAAGTCATCCCCGGTACGCACCGAGAAGGGACCACCAGACTGGAATTGATTAATGCCTGAAATTTCCCAGTTTCCCGCAAGCCGGCGGAGTAGGCTCGAACTGCCCTTCAAGAAGGGCAGTTCGTAGATGTAATTCAAAATAAGCACGTGGGTTCTATCCAGGTCGGAGACGCCCCAGTAGGGGCGATCATCGTAGGCGTTTGGCAGCGTATCGGTCAGGTCCGACGAATTGTCATTGACCCTGGAAAGCGTATAGGCAACGCCGAATTGCAGCCCCGAAGAAAACCGCCTTTCGACGCTAACCTGCAAGCCATGATAAATCGATCGGCCGGAATTTTCGGATATACCTATGATTCCCATTCCCCGGAACGGCCGCAAAAAAGTAGGGTCGAAGCGGCCCGCCGTGGGCTTGGAAGGATCGATCAGCGGACAAAGACTGTTCGCGCACGTCCCGGGTAGGAGCTGATTGATATTTCGCTTTCGCTGGTTGTGCAGGCCCAACCGGCCTACATAGGCGACCTCGACGTTAGTGGCCCAAGGCAGTTCTCGCTGAAACGTGGCGTTCCAGTTCCATGCCACCGGAATTTTTAGGACCAGATCTTGAATAGTCATATTGAAGGGAAAGACGGGCTTCTGGGCGCCAGCGGGCACATCCGCGCTTCCGTTGACCACGGTCTGTTGCGGCATAAATGGCGCGTTGCCGCCCAGGGCGGTGTCCCGGTTGATCATGGTTCGATTGGCGAATGCCCCGACGCCGGTGCGCAGAGCAGTTTTAGAATTGAAAGCATAGGCTAGTCCCAAGCGCGGCTGGAAAACATTCCAGTGGGTTTGTGAAAAACCGTCCGGGAGCCCGTGGTAAAGCCGTGTAAATTCACCGTTGTGAAGCACGAGGAAACGACCGCCTTCCGCGGAGGGTGGTCCATTGCCGGGCAAAACGATGCCGTTGAACGGGTCACCGCTGACAATGAATCCGGCCTTAGGATCAACAACAGCGGCCTTGGCGGGATCGTAGAAATCGGGATCAAACATGGCAATACTGCCCCAGCGGCTGTGCCAAGGCGGCCAGTAGGCCCACCGCACACCGGCCTCGACGGTCAGTTTTTTCGTCGCCTTCCAATTGTCTTGAATAAAAAGGTCCACGCCTGTCGCCACCCATGGAGTTTCAGGCTTGGTGCCAAATTCCGAGTAGTCGTTGAATAGACCTAAGGCGGCGTTGCCAAGGCCAAGTCCCGTGCCGCCGGAGCGGCTATCGAAGAAGCGAAACGCCCCGTTTTGATTATTGGTGGCTGGCGGCGTGGCTGTTGTGAGCTGAATCACGTCGTTCTGGCCAGAGCGTTCGATGAAGATCCCCCACTTGACCATATGATTCTTGACAATCTTCGTCGTATTGTTGGCCCACGCATACACGAAGCCCGCCCAGGTGCCTGGGTAGGGACCGGCATCGAGCGTGCTAAGCCCATCCATTCGTATCGTTGGAAGTTTTTCAGGGAACCACTTGGTTCCGGGAAAAAGAAACGGGTACTTGATACTGTACGTACTTCGGCGGCACCTCGCACCGCAAGCCGGATCCTCGAAAATTGTCCCCTTTCCGTCGGAATTCGCAGAAAACGTGAACTCGTTAATCAACGTGGGAGAGATGGTGCTGGTAAGGCTGATCACTCCCGTGGAATTCGGACGCGACCAGAGTTCCTGCATTCGCGTCAACCCGACGAGGGGATCGTCGAATCGCCACGGAATATGCGTCGCGCGAAACGAAATCCGATGTCTCTCGCTGGCCAGGTAATCGATCTTTATGGTGTCTTTGCGCAAGTCTGACCAAGCGTGTTCTGTACCGATCCAGTTGTCTGAACCCTGTTGAAAACCTGGCGTCGGCTGAGGGTAAGCATTCAATAATGCCAGGCCATTCGGGCTTAGCCAGGGGGTGCCATCCGGACGGTTGCCGGTAATTTTGTTGCCGGGGAAACAAGCGGCATCACCAGGTGCATTGCAGCTTCCCGCCTTGCTGGGATCTTTGATAAAACGCGCTTTGCCAAAAAATTTGTTCGAACCGTTGAGCAACTCGCTGAAGTCCCCGCCGCGCATGGCGAGACTCGGGACTGTCGCGGTCGTAGTGCGCTCTTCGCGTCGAGCGATCCATTCCTCGGCGACAAAGAAGAATAGCTTGCTTCGGTTGGAGTTGAACTTGGCGGGAATGAAGATCGGCCCGCCTACATCAAAGCCATACTGGTTGAAACGGAAAGCCGCCGGAGCCGAAGCCTCGCTCGCGCGTGGGCTGTGATTGCGTAGCCAGCTATTGGCATCGAGCCAGGAGTTACGAAAGTTCTCGATAAGATCGCCATGAAAATGCTGGGTTCCGCTTTTGGTGACGAAACGGATCTGCCCCGCTGAAGATCTCCCATATTCCGCTGAGTAGTTCGCGGTCAGAATTTGCACTTCCTGGATCGTATCGACGTTCTGCGCACCGAGCATTGAACCGGAAGACCGTGTGCGCGTCGCGATGGCACCATCAACCATAACCACATACTCGTCGGCACGCCCGCCATTGATGCTGAAGCCGCCATTGGTAACGTCGTCGGGCTGGAAGGCGCCGATTGAGCCGCCCCGGACGCCCGGCTTGAGCAAGGCCAGAAAAATTGGGTTGCGCCCGTTCAATGTAAGGTCCTGAATTTGACGGTTCTCGATCGTGCGGCTCACTTGCGCGGATTCGGTTTGTACCCGTGCAGCTGAGCCTTGTATCTCGACCGACTGCAGTACCGTTCCGACCGTAAGTTCGATATCCAGTGAAAGCCGGTCGGCGGAACTCAGCTTGACGCTCTTTTGGACAAACTTATTAAACCCCTCGGCTTCGACGGAGATGGTATACAGTCCGACCACCAGATTCGGAAAGATATAATGGCCGCTCTCATTGGTCGTAGCGTGGTGCTCTTCGGCATTTCCTTCGTTGGTCGCGATAACCTTAGCGCCGGCAACCACAGATCCCGACACGTCATGGACGAAGCCCGCGATCTGGCCGGAATCAAACTGCCCGAAGCTAGAGACCGAAACCAATAATAAACTTCCGAGGACAATAACAATTGCCCGAGTGTAACTGCTGGTCATCGAATTTCTCCCTGAACAACCCGTCTCGGCGTGTGAAAAGAGCACAGATTAGCTCGCGTAGCAATTGGCCACCCAGATAGGCAAACTCTTATAAGGCCTACACGCTCGTTGTCAAGATTTATGTGGAATTGGAAATCGAGAGCATAAATCGTGTCCCATAGCACTTCGCTCTAAGAGCATGGCCTGCCGACTATGCGCTGGCCTATGCCGCCCCTTCAAGCGTTCGGATTTTCCCTAATTCTCCGATGAGGATATGTACGAGGACAAAAGCCACGAGGTACATCACTGAGCATACTGCAAAGACGGGCGCGAACGAGAAGTTCTGTACTATCCATCCGATATGCCACTGCGTGATTGCTCCGGCCGTCGCTCCCAGCGCCCCGCCGAAGCCGGAGATCGTACCCACGACGCTCTTTGGAAATACTTCAGCTGGAAGTGTGATGTTGCCCCACGCCGCATGACCGAACATGATCGCAGCCATTAAAACGATCGCCGTCGCGGAGCTCCCTACCCTGGTAACCAACAGACAGCAGATCGGCATCAGCAAAGAGACAACCAGCATCGTTCCTTTCCTGGCGCGATTGATGGAGCATCCTCGGCTAATCAGAAAGCGAGGTATTGCGCCACTAGAGATATTTCCAAGTGTTAGAGCTACATAGGGGATCCAGATATACTGGCCGACAGTTGCAAGATTGAAGCCGCGTTCCTGTTGGAAATACTTGGGAATCCAGAAAAAGAGAAAAAATGAAATTGGATCGGTGAGCACTCGGGCAATGATGCAGCCCCAGCTTTCACGCATGCCCAATAATTTCCATATGGAAACAGGCTTTTGATTGTCGTCTACGGTTGAATCCCCGTCGGAAAGAATTAACCGTCTCTCGCTATCGCTCAGCTGAGGATGGGTTTGCGGCTGGCGATAAAACATTGACCAGAGCGCAACCCAGAAAAAACCCATGGCTCCCGTCGCCACGAAGGCAAATCGCCATCCCCAAGTCAATGCCACCCAGGATACAAACGGCACCGCAAGTGCCGCCCCCAGCGCTGTCCCGGCGTTGAAGATTCCCACTGCCAGGGCACGCTCGCGCATGGGGAACCATTCTGAGACTGCTTTGACTCCTCCAGGGAAATTCGCAGGCTCGGCTGCTCCTAGCAGGAACCTAAAAAACCTGAATTGCAAAGCGGTGTGGGCAAATCCATGCAGCATGTTTGCCACGGACCACGCGGAAACGAAGATCAAGAAACCGCGCCGCGTGCCAAGATCATCCATCAATTTCCCGCTGACCGCATACATGACGGCATAGCTGATCAAAAATGAGGAAGTAATTCGGGAGTAATCAATTGTCGTAAGATGCAGCTCTCGCTGAATGGTGTCGGCAAGAACCGACAGCGTCTGCCGGTCGAGGTAATTCAACTCCGAAGATAGACACAACAAGCCGGCAATATACCAGCGTAGATTCTTGATGGGACGTCTGCTCATCACTCCGCTTTCTCTGGCCGGCGAATTCCCAGCATCGAGTTACATGACCTAATCGAAAACGGCGTTCACCGATAAACAGCAGTTAACCTCATCCCAGTCAGCCGACAGACGCCCAACCGGCTTCATACCCAAGAAACACGCGGGCAAGCTCGTGGCCATCGGAAGGACTTCGCTCAGCGGCAATCCCGCGAAGCGAACCGCATTGCTGATGGCGGTATTCATGGACAGCGAGGATCCGGCTAGATTTGGAGCGCCGGGCACTGAGACGCGGCCATCGGCGCTCAACTCAATATGCGCTTCTCCAACCGTGTAAGAGCCCGGTGGACACCCTGCGGCGGCGGTTGAATCGGTGACAAGAATCGAGCGGCAAGCTGATTTGGCACGCACCATCGATTTCACCGTTGCCGGCGGCAGATGATGGCCATCCACGATAAAGCTCGCGAACAATTCATCGGCTGCCAGTTGCTCCCAGACGAAGTTCGGGTGCCGGGGCAGCAGTTGGGCGCATCCGTTGCCCAGATGAGTGGAGAGCGTAGCTCCCGCGTTTACGGCATCGCGAATCTGCTGCGGTGACCCTGCAGTGTGACCGATGGCAACTCGGATACCGGACTCGGCGAGATGTTCGGTTACCTTCAGCGCGCCCGGGATTTCCGGTGCAAGTGTGACGAGAACAATGCGACCTTCAGCGGCATCTTGCCTGCGCTTGAAGTCCTCCAAAGACGCCTCGGTCACATACTCTCGTGAATGCGCGCCACGCGGACCGTCTTGCGGGGAAATGTAGGGCCCTTCCATGTGAATGCCGGCAATGGCGGGATCGGAGAGATCCAGCAGCGCGCGGGCGCATCGTGCAAATCTCTCAAGAGAAGAGGTGATGAGGGTTGGCAGAAATCTCGTGACGCCGGTTGCCCGCAGAACGTTAATCGCATGTTTTAGTCGATCCGGTTGGCAGGCTGGACCGTTAAAATCCACGCCGGAAAAACCGTTGACCTGCAGATCGAAAAAACCTGGAGACTCGATTTTCATCTCTGCGATATCCAAGCATGGACTCGTCCCATCAAATGGCTACAATTGGAAATAGTCAATTCCTTCGAATCGTCTCCAGACCCTGCGTAGTGGTGTAGTACTTCACCCGCTTCTTGGCCGCGAAAACTAAGCGTGCCTGTTCGAGGTGGGTGCGCCCATCAACGCTCGCGATTACTATGGCGTCCACCTTGCGGCATAGCTCCTCAACAGAGTCGACCAGCTCTACTGCCCACTTATTTTTCATCTCGGCAGTAAACTTCTCAATCCTGCTCGAACTAGCTTCCACGTCGGCGCTGCCACCCTTGAAAGCCGCAACGACGCGTGCTCCAGGTACATGCTCGGGGCTCGATGGGTCATTCAGCAGTTGTGTGAACGCAACCACATGCGAGCTGTCCAGACCGATGATTCCTATCCGGATTGGCTTATCGTCCGCCGCTCGGTGAGCAAGTTCTCCAGCTGAAACCAAGGAAGCCGAGACTACCAGGCCTATGAAGATGAATAGAAAACGGAGGATGGCGGCCATAGAATCGGCCTGAAGGTAAGCTGAGCGTTGCAATTGCGCAAGATAATAACGACCATTGAAATCAGATGGCATTTCCCGAGAGTACCCCCGCCTTCAACAATCGAGCAGAATCCAAATCAAGAAACACCGTGGTGTTGGGATGAGTCCGCAAAATCGACGCTGGGGCCATCGGACCTATCTCACCCTCGAAGCATAGTTTTACTGCTTTGGCCTTGCGAGCGTCAGGTACCACGCAGAGTATGCTTCTAGATTTGAGAATCTGGCGAATCGTCATTGAAATCGCTTTCTTGGGGACCTCAGCCAGGGTTTCGAACCATCCCTCTCCTACTTGCTGGCGGCGACAGGCTTCATCGAGCCGGACGATTCTGTAGGGCTCTTCCGTCTCGAAATCAGCGGGAGGATCGTTGAATGCAAGATGTCCGTTCTCACCGATTCCGACAAAAGCCACATCGATCGGAGCAGCAGTCAAAGCCCGGCCCACGTTGCGACATGCTTCTTCGGGGTCAGCTTCTCCGTCAAGCAAGGTATACTTCTTAATTCCGATTTTTTGAATCAGTCTTTCCAGCAGATATTTGCGGAAGCTGGCAGGATGCTCGATGGAGAGGCCCACATATTCATCCAGATGGAACATCTCCACCTTTTCCCAATCCACAGTGTGAGCTGCAGTCAAATCTTCCAGGAACTCAAACTGCGAAGCTCCGGTCGCAGCGATGATGCGTGCGGCTCCTCGATTTGCGATCGCATGGCGAATCGCCGCGGCTGCTTCTAAGGCAGCCGCTTTACCGAGCGAGGTGCTATCGCTACATATTTTTATAACCATTTTATTTCTGCTGATATGGGCGCCTCACGGAATTCCCGCGCAATCTCCCCGTAGATGCTCGCGGTTCGCCGCAGGGTTTCCAGCTCCCGCCGTTCTTGCGCTTTGCACCCTCCGCTTAGGTGCGGTCGAGAAGTAGCCGATCCACGCGACGGCTCACGTCGCGAAGGTAAACCTCATCGCCGCCTTTGAGTTCGGTGATGACGCTGCCGGAGTAACCTATTTCGGCGAAAGCCTCGCGCACCGCAGCCCAGTCCACGTCGCCTTCACCGAGGTTCACCCAAACGTATCCATCTTTTGTGCGCTTGAAGTCTTTGAGGTGTACTTTGACAATGCTTTTGCCAAGGGTGCGAATCCAGTCTTGCGGGTAGCCGTAAAGCATTACGTTACCCACGTCGAACCAAGCTTGGACCCACGGGCTCTGAAACTCGCCAATGTACCTGGCCATTTCGAGCGGGCTCAGAAGGAACTTGTTCCACACTTCCTCGATGGCAATCACGACCTTCAGATCTTGGGCGAGAGGAATGAGCTTGCGGATCTCCTGCTGAGAGCGAGTCCAGGCATCGCGATAGGAGGTTTGCGCATTCACCACGGCCGGAACCAGCAGCACGGCGTCTGAACCCCATAGCTTGGCGTTATGCAACGACGTTCGCATTCCTGCCAGACACTTTTCCACGATTGCAGGATCGCTCGACGACAGGGGGTATTGCCAGTGATCCATGTTCATCACCGAGTCGATGCGGATGTTCACACCATCAGCTGCTTTCTTGATCTCCTCGGCGATGTGCTCATCACCGGTCGTGGGCGCCTGCACAACGTCAAAACCTACGTCGCGCACCATTTTGAAGCGGTCAGCGTAACTGAGCTGGGGTGGCAACATGTTGAGGACAGCACCCTTTTTGATATGGAGCTGCGCCGCAGGAGCGAAACCCCTTCTCGGATACGTGGCGGCTGCGATAGATTCGACGAAGCCGCCGCTGGTCAAGGCGGCTGAACAAGCTGTGAGAGAAGACTTCAGAAATTCGCGACGCGATGGATGGCGCATATTGAAACCTCGATGAGCCTCAGCGGCTGTCTTCTTTTCGCCCGCATTTTTTGAAGTGAAAGATTTAAACCAGAATTGATTCCTAAAATAGGGTGAACGTCAGCGGCGCAACCTTAGCGCAACTTGTTCAGGTCAATCTTTGGGTCCCACACTTCCTTGGACTTCAGCGTTTCGTCCCAGGTAACCTCACGTCCCTTGTAGGCGGCCGTGCGTGCCATTATGCAGGAAAGGGCGGATTCCGCGCCCTTGGCGGCCTGGTTATGGAAATTTCCGCCGACGATGCTTTCTACAAAGGCCTTCTTCTTTTCCGGATCAGCAAACTCCAGATTGGATCTGAAGTTTCCCGTGACTGAGAACGCCTTAGGATCGGCGGTATCCTTCGATGGCGAGGCAGCAGCTTGCCAGGGTTCGTCGCCCCAGATGCCGAGAGGACCAGAATACGGGGACTGCGATGTGCCTTTGGTTCCGAAGAAGCGCTCGGTGACTTCCCACCAGCCCTTGTTGAACTGCGTAGAGCTGAAGGTGATCGGAACGTTATCAGGATAATAAAATATTGTATTGTAATTTCCATAGACGTCGCCGTCTGTGGGACGACCCTCGCGTCCGCCTGTCGCGTAGGCCTTCAGCGGATGGGCCTTCAGAACCCAGTTGCAGATGTCGATGACGTGGATGTTCTGTTCCACGATGATGTCGCCGGAAAGGGCGCGGTCATACACCCAGTTGCGAAGCCGGCGCTGTTCGGCGGAGACGTCGGGGAACGCCGGACGTTCGAGGTAGCCCGTGAAATAGTGAGCTTCGCCGCAGACTATCTTGCCCAGTGCGCCGTCATGAATTCGCCTGACTAATTCAACGAACGGCGGGCAATCGCGGATCTGAAAACCCACATCGAGGCTTAACTTGCCTTCGGCGCGCTTGCCAATTTCGATCACCTTCAATGCGCCGGGCACGTCCACGGCCACCGGCTTTTCGCAATAAACGTGTTTTCCGGCGGCAACGCAAGCCTCTAGCTGCATGGGATGAAAATAAGGGGGTGTCGCAATTACGAGCGCGTCCAATTCCTTGGAAGCTGCGATCTGCTGGTAAGCCTTGGGGCCGACGAAAAGTTGTGATGCGTCCAGCGCGGAGTAGCCTTTCGCCTGCTGAAGCGTGTCGAAGTGCGCCCGAGCCTTGTCGAGCTGGTCCTGAAATATGTCGGCTAAGGCGACAACGCGAGCGCCACCGGTCTCGACCAGATGAGTGGCGTCGCCTGTGCCTCGCCCGCCGCAGCCGAGCAGCCCAACGCGGACCGCGGAGTTCGCCGCTGTGCCGCGCACCAGCGCTGGCTTGATGAAGATCATCCCTGCGGACGCAGCAGCAGCCCCTAGAAATGTCCGGCGGTCGATTTTGCCTGTGGAATCAGATTTTTGCTTTGGATCTTCAGCCATTTATCCCCCGTCCTCCTGATACACCACCTAGCCAATTACTTTTTCCAGGTATGCCTTCGCAGACCGTACGTCTTCCGCTTGCTGCGGACCCGAAATCTCCCGCTCAATCGTGACCGCCCCACGATAGTTGAGTATTTTCAGGTGCTCGATAATGCGCGGAAAATCCACTTTGCCCTTACCAATGGGAACTTCCTTGCCCAACTCCTTGGGGTTTGTGGGCCAGAGTCCATCCTTGGCGTGAATCCCCTGCACGTAAGGACCTAGGAGTTCGATGGCGTCAACCGGATTTGCCTTTCCGTAAAGAATCAGATTGGCGAGGTCGAAGTTAACGCCTTGGTTGTCGAGCCCGACGTCTTGGATAGTACGGACGAGCGTAATCGGAGTTTCCTGCCCGGTCTCATAGCGGAGATTCTGGCCGTTTTGTTTGCAGTAACCCGCTACCTCGCGAATAGCCGCCACAGTCTCTTTGTATACAGGGTCATTCGGATTCTCGGGAATGAATCCGCAGTGCGTCTGCACGGCAGGGATCCCACATTGCTTGGCAAAGTCGGAGGCCTCTTTGATGTGCGCGATGCGTGCGTCGCGTGTTTCGCGCGGTACCAAGCCGATGGTCAGCGGCCCCTGGTAGAAATCCCAGATTTCCCGCCCGGGCCCGCCAACGACGAGGGACGTTGCCTCAATCTGGTGTTTGTCGAGCGCCTGGCGCAGTTGGTCGGCGAGTCCCGGCAGGACCTCGCGCAGGAACACCTGGCAGGTCGGCAGGCCGAGATCGTGAACCTTAGCCATAGCAACGCCGGGATCTTTGCCGATGCCGATGATCAGACCTAGCCGCAGCGGCTTCTTACCCTGGTTGGCTGGCACGGTTTGAGCAACCTGTACGGGGTTGATAGCCGAGGTTGCAGAGCCGCGGGTATCGCCACGCCCTAAGGCGGCACGCATTGGGCTCAGGCCAGCGGCCAGAGCACCTGCGGAAATCTGAAGAAAAGAACGCCGATTCTTCTTATTCATGGTGATGACTCAAAGACTGACGTCGTAAATCGTTTTGGCTACGGAAGTATGACTCTACTTTTCCTGGACGAAAATATCTTTCCAACGCATCTTCACGCCCCCGCCGGTATGAATCTGCAAACCAATCACGCCATCAATGAACTTTGGTGCTGGATCGGTAAAATCCGCCACCTTCACCCCATTGAGGTGAGTCACAATGTGATTGCCTAGCACTGACACTTCGAGGTCATTCCACGCGCCAGACTTCAGCGCCTGCTCACCCTCTGCCGTAGGCATTGCCACCCAACCGCGGCCGCCGCTTTCGTAAAGACCGCCGCTGTGCTTGCCCAAGGTGGGGTCTACCTCAACCTGCATCCCCACGATGTCCGGACCGTGTTGTAGGTCGATCCCGGTTATCCGAGCATGCAAAAAAACACCGCTGTTGCCCGCCGCCTCGCCCTTAAATTTAAGACGCAAATTGAAATCGCGATAGGTTTTTGCCGTCGTTAGGTAGCCGTACTTATTGACCGTACTCTGGCATAGGATGGTACCCTCTTCCGCAACCCACTTCTCTTCTCCGTTCTTCTTCCAACCCGCCAAATCCTTTCCGTTGAAAAGAGGAGCCCACCCGTCTTCCGGCGGCTGAACTGCAGCGCTGAAACCCAGGAGCATCATGGCTGCCAGAAAAGCAACAATAGCTCTCACCGCAAGTTCCTCCATCTCCGCTCGGCCCGGGAATTCGTGCTCTCTGTCCAAGAACAAATCAGAACGACGCCCCTAAACCGAACTGATCCTCTCGCTATTGAGCACCCGTGTTGTCACTGCTGGAAGAAGACCAAATAGAATGCCTTCGGCATCACTCCTCTCCCTATCCGCGGGATGCTAGCATTACTTGAAAACCCAGATCAATGTCTCTCCGGCCTCACTACCCACTGCGGCCGCAAGCCGCTATAACATTGGCATGTCGGCTGGAGTGTCCGGCCTCCCGCTCCCGCATACCGGGTCTGACTCGCAGGTCCTCGGCATGGTCTCATTTCAGAGAAGTTTCGGTCGATTGCGCTTCTCGCGCGCGCGCGAGAAGTTTTTTCATCTTGCCTTCGATCGAGCCGTCGCCGACGTGTTCATCCTGAAGGACGCCGTCCGCGTCGATCGTGAAGGTGTGCGGAATGGCCGTCACGCCAAACATCCGCGCTAACGGACCCTCGAAGCCACTGTCGCGGTATTGCGGCCAGGTCATTTCGTTTTTGCCAATGAAGTCTTTCCACTTCTGTTTGTCGGTATCAAGGCTCACGCTAAGGATCACCAGTGGTTGCTCCTGAAACTTCTTTGCGACCTTCCGAATATGCGGCAGCGCCTCGCGGCAGGGTGCGCACCACGTGGCCCAAAAATCGAGTAGCACAACCTTGCCTTGCAAATCGTCCAGGGAAACCTGCTTGCCATCTGTAGTGGTTATTGTGAAGGGCGGCGCCATTCTGGCCCGCGCAAGTTCGGGACGGCTGATGTATCGCAGCGCGCGCTGGCGGTTGGGATGTTCCGCGGGCTTCACCTTCACAAACTGCTCAAACCTGGCTTTTGCCGCATCGTCCTGTCGCAACTGCGCGAGCGCCTTTCCATCCAAGAATAGCGCGTCCGGGAAATTCGCATGAGCTGCGAGGGCCTTGCTAATCTCTTCGTGGGCGCGGGCGAAAAATTCGTCTTTATGCTTTTGCAAACCCTTGTCCATGAGCACTACAGCAAATTGATAGTGTGCGACGGCCGTATCTCGCTCGCCCTGAGCTCCCGCCACCATCTCCTCCGCGGCGAGTTCGGCGATCTTCCACTCGCCGAGCTCAACTCCGTACTTGATCATTTGCTTCTGGCAGGCAAGGCAATGCCCACCGTCCTGCTTGTCCGCTTTCTTGAAACCCTCGAGGGCCGATTCGATCCTGTGTTCGTGTAGAGACGCCAATGCTTCCTTGTATGTCTTCTGCGCCTTTTCATTGGTAGGCCCGTCTGTCTTTTCCTGGGCCAAGACGGGCGTCAGAACACAGCTCAAAGCCAAAGTGATGCTGGCAATTCGCATAGGAGCCTCCTGCTCTTAAAAAACGCGGCGCTAGGCTACCATGAAACCGGGGCTTGCCACTGAAATTTCCCCTTTTCACTCCTGAATGGGAACAACAACTATCCATTCGAAGTGCCGCGTGATGGGCGTTGGCTGGTCACAGCAAATACAACGCACGTCTCGGATGCAATCTGGCTGCTTGAGCCGGTCGCCGCCCGCAACAAGTAGGGCCCTCTAGCGACCGTCAAGACTAAGGTTTATCAACCTCCCCTTTGGGCTGCGTCATCCGCGTTCGGGGGTCTTTTGTGGCAGCAATCGCCTCATCAGACCGAGCCCCTGGTAAGCTATTTCACCGTGCACCGTCCATACAGTCTCGAAATCGCCGTGGAATCAATCGAAGCGGCACTGGCGGCTGTGCGCGGCGGCGCTCATCGGCTGGAGCTTTGCAGCCAACTGGCAGCAGGCGGACTCACACCAAGCACCGAGCTCATACGCGCTGCACGCAAACGGATCTCGCTGCCTATTTTTGCGATGATTCGCCCTCGTGAGGGCGACTTTGTTTATTCCGACTTTGAATTCACAACCATGCAGCGGGACGTCGAAGCCGCGAAACAACTGGGAATGAACGGTGTTGTGCTGGGCCTTTTGAGAAATGACGGAAGTGTTGATATCGAGCGGACTCGGCATTTAGTCGAGCTCGCAGGTCCGCTGCCGGTGACTTTTCATCGCGCCTTTGATACTTTGCCGGACCTAGCTGCCGCGCTCGACGATGTGATTCATACCGGAGCGGCGCGCATTCTCACCTCCGGCGGCGCGCCTACCGCACTGCAAGGTCTCGCCAAGATTGCACGACTTGTCGCTGCCGCCCAGGATCGCATCGTTATCGTTCCTGGCCGCGGCATCAATTCATCGAACATTCGGGAGGTCGTGTACCGGACGCGTGCATGCGAGTTTCATTCGGGCCTCGGCACACGCATGCCTTACGGACGCAATCATTACGATTTATTCGAGAAGGAAGTATGCGCAATGGCGAGCGTTTTAGCCAAGCGCAGCTGAGGCGGCCGAGAGGATAGGTGAGGTGTTAATAGCCAGCAAGTTTGCATGTACTGAAGAAATGGA
Source organism: Candidatus Dormiibacterota bacterium (assembly GCA_035602605.1). Lineage (GTDB taxonomy): Bacteria > Acidobacteriota > Terriglobia > Acidiferrales > UBA7541 > DASQHY01. The sequence goes on from DATNLZ010000069.1 coordinate 53,701, forward strand.
ACGGCAGCGGCGCAAACAATGAGCGCGGTCAGCGGGGTCATCATGCGCCCAGCGCGGAATTGCGCTGGGCACACCCGAACACGTCGTGATAGTCCTGGATGACCTACGTTGTATATAATCGCGGCCGCAATGCACTCCGTTAACAAGCGATGGGCCACCTAGCTAAATGGAATTTGAGTTTAGTGACAAAGTGAATGACCTGCAGCAGCGCCTGCGGGACTTCATGGACGAGCATATCTATCCAAACGAGCAACGTTTCCATGAAGAGATCCAGCGCGAGCGATGGGCTCCGACGCGAATCATTGAAGAGCTGAAGCCCAAAGCGCGTGCTGCAGGACTGTGGAACCTATTCTTACCGAGTGGGACCTCACCCATTAGCGCGGGGCTAACGAATCTGGAGTATGCACCATTGTGCGAAATCATGGGCCGCAGCGCGATGGCGCCGGAGGTATTTAACTGCTCGGCTCCGGACACCGGAAACATGGAAGCGCTTATACGTTATGGTACCGACGAGCAGAAACAGCGCTGGTTGAATCCGCTGCTGGCCGGGGAATTTCGGTCGTGTTTCGCGATGACCGAGCCCGCTGTGGCCTCCTCCGATGCAACAAATATCGAGGCGAGCATCCGTCGAGACGGGAACGAATACGTCATCAATGGGCGGAAGTGGTGGTCCTCAGGCGCAGGGGATCCGCGCTGCAAAGTTGCGATCTTCATGGGCAAGACGGATCCGAGCGCGCCGGTACACAAGCAGCAATCCATGATCCTGGTGCCGATGGATGCAGCAGGAGTGAACATTGTGCGGTTGCTCACGGTGTTTGGGTATGATCATGCCCCGCATGGGCATGCCGAGATCACGTTTGAACATGTTCGAGTGCCGGCGTCGAACATTTTGCTCGGCGAGGGACGCGGGTTCGAGATCGCGCAAGGACGACTGGGGCCGGGGCGCATGCATCACTGTATGCGCTGCATCGGAGTCGCTGAGCGGGCGCTTGAAATGATGTGCAAACGCGTACAATCGCGAGTGGCCTTTGGTAAGCCGCTGGCCGAGCAAGGAACCATTCGCGCGGATATTGCGGCTTCGCGCATGGAAATCGAGCAGGCTCGCCTGCTGACGCTGAAGGCTGCACATATGATGGACACGGCCGGAAACAAGGCCGCGCGGGCTGAAATTGCGATGATCAAGGTGGTGGCTCCGAACGTAACCCTGCGGGTTCTGGATCGAGCGATTCAGGCACACGGAGGCGCCGGAGTGTCGCAGGACACATTTCTCGCGGAGGCGTGGGCCAGCGTACGCACATTGCGATTGGCCGATGGGCCCGACGAAGTGCATAGTGAAGCGATCGCCAAACTCGAACTTGCGAAACGGGGAAAGGCTTCTGCGCAGCCATCGAAGCAGTAGCGAGACCTTCACAAATGGACAAGATCGAGATAGATTCGAAGGCGGAATCGTTAAGGAGAGCACATGGCGGGAACAGCACAGAATGTATTGAATATCCCGGGGCCGCCGAGCTTTGCGACTATTGAAGAGGAGCGTCGGCACCGCAAGCAACATCTGGCAGCAGCCTTCCGGCTTTTTTCGCGTTTCGGATTCGATGAGGGAGTCGCAGGACACATCACCGCGCGCGATCCGGAACGCCTCGATCATTTCTGGGTCAATCCATTCGGCATGCACTTTGGGCAAATTCGCGCATCCGATCTACTATTGGTCAATCATCGCAGCGAAGTCGTGGAAGGAAAGTATCCGGTGAATGGTGCCGCGTTTGCCATTCATTCACAAGTGCATGCCGCGCGACCCGATGTGGTTGCGGCGGCACACGCTCATTCCATGTATGGCAAGGCATGGGCATCACTTGGCAAGCCGCTCGATCCGATTACCCAGGATTCGTGCGCGTTTTACAAAGATCACAGCGTGTTCGCTGATTTTACTGGCGTGGTGTACCAAACGTCGGAAGGGGAGCGAATCGCACAGGCGCTCGGGCAGCAGAAGGCGATCATCCTGCAAAACCATGGACTGCTAACCGTAGGACACAACGTCGACGAGGCAGCGTGGTGGTTTATTACCATGGACCGGAGCTGCCACGCGCAGCTTCTTGCCGAGGCTGCGGGTAACCCAATTAAGATTGACGATGCCAGCGCAGCTGCAACGCGCCAACAGGTTGGATCGCATATCGCGGGATGGTTCCAGTTTCAACCGCTCCTTGCGTTCATCGTTCGTGAGCAGCCGGATTTGCTCGAATAATTTCCCAGCTTCCGATGGGATTCGAACCGCGGACGAGGTAAGCCGGATTTTATCAAGCGAAGGCTGCCGTGATCGAGTCGCGGCGTCGCGCCCACACGTTTCGGTCAGCGCTCTTTTTGAACACCGGGATTCCATGGCCGCAATTGTCGTAGAGTCAGCGCATTCGCTAAAGGATTTCGTGGGACGCGAAATCCCGCCAACCGATTGGCTCACGCTGACCCAAGAACGGATTCACAAATTCGCAGAAGCCACTTCCGATCCGCAGTGGATCCATCTGGACCGCGACCGCGCTGGGCACGAATCACCCTACGGCACAACGATTGCGCACGGGTTTTTGACACTTTCGCTCTTGAGCTATTTCATGAAACAGGCGCTGGAGATTCGCGCCAGTCTACGAATGGCCGTGAACTATGGGCTGAATCGCGTGCGCTTCCCTTCTCCTGTTCTTGCTGATTCGAGGATACGGGCGCGTTTTACGGTTCTTTCGGTCAAGGACCTTGCGGATAGTTTGGAAACAACATTTTCTGTGGCGATCGAGAGAGAAGGTTCGGATAAGCCGTGCTGCGTCGCGGAATGGATCGTGCGCTACTACCACAAGGCTGGTTGACCACTGGTTTGCCATTGCGCCTGAAAGATTCAACGGCAACACCCAACAACTGCTAAGAGGAACAGGCGCTATGCCATGAAGCTTGGAGCAGGGCCTTGACCCACTTGGGCATCGCGGCAAATCGCGCGTCCTTCGTGAGCCCCTGATGATAGCGGTAGTAGAGTTGTTGTGCGATCACGGCCAGTTTGAATCGCGCAAACGTAAGATAAAACGCCATGTTGGAAACGTTTCGCCCCGTTTGCTGCGCGTAGCGTTCTACGAGTTTCTGGCGGGTGAGGCTCCCGGGAGAATTGGACGGGCCCGAGCGCATTGTTTGCAGCTCATCCGAGTCGTCGGGATCCACCCAGTAGGCTAAAGCTGTGCCGAGATCGCTGAGCGGATCGCCGATCGTGCACATCTCCCAATCTAAGACACCTACAATTTTTGTAATGTCGGCGGGATCGAGCACCAAGTTGTCATACTTGTAGTCGTTATGGATGAGAGCGGCGTCGCTCGCAGCAGGTATATTCTGTTTCATCCAATGAGCAATCTGATCGACCTCTGGTAACTCTTCAGTCTGAGAACCGCGATAGCGTTCAATCCAACCTTTTACTTGCCGTTCGAGGTAGCCCTGTGGCTTGCCGAGATCTGCCAAACCGATTTGCGAATAATCCAAGCGATGGAGCCGGGCAAGATTATCGATGAACGATTCGCTCAAGCTCCTGGTAGTCTCGCGCGGAAAAGGCAAGCCGGAAGGCGGATCCCTGCGAATAATAATTCCGCGAATCATTTTCATTAGAAAAAAAGGCGCGCCCAAAACCTCGTTATTATCGCAGTAGAGCTGCACCTCCGGTGCTGGCGGATACGCGGGATGCAGTTTCGAGAGAACGCGGTACTCGCGCGCCATGTCGTGTGCGGATTTTACTTTGCTGCCAAATGGCGGGCGGCGCAACACCATTTCACAGTTTCCGACACGAACCAAGTAGGTCAGGTTGGAATGACCGCTCGGGAATTGCTCCACGGAAAGAGGGCCATTTCTGTCCGCGAGATGGCTCCGCAAAAAGGGCTCAAGCTTGCCCAGGTCGAGCTCTTCACCGGCTCGCACCGCGGCGGGATGGTCCAAGAATTCAGGCATGTCTAGAGCGCATTCTTGCGTGTTTGGTTTTGAAGGAGCTAGGCCGCCGCGCCCTGATCTCGGTTGAATTCGGCGAACGTCTTGCACTGATCCGCTAAACGCTTCAGCAGCGGAGCGGGCTCCCAAATTTGGCCGTGCTGCTTGCGGAATTCGCAGACGCGTTCGTACACTTTGTCTAGGCCCACCGTGTCGGCGTACCACATCGGCCCGCCGCGATACGCCGGAAATCCGTAACCGAAAACGTAGATAATGTCTATATCGACCGCGCGCAACGCGAAACCCTCTTCGAGGATGCGAGCACCCTCATTGACCAACGCGTAGATACAGCGATCGACGATTTCATCGGCGGAGATATCGCGCTGCGGAATACCGGATTCGACGGCGAAGTTTCGCAGCAGCAGCGCAACTTCAGGATCCGCAATCGCGCGGCGGTTTTCATCATATCTGTACCATCCTGCTCCGGTCTTCTGACCGTAGCGACCTAGTTCACACAACTTATCTTCGGCGATTGGCTGGCGAATCCCTGTCTTTTGCAGATGACGATATTCTTTTCGGATGCGCCAGCCCACGTCGAGACCGGCGAGATCGCCGGTTGCGAGAGGCCCCATGGCCATTCCGTAATCGTAAAGCGCTTTGTCGATAGCTTCGATACTTGCTCCCTCTTCCGCGAGAAATTGTGCTTCGCGTCGGTACGGTCCAAACATACGATTAGCCACAAAGCCCATGCAGTTGCCAACGAGGACCCCCACTTTGCCAAGTTTCTTGGAGAGCTTCATGCACGTAGCAAGGACTTCCTTGCTGGTAGCGGCGCCGCGCACAATCTCCAGCAGACGCATGATGTTGGCAGGGCTGAAAAAATGCGTGCCGATCACGAACTGGGGGCGCGACGTGGCCGACATGATCTCGTCAATATTCAGGGTTGAAGTGTTGCTCGCGAGAATGGCGCCAGCCTTGCACACGCGATCGAGTTCCCCAAACACTTGCTTCTTCAGCACCATGCTCTCAAACACGGCTTCGACCACCATGTCGACGTTTTGGAAGCCTCCGTAGCTGAGTGTGTGCTGAATCAGCCTTAAGCGCTCGTCGACAAACTGCTGCGTGAAGCGGCCGCGCTTAACCGAGCCGGCATAATTCTTATGAATATTCGCTAGACCACGATCAAGTGCCGCTTGGTCACTTTCTTTCAGCAGCACGGGGATGCCGGCGTTGGCAAACACCATGGCGATACCCCCGCCCATTGTTCCCGCGCCGACTACCGCAACGGAATTGACGGGGATGACCGGCGTTTCTTTCGGGATGTCCGGTATCTTGGCAACTTCGCGCTCGCCGAAGAACAGGTGAATCAGAGCCTTGGATTGATCCGAAAAGAGGCACTCCATGAAAAGCTTTCGCTCAACCTCACAGCCTTCCTCGAATGACATTTTCGTGGCCGCTTCGATCGCATCTATGGCCGCTAGCGGCGCAATCTGCCCGCGGTGTTTTTTTCTGACGGCTTCGCGTGCTGCGTTGAAGATAGGGGCATTTTGTTCAAGTGTTTCCAACTTGACGTCTTGTTCGCGCGTCTTGGGCGCGCGCCTTCCGCTGACTTCACGCGCAAAATCCAGCGCGCCGGCCAAAAGATCTCCATCAATCAATCGGTCGACAATGCCAAGCTTCAGCGCCTCCCCCGCGTTAACCGGGTTGCCCTCGGCGCACATCTCGATGGCCTTGGCGATACCCGCAAGCCGAGGCAAGCGCTGCGTTCCACCGGCACCTGGTATGAGACCGAGCTTTACTTCCGGCTGGCCCACCTGCGCACCGGGTGCGGCAACGCGGTAATGTCCGGCCATGGCCAGCTCCAACCCGCCGCCAAACGCCGTTCCATGAATGGCCATCACGACGGACTTGCGGCAATCCTCGATTCGCAACAACAAAGGAAGCAGTCCGGCGGCTCGCGATTTCCCTGAAGTGATCTTGCCAAATTCCTTGATGTCGGCGCCGGCAACGAAGGTGCGGCCGCTGCCAATTAGAACGGCGGCTTCGATGCTGTCATCTTTGTCGATCTGCGCAATCGCTTCGGAAATGGCGTCGGCCACCGCAGGGCTTAAGGCGTTAACCGGCGGGTTATCGATCGTGATGATTGCGATACTGTGGTCTTTTTTGATTTGGACTAGATCCGGCATGGCGAGAAATTCTCCCATAGTGAATTTCGTTACGCTTTGGCAAACGTCGCGCCGCTACGAACGAGTTTTTGTGTCCGCCGGCGCGGAGAATCCAAGTCGAATAGTTTCCCGGCCTTGCCAGTATTTCTTGCGCAAGTCTTTTTTTAGAATTTTTCCGGTTCCAGTCTTGGGCAGGCTGTCAAGAAATTCAACCGACCTGGGACACTTATAGTGTGCCAGACGCGTGCGGCAAAAATCGAGCAGCTCCGTTTGCGTAATGTTGGAAGCCGGTTTCAGCGTCACCAGCGCCTTGGGCACTTCTCCCCATTTATCATCGGGGACCGGAATCACAGCGACCTCATATACCGACGGGTGTGCCAGCAAGGCCTTTTCCACCTCCAACGATGAAATGTTCTCCCCGCCGCTGACAATGATGTCTTTCTTTCGGTCTACGATGAGGAGATAACCATCTTCGTTCCAGGTAGCCATGTCGCCGGTGTGAAACCACCCCCCGCGCATGGCCTCGGCAGTCGCTTCCGGCTGGCGCCAGTAACCCTCCATGACGCCATCGCTGCGAGCGATGACTTCCCCGATTGTTTTTCCATCACGGGGCACATCCTTGTCATCCGCGTCCACAACGCGAATCTCCACACCAGGGATCGCGAACCCGGTCATCGCCTGACCCGCATAACGTTCCGCTCCCTGCCAATTGAGTCCTGGTTTTATGGGAGAAATTGACAGCACAGGAGCGGTCTCGGTCAACCCGTATCCGGAAAAACACGTGCACCCCAGCTTTTCTTCTACTTCGCGCACCAAAGTAGGCGAGGATGCCGCGCCGCCGATAGTGATTCGCCGGAGACTACTTAAATCATAGTTGTGAAGCTCAGGCGAGTTCACCAGAGCCGTTGCCATGGTAGGCACGAGACTGCAAGAGTGCACACGCTCTTGCTGGATGAGCCGGAAAACCTCCGCCGGATCAAAGCGCCCGATCATGACGTGCGTGCCGCCTTGAAATGTCAGGAAATGGGCCACGCCCCAGCCATTGGCATGGAACAGCGGAATGGTGTGCAGCTCGACGGTTTCCACGCCGGTTTGGAAAGCCAGGCAGACATCGAGGGAATGGAGGTAAACGTTTCTGTGGCTCAGCATCACCCCTTTGGGATTGGCGCTGGTGCCGCTGGTATAAAAAAGCTCGGCCAGCGAAGTTTCATCGAAACTCATGATGTCGGCGCGGTAAGGCGCAGCCGCCGCCAGCATTTGCTCATAATTTTGGGAGGACAACCAGTCTGCCTTCGGCTGCCCATCGAGGAGAGAAAAAGTTTGAATCGATGGCACGCTCTTGCGAAAACAATCCACCATACCGAGAAATTGTTTTTCAAGGAAGAGAAACGTCGCCCCAGCATCATTCAGGATGTAAGCGAGCTCCGGCGGCGCGAGACGAATATTCAGCGGCAATAACACCGCTCCCGCTTCCAGCACACCGTAATAGGCCTCGAGCAGCCGATGACAATTGGTGCTTAGGAACGCAACTCGATCCCCAGGTCCGACCCCGGCTCCGCGTAGCGCACCAGCCAAACGCGCTGCCCGCTCCGCAAACTGCGCATACGTAAACCGCTCATTTCCGCACACCACCGCCGTCTTTCGGGGATACTGTTGCTCGGCATAGCGCAAAAAGCGGACCGGTGTAAGTGGGATGATCATGACGTGTAATCTTTAGGCGGTTTGTCCCCCGTCGACGACGAGCACATGACCAGTGATGAAATCCGAAGCGTCTGAAGCGAGGAAGACCGCGGCACCTTTCAGGTCATGGTCATTGCCGAAGCGGCCCAACGGAATTCTTGTCAGCAGATTTTCTTTGTTTCGCTCGATCACGACCTGCGACATGCTTGTGGGGAACCATCCGGGAGCGATGGCATTCACCTGAATATTGTGTACGCCCCATTTGCAGGCCAGGTCCTTGGTGAAGGCAATTATTCCACCCTTGCTGGCGTGATATCCGATGGCTTGAAAATCCGGCGGAGCGCCACGCAATCCGGCCACCGAAGCAATGTTAATAATCTTGCCGCGGCGCTCGGCAATCATGCTTTTCCCCACAGCTTGCGAGAACAGAAACGTTCCGGTCAGATTGGTTTCTATCACTTTGTTCCAATGCTCGAGGCGCATTTCTTCGACGGGGGCGCCCCATGAAGTGCCTGCATTGTTGATCAGAATATCGATCCGCCCGAACTGCGACAGAGCTGTATCCACAACTTCCCGAACGTTTTCTGGATTCTTGACGTCGCAGGCGAGCGCCACAGTTTTTACGCCGAGTGAACGCAATTCGTCGGCAGCCTGCTGGCACCGCTCTTTCTTGCGAGCGCAGAGAACTAGATGCGCGCCCATTTCCGCCAGCCCCTCGGCCATTTGGCGCCCCAGCCCGATGGAGCCTCCGGTGACCAGGGCGACGCGCTCGGCGAGGTTAAATTGTTGGCGAACATTCATGTTCGGCCATACTCGGGCATCTCAAACACAACGTCGCAGTGCATGCACAGATTGAGAGAGTCAGTCTTAGATATAGCAGTACGGCTGCGTCGACCCGTGCAGCGCGTCAGAAGCTAAACCGCAAGCCGAACTGGAGTTGCCGCTTTGGCAGCGCCGAAGTAAAGCCAAGCGGCTGGCTCGGTGACAGAGCTCTGTCTCCCCGCAAAGGCTGAGCGGGCGGTGCGATGACGCCAACCACATTGTTTACGCTGCCGAAGTTGGTCCGGTTGAAGATGTTGAAACCTTCTGCCATCAACTGCAAGCTGGCCTTCTCAGTCAGTTTAAACTGGCGACTCAGGCGCATATCGAAGCTGACGTAATTCGGGCCAATGCCGGTGTTGCGCCCGACTGCCGGCGGACGGTCCGTTGTGGAGTGCCGGTCGTTATTGACGTTCGTTCCAGCCAGCAGATTAAAAGGATGCGCACTGTTGTAGCGAAAAATCGTACACAGTTCAAAGCCGGAAAGGATGCGGTCCTGCCACGGACTCTGGAATACACCCGCGAGCACCACTTTGTGCCGCTGATCGAAGCTAGAGAGGCCACGTTCGGCAGCCAGGTCGGTCTGATCATTCGGTCCATAGTCACTGTTGAAATCGGTCGTCGTGTCAATAGCTTTGCTGAAAGTGTAATTCCCCATGAAAGTATAGTGTTGGCTGAAGCGTTTTTTAATCTCCAGAATAGCTCCCTGATAAAGAGCGGACCCTTGCGACGAATATTGGTCGGTCTGGAGAAGCAGCGGATTTACGAAGCACTTGGACAGATCGGCCGTGCACGTCGAATTGCCGGCACCCCACTGCCGAATCGGGGCGCTGTCCGTGAGCGTACCGTCGGGGCGCCTCACCTTTACGGTCGCAAACTGCTGGTCGGAGGGTAACTTCAGGATCTGAGCATTGTTGGTGTCAATCGCGACTGGGAGTTTGAGCGTATGGACGTAGATGTAGCTGGCTGAGACGGAGAAGCCACCTCCTATCTCGCGTTCGATTCCAAACTCACCCTGCTCTGAGTAAGGATTCTGATAGCCGGGCTGGCCGCTGAAAATTACACTGAGCGGCGGAATCGGGCCAGTATGCGTAACCGCGATATTCAGCGACGGCTGGGCCAGATCAGTCTTCGTGATGCAAGCGTCATTTCCCGGCGCCGGCGTTGCGCACTGAACCTTCCCTTGTGCAAACAGCGTCTGGAAAATCTTCGCTGACGTTAGGGAAGGGTTCCCTGGAGCTCCGGTAAGGGGCACGAACACCTGGGCAATCTGCCTGAAACCATTGACAACACCCAAAGTTTGCACGACGTTAGGAATCTGGGAATACACGGGAGAATAGAAAATGCCATACCCACCGCGAATCACGGTTTTGTGGCTATTGAACGGGTCCCAGGCGAACGAAACGCGAGGAGCAAAATTGTCCTTATCAGTATTCAAGTTGCCGTATTGCACGTCCAATTCGTAACGGAGGCCGTAGTGCAAGGTGAAATTTGGCCGGATGGCCCAGGAGTCCTGCCAGTACCCCGCAGCAAATGGCCGGTTGGCAGCGTAGACGGGATTGTCAAAGCCCTGCTGGTAGAACTGAGGGAGGCCCAATGAAACGGTCTGCAGCGAGTCGAGAGCCACAGGGTTTACTCCGGTAAGTCCGCAAGCAGCGGCGGGTGCCGCTAGACATAGGCTCAGTAAGCCACCGTTGAGATTGCCGAAAACAAATCGCCCAGGGAAAAAAGTGTGGGACTCACTGTGGTTGCCGCGGATCAACCCATAGCCGCCCATCTTCATCGTATGGTGCCCACGAGTCATGGTGAAGTTGTCGGCAAATTCATATCGGCGCGTTATAGTCAAGTTGGGCAGGAAAATCTGATTCCCAAGATTTCCGAAACCTGGGATATCGAGTCCCACCTGGCCGAGGGTGTTGGAGAGCACGTTAAAGCCGTTGTAACTAAACTGCAAGCGAGCCTCATTCGAGGTGCGCGGACTGAAAAGGTGGAACCAGGAACCTTGAAGCGTATGGTCATAGGTATGAATCGAGCTACCGCGCGAAAACCCTGTCAGCGATTGTACGTCGGGATTCTCTTCCAGATCATGCACATAGCTGTAGCGGAGAAAAATCTGGTTTTGTTCGCTGAATTGATGATCGAAGCGGGCGGAGGTCTGGTACTCGCGCGTGGTGAAGGGAAACACTCCACCGTTAGTTTCAAACTGGCTATTCAGGAACGCATTGCGCGCCGCCTGCGACGTACTTCGACCAGGAGCTGCATTCGGTGCGACGGTCAAAGCATTGCCGAGCGCAACTGCACAAGCGTCGGCACGCATTGGGGGCTGCCCATTGAAGCAGGGCACCATGGCGGCTCCTCGGGCCGCCAGGGCGTTCAGAATCGCCACCTGATTGTTCGCAGGATCACTCTGGGGGCGAAATATGTTCGTGTTCGTCAGAAGGGGAACCGCATTCTGCGCGTCCTGTCGCAAGCCTTCGAAAGCAACGAACAGGAAACTCTTGTCTTTCTTGATTGGGAGACCCAGCGTTCCCCCATATTGCTGGCGACTCAAGGAATCCTTAATGGGCTGGCCTTGCGTGTCAGACTGAGCAGGATTGAAGATTGCGCCCGGCTGCAGCGCCTGGCTGAAGGCAAACGGATCGCGTGCATCGAAAACATCGTTGCGGAAAAAGCCGTTGAGACTCCCGTGCAACTGGTTCGTGCCCGACTTCGACACGATGTTAATCGATGCGCCGCCTGCACCCCCGAGCTCGGCCGTATAGTTGCTCCGGTTAATCTGAAATTCCTGCACGGCGTCTTGGCTCAGATTCGGTCGCACTCCGCCGGAATCATCATTGAATTCTCCGCCATCCACGGTCACACTGTTTCCTCGGCCATTACTGCCATAGAAGGAAAGTCCGCTGTGCGGCGTCTGTTTTACTCGAAATTCCGTGTCACTCGCCTGCCTGGTGGAGTCAGAGACACCCGGAACGAGCAACGTGTAAGTGAGGTAGTCCCGGCGGTTGATGGGCAGCTCTTTGATGTACAGTTCTTCGATCGTGTCGGCTTGACTCGTTCGTTCCGTGTCGATGATCGGAGCTTCGCTCGTCACCTCGACCTGGCTCGTCAGTTGCGAAACCTTTAATTGGAAATCCACGATGACCGTCTGGCCCACCGTGACACTCACGCCCTTGCGAATCTCGCCCTGAAATCCAGGCAGTTGCACGCTTACGTCGTAGACTGACGGCGATAATCCGGTTACGCGATACTGGCCGCTGTCGTCCGTGACCGTCGTGCGCTGGAAACCAGTTTCTGGCGCAACAACTACAATTGTGACTTTCGGCAAAACGGCGTTAGAGACATCGGTGACCGTACCTTTAATATCGCCTGACGAGCCCACGCCCTGGGCCCGAGCCCCGCGGGCCACTAACAGCAGCAACGCAAAAAGATAGGCGAGCTTGAAAATTGGTTTCATGAATTTCTCCTTACGGCAGGTTCGAAATTGATTCGACAAGGATCAATTTCTTCAGCTCCTTCGAAAACCTTGAATAGGCCGAACGATACCCCGGAAACTGACGGAAGTATTACACATTATTTACTGTCGTCAACCTTTAAGCCGATGGAATATGTCGCACCAAGTAGCTCGAGCTCGTTTTCGCTTTGGTTGACCAACCCTCACTTGTTCAGCAAGGCTCGCGTTCCGGACGAATGCCGGCAACGTGATAGACTGAGGCCCGATCAAATCTAATGTGATTGGTTTCGCATCGTTGGACAGTCCCATGGCGACCTCCCGAATCAGCGAGACAATTCTATTGATGGTGAACTGAGGTACTCAAAACTTCTTGTGGAATCTTGACGTCGGAGGTTATACGGACGTGGTTGAAGACTCATCGAAAAGTACCGCGGGAGGGCGTTCCGGTTCCCTAGTCGAGAGGGCTGCTCAGCTCCGACCGCCGGTGTCGGAGTTGATTGGATTTCAGGTCAGTGAGGTTCACGACGGACGGGCCGTGGCCACTCTGGATGCCGGGACACGGCATGCAAATCCGATGGGCACGCTGCATGGCGGAATTTTGTGCGACATCGCGGATGCAGCCATGGGCATGGCCTTTGCCAGTACGCTCGCGCCTGACGAATCATTTACAACCGTGGAGCTGAAGATCAATTTCTTTCGCCCGGTATGGAAAGCGCAACTTCGAGCGGAAGGAAAAGTTGTGCGACGCGGCAAAATGATTGGCTACGTCGAATGCGAGGTCGCCGACGAGAAGGGCCGAATGATTGCCAAGGCGAGCTCTACTTGCCTGGTTCTTCGCGGAGAGAAGGCCGAGGGCCGCTAGCTTTTCGCGAATGGTGGCATCCTAGAAACCTTCCGCGTGCAGCTTTGGTTATAGCAAAGTTGCTGTAAACGTTCCTTCCAACCACGAAACGTGTCTTCAAGACTGTCTGGCATCGAGGTCGATGGCACCCAGCCGAGGGGTCAGGCTGGGTGGAACAACAAATACGTCTCGCTAGTCCTGGCCGGACGGTCAAAGCCACTTAGTTGTGGGAAGGCCGGAAGAGTCCTACAATGTCGCTCGCCTTGGGAGTCCAATCGAAACTGTTGATGGCGGTCAACAGAGGGACGGACGAATGACCAGCATAGCCCCGTTGCTTGCGGTTGCCCTGAAATCACGGCTCACCAGCATCGACTGGCTCGTGATCGCGACGTATTTTGGGATTTTAGCGTGCGTGGCAGCGTGGGTGATTCGCAGGGCCAAGGATTCGGCGGCGGATTATTTTCTGGCGGGAAGGAACCTGAGCTGGTGGATCATCGGCGCGTCCATCTTTGCGTCAAACATCGGGTCGGAACACGTGGTAGGGCTGGCGGGAGCAGGGGCCAGCAGCGGAGTGGCGCTAGCGCACTATGAACTGCACGCGTGGTGCTTGCTGGTTCTCGGTTGGGTGTTCGTGCCGTTTTACATGCGCTCGATGGTATTCACCATGCCGGAGTTTCTGGAGAAACGCTTTAGCACCAGGTCCAGGTATGTTCTGTCGGTGGTATCGCTGATCACGTTTATCGTGTCGAAGATTGCCGTAGGTATTTTCGCGGGCGGCGTGGTGTTTGGAACGCTTTTTCCGGAGGTCAGCCTAAATATCGGCGGTACGGTGATCGATAGTTTCTGGATCGGCTCGGTGTTGGTAATCGTGCTGACCGGCCTGTACACCATACTCGGTGGGATGCGCGCGGTAGCGTATAACGACGCGGTGCAAGTGATTGTGCTCATCAGCGGTTCGGCGCTGCTGACGTTCTACGGGCTGCACAAATTGGGAGGCTGGGGAGAACTGCGCCATTGGTGTGGGTCCGACATGTTCAATTTGTGGAAGCCGCTGATTCCCCCGGGAGTGCAGGGAACGTGGGCTCCGGTGATGGAAACCAATGCCGCAGGACAAGTGGTCAGGCAAGCTTGGTATTTCAACGGCAATTTCCCTTGGTTGGGTATGTTGTTTTGCGCTCCGATCATCGGGTTGTGGTACTGGTGTACGGATCAATACATCGTGCAGCGCGCATTGGGTGCGCCCAACGAAACCGTGGCGCGGCGAGGTAGCATTTTTGCGGCGTTCCTGAAGCTGTTTCCAGTTTATCTATTTATTGTTCCGGGTCTGATCTGCTACGCACTGGCAAGGAGCGGGAAGATTCCGGAGTTGGCGGCCATCATCGGGCCGGATGGAAAGGCGATTCCGGCGGCATCGCAAGGCGCGTTTCCTCTGATGGTGCAATACCTGTTGCCTGCCGGATTGCGCGGCATCGTGGTAGCCGGCTTGCTTTCGGCGCTGATGGGGTCGCTAGCAGGCGTTTTCAATGCGTGCTCGACACTGTTCACCGTGGACCTGTATCAGAAGTGGAAACGGAACGCGACCGAGCACGACCTAGTGCGCACGGGCCGCATGGCGACAGCGATCATGGTACTGATCGCTTTGGCATGGATCCCGGTAATCAAGAATGCCCAAGGACTGTACACCTATCTGCAAGCGGTACAGGGATATCTTGCGCCGCCGATTTTTGTGGTGTTCTTTCTGGGTGTATTTTTCAAGCGGATGAACGCGCAAGGCGCTTTTTGGTCGATGTTGGTGGGTTTCGTGTTGGGGATATTCCGCATGTTGGTGGACACACCGGTGACCCTGGGATTGCAGGGCTTGCAGAATGGATATCAGCCCGGGTCGTTCCTGTGGATTGTGAACAATATTTATTTTCAATACTTCAGCGTGCTGATCACCGTTGTTTCGGCAATCGTAATGGTTGCGGTGAGCTACGCGACGGCCGAGCCGGACTACAGCAGGCTTCAAAACCTGACGTTTGCGACCAAGACAGCCGAGGATAGGGCAACAACAAGCGCGAGTTGGGATTGGCGCGATGTGGCGGGGTCGGCGTTTGTGCTGGCGTGCATTTTGGGAGCGTATTTGTACTTCAGGGGCTAAAGGGGGAGGCCAGCGAACGGTGAGGTCGCAGCGAGCCGGCAACTGCAGGAAAAAAGTTTGTGATCCCCTGACCGTTCTGGGAACCGCTTGCCGAACCGATGATGGTGATGGCCGAGGAGACCATGAATATCGTTAATCATCAATTTCGGCTTGCGGCCCGCCCTGTGGGTATGCCGAAACGCTCCGACTGGAATTACACCCAGGAGGCAATCACCGATCTCGGGGAGAGCGAAGTGTTGGTGAAAGTGCTCTACCTCTCGCTCGAACCCGCGATGCGCGGCTGGATCAATGAAGGCAGATCGTATGTCACGCCAGTGGGCATTGGTGAAGTGATGCGCGCAGCCGGTGTGGGCCAAGTGATTAGGAGTAAAGATCCGGCCTTCGCAGAAGGCGATCTTGTTGCTGGCCGCTTCGGCGTGCAGGAATACGCAAGGTGCAAGGGCAAAGAGTTAACCAAAGTCGACACCAAACTCGCTCCCATTCCGGTCTACCTGAATATCTTGAACACCAACGGTCTCGGTTTACCGGGAATGACTGCCTATTTCGGTCTGCTTGAAATTGGCCAGCCCAAGATGGGTGAAACCGTTGTGGTTTCGGGTGCGGCGGGCGCGGTGGGCATGACCGCCGGCCAAATCGCCAAGATAAAAGGATGCCAGGTAATCGGCATCGCCGGCAGCGCGGAGAAATGCCACTACATTGTGAAGGAACTGGGCTTCGATGCTGCCATTAACTACAAGTCTGAGGATGTGAGGCAAGCCTTGCGCAGCCACTGCCCAAAGGGCATCAACGTTTACTTTGACAACGTGGGCGGCGATATTTTGGAGGCGTGCCTGGGCAATCTCGCGCTGCATGCTCGTATCGTGATCTGTGGAGCGATCTCGCAATACAACAGCACCACACCGGTGAAAGGGCCGAGCAATTACCTCGCGCTCCTGGTCTATCGTGCGCGCATGGAAGGCTTTCTTGTAGTCGACTATGCCGCGAAATATCCGCAAGCCCAACAGGAAATGGCCGCATGGATCAAGCAAGGCAAGCTGCGGTCGCGCGAAGACATCGTCGAAGGTTTCGAGACGTTTCCCGATACTCTTCTGAAGCTCTTCAAGGGAGAAAACTTCGGCAAGCTCATCCTTAAGGTCGCAAGCACGTAATTGCACAAAGGGCAGGGCACGCAGATCGCCAACGTTAGGCTGTGAAGGGTGTGAGCTCGCAAATCCATTGCATTAGACAAATCTCGATGAATTCTTGACAAATTTCCTTCGCGCAGCTATAGCAGCCCCTCAGTCTTAGTTTCCAACAAAGCGAAGAGAGTGCCATGAACTGGACTCAGGTCTACGATCCGCTTGGCCATTGGCAGTTGTCCACGCTGGTAGCCGCGCTTCCCATCCTTGTTTTGTTTGGATTGCTGGCAGGCCTGAAGGTTAAGCCGCATTGGTGCGCGATCGGCGGGGCCATTACGGCGATTGCCGTGGCCATCTTGGTTTTTAAGATGCCGCCCCTGCTTGCTTCGATGAGTTTCGCGTACGGCGTCGCGTTTGGCCTCCTGAAAATAGCGTGGATTGTGCTCGCGGCCGTATACCTTTACGACATTTCCGTGGAAACCGGGCAGTTTGAAATCATGAAGGAGTCGATCGCCGGAATTACCCCGGATCGCCGCCTGCAGGTTCTGTTGGTTGCATTTTGCTTTGGCGCATTCGTCGAAGGAGCGGCGGGATTTGGCGCCCCGGTAGCAATCGCTGGAGCATTTATGATCGGCCTCGGATTTCGGCCGTTTCACGCCGCCGCGTTAAATTTGATTGCCAACACCGCGCCAGTGGCCTGGGGTGGCATCGGCATTCCGATTCATACGCTCGCGGCCGTCTCGGGCTTGCCGGAGTCGGACTTGAGCGCAATGATCGGCCGCATCCTTCCCTTCGCGGCCGTGATTGTCTCCTTCTGGCTAGTGCGCACCATGGTTGGCTGGAGGGAAACCTTTGAAGTATTGCCGGCAATTCTCGTGGTCGGTTTTTCTTTCGGACTCACACAGTTTTTCTGGTCGAACTACGTGGACAGCAATCTTGTGGACATCATGAGCAGCGTCGTTTCGATCCTGGCCACCATTCTTTTCCTGCGCTTTTGGAAGCCGAAACGAATTTGGCGTTTTGACTACGAGCAGCAAGCCGCTAACACCTCCAGTCCATCGGCCCGTGAAATCGAAGATGACCTCGGTGGAAAGTGGGAACTAGAAAACGTACCTCATCATCTGCCTGCAAAAATCTATACAGCCGCACAAGTTGCTAAAGCCTGGATGCCTTTCGCCATCCTTTCAGCCCTTGTGCTGCTGTGGGGACTTCCCAGCGTCAAGCTCACGATCAACAAAACCACGACCCCGGCGTTTCAGGTTGTGCGGGCCGATGGTACGGTTCGACCCGGGCCTCCCGGCTGGGATTTTCCGTACTTGCACAATGCTATTTACAGAGCTACACCTGTCGTTGCCAAACCAACCCCCGAGCCGGCACGTTACGATTTCAACTGGCTCTCCGCAACCGGTACCGCCTGTTTTTTTGCCGCTATTATTTCCGGCTTATTGCTTGGACTAAGTCCTGCACGGCTCATGAAACTTTTCGGGCACACCTTTGTTCGCATGCGCCTGGCGATGATCGCCATCTCCTTTATGTTGGGACTTGGCTACGTCACCCGTTATTCCGGGCTCGACGCCGTGCTGGGACTTGCTTTCACGCGCACCGGCTGGCTGTACCCGTTCTTTGGAACTTTTCTTGGGTGGCTCGGGGTCGCTCTCACCGGAAGTGACACTTCCTCAAACGCGCTCTTTGGCAGTTTGCAACGAATCACCTCCCAGCAACTTAACCTCGATCCCGTTTTGATGTGCGCGGCCAACAGCGCGGGTGGTGTGATGGGCAAGATGGTCGATGCTCAGTCCATCACCATCGCCACCTCGGCCACGAATCAAGTCGGCAATGAAGGAATGATTTTTCGGTTTGTATTCTGGCATTCTGTTGCGCTCGGCACGATTATTGGAATCATTGTGATGTTATATGCGTATGTTTTCTCAGCGGCTGTGCCTCACGGGCTCACCTTTGTGAAGTAGACTTCGTCCATTCATGCGTTCAAGGCGCTCTTTACAGAACGTGCTCGGAGTGTTATGAGACACAGGCGTCGAAGGTTGCAATGAACATCAGCAGTACGAATCACCGGTAGTAGTCGAACCTGTTTTCCCGCTGCTCTGGAGGAATGAATGTCGCGCAAGGTGTTCTTTGGTAGGAAATTCCTTTCGTTTTTGTTGCTCGTTTTCTTTGCGTTTGTATTTTTGAGTGTAATTCCGGAGTTATTCGCGAATGATACTGCGCCAGCCCGCGACCCCAAACAGCCGATCGACGAGGAATACACCAAAAAAATTCGCGAATACACGACTCAGCCCTTCTTTAGTTCTCCACTTGTAGATTATCTCCCCGCGTCTAAGTCTGTTCCCACCCCGAAAGTTGTGCTGGGTGATGTTGCCGGAGCTCCCGGCATTCTCCCGTACTCGAACCAGGTTTATGAGTACATGCGCATGCTCGAAAAGGCCAGTGCCCGCGTCAAAGTTTATTCCATCGGCCGCACCGAAGAGGGCCGCGAAATGATCGCGGTCGCCGTTTCCTCCGAAGCCAATCTTGCCCGTGTCGAAGAAAATCGCGCGCGACTCGCCACCCTCGCCGATCCTCGCACCATAAAGTTTGATGACGCCGAAGCCGATCGACTTGTCGATGCTGCAATTCCCGTCTACTACATCACCGGTACCATTCATTCTCCGGAGACCGGCGCGCCCACAGCCCTTATGGAGCTCGCCTATCGCCTCGCCGTGGATGAAAGCCCTTACATTCAAAACATCCGCAATGGTGTGATCACTCTCATCACTCCCATCGTCGAAGTCGACGGCCGCGACCGCATGGTGGATGTTTATCGGTGGCACCTCGCGCATCCCAAACAAAACTATCCTGCACTGATTTATTGGGGGAAATACGTCGCGCACGACAACAATCGCGATGCTATGGGCATAACCCTCAAACTCACCGAAAATATTCTCAACACATTTCTCGCCTGGAAGCCGCAGGTGCTTCACGACCTCCACGAATCAGTTCCCTACCTTTACGACAACACCGCCGGTGACGGCCCGTTCAACGCCTGGGTGGATCCAATCCTCACCGACGAATGGGAAATGCTCGGGTGGCACAACGTCTCAGACATGACCAAGTTCGGCATGCCCGGCGTGTTTACGCACGGCCAGTTTGACACTTGGTCGCCTGGCTACCTCATGTTCATCGCCGCAATGCATAACTCCATCAGCCGTCTCTACGAAACCTTTGGCAATGCTGGCGCCGACACGGTCGAGCGCACCCTTCAGCCGGAGGAGTTCTCGCGTACGTGGTTTCGTCAGAATCCTCCGCTCGCCAAAGCGCTGTGGAGCCAGCGCAACAATAATAATTATGAGCAAACCGGCTTGCTTACATCCCTTCACTACTTCTCCGAGAACGGTAAGTTTTTCCTGAAAAATTTTTACCTGAAATCGAAGCGCTCGGTCACCAAACCAACGATCGAAGGGCCAGCAGCTTACGTATTCCCCGGCGATGAGCCACGCCCAGGCGCTCAAGCAGCACTTTTGGAGGTGCTGCGCAAGCAGGGTTGCGAGGTTTCACGCGCCACCGCCCCATTTTCTGTCACCATGCCCGCCAAGAAATCCAAGCGGTCCGCGCAGGATTCCAAGTCCGGTGACACGACTGCAAGCGACTCTTCCGACCGCCATGCCATTTCCAAAGATGGAAAGGAAAAAGATCCTTCCGCTCCAATCACCCTGCAGTTTCCCGCTGGCAGCTACATCATCCGCATGGATCAGCCGTACTCGCGAATTGCCGATGCGCTCCTCGACTATCAATACTGGAGTCCCAGCGATCCCCAGAAAACCCCTTACGATGACACCGGATGGTCGTTTGGCGAGCTTTTTAACGTGCGAGTCGTCCGCGTCACCGACGCAAAAATTCTTGCGACACCCATGGAGCGCGCCTCGGAAGCAATCCCCGGTACCGTATCCGGCAGCGGCTCCGTATTTGTCCTCAACAACCATGCAGATAGCGCGCTTGCGAGCCTTCGTTATCGCATGAAGGCCGCCACAATCGACGCTGCCGAAGAACCCTTCGAAGCTGCAGGACAGAAGTTTAACCGCGGCTCATTCATCATCAAGAACGTCGACGCCGCCAGTTTCCAGCGCGAAGTCTCCAATTTGGGGCTGCACGCATTCGGCCTCGCCAGCTCCCCGACAGTGAAAACTCATCCCGTTCGCGCGGCGCGAATCGCCATCGTGCATACCTGGCTGAGTACGCAGACCGAAGGCTGGTGGCGTCTCGCGCTCGATAAGATGAAAATTCCCTTCGACTACATCAGCACGCAGGAAGTTGCCCGCAACGACGGGCTCAACTCAAAATACGACGTCATTCTCTTCCCACCCGTCGGGCGCGATCCGCTCGTTATCGTCAATGGCCTCCCCACGGATTGGGGCAACCCTCTTCCCTGGAAGACCACACCGGAAACGCCCAATCTCGGCAAAAACGATTCCACCGACGACATGCGACCCGGACTGGGTTGGGCGGGCCTGGCTCACTTGCAAAAGTTCGTCAGGCATGGCGGAGTTTTGCTTACCGTGCAGGACACCTCCAATCTCGCGGTCTCCTTTGGCTTGACCCCCGGGGTAGCTATCGAACGGCCGAAGCAAATGAAAATTGTTGGCAGCGTTCTGCGCGCCCAGCTGGTCGACCCGGCCAGTCCCATTGCTTACGGCTACGGTGACAACCTTTCGATTTATTGCGACAACGGACCGATATTCAATCTTAGCAATCTCATCGGCGGCCGTGGCTTTCGACGCCTCGGTCCCGAGCAAGGCGCCCGGCCGACCGGCCGCGGCACAATCGACGACCCGGACTTCACGCCGGGGCGAGCCGGCTTCGAGGCTCCCGACGAGCCGCATGCCGAACCTTGGGAAGCGCAGCCTGTCACCGATGAGCAACGGCGCAATGGAATCAATGTCATCCCGCCGGCCTCTCGGCCGCGGGTCATCTTTCGTTACGCGGACACCAAGGACCTGCTGGTTTCCGGCTTGGTCGATGGCGGCGGAGAAATTGCCCAGCACGCAGCGGTGATTGACGTGCCAGTGGATGCGGGTCACGTGATTTTATTTTCAAACAACCCCGTTTATCGTGGCGAGACGCTCGGCAGTTACTCGCTGGTGCTCAATACGATCCTGAATTTTGAAAGTCTGAACGCGGGCCGCAAGCTGACCGAGAAATAACAGAACCGCTTCAAAAGTCCGCCGCCCGGCCTTTCATATGCAGGTAGCATCAAAACTCAAATCGGAGGATTCCCCACCGTGCTGGATCGTCGTAAATTTTTGGCTGTATGTTCCGCCTATGGATATGGGGCAACACTTTTGCCGGGGGTGCTGTGGGCGCTCGCGGATGAAAAAGGCAAAATCACCAAGCAGATGATCGAAGAGGCTGCGCGTATAGCCGACGTCCCCATCCCGGAAGATTCGCGCGACGTGATTCTTACAAAACTGAACAGCGCCGTAAAAAATTATGAAGCCATCCATGACCTGCATCTCCCCAACAGTGTAGCTCCAGCACTGATTTTCGATCCCGTGCTGAGAGGGGCTAAATTCGAAACCGAGCGACGCCCCATGCGCATGTCTGCTTCTCCGGCTGTCACCTCGAGCACGGTCCCAAAAGACATCGACCAAGTTGCGTTCTACACTGTGCGCCAACTGGCCGAGCTGGTTCGAACGAAAAAAGTATCTTCGCGCGCGCTCACCGACATGTATCTCGACCGGCTGAAACGTTACGACGCGAAGCTCAAGTTTGTCATTACTCTCACCGAGGACCGCGCTCGCAGCAAAGCGACCGAAGCCGATCGCGAAATTGCTGCCGGACAATACCGCGGACCGCTGCACGGGTTGCCTTGGGGCGCAAAGGATCTTATCGCCGTCAAAGGCTATCGAACCACGTGGGGCGCGGGCGGATTCGAAACCCAAACCATCGACGAGGACGCTACGGTAGTGCAGCGGCTGGATGCCGCCGGAGCTGTGCTTGTCGCCAAACTCACGTTGGGCGCGCTGGCACAGGGTGACAAATGGTTCGGCGGGATGACGCGAAATCCCTGGAATGCCGAGCACGGCTCGAGCGGTTCCTCCGCAGGCTCCGCATCCGCAACCGCTGCAGGTTGCGTTGCGTTTGCGATCGGCTCGGAAACTCTCGGTTCCATTTCTTCTCCTGCAACGCGGTGCGGGGTTACCGGGCTGCGTCCCTCTTTTGGCTTGGTGCCGCGCACCGGAGCGATGGCTCTTTCCTGGAGCATGGACAAGCTGGGCCCGCTGTGCCGAGCAGTTGAGGATTGTGCGTTGGTACTCCACGCAATTTATGGTCCGGATAGTTACGATCGGTCGGTGAAGTCTGCGGCATTCAATTGGGACGCAACGCTCGATTGGCGCAAGCTGCACGTTGGCTATTTGAAGAGCGACTTTGAGCGCAAGCCGCAGCCGCTCGAGCCTCCCAAGCAAACCGAGACCGAGACCGCCGAAGAAAAAAAGCAAAGGGAAGAACGTGCCAAGCGTGCGGAGATGTTTCGTGCCATGCAGGAATATGATCGCCGCTTTAATGACGCCGCACTCGAACAATTGCGTAACATGGGGGTACGGCTCATTCCCGCGGAGATACCCAAGTTTCCATACGACGCGATGGTCCCCCTGCTGTCAGCGGAAGCCGCTGCCGCCTTCGATGAGCTCACGCGTTCCGGCCGCGATGCGTTGCTGACCGAGCAGGGTCCGGGCGATTGGCCCAACACGTTCCGTGCCGCGCGATTGATTCCCGCTGTGGAATACATCCAGGCGAACCGTGCGCGCACGCTGGCCATGGAGGGGGTTGCCAGAGCTTTCGAGGGCCTCGACGTCATTGTCGCTCCCACAAATAGCCAACAACTGTCCGTCACAAATTTAACCGGGCAGCCGGCCATCATTGTTCCTAATGGCTTTCGCGGCGACGACGCTCCGCTGCCCATTCAGGGAGACCGCAATGCATCTGGCGGACCGGGGACGCCGGTGAGCCTCACATTCTTGGGAAATCTTTACGGTGAGGCAAAATTGCTGGCCTTCGCCCGTGCCTATCAGGACGCTACCAGCTTCCACCTCAAACGTCCCAGGCTCTAGTAAGGTTTCTTTGTGGGAGCCTTGCCATTCGCACTCGACTGCTTGGCGATCACCAAACCCTGGATCTTTTCATAGGTACCTTCAGGGACAATCTTCTTTCGCACCAGATCGGTCTTCACGCGGTAAGGCCGCCCATCGATAATTTTCTGGGCGTACACATCACCGATGCCGGGCAGCGCCTTCAATTGTTCCAAGCTCGCCGAGTTGAGGTCTACCAATTCGCCTGTCGTACTGGATTTGTCCGCCGTCGTAGATTGTTTCGCAGATGATTTTGATGGAGCTTTCTTCTGCGCCTGTACCGGGCTGACACTCAGCGCCAGAGCGACCGCCCACACACTGAAACTCAAAAGAAGCTTTCGTCGCATGATTTGCCTCCCAGCGAGATTTAGTTGATTCGTTTTACGTTGTACAGTCAATTGCGTTTAGAACGCTTAAGCATAGTGCCGCGACCAAAACCCTTGCCGCGGTATGTTTCGTCGCCATCGCGGTTATCGGCGCCAGTTTGCGTCGGATCGTGGGCCTGGAGGAATCCATTACGTCGTCATTTTCTCTGGCATCATGTCCCACACCTTCCAGAACTCCGTCATCTCCGGCGGCATGCCCAGCGAAACCCTTACGCACGTGTCCAGCGGAGGAAACCTTCGCGCTACCAGTATGCCGTTCTTCCTGAAATGCTCGATCACCTCAGTCGTTGGGCGCCCGGCATTCAACATTACGAAATTCGCCTGCGAATCAATCGCCGGCACCTTGCGCGCGCTTGCTTGCTGGAAAAATTCCTGTCGGTCGCTGGCATTTCGTTTTGTGCTCATGCGCACGTGTTCCATATCGTCGAGTGCGATGCCCGCGGCCTTCGCTGCGACAATATTCACACTATTGGCAAGGCGGTGCTCCCCCAGCGCAAGAGCTGTTGGCTGCGCAGCGATGGCGTAACCCACGCGCATTCCCGCCATTCCATAAATTTTCGAAAACGTTCGCGCGACAATGATGCGTTTATCATCGATGGGCCGATCGATGAACGACACATAATCCGGTGTTCCGCCAACGAAGTGGTGATACGCCTCGTCAATCAGAACGTGCGTGTTTGCCGGCAGCTTTTTAATGAAGGTCTCGAGGTCCCGCCTCGGGGTCAGACTTCCCGTCGGGTTATTCGGATTGCAAATATAAACCAGTCCCGTCGGAGCATCACTGCGCGCCAGCATCGCGTCCAAATCATGCGACCAATTTTTGCTCACTGGCACAGCGACAACTTCCGCTCCCATTCGCTGCGCGTGGTGGCCCAGCGCCTCAAACGTGGGCAACGCCACAATGAGCGTCTTGCCGGAACCCAGAAAGGCCTCCGCCGACATTCGCAGAATCTCACCGGAGCCGCATCCCAGAACCACCTGCTCACGCTTGACGCCATGCAATGCCGCGATCTTGTTTGCCAAGGCATTCTCGTCATCGTCGGGATAGCGATTGGCCATGTGCAAAGCTTCGCGCATTGCCGCGAGCACTTTTTCCGAGGGTCCGTACGAATTTTCGTTTCGGCTCAAAATAATCGGAGCACTCGGCGGCACACTGCCTGCGCGTCCCGCGTTCAGCAGGTCGGTCGCAGAAGCGCCGAAATTCCCAAGGGTTCGACTGTTTCCAAACGAAAGTTCAGCCAGCGAAGGAATCGCAGCCGTGGCGGCTGCGCCCAGACCAATAGCCCGAAGAAGATTTCTGCGTGAGATGGGCACATTGCACCTCGATATCGTCGTAGATAACAGGGAAGCTTTCCAGGGTCAAGTTTGAAGAAATGTCCCAAGCCAACTCCGTCAAAGAGTGGAACCGAGGTGCGCTCAATCCGGTTCAGAATTTGCGCGTTTCCTGCCGTGACCACCGCTCGATCACCACTTTTGATTCCGTAAAAAACTCCACGGCATCGCGCCCCTGTCCATGCAGGATTCCAAAGAAGCTATCCTTCCAGCCGCTAAAAGGAAAGTAAGCCATGGGCGCAGCCACTCCGATATTTATCCCAACGTTTCCCGCCGGCGCTTCGTACCGAAACTTTCGCGCCGCAGCTCCGCTTGTCGTGAAAATCGAAGCCTGGTTCCCGTAAGGACTCCGTCGCAGAAACTCCATGGCCTCCTCTACCGTTCTTGCGTGCACCAAGCTCAATACTGGTCCGAAGATTTCAGTCTGTCCAAGATTGCTTTGAGCGGGCACATCATCAAGAATCGTTGGGCGCACGAAGTTGCCCCCTTCATGACCCGCAATCTTCGCCTTCCTCCCGTCCACAACCACCTTGGCACCCTGCGCCGCCCCAGCGTCAATCAGCGATTCAATGCGCGCCTTGCTGTCGCGCGTAATCACCGGACCCATCTGCACACTCGCCTCTAAGCCATTCCCCACACGAATAGCCGCCGCCGATTCGGCAATCGACTCGCGAAACGCTTTCTGAGCTTCGCCGACGGTCACGGCCACAGACACTGCCAGGCACCGCTGCCCCGCGCAGCCGAACGCGCTATCGCTGATGACTTGCGTGGCCATTTGCATGTCTGCGTCCGGCAAAATGATCACATGATTCTTTGCGCCGCCCTGGCACTGCATTCGCTTCCCATTTGCTGCGGCACGCGCGTACACATATTTCGCCACTGGCGTCGAACCCACAAAACTAATTGCCCGCACCGTCGGATGATCGAGCAGCGCATCCGACGCAGCCCGTCCCCCATTAACTAAATTCACGATGCCCGGCGGCAGCCCGGTTTTCTCGATCAGTTCAAACGTGCGCTTCATCGTCAGGGGCACGCGTTCTGAGGGCTTCAGCACAAACGTATTCCCGCATGCGATCGCGTACGGCAAAAACCAGAACGGTATCATCGCCGGAAAATTAAACGCAGTGATCGCTGCCACCACACCGAGAGGCTGTCGGATCATGAACTCATCGATTCCCGGCGCCACATCTTCAAGGTTGTAGCCCTGCATCATTGTGGGAATGCCGCAGGCGACTTCGACATTCTCAATGCCGCGGCGCAGCTCGGCGCGCGATTCCGCCAGGGTCTTCCCATTTTCAGTCGTCGTCAGCCGCGCCACTTCTTCCATGTGCTCTTCGAGAAGAGCCTTCAGCTTGAACAGGTATTGGATGCGCTCCTCCGGCGGAGTGCGCCGCCAGGCAGGAAAAGCTGCCGCCGCTGCCTCGACGGCGACTCCCACATCGCTAGCCCCCGAGAGGGGTACTCGCGCAAGCGTTTCCCCAGTCGCGGGGTTGGTAACCTCTTGATACTCCGCCGCCGCCGGCCGTCGCCACTCCCCTTGGATATAATTCCGTAATTCTTCTATTTGCGAAGGCGCACTCGTGCTCATGGGTTGGTTCCTTTCGCGGGTCGCAACGATAATATGCCGCGCTTCCGCATCACGCAATAGCCAGAATCGCACTGGAGAGCTTCGATGCGGCGTGTCAGCCAGGTCATACCGAAGCGCCCCTTTCGCTTTGCGTTTCCTATGCTCGTTTCGGATATCACCGGATACCTTTTATCCCGGGTCTTTCTACGGGAAATCCCCGATTATCATTTCGCGCTCTAACGAGCACACTGTGCTCGGCCTATGGTTTGGTTAACCTCTTTCCCATGGTGCCTCGGCCTATCGGAAGTAAAATCTTGGCCCAGCTCAGAGGAGAAATAGGAAAAAATGAAATTACTAAGACCGTTGTTTGCAGTCATGTCTTTACTCATCATCGGATCCTTGGTCGGATGTTCAAATTCGCCCACGAAGTCGGCCGACGTTTCCGGAGACATCCGCAAATCGTTGGATCAGGCCAATCTATCGAACGTCAAAGTCAGCCAGGATCGGGACATGGGAGTTGTAACACTCACAGGCGACGTTCCGAACGATGCCGAGAAGGCCCGAGCCGAATCGATCGCTAAATCGCTTGCCGGGACCCAGGTCGTCTCCAACCAAATCGCGATCCGTCCTGAGGGTGCGGAAAGTGACGCCAAGAAAATTGATTCCGATCTCGACAAGGCTATCGAGAAAAACCTCGACGCCGTTCTGGTTCAGCACAAATTGAACAAAGACGTCTCGTACGACGTGAAGAATGGCGTGGTTACCCTCAAGGGCGATGTGGTCTCAGCGAGCAGACGCACCCAGGTTGAAAAACTCGCGACGACGGTGCCCAACGTAAAGCAGGTCGTCAACGAGCTGCAGGTTAAGGGGCAAAAAGCCAGCTCGACCAAATCATAAGCGGGGCGCACTAAAAAAACTCCTAAGAAAGCCTCGTGGTTCAGCATATAACGAAGCCCCGGCGTTTCAGGAGCCGGGGCTTTTTTACGTTTGTTGGGACAGACTCTTTTCGCAATCACCAAGACAGCTTCACCTCATCAGTGAACCAAGAAACACACATCTTATTATTTTTTCGTTATATTGCTTGCGCCGCGCATGCCTAGACCAGCAGAACCCAAATCTCCAGCCATCATCGGGATCATCTCCGACACTCACGGACTGTTGCGCGATGAGGCCGTGCGCGCTCTTCGCAGCTCCGACCTAATTATCCACGCTGGCGACGTAGGCTCCCCCGAAATCATCGCCACATTGCAATCGCTAGCCCCGGTAGTCGCAGTAAAAGGAAATACCGACATAGGCGCCTGGACGTCAGCTCTACCAGCCACGGCAGTCGCAGAAGCTCGCTTGGCAACAATCTACGTCCTCCACAATCTCAACGACCTCGATCTCGACCCCCTGGCAGCCGGCTTCCACATCGTTGTAAGCGGTCACACTCACAAACCCAAGCGTAGCGAACGCTCCGGCATCCTTTACCTAAATCCCGGAAGCGCCGGCCCTCGCCGCTTCACTCTCCCCGTTACAATCGCCCGGCTAAATCTAGCCGCCACGCCCTGGCAAGTTGATTTCATCGACCTAGAGAGCACCTCATCGTAGACGGGAGGAATTTCGGTTCGGCGATCTCGCGCCCATACAACAGTTCACAGGGTCTCGATCAAACCTCAGCGATGTGGAATTTCTGTCTCGGGTGTATCGCGGCATTTAGGATGCCTATAGAATCGTACCTATGCGAGGCTACGCATACGCGATCCTTGCAGCCGGATGGCTCATCTGGTTGCTCCCCTTCTTTTTGGCTAAACGGCGCCGTGAACAGCCGGCGGTAGTGGATCGCCGCGCTCGTTGGGGTATGTTGCTAGCAGCTCTTTCCTACGCAATTTTATGGCAGAGCCGCTTCTGGGCAACACCGCTTCCAGCCTGGCGGATTGCGGTTTCCGTCTCGTTTCTTCTGCTCGCAGGAATTCTTTCCTGGACCGGCACACACTCTCTCGGACGTCAATGGCGAATCGACGCTGGGCTGAGCTCCGACCATGAACTCGTGATATCCGGCCCCTATAGGTTTATGCGACACCCCATCTACACTTCCATGCTTTTCATTCTGTGGGGCACCGGTTTCATGATCACGCCCTGGCCCATGTTGTTGCTTGCAACAATCGTGTTCATGCTCGGCACCGAGATTCGCGTGCGCATCGAAGATCGCTTACTGGCTTCGCGCTTCGGCGACGCCTTCCGCGAATATCAGCGCCGCGTCCCCGCCTACATCCCCTTCGTGAGGTAATCTCCACTCGCAATTTTTCCGATTCGGTGCGGACTCGTTGCCCTAGCGCCCAGAAAGGGCGTCATTCCCCGCGCAGCTCGCATCTCCGGTTCGGTACTACTACAACTCCGGTACTGAAACTTTGGCGCTCTCGGCCTATGGCACAGGTTCCCGGTGATTGGCCATGCTATGCACGGTGACCCTCACTACGAACAGGCTGCGGCTAGACCTGAAGATAGCTTCAGCCGCAGTGCTAATAGCCCTGTTATTTACGCTATTCAGTTTCTCGGCCATAGATGGAGGTTGCCCGCACGAGGGTCCGGACCATCGTCTTTTGGGCGGAACTGGATGCTGGATTCAGCGAAAGCTGACAATCGAGGGCGCCCAGTCACCAAACAAAATATGGTCGTTCGATCTTGCGAAGGTTTCAATGCGCATCGATCCCAAGCATCCTCATCTGTTGATCGAGTGGCCAACACAATCAGGGAAGCTCTGGCGTTTCCGAGCCGGCTACCGTTGGGATGCCAATGCCAAAGCCTATATATTTCCGGCGATTGCGTTCAAAAAGGTCGAAGGACCGATGAAGGAATATCAATCTACACGAGGCGCGAGGTCCCGATAGCTTCCCGCGTCGAAAGTCCTTCTTACTACAAGGGACTTAGAATTCCAGGTAACTTCCGAAATCACTGTGCGATTTCACAGCGGAACCATTCTTCCCAATCAGCGGCGGCCTAGCCTCTAGCTCACAGACCTGTTTAAACCTTCACTCCGGACACGCTGCGCCGCCGTCGATCCAAACCCTCATCTGAGCTACCGTTTCCGGCCGTGAAAGAGGTGGTAGTGTGCGCCCTTCGCCGGGATTCCAACCCCAGCCAACAAGATCGTCTTTCGCAACGTGATCAAAAAGCGCTTCCACCGATCGTCCGCCATTCTGCTTTGGATCCTTGATCTGTTTGCAAAGAGCCGTTGGTGAAAGTCCAACAAACACCATCTTATGCTCGGGTGGAGGAAGCGCCCACTTCGGATTTCCAGGGGGCATGTGCGCCCCTGGAAGATTCGTTGTTTGATGGCAGGTGTCGCACCGCATCCCGTACATTCCGTGACCGTCCTTGCCTCGTTTTACGTTCTGAAGATGCACATGACTATCATCGCCCTGAAGCGGGGCATCGCCGGCGGGATGGCAATTCTGGCAGCGCGGCGAGGTGAGCACACGATACAGTTGCAGGAAAGCGGTACCAGAGGCATTTACGTCTGGCTTGGCCGCGCGTGTTGTCAATGAAGTTGCTGCCAAGGCCGCGACCGCGCCAAACCCAAAGATTGCGAGCATGCAAGTGATTGCTGGTTCGCTTATCCAGCGCCACCGCCTTCCATTCACTCGGAACCTAGTCATGGTTTCGCCCCCAGGTCTTACGCGAGATCCCTTGCACGAATTGGCAGCCGGCGAATACGCTTGCCGGTCGCCGCAAAAATTGCGTTTGCCAGTGCCGGGGCCACCGGGGGCACGCCCGGCTCGCCCACACCGGTGGGGTTCTCGCTGCTCGGCACGATGTGCACTTCGATTTCCGGCGATTCGAAAATCCGCAGCATTTGGTAATCGTGAAAATTTCCCTGCTCGACTCGTCCCTCCTTCAGCGTAATCTCGGTTTTCAGCGCCGCGGTCAGCCCAAAGATGATTCCGCCTTCCATCTGGGCCTTGATCGTGTCCGGATTGATCGCCGTCCCGCAATCGACTGCGCACACCACGCGATGCACGCGCACCGTGCCGGATCTCTCCACCGACGCTTCGATTACCTGGGCCACGTAGCTATCGAAAGAAAAATGTGTTGCGATCCCGCGTCCCACTCCGCTTGGCGGCCTCGAACCCCAATTCGCCTTTTGCGCCGCCAGTTCGAGAACCGCCCGCATTCGCGGCTGCTTCGCCAGCAGCGTGCGCCTCAGCTCATACGGATCTTTCCCTCCGGCATGCGCGACTTCATCGAGGAATGCCTCGACCGAAAACCCAGTGTGCGAGTGCCCTACCGAGCGCCACCATTGCACTGGCACGCCGATCGTCGGCGTGTGCAGATCCACTTGCAAGTTTGGTATGCCATAAAGGATGTCTGCGGCGCCCTCGACGGAAGTGCTGTCAACCCCATCCTTGACTGTGTACGGCTCAAACGGCGTCCCCAGGGTGATCGATTGCCCGACAATGGTGTGCGTCCAGGCGACTGGATTGCCGCTCACATCCAGTCCTGCGACGAAGCGGTCATGCCACATCGGCCGGTACCAACCGCCCTTCATATCGTCTTCGCGGGTCCACACAACTTTCACCGGAGCTCGTGCGGCCTTGGCCACCTGAACTGCTTCCACCACAAAGTCCGAAGCGGGATTCGCTCGCCTGCCAAATCCTCCCCCGAGCAGTGTGGTATGAATCTTCACCCTCTCTGGCGGCAAACCCGCGGCTTTTGCTGCGTTCGCTTGGTCCACCGTCTCAAACTGAGTTCCCGTCCAGATTTCGCAACTGTCTGCGTGCAAGTCGACAACGCAATTCAGCGGCTCCATCATCGCGTGCGCCAGGTACGGAACATCGTACTCAGCAGCAATCGTCTTGGCCGCTAACTTGAGCGCCGCTGCGGGATCACCCATTTTCTTTGCGATCGTTCCGGGATTTTTCGCCAGCTCAGCAAAATCGCGCAGCATCTGCTCCGTGGAGAGTCCGACATTCGCTCCCAGGTCCCAATCGACAACGAGTTTGTCCCGTCCGATCTTCGCCGGCCAAAACCGCTCGGCAATCACCGCCACGCCGGACGGCACCTGCTCAACCGCCTTCACACCAGGAACCTTCAGCGCTTCACTCGCGTCAAACTTAGCCACTTTTCCGCCAAACACCGGCGGCCGAGCGATCACCGCCGTAAGCATTCCCGGCACGCTCACGTCCAGTCCAAATTGCGCCGCACCGTTCGTCTTCGATGGAGTATCGAGTCGCCGCGTCGGCTTGCCAATCAGCGTGAACGACTTGCGGTCTTTCAGCGGCACATCCGCGGGCACCGTCAACTGAGCTGCCGCGTTCGCGAGCGAACCATACGTCGCTCGCCTACCCGTCGCGCCGTGAATCACCAGGCCCTTGCTGACTTGGCAGCTCGAAGCCTCCACATTCCACTTGCGCGCAGCCGCTTCCACCAGCATGATCCGCGCGACGGCGCCCATCTTGCGATATCGCTCCCACTCCGCCGGAGACGTCGTGCTCCCTCCGGTCATCTGCAATCCAAACACCGGGTGATTGTAGACTTTGTCGACCGGCGCCGCTTCGACGCGGATTTTCGACCAATCGGCCTGCAATTCCTCGTTCAACAGCATCGGCAGCGAGGTGTAGACCCCCTGGCCCATCTCCGAGTGCGCCGAGATCACCGTCACGATCTCATCTGCCCCGATGCGCACAAACGCATTGAGCGCAAACTCTTTTTCTACCGATGCTAGCGCGTCACTCCGCGCGCTTAGCGGCGCATACAAACTCACCAAAAGCCCGCCGCCAATGGCCGCGCCGGCTTTAATAAACTCCCGCCGCCCAACCATCGCCGGCACGTTCATTTCGCCCTCCGTTCGCTCCCCAACTCCGCCGCTCTGTGAATGGCCTTGCGAATTCTCGGGTAGGTCCCGCAGCGGCAGATATTCCCGCCCATCGCCTCATCGATATCTTTGTCCGTGGGCTTTGGGTTCTCCGCCAGCAGCACTGCCGCACTCATGATCTGCCCTGATTGGCAGTACCCGCATTGCGGCACATCCAACTCGATCCAAGCCTTTTGCAGCGGGTGCGTGAGGTTAGGCGACAACCCCTCAATGGTGGTCACGTGTTTGCCTGCCGCGCGCGATAGCGGTGCTACGCAAGATCGAATCGCCTTCCCGTCGAGGTGCACTGTGCACGCTCCGCACAGCGCCATCCCGCAACCAAACTTTGTACCTGTCAGATCCAATGAATCTCGCAAGACCCACAGCAACGGAGTCGACGGGTCGACGTCGACCTGCACTTGCTTCCCATTTACAAAAAAACTTGTCATGTGTGGTCTCCCTCTGCCGTTTTTTGGCCACAAGCTTCGGGTTCGCGGGTTGGATGAAAGTATTGGGCCTCAGGTTACTAGCTTCCTGCAGATTTCCACAGCGTCCCCCTCCCAGACGGCACCCTAAGCTAACCAAACCGTTGCAGGGTATTGGGCCGAGGGCGCCTCACCCTTGGAGGTGTTTTGCGCTTCCGCTAGGCCCCGTAAACACGCGAACTATTCAGAGCGAATCAACGGCGGACGCTTTTCGATAAACGGCACTTACACCGGGTTAACGGGCCAGGGTTTGGACCCA
The DNA here is from genome assembly GCA_035602605.1 of Candidatus Dormiibacterota bacterium. Lineage (GTDB taxonomy): Bacteria > Acidobacteriota > Terriglobia > Acidiferrales > UBA7541 > DASQHY01. The sequence continues at coordinate 86,834 of DATNLZ010000069.1, forward strand.
CCTGGCGAAGGCGTGCCAGGCGGCGTTCTTGCCGATGGGTATCCTTATCTGTTGCACGAAGATGAGGAAAGAACTCGCCCAGAGTGTAGCGTGATGAACTTTGCGTGTGGACCAAAGGTCGTAGGCCACCAGGTATAAGCAGGAAGATGTAGGAGAACAGCGCTGCCATCGGCGTTTTTCCTTGGATGATGACCAAGGGCCAACGGGCGATGGCGGCGATCATCCGTGCAATCGTGGCTACAAGGATGAGACGCTTGTGCGCCGGGGGATTGGAGCGAGCGCGGAAGGCAAAAGAATGAGCGTTGCAAAAATCAGTATGTCCGTAATGGGGATTATGTAGAAAAATTTGGGATCGCCGCCCGCCGGGCCCGCTTCCCTGACGAGCAAATCGGTGGCTGCCAAAACGCCGAGGATAACCATGAGACATGCCAAGAGGAAGCCTGCAATACCGAGGCGACGATGGAGGTCCACGCGACCGGCCGAGACTAGGGAGGTTTGTGTGAGGAGCAAAAGGATCCAACAGGAAAAGGCCGCCCCGTGCACGTGAATGATCAGACCGGGTAGCGGTGCGTGAAACACTCCGGCGAGATAGTAGGTGCGTGCGAAGCCCACAAACACCGTGGACAGCATGAGCAGGGCCATGGCCAAAAAAAGAGATGGTCGAAACGGCGACCTGGCAGGTCTGTCGCAAGCTTTGTGGGTTCGCTCGGATGTGGTGCGGCGGTGACCATCCTCCATCATCCACACGGTATTTCCTAAATGGAATCGAGCGCGGCGTACCCCGCGCCCAGCAACGGAGCATTCTGATTGAGCACAATGATAATTGGAATCCGCTGCAGCACCGCGCCCATTTTTTCCTTGTCGCAAAACGACCGGAAGAATGTCCCATCCTTCAGCTTCGGCAAGATCTTTACGGCAATACCTCCGGCCACATAGAGGCCCGCAAGCGGCAAGGCCTTCAGCGCGAGATTGCCCGACTCCGCGCCATAGAGAGCGGTCCACGTATCGAGCGTCTCGACGCACACGCTGCAAGTACCGGTCAATGCGTTGTGGGTGATTTCCGGCGCAGGGTCAGTTTCATGACTATCAAAACCGGGATGCTTCATCGCCGGGTTCAAAAACTCATGGATGGTTTGAAAGCCGCGCCCGGAAACAAGCACTTCCCAGCTCACGTTCGCCGCGCGTTTCTTCAGAAAGCGCAGCAACTCGATTTCCCTCTCCGTGCGGGGGGCAAAATCGGTGTGGCCGCCTTCGGTTGCCGACACTGCGTGCCGCACCCCATCCCAGAAAAGAATCGCTTGTCCGAGTCCGGTTCCCGCCGCGATTAAAGCCTTATTGGAATGCGCTTGCGGAAAGCCCGCATTTAGCAAAAATATTTCTTCGCTCGCCAGATGGCTTATGCTGTGCGCTGTCGCTTCCAGATCATTGAGCAACGTCACGCGTTTCAACCCGACTTCTTTCGCCAGCGCTGCTCCATCCACGATCCACGGGAGATTCGTGGCCCTTACGCGATGTTCGATAACCGGACCAGCAATACCAAATCCCGCGGCCCGCAGCGGCTCGGCGACGAAATAACCGGCGCTGTCGCGAAGAAATTCCGCGACAATATCTTCGAAGCGCGCATATTTTTTGCTCTCGAACCGCTTCTCGAAGAGCAACTGAAGCCGGCCACCCTGCTTGCTCAGGAGAGCCAGGTTGGACTTGGTTCCGCCAACGTCACCTCCCAGAATCACCGGCTCTCTCCCGGAATCTTTTTCCCGCCAGGCGCGCTGCTGGATCCCGAGCCATGTGGTCCCTCACTGGGACCACTGCGCGGAGGAATCGGCCGATCGCGCAACGACGCAGCTGCTTCGGAAAGAAGGGACGCAGCCAGTTCGTCGACTAGAAACAAGCGCTCGCCCTCCGGCACAACGACCAGCTCTGCGGGCAAAGGAGGATCTTGTTCGTGACGCAGCACCGCCCGCAACGTCGCTGCCTTTTCCGCTCCGCACACCAGGAAAAGCACGCGACGCGCTGCGTTGATCACCGGAAGCGTCAGCGTCATTCGCCGAAGACCCGAGTGCGGATCCTTCGGTGTGCTCACCCACCGCGACGTTCCGCGCACTCCGCGCGTGCCAGGGAAAAGCGATGCGGTGTGACCATCAGTGCCCATGCCCAGCAAAATCAAATCAAAGCGCGGGAAACCGTGGCTGTCACGCTCAAGACCTTTTCGCAAAAGTTCTTCGTAAGATTCCGCAGCGCGCCCCAGATCGCTTCGCTCGGCTTCCATGCGATGCACGTTTTGCGAAGGAATCGGCACACGCAGCAGCAGCTCGGTCCGCGCCATCCCGTAGTTGCTGTCGGGATGATCCGGCGGAACGCCGCGCTCGTCTCCCCAATAGATGTGTACTTTGCCCCAATCAACTTGCAGCCGGTATTCCGCATCGGCAAGGCAACGGTACATGGCCCGCGGCGTCGAGCCACCCGCAAGAGCCACGCGAAACGCGCCATTGCGTGCGATCGACTGCCAGGCCCATTCCACAAAAAATCGGGCCGCCGCGCGCGCCACGGCCGCCGCGTCGGGACACAACATCACTCCGGGAATAATTTCTTTCGGTGTAAAATTATGCGTCATGCCACCGCCGCCCATCTCTCTCTAGCAACTCCTCGGCTTCGCGCGGACCCCAACTTCCGGCCGCATACTTGGGAATGTCGCAGGATTTTCCCCCGACATTCCACGCCGCCAGAATTGGACCGACCAGCGACCACGCCGCCTCAACGCTATCGGCGCGATCAAACAATGTCGCGTCGCCGCGCAGGCAATCGCTCAGCAGCGTTGCGTACGCGCTATGGGAACTTTTACCAAACGCGGTGCGGTAACAGAAATCCATAGTCACCGTACTGATATTCATTTCCGGGCCGGGACGCTTGGCCCCAAAAGAAATTGAAATTCCTTCGTCCGGCTGAATATTCAGCACCAGCCGGTTCGCGTCGACATTTCGCCCGCGAAAGACGACGTGCGGAACCTGGCGAAATTGAATCACGATTTCGCTGGTGCGGCTCGCCAGCCGTTTCCCGGTACGCAAATAAAACGGCACGCCCGCCCAGCGCCAATTATCAATTGCCAGTTTGCCAGCGACAAAAGTTTCTGTACACGAATCAGGTTTTATTCCTGGCTCTTGGCGATAGCCGGCCACTGGCTTGTCGCCGAGTTTCCCGGCGGCGTACTGCGCTCGCACCACGTCGCGCGCTATGGTTTCAGAAGTGAACGGCCGAATCGATTGCAAGACCTTGAGTTTTTCGTTGCGGACTGCGGTAGCGTCAAAAGAGGCCGGCGCTTCCAGCGCAACAAGCGACGTCAATTGCAACACATGGCTCTGAATCATGTCGCGCAGGGCTCCGGTCGTTTCGTAAAATGCCGCGCGGCGCTCGACGCCCAGAGTCTCGGCCGCGGTGATTTGGACGTGATCAATATAATTGCGGTTCCACAGCGGCTCAAAAATACCGTTGCCGAAGCGGAGCACTAAGAGATTCTGCACGGTGTCTTTTCCCAGATAGTGATCGATTCTGAAAATCTGCAACTCGTCGAAAACCTTGAGAACTTTGCCGTTCAAGTCGCGCGCCGAGGCCAGGTCGCGGCCAAAAGGCTTCTCGATAATGATGCGAACCCAGGAGTCGTTGTTCACAGGTTTGGCCAATCCCGCGCGGCCTAATTGTTCGACGATGGCTGGATAAACCTCCGGCGGAGTCGCTAAATAAAACAGCCGGTTTGCGGGGATTCGGCGTTCGCTTTCCAACTCGCGCAACCGGATTGCAAGCTTCGTGTAGGATTGCGGATCGTGATATTCACCAGAGTGGTAAAAAAGATTTTGGGCGAAATCGTTCCATGCCGATTCATCAATCGGACCGACCTCGGAAATACTCTTGGCTGCTTCCGCAGCGGTCGAGCGAAAGTTTTCATCGGTCATCCCGGTTCGCGCAAAACCAATGATGGCATATTGCTGATGGGCCAATCCGTTATGTGCGGCCAAGTCGTAAAGCGCTGGTAGAACTTTGCGGCGCGCGAGATCTCCGGATGCTCCAAAAAGCACGATGGTGCAACGTTCCGGCGAGTGCGCGGTTTCGCTCCTGGGCGCAGAAGCAGTTCCAGGTGGTTTTTGGGAATTGCTGGGCATCATTGTGTTTCCAACTCGCCGCGTTCTGAGTCGGACTTTCCACTTGGCTTATCGCGCTGCCGCGTACACGCATTCAAGTCTATCTGGCCCAAGCCAACTATCGCTATTTCCATACAGTCCTTTGAACGTTTATGCACTCAGTTTTGCGCCGCGGCTTGTCAGTTCGCCGCGCAACTGTTCCGGATTCTGATAGTGAATCGTGTCCAATCCCATGCGGCGCGGGCTCTCGAGGTTGACCTCGCGATCATCAATGAACAAGCACTCTGCCGGAAGCTTCTGCGTCACGTGCAGCGCGATGCGGAAAATATCTTCTTCGGGCTTGCGCGTTCCAACATAGCAGGAACTAAAGAAAACGGGAAATTCCGGCTTGAGCTCGAATTTCTGAATACGGTACTCGTTGAGTTCCAGTGGTTCGTTGTTTATGGCGCCCATGAAGTATTGGCCACTGCCGGCCAGCTCCGTCAAGACGGCCCTGCTCTGCGGATACTCTTGGGATTGCGCCAAGATAAACGCAGTGAACTCCTCTCGCGAAAATGTCCGTGGTTGCCGAAACACCGTGCGGTCAAGATACTGGTCCAGGGTAATTCGCCCTTTTTCCCAATTGGCGAAAGACGCATCGTGAAACCGCTCGAAATCGTCCCAATCCAATTGAAAAATTTCTGCGGCAGCTTTGCGGGAATCAATGTCCCAGCCATTGGTCAAAAGCACACCGCCGATATCCCAAAACATGGTTGTGAGTCGGGCCACCGCTACACACGGCCTGCGGCGAAGCACCATTGCAGAACTTCAGAATTGCTCACAGGATGTATTCCCCTCATCGAAAACTTTCTTGCCGAATGTAAAAATCATTGGCCGGCCGCACGAATCGAGGAGAGGGCTTGTTTCATCGCGTTCTGCAATTTTGGCAGGCCCGCAGCCGCACCCTCGCTGAGATGCAAACGTAAAACCGGCTTTTCGCGGCCCGCAAGCGATTCAAAATCGCCCAGTGCTTGCGTGAATTGGAGCTGACCAAAGGTGTACTTCGCCCCAGGAATGGGAACGTCCTCCGCGTGAGTCGCGGTGATCACTAGAAACATTCCTGTGGGCGGGCCTCCTTTGTAAAGCTGCCCAATGGAGTGCAAGTATCGCGGACCGTAGCCGAGCAAAACCGGCAGGCCAAGAGCGCGTGACAGAGCTTCGCGAATCGCACCAAGCGGTGCGGCATTGGAATCGTTTCTTTCAACATACGCCAGCAAGGAAACATAATCACGCGGCTTGCGCTGCTCGAAAAATGCACGCAAGGATTCTGTGAGTTTCAGCGTGGAAATATTGCGGTGAGTGGCACCTTCTGCGTAAAGCTCGATTCCCGATTCGCTGAGGCGCACTGCACTGACTGGCATCCGGCCCTTGACTTGGAATTCTTCAAGAATCTTTGCAGTGCGGTCTTTGCTTTCCTGCACGTTGGGCTCATCGAACGGATCAATCGCGAGAACCGCGCCGGCCACCGCAGTGGCCGCCTCCCACTTAAAAAATTCAGCGCCCAACTGGCTCGGGTCTGCAAGACGTATCTGCACTATAGGCACACCACGGTCTTGGAGCGAACTTGCCGCGGCATCGAGCGCCGTTGTGTTTTCCCCTTGCTGTGCCAGCACCGCAACGACGCAGCCTTGTGCAAATACCTCAGGCGTTACTGGCACGCCGCCGGCCACGGGCACGATTCCCTTCCCCTGCTTGCCGGTGCTTTCCGCAATCAGTTGCTCTATCCAATTGCCTAGAGGCACAAGACTCGGTGTGCTCAGAAGAATGAGTTTGTCGGTCGCGTCGGCGGCCGCTGTTCCCAGTAGCGCGCCCAATTGCAGCGCCGGATTGGAGTCCGCCGCAGCTGACGCTCCGCACGCCTTGCGCATGTCCAACGCGCTGCCGAGAACATCCTCGAGCTTTGCGCCCCACAGCGCCGCCGGGACCAGACCAAAATAGGAAAGCGCGGAATAGCGCCCACCAATATCAGGCGGATTCAGAAATGTCCGCAGGAACCCATGTTCGGAGGCCAGCTGCGCAAGGTACGAGCCGGGATCGGTGATGGCCACAAAATTTTTGCCGGGAGGCTGAATGTCGCTCGCTCGCATGCGATCGTGAAAATACAAAAACTGCGAAAGGGTCTCGATCGTTTTCCCGGACTTACTGGCCACGACAAACAGCGTGTGCCGCAAGTCTACGGACGTTTCCACGGCGCGAATCGAACCAGGATCGGTGCTGTCCAGCACGAAGAAGCGGCGACCTTTTGCGGTAGCGGGAAAGGTGAGCGCGAACACTTCAGGTGCGAGACTCGACCCGCCCATACCGAGGAGAACGATGTCTCGCAATCCGGCACCCGCGACAGACTGCGCAAATTGCGAAAGATTGTCGGCGTCCTTTTGCATGGTGTCGAGAACGCCGATCCAGCCCAAGCGGTTGGCAATCACCCGAGCATGTTGCGCATCCGCCTGCCAAAGCGAAGCGTCCTTTGACCACATCTTTTGCATCGCGGCGTTGGCTTGCAAACGATTTACAGCATCGCGATGGGCTGCTACGAATCTGCCCGGCGAAATTTGCTGTGTGGGTAAGCCCACAGTTGTCCTCCCCACAGAACCAGTTGACGCGGCTGCGTTTCCTGCATCCTCTTTTGTCTCAGAAACACACGCATCGCGCAAGCTCACTCACATCAATCGCTAAGTTACGCTTGTGGGATGAATCATAATCTCTTTGGCCGGTTGGAAGTGAGCATCAGACCAGGCCGGCCAGCGCAGCTGCCCAGCGACCCGAACTTGCTACCAAACTATGCCCATGGTGATCCGAGCTTGACACCAGAGGGTGGCTGGCATACGTTTTTGCGCCAAGCTAGAGCTGAAATCCGAAATTACCGAAGAGTCTCGCAGGCGAATGCGGTTCGATGGGTGAGAGCTCTGCGCGACAATCTGCAACCCTTTACTCACGGGGTGTACGTCAACGCGTTGGGCGAAACGAGCGACGAGCTTGTGAGGAAAGCGTACGGGCCGAACTACGCTTGGCTGGTAGAGATCAAGAAAAAGTACGACCCAACGAACGCGCTGCGGCTCAACCAGAACGTCAAGCCCGGCCAGCATTTGAACAATTAAGAAACACAGGCCACATGTACGGTGAGGGGCTGGGAGCCGCAGGAGCGTCATCGGGTAGTCTATTGGCGCCCTTAGGACAGGCCAGGTCGGCCGCCTCATCACCGCGTACCATCAAGACTGTGCTCATCGTTCGGAAGTGCCAAGGAAACCTTAGTGTAATTAATCCCCGTTACGACGCCGACTCCGAGCAAGTTCGCCAGCTTGTTTGTCGGAAACGGACCACTTCCGCGCGCTGCTATGATTTTGCGTGCCAATGAAGTATTCTGACGTTTGGAAACGCCTGCAGGAGGAACAGCAGATGGCCGATGAAGGCTGTGGACACTCGCACGCAGCGCCAGCTGAACCGGTGACACTGGGAACGCGCATGGTCAAGTGCGTGAAATTTGGAAAAGAGATGCCGGGGCTGGAGCGTATTCCCTGGAAGGGAGAACTGGGAAAGCGCGTCTACGAGAATGTTTCCAAGGAAGCCTGGAAGTTGTGGATCGAACATTCCAAGATGGTCATGAATGAATTCCGCCTGAACCCGCTTGACCCGCAATCGCAAAAGATCATGGAAGAACAAATGGAGCAGTTTTTCTTCGGTGAAGGAGCGAAACTTCCTGAAGGGTATGTTCCGCAAAAAGCGAAGGGCTAGTGGTCGCCTGAGGACGCTCCCTTGGTTTGCGAAAGCGCGGGATGTTCGACGGCGAGTCGCTCTGCAAGATGAAATCGCAGCCGGCTGTGAGCCGCGCGCAAACTAGATTCAACGCCTGCCGGATCGTTTCCACGAGCAAAAATAAATCCCAAATAACTAGCGCCCTCAGGCCACGCGGCAATGTAATCGTGAACGCGCGCCGTGATGTGCAGCTCGGTGATGCCCGGTGTTGAACGTGCCTGGTCGAGCCCCTCGACGCCTTCAAACACGCCGCTGTTGGGGACTGGAATCATGAAAACTCCGGAAGAGGCCTGCTCACGAGGGAGATCGGCTCCAGACAGACCGAGAGCGTGACGCACGAGCAATTCTTCCAGAGAAATAAATTCTTGCGTCTCATGAGTTTCGACGTTCTGAAAGGGGCCAAAACGGAGCGCGTGTGAACAGAGCCCGCCAATGGGCCGGGGCGCTACTTCAAGAATCCAGGGCCCTTGCTCGTTGATGCGAAATTCAGCGTGGACCGACCCGCGAATTAGACCAAGCGCGCGCACAGCATCTTGCGCGCAGTGCTGGATCTTGTGCTGAATTTCGAGCGGCAGGCGTGACGGAGTTACGTAAATGGTCTCTTCGAAAAATGGTCCTTCGAGGGGGTCGGGCTTGTCAAAAATCGCAAGTATGCGCAGGTTCCCATCGTCGAGGAGTCCTTCGAGAGCGACTTCGCTTCCTGGAATGTAGTGCTCCACGAGAAGGCGGTCGAGACTGGGCTCGCGCGTCACTTGCAGCTCCGGTGATTGCAGCAAGCGGCGAATGCGCGTGAGGGCCGTAGAAAATTCTGGCACGCTGTTCGCGCGGATTACGCCCTGGCTCGCCGACAGCGAGAGCGGCTTGATGACGCACGGAAATTGCGCGCGCGTGGCCACAATCTCCGGCAACTCACCTATGGAAAAAGAAAAAAATGGAGGGACGGGCAAGCCGGCCGCCCTAAATATTTCTCTTTGGCGAAGCTTGCTGCGGCACGCTTCGACAACCGCAGGCGAATTGTGCTCGAGCACTAAGGCTTTGGCGACGTAGGCGGCGGTAACTGTGGGGCGATCGCCGAGCGCCAGCAGAGCGTCGGGCGGTGCTTCGTGCGCCTCATGGATGGCAGTCACAATGTCCAGCGCGGCTTGCTGGGGCCGCTCGAAATGAACGGGGATGGCGCGGTCGCCCCAAGGATCTTCGAGCTGATGGCAGCGATCGGTTGCGAAAATTACTTCGACGCCTAGTTTCTGAGCAGCCGCGGAAAAACTACTGGTCTGATAGCCCAGCTTACTGGCGAGGATCAAAAGGCGTTTGCGAGAAGTTGGCTGCATTTTGCTGCTAAAGAGTTAAACGAAAGATTCGGCCAGCTGGATTGCTTCCTTCGCTTTTGCGAGGGAGACCAACTGGTCCCCGGTGGGCTCGGCTCAACAATACCAAGGCTCGTCGAGGTACGGAATCGCGGCCCGGGCGATTCGCGGCTCGGCAGTGCGCCATGCCTCCTCGGAAATTCCCAGCGCTCGCGACGCTGCGCGATGTATTGCTTCGAATGCTGCGCTACGCGAACGTTTCATTTTTTCACCGGCGGCCACGATATCCTGAACTTCTTCGCAAAGCGCATCTACGCGCGAATCGGGATGGTGCCAGGGATGCGCCAAGCGTTCTGGATCGAATGGACCGACCAGTTCGCTCACTTCCGGTAGCTCGAGCAGACGCGAGCTCGCAGGAATCAACAGGCGAATGGCAAGCTGAATCGGCGCGACATGCTCTTGCAGTTCTTCTTCACGGAGAATGCGCAGAAGCTCCGCAAAGCTTTCCAGCGTGGTCCACGGAGTGAAGGGCACCAAGGTGGGTTGCAGGATCATCCCCAATTCACGGAAATCTCTAACGGTCGCGAGAACATCGGCGCGCGTGTGACCCTTGTCGAGCCGCTCGAGCACGGCGTCGTCCACCGACTCCACGGCGCTCGTGACAAACAGGCATCCGGTGTCACGCAATGTCTCGAGGTGCTGGCGATGCTTGCGAAGATGCTCAATCTTGATTGTGACATCGTAGGTGATACGTGGGTGCTCACGATGAAGCTCCTGGACTATTGCGAGCGCATGGCCAACACCGTTGAAGAAATCGGGATCGCCGAAAGTGATATGGCGCGCCCCTGCGGCGATTTGCCGGCGCACGTCTTCCAGCACAACCTGGCGATCGACGATGCGAAACATTCCGTTGTAGACGGGCACGATAGGACAATGTCTGCAAAGATGCCGGCAGCCGCGGCTGGCTTCGGTGTAGCCGACGGCGCGGTGGTCGCCCGCATTCATCACTAGATGCGCGTAGCGATCGAGGGGCACGAGGCCGCTTCGATCGGGGATTTGAAACCTGAGACGAGCAAGGGAGAGGACTGGTTCCTGCTGGCTGCTCTCACTCGGGATGGATGACGGAACTTCTTTTATGCGCGATTGAACATCTGCTGTGGACAATCGCCCGCCGCTTGCCTGCAATCCTTCGTTTGCTGTCAATCCTTTTGGTCGCAACCGGGCGGCGAGGTGCGCGAGGCCCTCTTCAAATTCCCCGCCAAGAATTGTTTGAACCCCGAGGCTGCGCAAATATTGCTCGTTCATCGACGCATACAACCCATAGAAACAAATGTGTGCGCGCGGATTCAAGTGCTGCAACGGTCCAATCAATTGCACAGCAAGACGAGTAGCCGTGTGCATAGGCACATAGAAGGCAACGAGATCGGCATCGCGTATCGTTGCGACCGGAAATTGTTCGCGAGAAAGATCGACGCAATGGACCAAAGCGCCAAGCTGCCGCAACCACGCCGCAGGGGACGCCAGTCCGAATGGCTGGCGGCCCATTTCGTACGTCGCTACAAGAACGATATTCATTATCAAGCCGGCAACTGGAATTATGACACGCGGGAAGAATTATGGCATGCCATCGACGTTGAGCCAATCGAGCGACGATAAATCGGTTAGAATAGATAGGCCGCGAAAGGAAGGATATTCAGGATGGCGAAGACCGCCGGGAACTCCTTTAATACTTTGGACACCCTCAAAGTCGGAGCGCAGGGCTTTGAAGTGCATCGCTTGGAGTCTCTTCAGAAACAAGGTATCGGCAATGTGCCGCGCCTGCCGGTTTCTCTGAAAATTCTTCTAGAAAATTTACTACGCCATGAAGATGGACGCTCGGTTCGCGCCGACGACATTCGCACGCTGGCCGGATGGGCGCCGGGCACGCCGCAAAAAGAAATTGCGTTCATGCCGTCACGGGTTCTTTTGCAGGATTTTACAGGCGTTCCCGCGGTGGTTGATCTGGCAACCATGCGCGAAGCGGTCAAGCGCATGGGAGGAGACCCGAGAAAAATCAATCCGCTTTTCCCGGCCGAGCTAGTGATTGACCATTCCGTACAGGTCGATAGCTTTGGTAAATCAGATTCGCTCTCGCTCAATGCAGCGATGGAGTTCCAACGCAACGTCGAACGCTATGCTTTTTTGCGTTGGGGCCAAAAAGCCTTTCAAAACTTCAAAGTCGTTCCACCCGATACGGGAATTTGCCACCAAGTAAATTTGGAATACCTGGCGCGCGTGGTGTGTTCTGCGCCGCGCGGAAATAAACTGGCTGCGTATCCTGACTCGCTCGTGGGTACCGACTCGCACACGACCATGGTGAACGGATTGGGTGTGTTCGGCTGGGGTGTTGGTGGAATCGAGGCCGAAGCGGCCATGCTTGGCCAATCGTTTACGATGCTGATACCGGAAGTCATCGGCTTTAAGCTTCACGGGCGCCTGCCTGAGGGTACGACGGCGACTGACCTCGTCCTGACCGTAACCGAAATTCTGCGTAAACGCGGTGTCGTGGGAAAGTTCGTCGAGTTTTATGGTACGGGCCTTTCGAGCTTGAGCCTTCCCGACCGCGCGACGATTGCCAATATGGCCCCGGAGTATGGCGCGACCATGGGATTCTTTCCTGTGGACGCGGAAACTCTCAATTATTTGCGATTCACGGCGAGATCTGCCGAACAGATAGCGCTCGTCGAGGCTTACACCAAAGAAGAAGGGCTGTTTCGCACCGATGCGACTCCCGACCCGATTTTCAGCAGCACCCTCGCGCTTGATTTGGCAACGGTCGAACCGACCGTGGCCGGGCCAAAACGCCCGCAAGATCGAGTGGCCTTGCGTGAAGCTAAAGCGTCATTCCAAAAAATTGTTCAGGGTGTGCCGGTCAAAAACATCGCGGTGAAAAATAATGGCGATGAATTTGACTTGAGCAGCGGCGCAGTGGTGATTGCCGCCATCACGAGTTGTACAAATACCTCGAACCCGTCGCTCATGCTCGGTGCAGGTTTGCTCGCGAAAAAAGCGGTGGAGCGCGGACTACAAACCAAGCCGTGGGTGAAAACCAGTCTCGCGCCCGGCTCGAAAGTCGTTACCGATTATTTGAACGCCGCCGGGCTGATGCCCTATCTCGAAACGCTGCGCTTTCACCTGGTGGGCTATGGCTGTACGACGTGTATCGGCAACAGCGGCCCGCTCTCCGAGCCAATTTCCGCGGCGATCAAGGAAAATAATCTTGTGGCTGTTGCGGTTTTGAGCGGCAATCGCAATTTCGAAGGGCGCATTCATCCCCTGGTGCGCGCAAACTATCTCGCGTCGCCGCCGCTGGTTGTAGCGTATGCGCTCGCCGGACGCATGGATATCGATATTTCACGCGAACCGCTCGGCCGCAACCGAGCCGGCCAGCCCGTTTTTCTTCGTGACATCTGGCCGACGCCGCAAGAAATCGAGGCCACCGTGCGTGCATCGGTAACCACGGCGATGTTTCACAAGCAGTACAGCGAAGTTTTCGATGGCGACGCACAGTGGCGTTCCATGCCCGTGCCGGAAGGTGATTTGTACGCCTGGGATGAAAAGTCCACCTACATCAAGCTGCCGCCGTACTTCGACGATATGCCCGCCGCGCCGGTGGCGCTCCAAGACATACGTGCCGCGCGGGTTCTGGCCATCCTCGGTGACAGCGTCACGACGGATCACATCTCGCCCGCCGGCTCGATTCCGGTCGATTCGCCAGCTGGAAAATACCTCATTGCGATGGGTGTCAAGCCTCACGAATTTAATTCCTACGGCGCGCGGCGAGGAAATCATGAAGTAATGATGCGCGGCACCTTTGCAAACATTCGACTGCGCAATTTGCTCGCACCCGGTACCGAAGGCGGGTGGACGCTGCATCTTCCCGAAGGCGAAAAAATGACGATTTACGATGCGGCGGTGAAATACAAAACGGAAAAAACGGCCCTGGTGGTCCTAGCCGGCAAAGAATACGGCTCCGGGTCTTCTCGCGATTGGGCCGCCAAGGGCACGCTGCTGCTTGGCGTCCGCGCGGTGATTGCCGAAAGCTTCGAGAGAATTCATCGCAGTAACCTGATCGGTATGGGAGTGCTTCCGGTCGAATTCGAACCCGGCCAAACGCGCGACAGCCTTGGCCTAACAGGCCGCGAGGTTTTCGACATCGAGGGGATTGTGCGCCTGAAGCCTCGCGAAACACTCGCCGTTCGTGCGGTTACGCCCGAGGGTGACGAGAAGACTTTCTCGGCTGTCGCCCGCGTGGACACGCCTGACGAAGTCACCTATTACCATCACGGCGGCATCTTGCAGTACGTTCTCCGCCAAATGCTGTAACTTCGTTTTTTCTGTACGGCACAAAGAAAAACCCTGGCGACGAGTAGCAGCGAAAGGACCAAGAAGCAATGATGCGAGGTAAATTCTTACTTCTCCCACTGTGCCTATTCACGTTTTTCGCGATGCCTGGCGCGGCACAACGCAAGACCACGACGACGCAGCTGATCGCCATCAAAGCGGGCAAGCTGGTGGACCCGGAGTCCGGAAAAACCTCAGCGAACCAAACCATCCTAGTGGACGGAGCGACCATAAAAGAAATCGGCGCGCACGTCACAATTCCAACCAGCGCGAGAATTATCGACCTGGCGAACTCCACCGTGCTTCCGGGAATGTTTGACGCGCATACCCATCTGTGCATGACCGTCCAGCCGCGCCGCGATAACGGTAACTATTTCTTCACGACGCTGCTCGATACCACCGCTTACCGCGCAATCGAAGGCGTGGCCAATGCTCGCGCCATGCTCGAATCCGGCTTTACTTCGGTACGTGATGTCGGCAACGCAGGCAACTATGCGGACAGCGACCTGCGGCGCGCCATCGAAGCAGGCATCGTGCCCGGTCCGACGATCGTCAATGCGGGCGTTATTATCGCGCCGTACGGCGGCCAATTTCAGCTCCAGCCCGAAAAGCGGAACCTTGCTACGCCTGAATACCTTTTTGCCGATACCCGCGACGAGATGCGCAAAGCGATCCGGGAGAATATTCATTACGGCGCAACCGTCATCAAAATCGTTGTGGACGACCAGACTTACATTTATTCCGTGGATGATATCCGCTTCATGATCGCCGAAGCTCACGCGAGCGGGCTCAAGCTCGCGGCCCATTGCTGGACGCATCCCGGGGCGCACAATGCGGCGGAAGCCGGTGTGGATTCGATCGAACACGGCTTCCGAATGACCGACGAAGATTTAGCTTTGGCGAAAAAAAATAACGTGGTTCTGGTCGGCACTGAATTCACCGATCAAATGCTTAAAGTTCTCGGCGGACAACTGGGAGAGCATAGCATCTGGGTTGATCGCTTGAAGCGTGCTTACAAGATTGGCGTCACCATGGCGTTCGGCACCGATGTCGATGTAGCAATTCCTGGGGAGACTCGCGGAACTTTGGCCATCGGCTATATTGACAGCTGGGTGGACGCCGGTGTGCCGCCCACCGATACCCTTCGCGCGCTGACTATTAATGCCTCCCGATTGCTCGGGGTCGACAAAGTTCGCGGCGCGCTGAAGCCCGGGCTTGCCGCCGACATAATCGCCACCCCGGAAAATCCTCTCGACAATATTCAGACACTCAAGCACGTAACGTTCGTCATGAAAGATGGTGCTGTCATCAAGCAACCTTGAGCATGAGTACCCTTCTCAATTTGAAGGCCGCGCGCAACCAAGACATCGTACGCTATGCGAGAATTCGTCCCTCGCCCTTCCTGTGCGAATAACCAGCAACTGTGGCATGATGTCGGCAAGCCAAAAACGTTGGCAGCGCGTCTACTCAAAGTGCTGGGTTTTTGTGATTACACATGTTTACGCTAAGGAGTTGGCTATGCATAAGGTGAAATTTGCCCTCGCGATCCCCGTCGCGCTGGGATTGTTGATCGGTCTGCCCGGAACACAATGGGCGACGCAGGACCAGGCCGCCAAGCAGACCGCGAAAACCGCTTCACGCTCCCTGCAGATTCCGATTCAGCAAATCACTCTAAAAAATGGTTTGCGGGTGATTCTCTCCGAGGACCATGCCGCGCCAACCTACTCGATCGCCGTGAACTATAACGTCGGCTCGCGCGATGAGCGCCAAGGCCGCACCGGCTTCGCTCATTTGTTTGAGCACATGATGTATCAAGGCTCGGAGAATGTGGGCAAGGGCGAGCACTTCATTCTTATTGAAAATAATGGTGGCGGCATGAACGGCACCACCAACGCCGACCGCACCATTTACTTTGAAACTCTGCCGGCGAACCAGCTTGACCTCGGGCTATACCTCGAAGCCGACCGCATGAAGTCTCTGGCCATCACGCAAGGCAATCTCGACAACCAACGGAACGCCGTGCAAGAAGAGAGGCGACTCGGTGTCGACAATCAACCGTACGGCAAGACCTTCGAGACGATCGTCGACACCGCTTACGACAATTTTGGCTACAAGCACTCCACGATCGGCTCAATGAAGGATCTCGATGCCGCTACCGTCCAGGACGTATCCGAATTTTTTCGTATCTATTATGCCCCGAACAATGCCGTGCTCGCGCTCGTCGGCGATTTCAAAAGCGAGGAAGCGATTGCCAAAATAAAAAAATATTTTGAAACGATTCCCCCGCAAGCCACGCCGCCGGTTCCGGATATGAGCGAGCCGGCGCAAACAGCCGAGCGCCGCAAAACTATCCAGGATACATTTGCGCAACTCCCGCGCGTTGATATCGAATACAAAATTCCACCGGGAAACACGGCTGACTGGTACGCCATGGCGGTGCTGATGGAAATTCTGGGCCGCGGCCAATCTTCACGACTGTATCAAAAACTGGTGAAAGACAAGGAAGTCGCGGCGCAGACCGTAGCCTTTGCGCAAGAACGCCGCGGTCCTTCGCTCGCTTCGACGATTGCCCTGGTTCGTCCGGGAAAAGATACGGCGGAAGCCGAGAAGCTCGTTTACGAGGAAATCGAGCGGCTCCAAAAAGAACCCGTCGCCGATTGGGAGCTCGAAAAAGTGCGCATGCTGGACCGCCACGATCGGGCCAGTCAGCTGCAAGGGACCCTCTTCCGGGCCATCCAACTGGCGCAGTATGCTACGGCCTATAACGATCCCGGCCTGATTAATACAGTCGGAGAAAAAATCAGGAGCATTACTAAGGCCGACATCCAGCGCGTCGCGCAGACCTACATGAAGCCTACCAATCGCACAGTAGTTCTCACAACGCCCACGCCGCGCGGTGCTCCAGGCGGGCAGCCCGGGGCAGCGGGAAAGGAACGATAAATCATGACCATATGCAAAGCAGTATTTAATCGCGGCACGATTTTACCTCGCTTGCTGGTATTGGCGACTCTCTCCGCAGGCATGATTTGGGCTCAGGCTCCAGGTGGGGATTCCAAAGCTGTTTCCGTCAGCAAGGTTGAGCGAAAAAATCGCGCTCCGGTCTCCAAGGAGGTTTTGCACGTAAAACTCCCCCGTCCTGTGGAGACGACGCTTCCGAATGGTCTCAGCGTGCTCATTCTCCAAGATCATCGTTTTCCCACCGTGAATGTGACCCTACGTCTGGATGGTGCGGGCGCTCTGGGCGAACCTGCCAACCAGCCGGGGCTTGCGCAGGTTACCGCGCTCATGTTGCGCGAAGGAACGAAGACGCGCTTGAGCAGGCAAATTGGTGAAGAAGTCGATCGTATGGGGGCGCAGCTTTCTGCATCGGCGCGTTTCGGTCAGACCGCCGCGATCATCGATGCGTCGGGGCTCTCCGACAATTTTGAGGATTGGTTTGCACTGTTGACCGATGTTCTGGAAAATCCGACATTCCCCAGCGACGAACTCGCCAAATTAAAACAGCGGCTCAAAGCGCAATTGATACAGCAGCGGACTCAATCGGGCTTCCTCGCCAGTGAACGTTTTGCCAAAGCGGTCTATGGCGTACATCCGGCGTCAACTGTTTCGGCCACACCGGAATCACTGGACGCGCTGACTTCCGAAACCCTTGCGAAATGGCACAAGGAATTCTATGCGCCACAGAATGCGATTCTGGCGATTGCCGGCGACGTCAACGCAAAAGATTTAATTCCAAAACTGACGAAGTGGCTCGGGGCGTGGCAAAAAACAGAAGCCAAAGCGAGCCAGCCGGGAAATCCAACGCCTGCGGCCGCACGAAAAATCTACGTTGTCAATCGGCCGGATTCGGTGCAAACCACACTGGCGATGGGAAATATCGCCATTGCACGCACCAGCCCCGATTATGTGCCGCTCGTGGTTCTCGACCAGGTGCTCGGTGCCGGCGCTGCCAGCCGTCTCTTCTTGAATCTTCGCGAAGAGAAAGGCTACACCTATGGCGTCTACAGCTCCTTCGCAGCTTCAAAGTTTCCAGGACCTTGGCGTGCTGGAGGTGATCTCCGCACTGACGTCACCGAAGGGGCCATGAACGAATTCATGAAGGAGCTCAACCGCATCCGCGACGAAAAAGTTCCCGAGAAGGAGCTCGACGAGGCGCGGCGCGCCGTGGTTGCTGGTTTTGCATTGTCTCTCGAGCAGCCGACGCAAGTGCTGCAGCTTGCAGTGGAGCGAAAAATCTACGGATTTCCCGAAGATTATTGGGATACATATCCAGTCAAGATAGCCGCGGTGAGCGCCGACGACCTACAACGCGTCGCACAGACATATATCAACCCGCAAACCATGCAAGTTGTGGCCGTTGGCGATGCCAGTAAAATTAAAACTGTGATGGAGAAATTTGGTCCTGTGGGCGTGTACGATGCCCAAGGAAAACCGGAGGACAGCAAGGCTGCTCCAAAGGATAAACCGTCAACGGAGTAATGATCTGTAACGGAATGGAGACAACGTTAAAGGAACAAGAAGAAGCGGCCGGGAGTTTTGGTCGCTTCTTTGCGCGCTGGAAACAACAATTGCAACAATCGAAGCTGCGATGACCATTGCTTTGTTCCTCAGCTAACGGCGACCTTCGCGCTTTTGTGCCAGCACCAATCCGCGCGGCGTGGGTAGCAGCAAGACCGAAAGCAGGCCTTCTTGCTCGAGCTTTAAAGCTGCGTCGCGCACCGTTTTCATCAGCGAGCTGGCATCGTGCATTACGATTACCCCATGCGGATTAAGTTGCGTTAAGAAACGACGTACTTCTTTTTCACGCAGCGGCGCGTCACTGTCACAAAACAACAAGTCAATCGTGCCTTCGACCTGCGTCTCGAGGCTCGATTCGTTGCGGCAATCGATAAATTCAGATAATCCTGAAGCATCAAACCTTTTTTTTGCGGCAGCAAAAACTTTCGCGTCATACTCGCAGGTCACAACGCGACCCCTTCCATTTTGCTTGAGCCCCTCGGCAATCCACAGCGTGCTGATCCCCATAAACGTTCCGGTTTCGACGACGAGCTGCGGCTTCAGAGTGGTGACGAGGCATTTCAAGAACTCCAGGACCTCGACTTCCGCAGTCAACGAATCGAACATGTGCCAGCGTTCCGGATGCGGGCATTCAGGCGTGGGCCGATGATATTCGCGTTGAACAACATCACCGCGCGTGGAGGCGTGCTCAAGAATGCGATGTTCTTTTTTTTTTGAGTGGAAGCGGCGCTTGATCCGCCAAAGCAAAATAGCTCCAGCAATTGCGGTCAGCGCGGCAACGGTCTGCGCGTTGGACATTCCGAAAAAGGAACGCGGGTTAATGCGAATAAATTCCACCAAAAAACGGGCGATGCCAGTGAGAATCAAGTAATTGCAGAAGATCTCGCCAGTGGCCTTCGGACCGCGCACTGACTTTGCGCCCAAGCGCCAAAGAAACCATGCGATGGCCAGCGCGACCAACCATTCATAAATCGGCGTGGGATGGACGTGCTCGGTAGTGGGTACAAGGCCATTCGGAAAACTCATGCCCCAGGGCAGCGAAGTCGGAATTCCGTAGTCGCCATCTCCCGACGTGAGGCAGCCGATCCGGCCGATTCCGTAGCCCAGTGCCGCTGCGGGCGAGGCTGCGTCGAGCATTTCGAGAATTGATATCTTGTAATGACGCGCCAGTAAAATCAGGGTTATGAATCCGCCGAGAAAGCCACCAAACCACGCAAATCCGGTACGGCTAAACAATTGGGGCCACGGATCGGCAAAAAAATCGCGTGGACTCTCGAGCAGATGATACAGTCGCGCGCCCACCAGACCAGCGAGGCCCGCGAGGCCGATGATTGTGTAAGCGTCAGCGGGAAGACCGCGGCGGCGCAAATCCGCTTGCATTACGAAGGACGCGCAAAGCAGCGCGGCAGCGACAAACAAGCCGAAAGTCGGCAACGTCAATGGACCGAGATGTAGATACGGATACAAAAGCTTCTATCCTCTCCAGTGTAATACTATAAACGCGCAAGTATACACGATGCGTTGCCACTGGGCGGGGCATGAACTTCGCTGAGCACTTGGGCCGTGATTGCGCTACCCTTTCGGTTCGTCGAGTTCACCGGGCTGGTCGAGGCAAATTCATTGCATCGAATCGCCGCGAAAATTGTCGACCATAGCGAATGCGAGTGTTGTGACTAAACCTGCGTTTCCTGTGCTGCGATGGGGCGCCTTGCTGTGGTGCATTGTTTGGATACCGAGTTACTGGCGGACCTGGGGCGTCGCAAATTTTTTGCATGTGTGCGATGTCGGCGTGCTGCTGACGTGCATCGCTCTGTGGAGCGGCAGTTCCCTGCTGCTTTCCGCGCAGAGTGTCGGCGCCATACTCCCCGATGCGGCGTGGTGTCTCGATGCAGGATGGAGATTGGTGCTGGGGAGGCATCTGGTCGGGGGAACTGAGTACATGTGGGATTCGCGATACCCGCTTTTTGTGCGACTACTTTCGCTTTTTCATGTTCTTACGCCGGTGGTTTTACTTTGGTCGTTGCGGCGGGTGAGATATGACCGTCACGGGTGGAAACTTCAGTCGGCGATACTCGCCGTGCTGCTGATCATTTCGCGGCTTTGCGATCCAGCGTTAAATTTGAATTATGCGTTTTCTGATCCGATCTGGCATCGCGCCTGGGGACCTCCACCTGCGCATGTTGCAGTGATATTCGTTGCGATTGTCGCGATATTTTATTGGCCGACTCATCTGTTTCTGGCATGGATCTTTACTACGGCGCGAGAAACTGAGTCCCACATCTAACCGATGCTAGCTATTTTGCAGCATGAGATTCAGAAAATGTTCCGAAGTGACGCACCTTGAAACTGTCAGACAGCGTTTGTGTGGTGATTGCTGGTCCACGTTCGAGGTCTAGCGCTAGCAGCACCCTGCGGGCTACGCATGACTTCGCACCATTCATGATGGCTATGCCATCAACGAGGGGGTTCACTGCGACAACTACCCAACCTTCCGGAGTGAAACCTGTGGCTCGGTTTTCAGAGCCGCAGTCATTCTCAAATCGCGAGGCAAGGATTTGAGATAAGTCAGGCTTTGCTACAGTTCCAGAGTTCCAGTTGAAGACCAAGAAGTCCGTATACTCTGCTTCGGACTCATAGGTCCACTGGGAGACTTCCACTAGGAGATGCGTTCCATCAGGAGACCAATCAACGAGCTCCATGCTGTTGCCCCCCGAAAGTTCCGGCGAGTACAAATAAATGAGTCGAAACGTTTGGTCATGTGGCCCCGCAACAAACAGTCGGGACGTGTTTTCGCAGAGAGGTCCGATATAAGTGCGGGTGTCTTGGGGTTCAAAACCGATGGCTTCCACCTCGACATAGGCACGATGTAGACCGTCCGCCGAAGCCAAAATAGGGCTACGGACCAAGTGCGAACCCGTAAATGACTTAGTGTTATCCCAACAGCTCATGTGTTGAGTCTTTTTCGAAGTACTCTCTGAAGGCGCTAGCCGCTTTGCGGTTGTGACCTGCTGCGTTGCTGTACTGCGTTGGCTCCGAACCGGGGCCACAACCAAAAGGTGCACCGAAATAGAAAACAGAATTAGACGATGGATTCTCAAAAGGCGGCTCCCATCCAGACTGCCTTGCAAATATAGAGCAGAAACCGAATGTCGGAAAGATTTACCAGAAATTGCGTAGCTAATCTCTAACATATTGTTAGCGAGAGATTTGAGGCCAAACCTTCCATAGATAACCACTCTGATTATTCAATCGAGGGTCTTGCCTTTGGTTTCCGGCAGGGCTAAGGCCAGCAGGGCGGCGATGAGGAAGGCGGCGGCTTGCAGGAGAAAGGCGGGGCCCAGGCCATGACGGGAGGCCAAGGCGCCGACGGCGAAGGGGGCTACCGCAGATAGGCCGCGGCCGATATTGTAGGTCAACCCCATAGCTGTGGCACGGATTGCGCCGGGGAATAATTCCGAGGCGATTGCGGCGTAGCCGGAGAAAAATCCTGTCCCGAAAAAAGCGACGAACGGACCGAGAACCAGCAGCCACAACGGACTCTTGGCCATTCCGTAGATAGGTACGAGTATTGCGGCAATTAGAAGATAAGAGAAATAGGGACGGCGGCGCCCAAAAATATCGGCGAAGAAGCCAAACGAAACGTAGCCGAGAAATTTTCCTGCGGCCATGACCATAAACCACGCAGTCGTTTTAACCAGGCTGAGTCCACGGCCGCCTTGCGCGGCCGGCAGCGACAGATACGCCGGAATCCAAGTAAACAGGCCCCAGTAACCAAACATTCCGCAGGCGTTCATGGCGGTGGCCAGCAGTGCATTCCTGCCGTGGTCCTTTCGCCACAGCAGCCGAAGCGAGCCGCGATTGGATTGGGCGGCGTGTTGCTTCCAGACCTCAGACTCAGGAACATTGCGACGAATCCAGAGAACCATGAGTGCCGGAAGAATACCCGCGAAGAACACTGCCCTCCAGCCATAGCGAGGAAGGACCAGCCAGACCACGCCGGCGGCAATCATTTCACCGAGTGCGTATGTGGATTGCATCATGCCGAGGGCTTTGCCGCGGTGCTCGGGGCGCCACGTCTCGGCAATGAGCGCGGCGCCGCTGCCCCATTCGCCGCCCATTCCGAGACCGAGGATGAATCGAAACGTAGCCAGTTGTACGATGCTCGAGGAAAAGCCGGATGCTGCGCTGGCAAAGGAATAGACGAGGATGGAAGCCATGAGCGAGCGGGTGCGGCCGATGCGGTCGGCGAGAAAGCCAAACAGAAATCCGCCAATGGCCGATGCCGCGAGCATGAGCGAATTCAAAAGGCCCGCAGTACGCGTGTCCATGCCGAACTCGCGCATGAGGTGCGCGATCACGAGCGAGTAGAGCATGACGTCCATGGAGTCAAGCATCCAGCCGAGGCCGCCCGCTAGAAGTGTGCGGCGTTCAGCGCGGGTTACTTTGCGCGGCCAGAGGTTTTGAAATGGCTTGTAGAGTGATTCTTGATGAGGAGCGACAATCGAGTGTGCGACGTCCGGTGCGGGGTCGGATGCACGATTCATGGCAATGTTGGCAATTGCTCGGAAGTGCCGTGGTTCGAGACAGTTTTGTCGAACCGATGTTCCCGAGCCTGGGCCATTGTAATGAAAACGAGAACTTTGAGTTGAAAGATTTCGCAAAGCGCCGGGAATGCTTGCAGGCGCGCAAATCATTTGTTAGGCTTCGCCGCCAGGTAAGCATTCATCAGACAGAAACCATATAGCTCCAAAATGAATCACAAGATCAGAGGTGGATATACAATCCGCTGAAATCCGGGTAGGAGGAATTTGCATGGGTGGTCTAAAGGTGTGTGTGGTGCGAGGCGTGATCCAAAGTGTGATTGGTCTGGGTTTGTTCGCGCTTCTGTTGAACGCTGTGCCGCTTAATGCGCAAACGTTGAGCGAGCAATCGTTGAAAGGGATGAAGTGGCGTCAGATTGGTCCTTTTCGCGGAGGGCGAGTTCTGGCGGCTACGGGCGTGGCCGGAGATCCGAGCACCTACTACTTTGGCGCTGTGGCAGGAGGCATTTGGAAAACGACGGATGGTGGTGCGAGCTGGATGCCGCTGACAGACAAGACTCCCATCATGTCGGTGGGTGCGATTGCGATTGCACCTTCAGACTCCAACGTTATTTACGCTGGCACCGGGGAATCGTGCATTCGCGGGAACATATCGTATGGCGACGGGATGTATAAGTCTTTAGATGCCGGGAGGACTTGGACGAATATTGGCCTTGCCGATACGCGGCACATCGCCAAAGTGCTGGTCGATCCAGAAAATCCCAATGTGGTCTTAGTTGCGGCGCTAGGCCATGCCTACGGCGCGAACGAAATGCGTGGGGTGTTTCGTTCTGAAGACGGAGGTAAGTCGTGGAAGAAGGTTTTATATAAAGATGAGAAGACCGGGGCTATTGACCTGGTTTTCGACCCGCACAATTCGCACATTCTCTTTGCGGCTTTGTGGCAAGGCAATCGCACGCCGTGGTCCATGACCAGCGGTGGGCCGGGAAGCGGTTTGTATAAGTCGAATGACGGCGGGGCGACTTGGAAGCGGCTCGAGGGGCATGGGTTTCCGGAAGGAACGCTGGGGCGCATTGGAGTTGCAGTTTCAGGCGCGGACGGAAATCGCGTATATGCGATTATCGAAGCCCAGAAGGGAGGCATCTACCTGTCGGAGGATGGCGGCGATTCGTGGCACCTGGTAAATGGGGATCATAAATACACGCAACGCGCGTGGTACTTCCATCATATCTTTGCCGACCCTAAGGCCGTGGACGCGGTATACGTGTTGAACACCACGCTGTATCGCTCGGGCGACGGCGGGCGCAGTTTCTCTATGCTTCGCGCACCGCACGGAGATCATCACGGGCTGTGGATCGATCCGACCAATCCCTCGTGGATGATCAACAGCAACGACGGCGGCGCGACGATCAGCCACGACGGCGGAAAAACCTGGACGACACAGAATAACCAGCCTACGGCGCAGTTCTATCACGTGGCAACCGATACGCGGTTTCCTTATCGGGTGTATGGAGCGCAGCAAGATAACTCGACTGTGTCAATTGCAAGCCGCAGCGACTCTGGTGCGATTGATCGGCCAGACTGGTATGACGTCGGAGGCGGTGAATCGGGCTATGTGGTACCGAATCCATCGGATCCTGACATTGTTTACGCCGGATCATACGACGGATTGATTACACGGTATAACCACGGTAACCATTCGCGTCACGACATTTCGTCATGGCCACTGAATCCCATGGGCGCAGGTGCCGCGGAACTAAAGCATCGCTTCCAATGGACCGCTCCCATCGCAGTTTCGCCGCATGATCCCAATGTGCTTTACCACGGTGGAGAGGGCATCTTCATGTCCAAGGATCAAGGAAGAAGTTGGACGATGATTAGTCCGGATCTTACGCGTAACGACAAGGGCAAGCAGCAATCGTCGGGGGGACCACTCACGCAGGACAACACAAGTGTCGAGTATTACGACACCGTGTTTGCCATTGCCGAGTCACCACTAGAAAAAGGAGTGATCTGGGCGGGCACGGACGACGGCTGGGTGCAGGTGACGCGCGACGGGGGACAGCATTGGACGAATGTCACACCAAAAGATCTGCCAGAGTGGAGTTTGATCAGCATTATTGATGCATCGCCGCACGCGGCTAGCACCGCTTATGTCGCGGTAGACCGTCACAGGGTCGACGACTTTCGTCCATACATTTACAAAACTGCGGATTACGGCAAATCATGGATGAAAATTACAGCTGGGCTCCCAGAAAATGTTTATGTTCACGCTGTTCGCGAGGATCCGAAGCGCAAGGGACTGCTCTTTGCGGGAGCCGAGCCAGGAGTTTATGTGTCGTTCGATGACGGAGGACACTGGCAATCGGTAAAAGCAAATTTGCCGACAACGCCGATTCATGACCTCACCGTCAAGGATGACGATCTGGTGGCGGCTACGCATGGCCGGGCATTTTGGATTCTTGACGACATCGGTCCCATCCGGCAAATGATAGATCGTACTGCGAATGAAGAGGCGCACCTTTATCAGCCATCGAGTGCGGTGCGTTTTCGCGGACCCGGATTCAGGCTGCCCGGGACTGCTGCGGTGGGAGCTAATCCTCCGTCAGGAGTAGTCATCAATTATTTCCTAAAGGCGGCTCTGAAGGACGAGGTCACGCTCGAAATTTCTGACGCCAAGGGAAAAGTGATTCGCAAATACTCAAGTAAGAGCACGAATGAAGAAGTTAATCCCGAGGAGGAGGAATTTGGCTTTGGGGCGCGTGGCGAAAAACTTTCTGGTGATGCGGGATTGAACCGCTTCGTATGGGACATGCGATATGAGGCGCCTTCGAGAGTCCCGCGAGCAATTTCTTGGGGCGGACGTCCTTCTGGTCCTCTGGCTGCTCCGGGAACATACCACGTCAAACTAATCGTGGGGGGAAAGACATACGACACTACTGCGGAGATCAAGAAGGACCCGCGGGTAGAGAGCAGTCAGGCCGACTTGGATAAACAGGTCGAGCTGGCCATGCGTATTCGAGATCACGTCAGCGCGGGGCATGACGCCGTAAATCAAATTCGCAGCGTGCGCGACCAGCTAAAGGTTTTGAAGAAAAGACTCGAGACGGATGCCAAGTCCAAGCCGATCATTGTGGCCGCGGACGCACTGGGGAAGAAGATGGAGGCCATTGAGGAAAAAATCATACAGCCAAAATCCACCAGTAACGAAGATCCGCTTAACTATCCCATTCAAGTAGCGGACCAGCTGATGGCGTTACAAAGTAGCGTCGAGAGCGCTGATGCAGCACCCACCGCGCAAGCCTATGTCGTGTTCGACGAATTGAACGGAAGGCTGGAGAAGCAGCTGGCAGCGTGGCGCGATGTGCAGTCGAAAGAGCTGCGCGAGCTAAACGAGCTGATCTTAAAAAGCAATGTTCCCGTGATCGGCCTAGCGACGAAGTCTGAGTAGTCTTCGATGTAGGAGTCAAAAGGTAAATGGGTAAGAGGCTAGCGCAGCATACCAGCCTTTCCACTTGACTTTCCCGATGACGACGCCCATCTTGGATGGTTTCGCTGCTGTGGATTTTGGTTCAATGACAGGAAACTGGAGACCGGTTCTGGATGATTAAGGTTCGGCTGTGCTTCCACGATCGCTGCTTTGATGGGGCCGCATCGTCCGCGGTTTTCTACCGGTTTTACCGCGATCGGTTTTATTCCGACGCTGAATTTCACTTTACCGGGATGACCCATCGGGCGTCAGGGCCTTGGGAAGAAGACGTTTTCGACGGGGACGAGAACGCAATCGTGGATTTCAAATATTCCAGCTCGCCGCGCCTGACCTGGTGGTTTGACCATCACCAGAGCGCCTTTCTCAATCCGGCGGACGCCGCGCACTTCCGCCGTGACAGCTCTGGCCACAAGTTCTACGACCCCACCTACAAATCCTGCACAAAACTCCTGGCGACCATAGCGCAAGAAAAGTTCGGGTTTGATGCGCGTCCCATGGCCGACCTCATTCATTGGGGCGATGTGATTGACGGTGCGCAATACGCCACGGCGGAATCTGCCGTTGCACTTGCGGAGCCGGCAACGCAGCTGGCCCTAGTTATTGAGGCGGCGCCCGAGTCTGGACTCGTGCCAAAGCTGATCCCCGAGATGGCGATGCGTCCGCTAGCGGAAGTTGTGCGGCTGCCAATCGTCACCAAACATCTGGAGCCACTGCTCGAGCGTCATCGCCGCTCCATCGCGATTTTGCGCGAGCGTATACAAGCGCGTGATGGAGTTATTTTCTTTGACGTGAGTGACCTCGATCTCGAAGGCTATAACAAATTTGTTCCCTATCTGTTGCATCCGGAGTGCCAATACTCGGTCAGCGTCAGCGCGTCACCTGTGCGTACCAAGGTTTCCATTGGCTCAAATCCTTGGAACCAAGATCCCGCGGAAAAGAATCTCGCCTCGCTAGCCGAAAAATATGGTGGCGGAGGACATCCTCGTGTGGCCGCTATCTCCTTCGAGCCCGGCGATATTGCCGTCGCACGCCAAGCTGCCCTTGAAATCGCTGCGACACTGCGAGCCTGAAATCGTGACGCGCGGCTAGACGCATTCGACAATCGCGCCATTTCTTTGTAAAATTCTTAACCTTGCTGGGCCGCTAGCTCAACCGGTAGAGCAGCTGACTCTTAATCAGCGGGTTGCAGGTTCGAGTCCTGCGCGGCTCACCAAGTCTCTCAATGACTTACAGACTGCCTGTTGCAGCGTCCGAAATCCGGTGTAGCGGATACTGTAGCGGGTCGCGTCATTTCCGTGGTTAAAGAACACCCTCGGGATCACAAGAACAGCCGTTTCAACCCACAAATAACACATCAGCGACTGAGATGTGTTCGCACACGACTCTGATCCTCATCAGAAGAAGCCTTAGGTACCGGACAAGAGGCTCCTGGAGAATGGCCCTCGAAAGGTGCGCTCCGGGATTGTGTTGCACGAGGGTAGATAAGCGTGAGCTTGGTCTAGGGGACGCCCCCCTGGCGGCGTCACTCCGGACCGCCGAAGCAGCCGCAAAGTCTGGTGGGGTACTTTCGCATTTACACTTGCGCAGACAATTTTTCTGATTTTCGGCTCCTCGCGCTTTGTGGGCACCCTTAGTCAGCGAACATCGTTTTATTGCTCTGACCCGCGAGCATAATTTCCCGGGGACCGCTTAACGCGAAAGCCCAGGCCCATCAATTTGGTTCTTATCCTTTGAGCGTGATTGTGACCGGGGCGATGAGTCTAAACGTCAGATGACTCTCGGCCGGTATGGATATTTCCTTCTTGCCCGTTGCCGCAGCACCCGCTGTCCCGGCACCCGCTCCCGCTGCTGCGCCAATCAAAGCACCTTTTCCACCTCCGGCTAGGCCCCCGATCAGGGCACCGGCGGCAGCGCCTCCGCCAATGAACTCAGCGTTGCGTTTGCCGTGACCTTTTCCGGACTGAGAGATCGAGTTGGTTTCGAGTTGGTAGGTTTTTCCGCCCACCTCGACCGACGCAAGGGTGATGCGTAGTTGTGCTGGAGCGTGCAAACGGCCAGACTCTTTGGTCCCCACTACGCGCCCGACAGCATGTGCTCCCCTCGGAATCACAATCTTTCCATCAACCTCAAGGGGCGTCGAAAGGGAGGCGGCAAACGAATCGCCAGCACGACTCCCGTCGCTAGTGAGGGTCTGATCTATGGTGACGCGGATGGGCGTACCTTCTGGCAGGGTGACCGGGGTCTCAAACACTTTGCTAAACAGGCGACCGGATTTCGCCGGTTGTTCTTGTTTCGCGCCGTCCGCGGATTGATTGGCACCAGGCTGGTTTGCGCAACCTCCGGTTGTCAAAAGAGCGACAATTAGAAGCGCCCCCGTAACGGCAGCAAGTCGAAGCTCACGATGAGTCTGGGATAACCACATTGCAAACCTCCAATACTGCGCTCTAATTCTAGTGATGTACGACTACTTCTATGCGGAACCTATTCAAATTCTAACTGACATAGTAGTGCCAACCACGTAAATCTGAATCGATGTTTCTTTCGGGTTGCCGATAGCAGCTCTCGTTCTGCGCATGTAGGGCTGCACCATGTTGCGAAACATTCGCTCAGTTTCAATAGCAATCAGAGAGGCCTGTCCGGGCGCGTCTAATTAGGTCCGCTCTTGCAGCTCTAAGTCTTTTCTTGTCATGGCTGGTGACCTCTAAAACGGTGCACAAACACATGCTAATATTTGGGTCTATGCCGTCGCCCCAAGCCAGCCGACGCAATCTCTGGGATTATTGGCAATTGCGCTGCCCGCAGCGGTAAGACTACGGCGCGATGATGGGCGATTCCGGCGGCATTTGTGGCGCGATGATCAGCGGTTCTGGCTTCTCGCCCGGGAACATCTGGCACGATAGAATCTTCTTGCAGCAATTCGCTACAAACGCGACGCAGCTCAGCGCCGGCAGGTTTTTGACCTTCGAGAATTTCTGATACAGATTCCAGCGGGCTCATTCCTTGGTTGATGGCCTTCCGCGAAGTCTTTCCTTCGCTCTCGGGCTTTGAGTTATTGCGGGCTAGCGGGGCCCGGTGTATAACCTTGATTCCCCGCGCAAAATCACCAGCAGACAGTAAGGATAAAGTCTGGGTGAAGAGGAGACTTACCGTGAAAAAGGAATTATTTTGGGCGTTGTTGTTTGTTTTAGGTGTCGGGCGGCTGCTGCACGCGGAGGACCCGACTTCGAAATTTATGCCGCTGTCGCCATTGGCGAGTTCGCTGCCAGCCAGCAGCACTAACAATGCCGTGCAATTCGAGGTCTGGGACCAGGCCACGGGAGGCGCAATCATCTTCTCAGAGGCGCATATGGTCGATACCGACGAGGTATCGAACATCAGGAACGATAACGGCTTTGCGGACCTCTTGCTGGAGCGGCCTGGAGGTCTCAACGCCGGCAACTTTCCGGCGGGTTCGTCCAGATATTTGGATGTGACGCAGAGCGGGGTCAGCGTGTTGACGGCTCGTGTGCCGTTGTATGCATCGGCGTTTACCATCTCACCCGGTCCCCAAGGGCCAGCAGGGCCTCAAGGACCCGCAGGATCTCCAGGGCCTCCAGGGCCGGTGAATAGCGTAACGGCAGGTGACGCGTCGATTGCCGTGGGCGGGACTGCGGCGGCACCTACTGTTGCCGTTGCCACGAATGGCATAACGAATAACCAGGTAGCAAACGGGGCGTTAAGCCCGGGTAAGATTACCGGCACTGCGGCCACTTTGGGAGCAAATACCTTCAGCGGAGACCAGACGGTCAACGGCTCCGGAAGTTTCACCGGCAACCCGACTACGGCTCTTGTTAACGTGACCCAGTCGGGTACGGGGGCGGGCGTGTTTGTAACCAGTCCTAGCGTGGCCGTGGACGCCATTGGCAGCATAGTCGGCGTGCGCGGCAATGCGGGGGCCGGCGGCTTCGCCATCGTGGGCAGCGCCCCCCCTAGCGGGACAGCAGGTCAGTTCAACGGTGCTGTCAATGTCGCGGGACCCTTGTCCGTGACCGCGGGTAATCTTGCCATTGTGGATTCGACAGCGACGGCGGGCAACATTCTGAAGGGGGGCGTTCTCTTTCTTCATAATTTCGGCATCAACAACACCTTCATCGGCAGAAATGCAGGCAACCTCACGATGACTGGCAGCGCCAACACCGCCAGTGGAAACCTTGCACTGTCCAGCAACACGACCGGCTACAGCAACACTGCCAATGGGGGCAACGCGCTTTCCAGCAACACCACCGGACACCTAAACACCGCCAGTGGGACGAGTGCGCTCCTCAGCAACACCATCGGCGTCAACAACACTGCCATTGGGGCCAGTGCGCTCGCCAACAACACCGGCGGAAACGACAATACCGCCAGTGGGTTCGGTGCGCTCGCCAGCAACATCGCCGGAATCGACAACACCGCCATCGGAGTCAATGCGCTCAACGGCAACATCAGCGGCCAAGGCAACACCGCCAGTGGACGCAACGCGCTCTTCAGGAACGATGGGGGCGGCCTAAGCACCGCCACCGGGTTCAATGCCCTCTTCAACAACACCACGGGACAAAGCAACACTGCAGGCGGCTACAATGCGCTCAACGGCAACACCATCGGCTCGTACAACACCGCTGTAGGACTAGGCGCCGATGTTTCCATGGGGAATTTAACCAACGCCACGGCCATCGGTGCCTTTGCCATCGTCGATGCGAGTAACAAGATTCGCTTGGGGCATAGCGCCGTGACCGTCATCGAAGGGCAGGTGGCCTATACTTTCACATCCGACAAGAATCAAAAGGAAAACTTCCAGCCCGTGGAAGGCGAACAGGTGCTGCGAAAAATCAGTGGATTGAATCTGACAAGCTGGAACTATATTGGGCATGACCCCAAACAGTTTCGTCACTACGGTCCGGTGGCCCAGGAGTTCTTTGGCGCTTTCGGGCACGACGCCATCGGAACCATTGGGAACTCGACGACCATCAACTCTGGAGATATGGAAGGGATTCTCATGGTGGCTGTCCAGGCATTGGAAAAGCGCACGGGCCAGGAAAATGAGGCACTGAGAGTTGAAAATACCGAATTTAAGACGGAAAATGCCCAACTCAGAGCCCGCTTGGAAGCTTTAGAGCGCAGGCTCGCCGGTAACGCGATCAAATAGTTCGAGACGAATCATGAACAGCTGATACGAAGAAGAGAAGTTGGACACGTAAAGAGGTGCTGCAGAAGATTGCCCGTGCATCGTTAACAACGCTTCTGGCATTGTCCCGCGACTGAAAAAACGGGAAACTGTGGCAACCGGAGTGTAGCGGATACTGTAGCGACTGCCTACTTAGATGGGCTGGTGCTCAACTAAGTCCATTCATACCAACACATCCAATCGAATACAACTTAGTGCAAAGAGGCAGGATAGAACTCTTAATCAGCGGGTTGCAGGGTCGAGCCCTGCGCGGCTCAGCAAATCCCCTAAAAAAACAGCGTTTTCAGAAAGCCGCACAGGCGGGTTATCGTTCAGGTTTACCTTGGGTTTACAATCCTGGAAGGAGCAATGAGTGGGGCTTCTTTGTGTGGATCGGTGGTGTCAGTTCTGGTGTCAGTTGGTTCTGCCGGGCGGCGCGGTTCTGTGGCTTATAGTTTGCACACAATCCTTCGCTCAAAGTGGATTGCCTAACGAAAACACCCTAACCTCCTAAGATAGGGAGTGGTCCGTGGGAGCTTGGTCGCCAATCGCCCTCGTATTCGGTGCGGTCATCCTCTTCACGATCGGCGCGATTACTTGGTCGCTGGTAAAGAAACGGAAGCGGGAAGACGGAATGGCCAGGACAGCCGTCACGATCGGATTCGCATTGGATGGCGATGCGCCGGGTTTTCTGCAAGAGGGTATTGCTGATGTTCCTCTCTTCAGTCTCAACGGGCTCGACCGGTTCGAGATAACCAGCCTTATGAGAGGGCGTGTCGGTACGGAGTCGGTTGCTATTTGCGACTACCACTATTGGACCGGAAGCGCCGCGAGGGACACGCGATTCGATTACAGCCAGACGGTGTTTTGTTTCGAATGCGCTCCGGGACGACTACCTGATTTTACGCTGGCTGCGCGTATGAGCGCAGCGAAACGCGGAATGGTCAATCTCGGAGCGCGGGTTAACAAGATCCCGCTGGCAATCTTCAAGCCATTAGTTGGAAGAGCTCGGGCCGAACTTTTCGAGACAATCGTGAGCAGCGTCGATGATCCAGGGGTCGAGTTTGCCGAGCATCCGAATTTCTCAGCGTGCTATCGATTGCAGGCTACGGATGCTGGTGCTGCGAGAGCCGCCTTTTCCGCCGGAGCGATCCAATCATTGGAGAGCCAGCCACAAAGCTTTTCGATTCAAAAGGTGGGTCGCTGGTTGGTGCTATATCAGCACAACGTGCTCGTGAGGGCGGAAGAGCTTGGCAATATTTTGCACCAAGCGGCCTCCATCAGCGCACTCTTCCGGCACGACAGGTGAGTGAACTGCGCGAGATTATCCCGGCGCTGAGGATTGCGAATGAATTCGTCAGTAGGAACCGCTTGATGAAAGAA
This sequence comes from Candidatus Dormiibacterota bacterium, assembly GCA_035602605.1. GTDB lineage: Bacteria > Acidobacteriota > Terriglobia > Acidiferrales > UBA7541 > DASQHY01. The sequence continues at coordinate 119,557 of DATNLZ010000069.1, forward strand.
ATGGGAAAAATCGCGACTCGGAATTTCACGGCAGCACCAATGAAGCGCAGAATTGCAAAGCGCTTAGAACACGCGGGGCACAATGAATAGGATCTGGGCTTGCTTTGTTGGTTTTAGCAGGCGCGAATCTCTGTCAAGCATTCGTTACCCGATCAGAATAAGTTTCTATAGACAACCGCCTTTGAGAAGACTAGCCACTTCGCCGCCAAGGTTACACAGGTAGTTCCAGACCTCCGCACCTTTAACAGTTGTGTGATCAACGCGACTCAATGCGTAGGGAGATCTTGCGGAGCTTTCCAGCAAAACAGTGCGCCCATCTTCCTGAAACATGAAGTAATTCTCTGACAAGCCTTCCTTATTCATGGGTTTCGGTTTTGGATTAGGGATGCTAAGACGGTCAACGCGAACATCTCGCTTCTCGAACTTGATGACTTCCTTAGTGATGCTGAACGCATCGATTGCTTTAGTAGTGCTCACCACGCTCTGGTTATTCATTCCACTTCTCCGGTGTTAATAGGCTCACGCAGGACAGCGCTCGGGTCAATGGTACGAGTCCTCAAACAGTTAAGTAAGCAATGATAATACGCGACGACGTAGATGCGGCGACAGAATCGGTGACGATGTACCGGTCCATACGCTTGACTTTGAAATGTGTATTCACCACGCGAACTGCGATGCTTCCGTTTATCAAGACTCAACCGACCAGATGGACGCCAAAATTCCCCTGAGCGTACTTTACGCAAGTACGATAGGTTTTTTGAATCTGGAGAGGTACGGTGGGGCGGGGGAATCCAGAAATTGGGTTGATCCTTCACTGGCCTTGGAGCGATATTCGAAGCAATCAGGCGTACCGATATCGGAATTTGGCCGACACGCCTCAGCTGAAGCATTCGAGAAGGTCTAAAGTGAGCAGGGAGATGCCGTCATCGATCTGAATCTTGAATTCGGTGTCGGACACCCAGTTCGGCTATAGCTCAGACGTCTTCGTGCGTTTTTTTGACCCGGGCATCTGCAGGCGCATTAAAGCGGTACCCGACCCATGGCTCCGTTTGGATGTAATTGGGTTTTGCGGGATTAATCTCGATTTTCTTGCGGAGTTGATTAATCACAACACGCAATGACTCCGTCTCGTCGCCATAATCGGGTCCCCAAACAGCTTGCAGCAGCCTCCGGTGGGATAGCGGCTTTCCCGCGCTTGTGACGAGCTCCTTGAGGACTTCGAATTCCTTCGGCGTCAAATGAACCAGTCGGCCGCGGACGAGAACGGTTCGCTTTTCGAAATCGATACTCAAATCTTTCGAGGTCAAAACCGTCTGATTTTTCTCGTTTGAAGTACGGCGCAGTACGGCGCGGACTCGAGCCAGAAGCTCCTGGATGCCGAAGGGCTTGACAACATAGTCGTCGGCACCGGCATCGAGGGCGCGCACCTTATCCTTTTCCGCGCTCCGCACAGTAAGCATGATGACCGGAACCTCCGAGTCGCGTCGAATCTCGCGGCAGGCTTCGAGCCCGTCCATCACGGGCATGTTCATGTCCAGAAGCACGAGGTCGGGGCGCTCACTGCGAAGTTTTTCCAATGCTTCTTGACCATCACGAGCCTCGACGATGGTATACCCCTGCGCTGTGAGCGTTGCGCGCATCACGCGACGAATCTGCGGATCGTCATCCACAACAAGAATCGTCGCGGACTTCATCGCGCACTACTTTGTGAGCGATCGAGAGGAAGCGTGAGAGAAAATACGGAGCCGTGACCGCGCTGGCTGGTTACGCTGATGGTTCCTCCATGAGCTTCTACGATGGCCTTGGCAATTGGCAAGCCCATGCCGGTGCCTTGTATCAGATAACGCTGATCCTTGCCGCGATAAAACTTGTCGAAGATCAGTCCGAGCTCTATCTCCTCGATGCCGGGTCCGTTGTCGGCGACACTGGTGGAGAGAAAGTTTCCGTCGAATTCGGCCGTGATCGTGACGGGTTGGTCTTTTGGAGAGTAGGCATTGGCGTTTTCGATCAGGCGGACAAGAACATCTTTGATGCGATCGAAATCTGCACGCACAGGGGGGAGTTCGGGAGCAACCTCGACGCGAATCGTTCTGCTGCCGAGAGCGCTTTTGCAGTGCAGGAGAGCCGCGGCAATCATTTCAGCCATCGCGTGGGGTGCGAGCTTCAGCTCGAATTCTCCCGCGTCGAGCCGTGCCATTTCAGCGGCGTCGCCAACTAGGCGGTTTAGGCGGTCGCACTCTTCGTCAATTACTGTGAGGAGTTCGCGCTGCTGATCCCCTGGTGCATTCGGTGTAGAGAGGAGGCCGGTCACAGAAGCCTTGATTGAAGTGAGGGGCGTGCGGAAGTCATGCGTAACGGAATCAAGGAGAGCGGATTTCAAGCGCTCCCCTTCGCGTGTCGCTTCCGTTTTACCGAGCTCTTCGACGGCGCGTGCGCGTTCGAAAGCGATAGCGACCATGGAGCCGAGCGCTTCCAGGGTCTGGCGGGAAAGCAGACGTCCAGAAATACCCAGGCTTCCGATCGGACGCGTTCCCATTCTCACCGGAACGAACGAGAGACTGCGGCCCGCGTCTCGGAGAGGCTCCTGGCGCTCCGTGGCCAGCTTCAATTCTTCATCGGTGAAATGCGGCGCGGCGCCGGAATGATAGAACTTCTGTTTGTACTCGAGGTACAGCGCCGCCGCGCCTACTTCAAAGGTTTCAACGATATGATTCGGAATTGCATTGAGCAGCGTGATGACGTTGCCGGAAACCAGGAGTTGCTGACTGAAGACATACAGCCGCTCAATCTCACTGCGGCGCTGCTGCGCTTCGTCGGCTTCGCGGCGGACGCGCGCGGCAAGCTGGCTGGCGATAAGCGACGTCGCCAGAAAAGCGAACAGTGCAGCCCAATTTTGGGGGTCGGCGATAGTAAACGTGCCCACCGGAGGGAGAAAGAAGTAATTGAACGCGAGCATTGCGGCGACCGACATGAACGCGGAAACCGTAAAGCCCCAGAAGGTGGAAACTGCTAAAATCGCAAGCAGAAAAGAGAGTGCAACCGTGGTTTGATTGACAGTAAGAATTCTGCGGTAAAAAAAGGTAATTCCGATAATGATGGCAAGTGCCGAAGCTAGTTGTAATGCGCGAATCGGAAGCCGTCGAAACACCGAGGTATTCTAGCGCAGCTCTCTCCAGGCTGCGGGGGAAGACGTAAGATGCCTAAAAGGCCCGAAGACTGGCTCGAGGAAGCCGCACCCAAGGAGAGATCCAAAGGCATCTTCAAGCTCTTTCTCGGCTACGCGCCGGGTGTTGGCAAGACATATAGCATGTTGAGCGAAGGCATCCGCCGCCACCACCGCGGTGAAGATGTGGTGATCGGCTTCGTCGAAACACATGGCCGTAAAGGCATCGAGGAATTGTGCCCTCAGCTCGAAGCTGTTCCCCGCCGCAAACTGGAGTATAAAGGCACCATTTTTGAAGAGATGGATGTGGACTCGATCGTTGCTCGACGCCCCGCCGTCGTTCTGGTGGATGAGCTTGCGCACACGAATATACCCGGCAGCAAACACCGGAAGCGCTACGAGGATGTACAAGAAATTCTCGCCGCGAAGATTGATGTGCTTTCGACTCTGAACATTCAACATATGGAGAGCCTCGCACCGACGGTGCGCACCATCACCGGTGTAACGGTTCGCGAAACCGTTCCCGACTGGGTGCCGCTAATGGCCAACGAAACCGTTATGGTGGACCTGACGCCGGAAGCGCTGCAGCACCGCATGGAACGCGGCGACGTGTACGCGCCGGACAAAGTTCATCAGGCCCTGCACAATTTCTTTCGCCGAGGCAATCTGATCGCCTTGCGCGAACTGGCCTTGCGGCAGGTAGCCGAGCATGTGGATCGCAGTCTCGAATCCTACATGACGGACAAAGAAATCGAAGAAAACTGGCCGGTGCGCGAGAGATTGGCGGTTTGTATCAGCTCGAACCCAGCGGCTCAATACCTGATCGCGCGCGGTGCACGAATGGCGAGACGACTGGATGCGGAACTATATGTGGTTCACGTCGATACCGGCAGGGAGAAAGAGGGCACCTATCAGAAGTCCTTGAACGCCAATGTGCGATTCGCCGAAGACCTGGGCGCAAAGGTCGTTCGACTTCACGGCAAAAACGTTGCCGGCATGATGGCTGAGTTAGCCAGGGAGAAGCACATCACACAGGTCATCTTCGGCCGCTCCGCAGTGAAGGGGTTGCGCAAGCTCTTATACCTTTCCGCCGTTCACCGCTTTTTGCGGGAGGCCCCTGCAGTGGATGTCCATATTGTGACCCAAGAAGGAAAATAGAGAGACACGAGTCATCATTTGGGTGGCTTTGGTGATGCGGTTCGCCTTGTGGCGACCGGAAGCAGAAACGAAGCCACGACAGACTTCGACGGAAGTGGACCAAGTCGTGATGGTCCTTGAACTAAAAGCCACTATAGTTGGTTGCACATGAAAAAGGCAAAAGAGACCGAGATTTTGATCGTCGGTGCGGGCGCGTCGGGACTCATTGCAGCGCGACAGTTGGCCAAGGCCGGAAAGAAAGTAGTTATTCTTGAAGCTCGCAACAGGACCGGCGGGCGAATTTGGCCGCTTCGCGATAGAGATTTTGGCCATGAAGTGCAGGCCGGTGCGGAATTTGTTCATGGCCGGGCAAAAATCACGAAATCACTGATGAATGAAGCAGATCTTACCTATATTCCTGCAGATGGGAATTCTACCCTGGGGGAATGGTGGACTGCGGATGACGGACAATTAGAGAAAACGCAGGAATTCATATCTCAAGAGGGCTTGTTCAAAGAGAAGCTGAAGGAGTTGAACGAGGATATGCCGCTCTCTGCTTTTCTCGATAGGAATTTGGGAGAAGACAAATACGCCGCACTCCGACATTCGATTAACAAGATGGTAGAAGGATATGACGCGGCAGATCCAGATCGAATAAGCACCTTTTCCATTCGCGACGATTGGTCAAATGACGAGGACTTGCAGCAAGGAAGAATTAAAGAGGGTTATGGGGCCCTCCTTGATTTTCTGGAATCGGACTGCCAAAGGAATGGTGTCGAGATACTACTGGACCACGAAGTTGAATCGATTGAAATCGCCGGGGACGGGGTACGCGTTCAATGCTTAAAGAAAAAAAAGTATGATGCCACTAAGGCTATCGTAACCCTTCCTTTATCAACATGGGATCGCGTGTGTTTTGCACCGGCTCTTCCAGAAAAAATGGCAGCGGCCTCGAAAATCGGATTTGGCAGTGTTATCAAGCTTCTTCTTCGATTCAAAGACGAATGGTGGATCAATGCTCGCGGAAAAGACTTGAGCAAGATGATGTTTATGTTCTCTGAAGAAAAGGTTCCAACCTGGTGGACTCAATATCCTGAACGGCGCCCATTGCTTACTGGCTGGATAGCAGGTCCAAGGGCAGAGAAGTTCAAAACTACCTTACCCGAAGAAATCCTTGAGATGGCCTTCGTCTCTCTCGTCAATATTTTTCAGATTGCTAAAGAAAGTGTGAGAAAAAACCTGGTCATTTCGCGAGTGATCAATTGGTCAGCCGACCCTCTGACACGAGGTGCGTACAGCTATCCTACTCCGGAAGCAACAGAGGCATTGCGAGAACTCGCGACACCTGTAAATAATATTATTTTCTTCGCCGGTGAAGCCCTCTACAACGGAAAGGAAACAGCGACAGTAGAAGGTGCCCTCGGGAGCGGTATAGATGTTGCTAAGAAGATTTTGGGCAAAGAATGACTTGCTGGTGACCAACAACGTACTTGAATTCTCCGCCCAGCCGAAGCCGCAAACCGAGTCACGAGCCCTTTTCGTTGTATTTAATTGCACCTGAGCAACTACTGACCTGGGAGTTTCTTTTCGAGCTCCGTCGCTAGTTTGTGAACGTCGGTGGTTCTGCTAAATCCTTCAACCGCCGCTGTTGCAGATTGCACGTCAACGCCAAGGTGCTGGCAAAGCTTTTGCTGCATCTGAAGCATCATCGTGATTTCCTGCTCGGCAAGCATGCTGACTTGAAGATCGAGATGGGAGCGGCGCTCGGCTTGGCGAGCCATTCGGTTTTGGCTGATGAGCACGAAGATAGTGAGGAAAACACTTTCTGAGGAAACCACGAGCGCCAGGATACCGAAAGGAAATGGATCGAACGGTTTTATCCCTGGAATTACGTTGAGGTTAATCAGAGTCCAAGCCGCAACCAGAAGAGCGTGCAGCAAGAGGAATGTCAGGCTGCCAATGAATTTTACAATTGTGTCGCTGGCGCGCTCGGTCGGCGTCCGGCCATACAAAGCTTCGTGCTCCAACTTTGCGATCGCCTCAATGTTGAATTGAGTGGGATTGTTCGCAATTTGGTCAGACAATGCTTTTTTCATTTGGTTCAATGTGACCTGCTCTGGCAGGCTGGCCCTCGCGCACGCCAATAAGATGGCCGGGCGCCGGCCGAGGGTGTGCCGCTGCGGACTTATGCCGGTTGCGGTGCGAGCCGACCCAGTTGCGTCCGCCATTGAGTTCCTTCGGGCAATCGACTATTGGTGGCGGTGGCGGCGGTCGTGATGGTCCGGAGAATGGCCGTTGGCATCAAGCCAGTTCAAGAGCGCGCGAATGCTGCCGTGCGCTAACGCAATGGAGGAATCGGCGGCGCCATAGTAAAGACTGAGAGTGTCCCCATCGGCGCCGATGGTATAACCGCACGGGAAGACTACGTCCTGAACGTCTCCCTGGCGTTCGTAGTCGGCTTCCGGCGCAAAGATCCAGGAATCGCCGCGAATCAAACAGTTCTCGGGGTGCTGCAGATCAAATAGTGCCAGGCCTAACCGGTAGATCGAGCTTGAGGGAGTCTTGCGCACACCGTGATAGATCATCAGCCAACCCCGTGAGGTTTCGATCGGAGGTGGCGACATCCCAATCCTGTTTGCGTCCCACCACGCACCGCGCCGGGCTTCCAACATGAGTTTGTGGTTTCCCCAATGGCGCAAATCGGGCGAGTAAGAGATCCAGATGTGAGCCCCGGAAGTGGTCATCGGGCGATGGATCAGCGCCCAGCACCCATCCACCTTGTGCGGCAGAAGTGCGGCATCTTTATCATCGGGCGAGAGCACCACACCATAGCGTTCGAACTTTTTGAAATCTTCCGTAAGAGCCAGAGAGACTCCCGGACCGCCGCGCGAATACGACGTGTAGGTCACTACATATTGTTTGAGCTCGGGTACGTGAGTAATCCGGGGATCCTCGATGCCCCAGATCTCCTCTGGATACCGGTCCGGATCGGGTATCATCGTCGGCTCGCGATCGATCCGCCACCCACTCACGCCGTTTTCCGAGCGTGCGGCGCATAAGTGTGAGAGTCCGCGGCGATCTTCAACGCGGCAAAGCAACAGGGTAGAGCCATCGGGCAAGAGTGTCACGCCAGCGTTGAAAACGCTGTTCATGGAATAGGGCCAGTCTTTTGCCGACAAGATTGGATTGGCTGTATGGCGGCGAAACAGAGTTTCGTATTGGTTCATCATCACTCTCGCGAATATTTTGAGATGTAAATCAAGTAATTTGAAATATCCAGGTTTTAGGTGGGACGAAAGTTCACGCCCTCTTCAAGGACGCTCTCTTTTAGAATAGATTCTTCCCATTTGCGCATCTCCAGCAGCGCCATCAAGAAGGAAAGGGTCGACTCCGATCCCTGGTTTTCATTGACTCGTTCCGGATGCAGACCGTCCCGGCACCCGCCCGTGGTTGGGTCGTAGAGAGCAATTTGCAGATCGTTGTCTCCCAGAAACCAGTTAAAGGCTGACCATGCATCTTTTAGCCAACGGCTCTTGCCGGTCGCGCGATTAGCTTGCAGACATGACGAAATAACCGCGCACGCTTCGACGGGCTGCTGGTCGAAGCGAGCCTTTTGAGTCGTCTTGGAATAGAAGCCGCGTGATCCGATCGGAACGAAATGACCCTTTTCTTTGCAGCGTTGAATCGCTGATAGCCAATCCAGCGCTTCGAGACCTGCCGAAATCATTTCTTTATTTCCGCTGCGCATGCCCGCTCGCAGGAGAGCTTGCGGCAGTCTGGCATTAGAATAAGCGAGCCCCGCTTCGAACCAGTGCCACCCATCGGAGTTGTTGGCGCGATATAAATCGAACAGGCGATTCGCCAAGGTATCTGCCGAACTGATAGCCGCTCGGTCCCCTGGGAACCAATCGAGGTATTCCTCGAGGCCCAGCAATGCGAACGCCCACGCGCGCGGACTCCTGAACTCTAGAGCGGCGGGAACAGCAAGCTCGAACAGACGCCCGGCAGCCCCCCGCAACCCCACGTCTTTGGATCTGCCAAGCACAGTTCCGAGCCCCCATAAGGCGCGACCGTGACTGTCTTCCGAGCCTACCGCTTCCTCCCAATGACGGTCATAGCTGAGAAGATTCCTGAATCGCTTGGATACCGGATCGAAAGCAAGCCATAGAAAAGCGAGGTAGCGCGAGGCCAAAGCGGCAGTGCCCGACGATGCATCGTCGCCAATTCCTTCCAGGAGAATAGAGACGATGAGCGCGCGGGCGTTGTCGTCGGTTGTGTAGCCCTCCGGATAGTTAGGAACCACAAACACCGCGTGTTCGACTATTCCGGTGTCGTCCGTCATTCGATTTAGGTGGTCCAGGTTTACTGCCGGAAGTTTGTCGATAGCTTTTTTGGTGTCCTGAGCGAAAAACGTGGCCCGTGGATTCCGCAAGCGCTCGTTGTACACGCGCTCAAAGCTCTTCATATACCGGTTGGCCACTTGTTTCCAGACCATGTCGCGCGCATAGAGATAAGCTCGTTTGCGCATAGCGTGCCGTGTGGTGTCGTTGTCCAACAGCTCCATCGTTCTTGCCGCAATCGCTCCCGGGTCATCGAAGGGAACAAGCACGCCGCGCTCTTGGTCCAGGAGCTCAAGGGCATGCAAATAGGGCGTGGAAATCACCGCTTTGCCAGCACTTAGTGCATAAGCGAGCGTACCGGAGACGACTTGTGACTTGTGCTTGTAGGGAGTGATGTATATGTCTGCCGAGCCGACCAGTTCAACCAGTTCCTGCGGGCTGACAAACCGATTGTGAAAAATAACATTCGCTTGGACTCCCAGATCTATCGCCAGGTTCTCCAAGTGCCGCCGATATTGCTCACCCTCGCGCCGCTTGAGTTGCGGGTGGGTTGCGCCGGCGACCATGTAAACTACATTGCTGTGTCGTGCCAGGATCCGGGGTAGAGCTTGAATGACATTTTCAATACCTTTGTTCGGCGACAGCAGGCCAAACGTCAGCAGGACCACCTTTCCTTCCGTGCCGAAGCAATCCTTGTAGAAATTTGGATCGGTGAAGGGTAAATCCGGAACGCCGTGGGGAATTAGATCAATCTTGTTGGCAGGCACTCGGAACACTTCCTGCAGGATCTCGGCGGAATGCTCGCTCATGACAATGAGACGGTCCGAAAGTGCTGCAATCTCTTCGGTAACAAGGCGCTGGTCGGGATCTGGGTCGCGAAGGACGGTGTGCAGTGTGGTCACAAACGGCATCTGCAGGCGGCGCAGCAGCTCCAGAATATGCCGGCCGGCCGGGCCGCCGAAGATTCCATATTCGTGTTGCAGGCACACGATATCGACATTGCCGAGATTCAGAAAGTCGGCGGCTCGCGAGTAGGAATCCAGGTTGTCTTCAGTCAGCTCGAATCGTACCTGCGCGGGATAGCTGTATCCTGCTTCGGTATCGTTGACTGGCAGGGCCAGCAAATCGACAGCGCCATATTCCGCACTGAGAGCGGAGCACAAGTCGGTTGTGAACGTAGCGATGCCACATTGCCGCGGAAGATAATTCCCAACAATGGCCGCTTTACTGGGAAGCACCCGCCGCAATTGCGCAGGTATGCGTGTGGACGACTTTTCCTCAACAACCGGGGAACTCAGGTGAATGTGCTCCACCGTAGGCGTTGTCCTCAGTAACGACATTTCGATTTCCTATCCCCCAAGCACGCTGGCCGGCCCCAGAAAGGCGGAAAGCGCATGCAGTTCTTTCGCAATATGACCACCCCACGACGCCGACTATTCTGCTTCTCCTCTAAAGTTAATGGGTACAGGAGACGAACTCGCTTCTCGCGCGGACGCGCCCAAGCCCCGAGGACTTTCAAGAGCACAGCTGGCCTCTTCACCGTGAGCTTCCATGGGAAGATCCGAGTCGTAGTATGAAGCTTTGCGAATACGAATACTGTCCGTTATTGGACGTTTTGCGAAGGACTCGAACTGGGCACCTCGTGCGGCGCTCTCAACTTTGCCGGTTCCGTAGCCTTGCCACATTGAGAACAAATCGAACAAGAACTGGCGCAACTCATTGACTCAGGTCCTGAACACGCCTATCATCATTTCGCTACTCGGTGCCTCAATCTCACGTTCCGTTCCGCGATCTCAGCCTTCCAGGGCATCCTAAGAGCACCGTTTCAATGTCAGTACATCTCGTCAATCCTAATCATTTATCGTTTGGTGTGGGTGTCATAACGCCGCGTTGGCTTTACGTACTTGCCGCGGCTACTCCGCGTTCCTTCGGTAACCCTATACTGTGTGATGAAACTCTAGCACCCATCGATAGCCTGCAGTTTCAAACAGGCGACGTCGTGGGTATCGGCATTCATAGCGGCAATGCGCTGCGCGGCTACGAAATTGGACGCATGGCCCGAGAACGCGGTGCGCATGTTGTTTTTGGGGGCATTCACACCAGCCTCTATCCGGAGGAGGCCTTCCAACTCGGCGGCGCTCATGCGGTGGTAAAGGGGGACGGAGATTTCATTTGGGGAAGGGTTCTGGCCGATTGCGCGAATGGACTCCTGCAACAAGTCTACGAAGGAGGACGCATCGAAGCCGGTCAGTTCCTGGCGGCGCGCTGGGAATTAATGCCTCGCGATAGCTATATGTGGGCTTCGGTTCAAACCGTCCGTGGCTGCCCCAAACACTGCTCTTTTTGTTCGGTGTGGCGCACCGACGGTCAGCGCCCTCGCCAGCGAACATCCGATGGAGTCATCAACGAAATTATCGAGTTGCGTCGAATGGGATTTCGCTTCATCGCCCTGGCCGACGACAATTTCTATCCGGTCACCCTGGAAGACCTGGAGTTAGCGCGGCGTCAAAATGCACATGATAAGCTTGCTGAACTGCAGTCGATACGGGACGAGCGTTTTGAGTTGTTGGCTCGCTTGGCCGAGTTACCAAAGGACATGGTGTTCTTCACGCAAATCACCATGGAAGCGGCCGAAGATCCCGAGTTCCTTGACGCTATGTGCAAGGCCAGGATTAGGGGAGCCCTGGTTGGGGTCGAATCAGTTACACCGGAGGGCTTGAAAGCTGTCTTTAAGGAGTTCAATTCCGCGGGACGTGATCTTGTTCAGCGCCTCCGCGCTTTCCGGGAGCATGGCATTCACGTGCTGGGATCATTTATCTTCGGACTTCCGACCGATCGTCGCGATACCTTCCAGGCCACTGCCACCCTTGCAGCAGAAGCGGACCTAACCTTCGCACAGTTCGTCCTCTTGACGCCCTTTCCCGGCACCGTGGACTTTCAGCGATGGGAAAAATCAATGGAAAGCAATACCACGCGGATTGCCGGATTTCCTCTGACGCGATACTGGCTCATCCCCCAGGCCCTCCGGCCTAAGGTCTACATGGCCCATCCCTTAATGTCCGGCGAGGAAATTCGCGAGCGGAGCCAGGAGGTTTGGGACCGTTTCTATTCCTTGCAATCGATCTGGCGGCGGTCCAAGTGCGTCAACTCCCTCCGCAGCCGACTCGCGTTCGTATTGATCTCCAAACTCTACCGGCAGATGTATGCCAACACTGGAATTGCCACCGACAGCGCGCGCGCCAATCGCGCTAATCGGTGGGCACGGTGGATTGCGAAGCCTTGCCTGCGATTGTTCCAAGCACCACCTATGCCTGAATTAACCGCTCCTTAGGCGCACCAACAATTGTGAGGACCTGCTCAGCTAATCGCTATTGACGATTAGTTGGCGGCAGGTTTTGTGAAACCACTCCGATGGTCGTCCCGATTACATCGCCTGAAACCACCAGTTCCACACGGCGGTTCTGTTGGCGTCCTTCCACGGTGTCATTGGACGCTACGGGTTGCATCTTCCCAAATCCTTGTGACGTCATCGACGTCAAAGGAATGTTTTGCTTTGCGAGGTAATCGCGCACCGCGCCGGCTCTTCGTTCCGACAGTTGCTGATTCATGGTATCGCTGCCCACGCTGTCGGTGTTGCCTTCGATGGCCAATCGGAGGTCCGGATAAGCAAGAACGATTCCGGATATTTTGGCGAGCTTCTCGCGCGCCAGCGGACGGAGCGTGTACTTGGCGGTGTCGAAAAGCACGTCCGACAAGTTCACAACGAGCCCGCGGGCCGTGTCACGAGTAGCAAGAATGGCATTGAATTGTTGCAGCAGGCGCGCGCGCAGTTCTTCACGATCATGCACGGCTTGCTGAAGCTTCTGATCTGAGCTGGCCGCCGCGGCTCGGTTTCGTTCCGATTCCGACTCCGCATCTCGTTGGTGCTGTTGAGCATCGGCAGCGGCTTTATTGGCGTCAACCGCAGCAGCGCGATTTCGTTCCGATTCGGCCTGGGCGTCTTTTTGCTGTTGCTGCGCCGCAGCGGTAGCTTTATCGGCCTCGGCGCGCCGGAGATCCGCGTCGGAGCTCGCCGTCTCCGCCTTGATGCGGGCCTGCGTATCTCGCGCCGACTTGGCAGTGGCCTCTGCAACTTGAGCCGCTGCAGCGTCCTTGTCACCGTTTGCGCGATCCGCATCTATCCTTTTCACGGCGATTTCGCGGGCGTCATCCGCCGTCTGCACAACTTCGCGGGATACCGAAATGAGTGATTTCTTGTCGATGTGTTTGGTGGTTGCCAGGTCATCGGCCCGCTTCATCTGGCTGACAGCCTTTTGATAGCTCGGGCTTGCGTAGCCCTCAGCTCCGGCCGACTTGGCGATCCGCACGGCATTCCGTGCTTCAAAGAATTCCAGCGGCAACTTGGCACTCAGTACAACTGGGTCGAAGTGATAGCCGGTAGGAATGTAGCCACCCCGATCGATGAGTTCGTACTTCGCGTCCACTGCTTGACTTGTTCCGACGGTATCCAGGCGAATTGCATTTTCGGCGACCACAACGTTGCTGGGGCGCCGCACCGCATAATAAGGTTCGGCGGTCACGATTAAAGCAAAGGACTGCAGGTCCGTCGTGACGTCCAGCTTGCTGCGATGATTGTTGTCCAATAGAACTTCACCAAGATTCACGGAGCGACCCTCAGGAGAAATCGCCCACAGAATGTAGGTGAGGTATTCATTACCAAAACTGGTAGGTTTGTTTAGCCCCTCGAAGTGAGCGGCAATCGTCGTGGCACCGCGTTTACTTTGAACCGTGGCCGTACCTCTGGCGTTCGGCATCAAGTCTGTGCCTTGGAAATCGATCTTAGTGGAGTCGCTGCGGTGCCCATAATTCATGGCCGGCGTCGTGCGACTAATTACGTTTGCGCTGTAGACCGGCATCTGTTCGCGGGAAGCTGTGGTTTGGGCCTGAGCCGATGCTAAGGCACCCGAGCCCAAGAGAACTGCCAAGAGTGCTGCAGAAATCTTCATGTGATGAATCTCCTTAAAATAGTGTGAGCTGTCAGTGTCGACCGTTATGAACACAATTGATGTTCGTTATTGGACGTTTTGCGAAGATTAGTGAGGCTTGGCTTATTCTTCGGATCGAAGAGCGAACGTTCGGACCACATTAATTACCGCATTTGTTGTGTGTTTTACGCTGATATTTTCAGGCTTTTGCCTGTATGCACCGGTTTTAAGACGCGAATCTGGAGTTCCGGAACTTGCTTAGAACGGTCTCCTAATGGTTGCTGGTTCGAGTCCTGCCCGGCTCACCACCTATTTATTTAAATTCAGTTGTTTTTTTGGCGATTCTGCGCCAGTCTTCCGCCCAATAAGAGAGGAACGATCATGAGAATGCGTGCGACGTTTACTTGCTCTTTATGTTTGCTCGCCTTTATGTTCGCTGTCCCAGTACCGCAGCGAGCTGCCAGGAAAGAAAGCCATCGACTTTACGTGGCTGTTCCCGGCATTCGCAACTATGTCGAATACGGCGGCGTTGGAATCCTGGTCTACGATATTGATGCTGGATATAAATTCGTTAAACGGATTCCGACGTGGGATGTGCCGCCCGGGCAGATGCCGGAGAATGTAAAAGGTATAGCTGCCAGCGCGAACACCGGCAAGCTTTATATCAGCACAACCAAGCGCTTAGCCTGTTTTGATCTGATTACGGAAAAAAAATTATGGGAGAAGACATACGACGGTGGCTCTGATCGCATGGCTCTCTCGCCCGATGGAAAGATACTTTACGTGCCTTCCTTCGAGGGGCCCCACTGGCATGTTGTTGATGCACTGACCGGAGACGTGATTGCAAAGATTGAGCCCAAATCGGGCGCGCATAACACAATTTACGGGCCGGATGGCTCGCGCGCGTATCTTGCGGGGCTGCATTCTCGGCTGCTTTCTGTGGCCGACACCAAGACCCACACCGCTGTGAGCACAGTCGGGCCATTTAGCAACTCGATTCGGCCGTTCACGATCAATGGCAGCCAGACGCTGTGCTTCGTCAACGTAAATGAGTTGCTCGGCTTTGAAGTTGGCGATTGCAAAACCGGAAAGATGTTGCATCGTGTGGAAGTGGCAGGCTTCCAGAAAGGGCCTACCAAACGCCACGGCTGTCCCAGCCATGGCATAGCACTCACGCCTGACGAAACAGAACTGTGGCTTGCCGACGCTGCAAACAGCGTCATACACGTCTTCGATGCCACAGTGATGCCGCCAAAACAGACAACCAGCATAAAGCTGCGAGACCAGCCCGGCTGGATCACCTTCGGCACCGACGGGCGGATAGCCTATCCATCAACCGGAGATGTCGTAGACATTCGCGCCAAACGCATAGTAGCGACTCTCGAAGACGAAACTGGAAGGCACGTGCAGAGCGAAAAGTTATTGGAGGTGGTCTTTGCCAATGGCAAGCCGGT
This sequence comes from Candidatus Dormiibacterota bacterium, assembly GCA_035602605.1. Classification (GTDB taxonomy): domain Bacteria; phylum Acidobacteriota; class Terriglobia; order Acidiferrales; family UBA7541; genus DASQHY01. Next base: position 134,636 of record DATNLZ010000069.1, read on the forward strand.
TCGTGCGGGAGATCAGTTCGGAATCGGCGGGAAGCGATAAGCAAGATTGCGCGAGCTTTGGCGATTAAGCTGCCCTTAGCTCAAAACTCGAGAGACCGCGAACCAGTTTATGATCCACGTTGAAGCTAAAAGCGACGAGGTGTGCGCGATTTATGTAGACATGGGAACGACAAACACGAGCGGCTGGCTTATGCGCGGCAGCGAAATCATTTCCCGGGCTAGTAAGCCTGTAGGAGTGCGTGACACCGCGCGGGAGCGATCGCCTGCCAAAATAAAAACGGCACTGAAAGAACTTGTGACAGAATTACGAATGTTAGCGGGGGATGCTTCAAGGTTGTGCGTGCCGGTTTGCGTCGCGGCCTCTGGAATGATTGGCTCGCCGCTGGGGCTCGTCGAAATACCTCATGTGCAAGCCCCCGCGAGTCTTACAGAGCTAGCTGCCTCGTCGCGATGGGTTGACTTTCCTGAGGTGGCTGCTCTGCCAATACTGCTCGTACCTGGTGTGCGTTCTGGGCCACCGCAACCGAGGATTAATCTGATCCAGGAGGCCGACGTCATGCGTGGCGAGGAGACTTTGAGTGTTGGATTGCTGGCCCTCGGATTAGCCAAGCCCCCCGCTGTGGTGCTGAACCTTGGGTCTCATTGGAAAGCGATTCAACTTGGTGGCCAAGGACAGATAGAATCAAGCGTTACATCACTTTCGGGCGAGCTCATTCACGCTGCGCAGACGCAAACAATTCTGGCCAGCGCTGTTGTGAACAAACGCGCTACGACAATAGACGAGCACTGGATGGAGGCAGGCATGAACGAGCAGCGTCGGTCGGGTTTGCCTCGCGCTCTGTTCTGCGTGCGCCTCCTGGAACTTGCCAACGAAGGAACACCCGAGGACCGGCTGTCATTTCTGATAGGGGCTTTCATTGCGGTGGACCTGGATGCGCTAATCTCCCGAGGAGTTCTCGCACGCGATAGTCAAGTGGCGATAGTTGGGGCCGCGGCATTGGCCGAGGCCTGGCGGTACGCACTCACGCAAAGGTCCATATCAGCAATTGTGCTGACTGCAGCTGAAGCTGAGCAAGCATTATTGACTGGACTCAGGTGCATGCTAATGCATGCATGGCAGCGACGAGTCGTCGGTAACGCCACGAAATAGCGGAGGGTGGAGCGAGCCGAAGAGTTTCCGGGCAAACAAAATGATGGCAACCCAGACGGTGCTTGAGGCTCCCATCACTGATCGCGCTCGAAGGCATATCCTGCGACGAATTATTTGCTACGGTCGGGCTAATCAACTCAGTCGCAATCTCGGAGGTTTTGTCGGTCCTATAGGATGGGATATTTGAACAACAGGACGAATTCTTTGTTGGGAGGCACACTGTCTCTTTCGCTGTCAGCGCTCCTGGCAGCCGGATTGGTTCTTTCGGTTCGAGCAACTCAAAAAGACATCGGGAGATAGACTTATGGCATTCCGCAGTTCGGCATGGTTTGGCCGGGCCGACAGGGACGGTTTCATCCATCGCAGTTGGATGAAGAATCAAGGTTTGCCTGATCATCTGTTTGATGGGCGGCCGGTGATCGGCATTTGCAACACGTGGTCGGAGTTGACCCCATGCAATGCACACTTCCGTGACATCGCAAACGACGTGAAGAGCGGGGTCTATGAAGCGGGAGGATTCCCGCTGGAATTCCCGGTCATGTCTCTCGGAGAAACTTTGATGCGGCCAACGACCATGCTCTTCCGCAATCTCGTCAGCATGGACGTGGAAGAATCCATCCGCGCCAACCCGCTCGATGGAGTGGTGCTGCTGGCGGGATGCGACAAGACCACGCCAGCTCTCTTGATGGGCGCGGCGAGTTGCGACCTGCCGGCCCTGATGGTATCTGGTGGCCCGATGCTCAACGGGAAATTTCGCGGACGAGATATCGGATCGGGGACCGACGTGTGGAGGTTCAGTGAGGACGTGCGCTGCGGCGCAATGGATTTGTGCGAATTCATGCAAGCGGAAGCGTGCATGAGTCGCTCGGCAGGTCATTGCATGACGATGGGCACGGCTTCGACGATGGCCTGCGTCGTCGAGGCGCTTGGTATGGGACTGCCAATGAACGCGGCCATTCCAGCAGTTGATTCCCGGCGATACACGCTGGCCCATATGGCTGGACAGCGAATCGTAAAGATGGTCCACGAAGATCTGAAAATGTCGAAGATATTGACTCGCGCAGCGTTCGAGAATGCCATTCGCGCCGTTGGCGCCATTGGGGGCTCGACCAATGCGGTCATTCACCTGCTGGCCCTCGCTGGTCGAGTAGGCGTCAACCTAACGCTGGAAGACTGGGACCTTTTGGGCAGAGATGTACCCTGCCTGGTGAATCTGATGCCCTCGGGAAAGTATCTGATGGAAGATTTTTATTATGCCGGAGGCCTGCCTGCAGTGCTTCGCGAGTTGGATAGCATGATCCATCAGGAGGCATTGACGGTGAACGGAAAAACGATAGGTGAGAATGTAGCCGACGCGCCTTGTTACAACCGTGATGTCATCAGGCCATTGCGCGAACCATTAAAGCCAAACAGCGGAATTGCTGTTTTGCGAGGCAATCTGTGCCCCGATGGAGCCGTGATTAAACCTTCAGCGGCCACGCCGAAATTGATGAAGCATCGCGGGCGGGCGGTTGTGTTTGAGAACATCGAGGAATTTCACACTCGAATCAATGACCCTGATCTTGAGGTCGATGAAACCTGCGTCATGGTGCTCAAAAATTGCGGTCCTCGCGGTTACCCGGGAATGGCTGAGGTCGGAAACATGCCTCTCCCGCCTAAACTCCTGAAAAAAGGGATTACCGATATGGTGCGCATCTCCGATGCGAGGATGAGCGGCACCGCCTATGGCACGGCGGTGCTCCATATATCGCCGGAAGCTGCCGCGGGCGGTGCCCTCGCGCTTGTACAGCCAGGAGACATGATTGAGCTGGATGTCGCGGCGCGGCGATTGCATCTGGATGTGCCCGAGACCGAGATGGCGCGGCGGCGTGCTGGATGGAAACCGCCACGGCGAGTTTTCGAGCGGGGCTACTACAAACTGTATTACGAACATGTCCTGCAGGCCGATCGCGGCGCCGATCTGGATTTCTTGGTGGGTGGAAGCGGCGCCGGTGTGCCGCGGGATTGTCACTGAGCGAACCTGTGGTTTTGCGGGACCACTGCCAGTCGGCAACCTTGACTGAGTTGCGGTAACGGATGACTCAGCGAGGAAACCACCGAGGATTCGTGAAAATTCCATTGACGTAACCCATCCGGTACACGATTAGCAAACCGAAACCCAGACTGATGAGCCCCGATGCGAGACCGAGTGCGCGGTTGAGCCTGCCAAAACGATGTTGCGAGTAGGTGAACGGCAAGGCGATCGCCGCAGTAACCAGCATCATGCCCGCAATTGTGCCTACACCAAACACAAGCAGGTAAGCGACCGCCCAGAATGGATTGCGAATCGTTGTCAGCACCAGCAAAGCAACCGCTGCCGAACCAGCAAGACCGTGCACGATACCCACAATCAGCGGACGCAATAACTGATAGACACCGAGCCGCGCAAAATTCCGATCCATCCAGCTCACTGGTGTGGCGTCTTCCGCATGACCGTGATTTTCAGGATCGTGGCCATGAGGATGGTTGTGAACATAGTCGCCGTGGCTATGGGCATGCCCATGTACGGGGCGCGCATGCGCATGATCTCCCGCAGGCGCAGGTGTGAACATCTCCGTAATCCAACGCAGCATCCCTGACAGATTCAGAAATCCGAGAAGGATTAACATTAGGCCCACAGACAGCTCCATGGTAAGGCCAAGCCTGGGCGAAATAACGAATCCAAATAAAATGATGGCCGAACCCACAATAAAAATTGTAATGGTATGGCCGGTTCCCCAAAGAATACCGATGATCGCCGCATTTCGTATGCTCGGCTGACGGCTAACGATCGTTGTTACGGCAATAACGTGATCGGGATCGGTTGCGTGACGCATCCCGAGAAAAAATCCCAGCGCAATGATGGAAACAACGATCATCGTTTTAGAATTCGAATTCTTGCCGTGCTCTCGTGTGACTCTGAGTGCCGAGAGTCAAGACTATCTTCCGGCCTGAGCAAGCCTTTCAGATTTACGCCTGTGGGCGCCCGTTTTGCAACTCTATTTGAAGGGTCACCGCGGACTGGTCGAGCCGTCGGTTATTGGTGGGTACGAGAATCGAGGATTACACCCTTTTAGAACAATAGGACTGCTAGCGTATTGACAAGCGATAAGCCAGATTACACACTACATTTGAACTATACCGGTTGATTGGCTCACCATCGCTTCGATAATCGTCTTGGATGGAGCCAGCGCGTCTGCGGCCTGAAACTGTGTGAACTGAGTCTCGTATGATCGAAGAAAAGCGTCGACATCGTCGCGTTGCGACACCGATGGGGATGTGGGTGAAGTGGGAGGCCTCCGGCAATAAGTCTGTTTCCCGTGTTTGCGATCTCACCATATGTGGACTCTTCATATCAACACCCGACCCACCCGCGGTTGGGACGATCGTCAAACTCCTTTTCGTTGTGCCGGAAGGTGAGATTAGAACCCAATCCGTTGTTCGAAACTCTATACCAAACAAGGGAATGGGAGTTGAGATTACCGCGATGCGTGCCGAGGATCGAGCGCGCCTCGGCAAACTTGTGAAACGCCTTAGCCGCGTACAAGACTCAGATAAGCCTTCGTATAGAGAAATTATACCGGCCGGTGGACGTTAACGCCCCAGATGCCCCACCTAGGCCTCAACCATCTTACTTCGTATGGCGTATCGCACCAGTGCATTGGCGGAGTGAAGATCCAATTTGCGCATGATGTTCGATCGGTGGGTTTCGACGGTTCTGACGGTAATTCCAAGCGCCTCAGCAACTTCCTTATTGCTGTTGCCGACCGCGACAAGACGGGTGATTTCGACCTCGCGCCTAGTCAACTGGGTCGTGGATGACTTAGCCGTGCCACGCTTTAGATAGCCCTCAAGCACTATTTCGGAGACCTTGGAGGTAAGAAAATGCCTGTGTCCAGCCACGGCCTTCACCCCAGCCACTAGCCTGCGTCCTAGATCGGATTTCAAGATGTACCCTTTGGCGCCTGCCTGCAGCACGCGGCGTACCAGTTGCTCGGATTCGTGCATCGTTAGAATCAAAATCTCGGTTCTAGGAACTGCCTCTCGGATTTGGTGCGTCGCTTCGAGACCATCTAAGCGAGGCATACTAATATCCAAAATAACGACGTCAGGCTTCAGCTTCTGCGCCTTTTCCACGGCCTCCTGGCCGTGTACTGCCTGACCCACTACTTCCCAACTGGGCTGACGGTGCACCAGTTCGATCACGCCGCGCCGGATAAGCTCGTGGTCATCGGCCACCAAAATGCGAATCTTTCTCACTGAATCGCCTCGCGCAGGGGTATCACGACCGAACCGTCGTGCCCCTAAAGGCAACTTGAAATCCTTCTCCCGACCCTCTCTTTCGCTTTGTATCCAAGAAATCCGAGCCACAACCCAGCAAGGGAACCCACGATCGCGAGTGCGGCAAACAGAGTAACGATACCGGCGCGCTATACCAGCATATAGCGCTAACCGCATAACAACCCTGGCAATATGATACCACCGGTCAGCCAGGCCGAGCATGTCCAGCCGTTCCGGTTCTTTACACGCCTTGCAAGATCAAGTGCCGCATCGCAAGCCGCTACAGCCTTCAAAACGGAAAGTGCCACCACATGAGAATCGTACGAACCGGTCAAAACCACGCTTGAGGCAATCGTGGGTCCGCTTATAGCAACACAAACACGCTCCTACCTGCATTCAACGCCTATTGGAGCTGTTCACCTCATCGCTTTCCCAAACAAGCAAATGTTCCAGCGGGAGGCCTTTTGCGGGATTACCCGGCCCCGAGTGGTTCGCGGGCGCGTAGGGGATTGGACGTACGTATACCTCGGCATTGCGCCCAAGCGACCTGCTGTTCCATAAATGGAGTGTCACTGCAGGAGAGGCTCGCCTATGGGGTTCGCGGGAATTGCAGACACTACCGTTGATACCCGGGAGTGCCCCTTGCTGCAACGCCAGATTGGATTCGATTTAATGCCACGGAAAAAAAACAGGAGTCTGACGTCGGAGGTTAAACGTCAGGACCCTCTCTGCCTTGCCCTAACAGAGAGTCAGGCGATCACCGGGCACACGCAGATCAAAATTGCGAACCGAAGGCTGCGCAAAGCCCTGGAAGCCATCACGGGCTGGAGAATGATTTCTAAGGGAGGCGTTCCCAAAAGCAAGTTTAAGTTAGCGGTCGAGTACGAGGATGCGCTACGCCAAGTTGAGGAAGCCTTCATGGCTGCAACGCTAGAGTGGTTTCTCAGCAGACCGTGCCCGCATTGCGGTTTGCGGCCCAGGGCAACTAAGGTACCGGCACGCGTGCGGGAGACGTTAGAAAAGTGTGGCTAACATTTCGGCTTACTCGCGCTCAAAAGATCGATCACGTCAACTCCGAGGGCCTTGGCGATTGCCCGGACGGTTTCGAGGCGTGGATTGAAAACCGTGTCTTTTTCCAGACGCCAGATCGTGTGCGTTGTAACGCCCACGCGATGCGCCAGGGCCTCCTGGGTCAGCCGTGCCTTCAAACGCAATCGGCGAATCCTGGCCCCTTCTCGGGAGCATTTACTCTTGTTCGTCATGTAGCTCTTCGACCCGCATCTGGCATTACGTGGCTGGCAGCAGGCGACTCACCCCCTTGCTCATGATTCAATCGAGGACAAAAGATGCTGTCGCCGCAGTCACGGATCCATCTTTACGGGCTATTACCGTCCCTGATCGCGGCCATTTCGTTTGTTCTACGCCCATTCTCTATCGGCACACAGTGCCGAATGTCCGGGTTTTTGTAAATGGACACAAAGATTACATGATTAATGGCTTGACATAAATTATGTATGTTCCTAATCTCTTGCGCAAAGGTTGTGAATTGTGGTCTGCATGAATCGAAACTGTCGCTATGTGTTTGACCTCCGAGAAGACGGTGAACAAAGCAGTTCGAAGACGCCCCTTAGAGATTGTCCGAAATGTGGCCACCTCCTGTCCAGCTTCTGCCCCTTCTGCACTCAAGTCCTGGACATTTTCTGGAAGGAAGTGTCTCCTCACTGCTTGCGCTGTGGTCGAGAGCTGAGGCCAGAATCTGTTTGATGCTGCTCCAGTCTGTGAGGATGCAATGAGAAGTCAACGGCCGGCACGGATACAAACTTAAGAGGAGGGATAATGTCAATGCCCGTTAAACAACCGCCACCTGAACTCGATCGATACATGCAAGATTTCCTCGCCGACATGATCACGACCATGAAGGCGCTCCATGGCACGGTTATGGCCGTAATGATCGATATTGCCGCTCTGCGGCAGGCCATGTTGTGTGATCCAGAGGAATTTACCTGCTACAAAGAAAAACTAAGGGAAGAGATTGAAACAACTAAACCTATCTTTGAAGCTGCGATGCGCTCGTATGACGAAATGATCCAGGGAATATCAGGTTCTAAGGTTTGGAACAACTGAGAATTCCAGTACCGCTTGTGGCGCAAAACAACCGATTCCAAAGAACTGCAGCTATCTTTGCCCCTCGTGTCGCTGCCTCCCAGCGCCGCCTTGGAGTGCTTCTTCTCCAGTGCCCTCAGAAAAAACTGGGCTATCTCCCGCCCTTTTGCAAAATCCGGAGTCCATTCAGAGCGTCGTTCAGGGCGGCCTGCTCACCTGTAAGTTTTGACGGTGTTTCACCCAATTCGCGCATCCGGCGATGGATCGCCAGGAGCGCTACTTCCATGCGGCCTTTTACTCTCGCGGGATTAAACTCCAGCATGGCCGCGTGGTATAGCTCTTTCCAGTCTCTGATCTGCTCAAAAACTGCCGCTCGGCAACCATCTGCAAACAGCCATGAGCGGAAGCGTATCGGCACAGGTCGGCCGTTCTTGTGCTTTAAGATATGCTCGCCAGCGAAAGCCCCGGGCTGTTGAGGTTGGCCAAATAGATTCTGCGCCTCTTCGCTCACATAGCTGATCTTTTCGACCGTTGTGTCGAGGAGTTCTGCACGGCTATAACCAAGAAGATGGCATACAGCATCAGAACAATCCACGCACTGGTGAGAAGAATCCGCGCAAAGTACGTACTCCGATTTTAATTCGGGGTGAACATGGTTCCGCACCTTGATCAGCGAGTGAAGCCGGCTTAATAATGAAGTCGGTTCCCCGCCTTTTTCAATAAAGGCGTCCACCACTTCCTCGACGCCGCTTCTTACTCCGGCATAAGCGGACAGCATTAGAACCGGAAGGCGAGGTTTCGTCCGTTTGATCTCCGCGGCGACGATTCCCCCATCCATTTCCGGCATCGAGTAATCAAGGATCACCGCGTCAATGGGGCGCGAACAAAAAATATCCAGTCCTTCTTTACCGCTTGACGCAGTGAGCGCCGTATAGCCGGCCGACTCCAGCAACAATTTTCTAACCGTCAAATTAGAGGGTTCATCATCAATACACAGAACCGAGTAGTGGTTTGCTCCGGATTTCTCTTTCATGACCCCTTCAAATCGAGATTCGGATTCAAGAAGCGTAGCAATTGGGAAGAATTGAGTCAACAGAAGCAGCGTGATGTGTTCCCTCGGTGACTCGACAACCGAGTCAAATATGCTGCGCCTGAGGGGCGGCCGACATTCCTCCGGGCGCCAGCCTGTTCTTTCCGGTTGGCCTTCGCTAGAATGCCCGCTGTGGCAAAACTAGATTTCTTCGTAGGAAAAGGCGGGGTTGGCAAAACAACGGTATCCGCAGCTTACGCGTTACATCACGCTGTCCACAATCCTGCTGAATCCACCCTGCTTCTCTCTACCGATCCAGCTCACTCTCTGTCAGATATCTGGCAGCAGCCGTTAGGAGACGCGGCAGAAAGAGCGCGGCTACGTCGCCCAGGCCGCCTTTACCTCTGGCAAGTCAACGCCGAAAAGAAGTTCCGGGGCTTCCTTAATAAACACAAAGAAGCAATGCTGTCGATCCTCGAAAAGGGCTCGATTTTTTCTCGTCAGGATATTGAGCCGCTTTTGAACACCACTTTGCCTGGCATGGCCGAGATGTCGGCGCTGCTCGCGATTGACGACGCGTTTCGATCCGGCAAATACGATCGGATCGTAGTGGACACCGCTCCTTTTGGACATACCCTAAGGCTTTTTGAGCTTCCACAGTACTTCTCCCGTTTCCTAGATTTTCTGGAGCTGGCAACCGATCGTGACCGCGTTCTGGCCGCCCATTTTGGCGGAAATCAGCGTCAGCCTAACAACCCGATTTTGGCGGAGTGGCGCCTATTGGTCGAGGCGGTACAAAAAGCTTTCCTGACCGATGCCAAGTTATTCCTAGTTACCACTGCAGAAAGTTTTTCCTTAAATGAGGCCGTCCGGTGTAGCGCCGAATTGCGAGCACATTCCCCGCCTATGGAGATAAACGCCATAGTTTTGAACCGTGTTGTCCTCGGTCAAAATAAATGCAATACGTGCCAACAAAAAAGGGAAATGACTCGCGCGGGGCGCAGGTTTCTGAAGAAGCGATTTCCCAGTCAGGAATTATATATCGGAGAAGATAGTGGAGCCCCGATTGTCGGGCTCATGGGGTTGGAACATTTTGGCCGTCACGTTTTCGCAGGAAAGCCTTTTCGCTGGAAGCCACTGGCCCCTACCAGCAGGAAGCTGCGAATCGTTCGAACCGATTGGCCTGTTCTAAGTACTCCGCTCTCCCTCGTTCTGGGGAAAGGCGGCGTTGGTAAAACTACCATTTCAGCCGCGCTGGGTTTTCACGCACGAGCGCAAGAAAAAGTCTCCGTCGAACTTTGCTCGGTTGATCCTGCACCATCGCTCGACGATATCTTTCAAGCCAACATTACAGGCGAGGCTAAATCCGTCCTGGGTGATCCCAAGTTTAGGGCTTCGGAGTTGGACTCCGCCGGGATTTTTCGAGACTGGGTATCAACAATCAAGCACTCCATCGACAGGGCGATGACATCGACCCGCGCCAGCGTGCACGTTGATCTATCTTTTGAAAGGCAGCTCTTTGCGACTCTGCTCGACAGCGTGCCGCCCGGTTTGGATGAAATTCTCGCTGTCGTCCGCATATTCGATTTGTTGAGCGACCGCTCGAAGAGGGTAGTAATTGACATGGCGCCCACCGGACATGCGCTCGATCTGTTGCGCACTCCGGAACGGATTCTGGCCTGGACCAGGGCATTGTTGAAAACTCTCTCCGCGCACCGTACACTTGATTTGGTGCGCGATGCCGGCGTTACGGTTGCGCAGTTAGGCAAAAACATTCGGGACTTGCTGGCCCTGCTAAACAATTCTCAGCAGACCTGCATTTATACCGTGATGCTCGCTGAACCACTTCCCGATCGTGAAACGGAACGGTTAGTGAATGAGCTTCGTAATCTCAAAATGAACGTAGGCTATGTATTCGTCAATCGTTTGCTGTTCCCCGATGATGTTCGTGGTTGTCGCCGATGTGGCCGTGCCAGCCGTTGGCAGATGGCAACGCTTGCCGAACTTTTGCGTAACCACGCCGAACGTTCTGTGTATCTGGTGCGAAACTTCCCATCCGAAATCGCAGGCAAGAGGGGTTTGCGCTCTTTGACCGGTGAGCTATGGCGCGTGGCATGAACTCTGCGTCGAAAGACAAAGTTTTGTATATGTACGGGATTATGCAACGTCCCTCTGACTTCGCCGCCATTCCCGGCATTGACGGCAAGGCGCCAGTCGAGTCCATAAAATGCGGCGCGCTGATCTGCTGGATGAGCCGGGTATCTAAATCTGAATTCGCGGATAATCTCTCGGCGAACATGGAAAACCTGGATTGGCTTGCGGCCATGAGCGCTCGCCATCAGGAAACTGTCTCGGCAATTGCGCCAACCGAGGATGTTTTGCCGGCTCGCTTTGGCACGGTCTTTTTGAACGAAACATCATTGCGGTCCGATATCCAACAGCGCCAATCTGAATTGCTTGCGGACTTCAAACGAATAAAGGGTTGCGAAGAATGGGGCGTGAAAGTTTTTGCCTTTCAGCCTGGCAAAATTGAACTGCCTTCGTCGCTGAAAACGGGGAAAGATTACTTGAAGGCTAAATCCGCAATGCTGCACAAACGTACGCGTAAAACTCCAGATGAAGAAATGACTCGCTTTGCGCAAGCTCTCGAAAGAATTTCGAAAACCGCGGCGGAGGGAGGAAGGATAAGCGGCGGACGTCGTGACCTAGTGTTTCAAGTTTCCTTGTTGGTCAAGCGTGCCAACCGAAAAAAACTCGAAGCTATCCTGAAGCGATTTTCCAGCAAGTGGAAAGACTCGCGACAGATTGAATGCACCGGACCGTGGCCGCCATACTCGTTCGTATCGCGAAGCATTCAGTAGCACTGTTTATTGTATCGCTGCGCCAATTGCTTATGCCCAAACCATCCACTGCGATCATCCTTGAGAATGGCGATCCGGCGGATGAGAGCACACTTCTGGACGTGCTCGATCATCTGCTGAACGCAGGTGTGGTTATTAGCGGGAATGTGGTGATTTCCCTTGCCGGCGTTGATCTAATTTATGTCCGGCTGGATGTGATTCTCACGTCTGTGGAGACGGCTCTGCGCCATATGGAAATGAGCCTCTTGCAATCTTCAGAACCCACTAGGCGCACGTAATTCTTCTCAAGTCATGCGCCTGCTTCCCTACTGCATAACCGAAACCGAACCCCCGATTGAAATCCCGCTTGCTGGCGTGCAGGGAATGCCCATCGAAGCAATAGTCGATTCCGGTCTCCGGTGCTTGGTTTCCAGGTACAGCGACACGGCCACGCTTATTGAGCAGCCTCTTCAAAAGACCGCGATGGTGTTTAATCGCGTGTTACAGGAAATTTTCCGCCAGGTGGCCATTGTTCCGTTTCGATTTCCCACGGTAGTCGCGGATGAAGGCGAGCTTTCAACCTTTTTGCGTGAGCATTGCGAGGAGTACGCTCGTGCCCTGCCCCGGCTGCGTGATAAGGTACAGGTCGAGATACGGGTCAATTACCAACGCGCGCCGCAAAGCCCCGCGGCGACGGGGCAGCCTGGATTGGCCTACATGCATAAGCAGCAAACTCAGCTTCGCCTCCTGGAATCTGCCGTGAGCGCGATGCGTGCCGCCGGGGAGCCCTGGATTGAATTATGGCGCGAGCGCCATGTCCTGGACGGGGTTCGATGCTATGTTTTAGTGGGGCGCCCTGCTATGCAAGCCTTCATGGAACACGTTGGTTCGGTAGAGCTAGCACCTGAGCTCAGCGCGCGCGTGACGGGCCCTTGGCCCGCGACCGAATTCCTGAAGGAGTAGAAATAGCGAAGTAAATCAAGAACATCGCGTTTTCACGATGCGTAGCGCATCCGGTTGTTCTCGCCCGCCGAAACCGCCAAGGTCACATTTCTGGTTTCAGCTCTCGACCGCAACGGAAACACTCAGGGCCCGCTCCCGTCCAACGAATGTCCAGCAACTGGGCGCAGAACGGGCAGAAGTTGGACATGGTACGACCGCATTTCGGGCAATCTCTAATTCCAATTGGGAGCCTCGATGGATTGTCGTGTTCACTAGGAGGATTGAATAGATTACGACAGCTTGGGTTCATGCAAATCAAATTCACGCACCTTTAGAAGAGGTTAATCCCGCATGATTCGAATAGGATTGTCTTCGGTGAGTTCAAGGTAAGATAAATTTCGAAGTTCAAAAACGTCCATCAGTGTGAACGTGAATCACCTATGGATCCTTTTCTGAACCTTCTGATACCCTCCCTGTTCAACTCACCGGTTGCCAGCAAGCGGACAATCTCTTCTTCTGTAAAAATGTGGTTTTCTATGAAGTAGATGCGATGACCTTTGAGTGTCACTCCGGCTTTCACTGAAATTCCCTGCTTTCGCAATGACTCTACAAAAGCGACGTTCTCTTTTGAGAATTCATGTAGATCAAAATTCACACGTCTCTCCTACAGCGATACTCACCTTATGGAACACCAGTGCCTTGCACAATGCCGAGGAATACGTACGGTCAATCCGCTACGTATCTGCCGACCGTTGAAGAGATACTTCAGCTCCTACCGCCATGGAGCGAACGTCTTTACGGTGCCTGCCGGTACGTACTGGAGATCGTTTTCCGCTGCCGCCAAATCTCAATTTCAACGGAGGCCAACAGACGGGGGAAGGCTGTCGAATATATTTCAAACACATAACGAGCAGGGCACGCTTTATTTCCACGTCCATTTCACCGACAAGACCTTTCTGGGTATTTCGACCGCTTCAAAGATGTTCGTGCATTTCTGCCGACCTAGACGATGCTTCTACCGGCAGTTACGACGTCTTGCGTGAATACGTCCATCCCGACCCGCTCTTCTGGTAGAATCGATGGTGAGGTCAGAAGGCGCATTCTCCGCCCGTTGGGGTGATACTGATCATATTAAAAACGCCCCTAATTACGAGTTTCGGTGTATGCGGGAACCCGCTAAAATTGCGGCTTCCACAGGCTCTAAATTGAATAAGCTCAATCAGTTGAGGGGAAGTAGCAGCCCGAACGGAGCCAAAAGTTCTCAACTCTGAAACAGCCCTGTTTGAAATGCCCGAGAAAAATCCATCCTCGCTTTCGAAATCTACCAATAGCTCCGCGGATCTTTCAGGTGCCCCCTCAGCGGTTCCTAGCCGCGTCGAGTGCACTCCTGAAACCATTGATCAAGGGTTAGCCAAGCTTGTTCTGAGTCTCATTGAACTGCTGCGCCAACTTCTCGAACGTCAAGCCATCCGCAGAATGGAAGGCGGTTCGCTGAGCGACGAGCAGGTCGAGCAGATGGGAGAATCGCTGATGAAGCTCGAAGCCAAGATCTGCGAGCTGAGCAAACATTTTGGCCTCACTCCTGCCGATTTAAATCTTGACCTTGGCCCTTTAGGTCATTTGGTAAAATAGACTCGGGTTCTAGTGTTTTTCTTGCGGAACTAACACCCATACAGGATTCGCCCTATTGACGAAACTCGGTTCGTCCCTAGCGAACATTAAGTTAAAAACGGCTATTTTGTTCCCCCACATTGACAGGAATCTCGTAAGTCAGTAGCATCTCGTTTCTATCAACGGGCAACAACTCTGCAAATAAGGGCAGTTAATTCACTGAGGCTGGTTCCAATTTCTTATGGATAGAGCGCCAACGTCAAGTGGGACCACGAACCTAGTCGATATCTTGGACCGTGTTCTCGACAAGGGACTAGTAATTGCCGGCGATATCCGAGTCTCGCTGGCAAACGTAGAGCTCCTCACAATAAGAATTCGTCTGCTGGTTTGTTCTGTTGACAAGGCTGAGCAGATCGGTATGAATTGGTGGAAGTACGATCCCCACTTGACCATGCAGGCTCCGGTCGTCCCCAGAATGGCCCAGCAGTCTACTCAGACGCGGCGTGTAGTTCGTTCCAAACCCGCCAAAGCGGCTAAATCTAGACGCAAAGTCTAGACGCACTCATAGGAGGCAAGGACAATGGCAGTCGAACGCGTTTCTGGTGGATCTAGCCTCATCGATGTTCTCGATCGCGTCCTGGATAAAGGAATCGTCATTGATGCCTGGGTTCGTATCTCCCTCGTCGGAATTGATTTGATTACGGTCGAAGCGCGCGTAGTCGTCGCCTCAATTGACACCTACTTGAAATATGCCGATGCGGTTGGACTTGTTGGCCTTGTGTCGCGGCCGCAACTCGCTGCAGTCCAAGAACCCGAGCTGGCTATTGAGACGACCCGTCGCGTCACCCGCGTGCCCGCTCGAAGGACTCGCCGCCGACGCAGTTAATCATAGGTTGGGACGAATCACCGGAAACAGTGCTCGATGGCCAGTCCGCGATTGAAAATCAGGCCAGACATATTGGTTGACCACCGGTCCTCGAAAGATTCCGCCGCGCTTCGCCTTCTCTCCGCCGAACGTTCTGAAGAAATCTTTCCAATCCTGCTCGAAGAAATCGTGGAGCTCGGTTTTCCGCGGGCTCTGTTACTCGAAATTGATTTCGAAAAAGGAGAAATAAAACCAACAGCCTCTGTAAACTGCGATAAAGCGTACCTACAAAAGTTTTATGCGTCACTTTGGGACAGAGAAAATCCCATCAATTCCGTTTTTCAAAATTTGAAGCCTGCGACTTTTTCGCCACCTTCGGGCAAGGGCTTGAGCCTCTACGCCTGCCCGATGGTCTACCGAAGCCGGAATCGCTGTTGGGAGGCTGAGCGTGAGCGAGTCGGCCAGTGCCTGGCGCTTCAGAATTTCCATAATTTGCGCAAATTGCCCTTCGAAGAACAAATCTGCTCGATATGTGGAATGCGTTCTTATGCCGCTCTAGCTGTGGGCCAGCTGGGCCCGCGCTCGTCCCAAAATCGTCTTCGCCAATTCCGCATTCTTGCCGATCGCGCCAATGGATATCTTGCCCGTCTGTTTAAGGTCGAGCACTACTTCAACCGGATGCGCGACATGGAAGTGACAATTTCGCGGCTGCGCGCGGTAATGCAAAGCACCGTAAATCCTGTGATTCTTACCGACAATCAGCATCGCGTGGTCATTCAAAACCGCGCCGCGGAGCGCTTTTTTCGTGTACCAGAAGGCATTGGCGAGGGGGGACGACGCGCCGTCGAGCTGAACAACATGTTTTTCTCGGCTGCGCTATCCTCGATGATGGTCAGTGCCATTCACCCAACCCGCGACCTCACATTGGTCGATGTCATGGAAGGCGAAGAAGTGCTTTTCGAAGCGGTGACCGCTCCGACTTACAACACCGAGGGCGCACGAACCGGAATGGTGACGATCATGCGTGACGTCACCGATTTGCGTAAAGCCGATATGGAAATGCGCGCCAATCTCGAAAAGCTCCAGGCCGCAGAAGAGATGGTTCGCCAGGATCGCGACCGGTTGAACCTGGTGATTGAGAACGTCGGTGACCCTATCATCGTGGCAGATAATGCCACCAGAATTGTTTTGCTTGACCCGCTGGCAAAAGAGCTCTTCGGCCTGGACGCGCATTCCAAGAATCCCCAGATCATCAAGAACCAGGCTAAGCTTGACGCTTATCTCACTTCTTTTACGTTCTCCTTCGCCGATAAAGAAAATCGTTCGATGCGTCTTTACGATCACAAGAGCATGGCTGAGATTGAATATGCGGCGCGCTCCGGAAAAATTTACGACGCGCGCGGTCAGGTGGCCTACACTGTCACCGTGCTCCGCGATTTTTCCGCGTGGAGAAAATTGGAACAGCTACAAATGGAACGCCGCATGCTGGAAATGGAGAAATTTGCAGCCACAGGTCGCCTGGCTGGGACCATCGCCCACGAAATCAATAATCCCCTTGAGGCTATCAAAAATGCCATCCATCTTCTCGGGGACTCCATCCCAGCGGAATCCCATCCGATTTATGAAGTCTTGAAATCGGAAACCGAGCGCGTGACCCGAATCGTGCGTCAAATGCTTGGCCTATATCGCAACACGGTCAATCTCGCGAGTTTTGATTTGAACGGGGTAGTCGAAGATACTCTCGCTTTATTTACCGGATCACTCGCCAAAGCCGGTGTGACTGTCGAGAAGAGGCTGGGCAATCTTCTATCGATGAAAGGCTCTGCGGATCAATTCCGGCAACTGCTTTCGAATCTCGTCGTCAACGCACGGGACAGCATGTCTCCTGGGGGTAAGCTGACCATTCGCACCAGGGAATCGCGCTCCGCCGACGGGTTACGTCGTTGGGTAACCGTTACCATCGCCGACACTGGCTGCGGAATCGATCGCTCCCTTCAGAAATCCATGTTTGATCCCTTTGTTACCACAAAAGGTGAAAAAGGGACAGGACTCGGCCTCTGGATTGTCAAAGGCATCGTGGAGAATCATAATGGCCGCATCGGTGTTCGGAGTACCGTTGGAAAGGGAACGGTGATTAAAGTTGTCTTCCCGATTTCCAGCTAGATGCACAGCACAGTATAATGGTCAGTACGATGCCGGGATTTAGCGCCACTCGATAAGCTGAATTTTTGCAGATACTTTGGGAATACAGTGGGAAGTCAGCCAATGAAAAAAGCACCCCCAAAGCGCCAACGCACAAAGACAACGAAGTCAGCAAGTTCCAGAAGCACAACCAGCGCCGCAGTGCCAAAGACGGCCAAGAGTGCGGTTAGCGTCAGGGAAGATTTGCACGTACGAATCAGCGAATCACCGGTTGCACCGGAATCCGCAGCAGGGGATGGCGGACGATATGTCTACGGCATCGTTCAAGCCAAAGAGCGCATGGACTTCGGGAAGATAGGAATCGGGGGCGCTGGCGATCAGGTCTACACCGTAAATTTTCAGGACATTGCCGCCGTCGTTAGCAAGGCACCCATGGCCATTCTCGATCCTACCCGCGAGAACGCTCTGGCTCACGAACACGTCATTGAGACGGTCATGAAGAACCACACGATTATTCCAATGAGTTTCGGAACTGTTTTCCGCACCGATGACGACATTCGCGAAGTCCTCAAAGGCATCCATACCTCTGTTCAAGACGTTCTTCATCAGATGGCCGGAAAACTTGAGTTTGGTTTGAAGGTTAATTGGGATCGCGACGCCATCATCGAAGAGTTACAACAACGTGACGAAGAAATTCGCCGCTTTCATCACGAAATTATTCGTAAAGAGCTGCAGTCCACATATTTCGCGCGCATGCAGCTTGGGCGCATGATTGATAAAGCCCTGGCCGAACGCTCCACGCAGTACGTCCGCGAAATCTATGAAGCATTGCGGGTCTGTTGCGTGGCCTCCCGTGACAATCAGCCCATCGGCGATAAAATGATTATGAACGCGGCCTTCCTGGTCGAGCGCCAGCGAGAGGCGGAATTCGATAGCGTCGTCAACAAAATTGCCAAGAAGTATGGAAAGCGACTCAAATTTAAGTACACCGGCCCGTGGCCTCCTTACAATTTTGTGAACATTCGTTTGAAACTGGAACGGGTTTCGGCTTCCTGAGGGTCTACGGCTTACTGCAGCGAGGGACACGGCTCCATGCTGTTCATCGATGATCTTCTCATGCTGCCCATCAGCGGATTCAGGTTTGTCATGCGCACGCTCTTGCAGGTAGCCGAAGAGCAATACACCGATAGCGGTCCGGTAAAGGAACGCCTCCTCGAGCTGCAGGTGCGGATCGAATCCGGCGAGATTACCGAAGACGAGTACGTCAAAGCAGAAGCAGATATTTTTCGCGAGCTACGCGAAATTGAAAATCGCAAACGCGCCTTGGCCGGAGAGCCGCCTCAAAAAGGTTGAGGCATCCCCGTCTGGCTTTGCTAGTTCACCTCACGGTTTCTAAAATGCGATGACATCGGGCTTGGAGAATCAAACACAATCTAAGGGATTCGCGGGTCTGCGCGTGCTCGCGCTGGAAAGCCGCCGCGCCCCGGAAATGGCCAAGCTGATCACCGTTTATGGTGGCGAGCCGGTTGCCGCCCCTTCCATGCGCGAAGTGCCCCTCGAATCCAACACCGAAGCTTTGTCCTTCGCGCGCACTTTGGCGGACGGTGGCTTCGATATGGTCATCTTCCTGACGGGTGTGGGCACGCGCGCGCTCACGCGCGTTGTTGAGACTCTCTATCCGCTCGAACAGTTCGTCGCGCAACTCCGCAAGATCGACGTTGTCGCGCGCGGCCCTAAGCCGGTCGCGGTGCTGAAGGAACTTGGTGTTCCTATAGGCCTTGTCGTGCCAGAGCCCAACACCTGGCGCGACCTGCTGCGCGCGCTCGACGACAAACGCGAGTCCCTGCCGCTTGATGGCCGCCGCGTCGCTGTCCAGGAATACGGCGTCTCCAACCCCGAGCTGGTGGCCGGGTTGACTGCGCGCGGTGCGCGGGTCACGCAGGTTGCTGTCTACGAGTGGGCCCTTCCCGAGGATACCGGACCGCTTCGCGCAGCCATTCTTTCCATCACTCGCAGCGAAATTGACGTCGCGCTTTTCACCACCTCCGTGCAGGTTACACATCTGCTTCAGGTAGCCGCCAGTATGAAACTAGATGAGCCTGTCCGCCGCGCGTTCTCGCGAATTTTGGTGGGCTCCATTGGTCCGACAACATCCGAGCGCTTGCGCGAGCTCGGTCTCGACCCCGACATCGAGCCGTCCCATCCGAAGATGGGTCTTCTTGTCAACGAGACTGCCGAAAGGGCCGTTGCACTTCTTAAACAAAAGCGCAATCAGCCTCAACTTTAGATTCAGACCATCATTGAAACGACAGCTCTCCATCCAAAAAAGCTATTGGACATCCCGGCTGCCGCCAATTACCCTGAAGCAGTGGAAAAAGAGCCCACTATTCTGACAATTGATAACCAAGAAGTTGATTTTCTTCACAAGATGGGCAGCCGCTTAGCGGCCGCTGACCCATTGCACGAAGTTTTAGCTCAAGTCGTTGAATTCGCTGCCGCAGTGGTGAAGTGCGATTCTTGCTTCATCTATGCGCTCGAAGAGGACGAGCTGGTCCTGCGTGCCTCGAAGAATCCCCACCCCGAGGCGGTTGATCGCCTCAAACTCAAAGTTGGCCAAGGTATTACAGGGTGGGTGGCCGAGCATAAGCAACCCGTCGCAATCCCGCTCGGCGCCGCGCGTGATCCGCGCTTTCAACTCTTTAACGAATTACCCGAAGACAGCTTCGAAGCGTTTTTGTCCGTCCCGGTGCTTTCCCGCGGGCGCGTCGTAGGCGTCATCAACCTGCAACATCGCGAACGCCATCTCTATCGTGACCGTGAAATACGCTTGATTTCTACCATTGGCTTCCTGGTTGGCGCCGAAATCGAGATGGCCCGCCTGGAAAGCGCCAATCTCCACCTGTCCGAAAAGCTCGAGAGTCGCAAGATCGTTGAACGGGCCAAAGGAATTCTGCAACGAGATCTAGATCTTACCGAAGAGCAGGCTTATCTCACACTACAGTGGCAAAGCCGCCAACGCCGCAAGCCCATGAAAGACATTGCTGAGGCCATCGTACTCAGCGAAGATGTGCGGCGCAGCCGCTCCGACCAAACCGAAAAGTAAAGACTTCCTAGTTCAGAGCAGACCGCAAGACGTGCTCATCTGGTCGACGGCCCGTACAGTACCCCGTGAAATTAGGCACAAAACGGGGACATTGCCATCTTCACCCGAATCAGAGAAACTCCTAAGTGCTGTTTAGTCAACCACGCGGAAGTGGCGGAACTGGCAGACGCGCAGGACTTAGGATCCTGTGGCCGAAAGGTCGTGGGGGTTCAAATCCCTCCTTCCGCATTCGATCGGTTCAGTTTGGTAGCTGGTGCCTCCTTCATTGTCGGCCCGCAAATGATCGGTTTTGTTACCGGGAAATCGCATCTTCTTCGGATATGCGAAGCACGACTGTCTTGTGAAAGAGATCGTGCACATAGTATTCGCCGGGTTCGACCTTCATCATTCTCATTACACGGACTCGAACATTTTCCATTCCCTCGACGGAATCAATCCAGACCTGTCCTTCGGGAAGTTTTCTGAAGACATCATAAATCGCGTTCAAGATTAGCCTCCTTCAATGCGGTGCGGGACGATGCCGCAGATTAAGCACGTGGGTACAATCTGCCAATTGGGTTGATGACGCAATTATTCCTAAGGGATTCTCCCGCTTAGCCATGAGGTAAAACTCCTAGGATGCCCAGTGCAGCCTGATTCTGCTTTAAATTCAGGGGCAGCCCGTTTTTGACAGTGCCGCAGGGCCAGCCTAACGCTCCGCATACATTGCTTAACATGTTACAATCCCCTTCCCGCGAACCCATTTCACTGCGCAATAATTATATGAATCAAACGGTTCAGGATATCCTCGCTCTCTACCATTCATCCGATCCCTTGAATGAGGCCTCAACCATTCCCGCTCCTTGGTACGTCGATACACGCATCCTCCGTCTCGAGCGTGAAGCGGTCTTCGGTCGCTGCTGGCACGTCGCCGGCCGAGCGGATCAGGTCCGCGAAAACGGGAGTTATATCACCACCGAGGTTGGCGGCGAGCCCATTGCCGTTGTGCGCGGTGATGACGGAGTGCTTCGCGGCTTCTACAACGTCTGCCGTCATCACGCTGCCGCTGTCCTCACCGAGCCGGCCGGCCAGGCGCACCAATTTCGCTGCCCATATCACGGCTGGACTTACGCTCCCGATGGATCCCTAGAGGGTGTGCCCGAATTCGAGGGCGTGCGCAACTTTGATCGCTCCAAAAACAGTCTTGTGCCAGTGCACGCAGACGTGTGGGAGAATTTTGTTTTTGTAAATCTGGAGCCGCACGCCCCTCCATTACAGCAATTCCTCGGCAGCCTGTTGCAACAGGCCACACCTTTACAGCTTTCGAAGTTGCATTTTTTCGAGCGGCGAGCTTACACCTTGCGCTGCAATTGGAAAGTGTACGTGGATAATTATCTCGATGGCGGCTACCACGTGCCACATCTGCACAAAGGCCTCAGCAGTATTCTTAATTACACGCAGTACACCATCAAGAACTTCGAACATTATTGCGTGCAGTCGAGTCCCATCCAAATCGATGAGCATTCTGATGCTGCCACGGTGGCTACTCGACAAGGTCGAGCGTCATATATTTGGCTCTATCCGAATTTTATGCTCAATGCATACCAGGGCGTTATGGACACCAATCTTGTCGTCCCACTGTCCACTGATCGCTGCCGGGTAATCTTTGACTTTTATTTTGCGGACACTGCCGTCGGTTCGCGATCTTCGAATGATCGGAGTATTGCGGTGAGCGAGCGCGTGCAACAAGAAGACGTGTCGATTTGCGAAGCGGTTCAACGTGGCCTGAAATCTCGTGCCTACCGTGCCGGCCGCCTCTCGGTGCGCCGCGAGGCTGGTGAGCACCTTTTCCACCGCCTGCTACATGCCGACCTGGTCCGCGGAGTTGCGGGAGCCGAGAGGGCTCGTTGAACCTGCTCCTTCATCGGGTGCCTGCCTCTTGCCGGCATTGCGCTCGGATAAACTTCTTGAGGAATGTTGCGCTTTAAATTGACGGCGACGTGCCTGTCGCCTATACTTGAGTTAGGTGGAATTCGAATTTTGGAATGTCTTGCCTGTTGCGCTTCCTCTCAATTCCCGGATAAATCCGGTGCGGTAAGCGGCCCAAAGCGCCAATCGCAACCAGGCGGTCGTGCATCAAAGAGTAAAGATGACTCAAGCAAACTGCCGCCGTGAAATGGAATTAGAAGTGCCCGCTGATGATGTTCAGAAGGCCGTCGAACGCGTGGCACGCGAGTTTGCTCGAGTGGCTCGAGTTCCTGGTTTTCGTCCCGGTAAAGCTCCAGTCACGCTGATTCGCCGCCGGTTCGCCGATGATATTAAGAGCGAAGTCGTCCAAAAGCTTGTGCCCGAGCGCATAGAAAAGGCGCTTACCGAGAGCAAGTTGGTTCCGGTGACGCAGCCGCAAATCGATAAGGTTGATTTTTCCGAAAGTGGCCCGCTCAAGTTCCTGGCTAGCTTTGAAGTGCTGCCCGAATTCTCTCTGGGTGAATACAAGAATCTGGAAATTTCCGTGGAGGCTCCTGAACTGTCCGACGCTGATGTCGACAAGACTCTCGAAGAATTGCGCGAACGTGCCGCCACATATGTGCCCGTCGAAGATCGCGTTATCGAGGATGGCGACTATGCGCAGCTCAGGTTGCTAGGCACGCCCGCTGGTGGTGGCGACCCTCTACAAGCCGACAATGTTCTCTGCCACATCGGCGCCGAAGAAACTATAGAATCCTTCAACGAAAATCTTCGTGGCGCAAAAATAGGGGAACACAAAAAATTTGACGTGCAATATCCGGCGGATTATCCCGATGCCAAGCTCGCCGGAAAGTCCTACCACTACGCCATCGAAGTTCTAGGTATCAAAACCAAGAAGCTTCCCGAAGTCAACGACGAATTCGCCAAAGACATCAGCAAGGCTGAGACGCTTGAGGAATTCCGCGGACAAATCCGCAACGATCTTGAAGCTGCGCGCGAGCACCGCCAGAAAGAGCAGGCCCGTGACAAACTGCTCGCCAAACTGCTTGCCGCACATGATTTTCCGGTCCCTGAAGCGCTTGCCGAGCATCAGATGGACATCCGCCTCGAGCGGGCGGTGAGGTCACTGGCTTCGCAAGGCGTTGATCCCCGCGCGGTGAACGTGGACTGGGTCGCCATGCGCAACCGCCAGCGGGAGCGGGCCATCGAAGACGTCAAGGCTGAGCTGCTTCTCGACCGCATTGCCTCCGCGGAAAACATCGAAGTTGACGACGACGAAGTACAAAAAGAGATCGCCAAGGTCGCCGAACAAAGTGGCGAATCCGCAGCAGTCATTTACGCTCGCTTGACAAAGCAAGGAGCACTCGATAGGATAAAATCGAAGCTCCGGAGCGATAAGACTCTCGAGTGGCTCTACAAAAATTCCCAGGTTCGCGCGGCTTCCGAAGGAAAAGAGGCATAGCCATCCGGATCCGGCTCCTCAGGACGTTCCACATTTTCAAATGAAAAACTTCGAAAATCCAGCGCCAAACGCCACGACGCTCATTCCGATGGTGGTCGAGCAGACCAACCGCGGCGAGCGTGCTTATGACATTTATTCGCGCCTGCTCAAAGAGCACATAATCTTTATCGGCACGCCGATTGACGATCACGTGGCGAACCTTGCCACGGCTCAGATGCTATTCCTGCAGGCTGAGGATCCGGAAAAAGATATCCAGATTTACATAAATTCTCCGGGCGGCTCGATCACCGCAGGCATGGCCATCTACGACACGATGCAATTCGTGCGTCCGGACGTTGTAACCACCTGCGTGGGCCAAGCCGCGTCGATCGCCGCTTTGCTGCTGACTGCTGGCGCCAAGAAAAAGCGTTACGCTCTGCCGAATTCCCGGATACTGATCCATCAGCCGTGGCTCTCGGGCCTTTCCGGGCAGGCGACCGACATTGACATCCATGCCAAGGAAATTTTGCGGATGCGTACGGTGATCAACAAGCTACTCGCGGATCACAGCGGCCACGACCTGGAAAAAATTACGAAAGATGTCGAGCGCGATTTCATCATGTCCGCGCAACAAGCCAAAGAATACGGCTTGATTGACGAAATCATTTACAAGCACCGCTAGGGGATTTCCCGCGCGTTCCTAAAAGTTAGCAGCAAGGCGAATTCGAAGTGTTGCAAGGGAACATTCGGGCCTAGAATAGGAGCATCTGGCCTCCCAACTCGAGGCCACATGAGGCCACTACGCCAGTGAGAAAGTTCAATACCGACGAACCCTTGCGCTGCTCCTTCTGCCACAAGACCCAGGAGCAAGTAGAGAAATTGATCAGTTCACCGTCCGACTACCCGCGCGCCTATATCTGTAACGAGTGCGTGGGTGTCTGCCAGACGATTCTCGAAGATGAAAAACGCGAACAGGCCAACACCCCGAAGCGCAGCCTTCCGCGTCCCCCTGAGATCAAGTCGTTCCTGGACGGCTACGTAATCGGGCAGGACCGCACCAAAAAGAAATTGGCCGTGGCCGTTTACAATCACTACAAACGTATTTTTTTGAATCGTCAGCCCGGGGAGATCGAGCTGACCAAGTCGAATATACTTTTGATCGGTCCCACCGGCACCGGTAAAACGCTGCTCGCTCAAACACTGTCACGCATGCTTGACGTGCCGTTTGCTATCGTGGACGCCACGACGCTCACCGAGGCAGGATACGTGGGCGAAGACGTCGAGAACATTATTTTGAAGCTGCTCCAGGCCGCCGACGGTGACGTCACGAAGGCGCAGCAAGGCATCATCTATATCGACGAAATCGATAAAATCTCCAAGAAGGACGAAAATCCGTCGATCACTCGTGATGTTTCCGGCGAGGGCGTGCAGCAAGCGCTGCTGAAAATTCTCGAAGGCACCGTTGCCAATGTGCCGCCGCAGGGTGGCCGCAAACATCCCCACCAGGAATTCACCCCGGTGGACACCACCAATATTTTGTTCTTGTGCGGCGGTGCTTTTGTCGGCCTGGAGAAAATTATCGAACGCCGTGTGGGGCAGAGGTCGCTCGGATTCCACACCGATGTTCAGCCCTCAACCGCTAACCGCCGCAATGTGGAGATGCTCGAGCAAGTTCAGCCCACCGACCTGATCCGTTACGGCTTGATTCCGGAGTTCGTCGGGCGTCTTCCGGTGGTCGGGGTGATGAACGATCTCGATAAATCCGCGCTCGTGCGCATTCTTACGGAACCCAAGAATGCGCTCATCAAGCAGTACCAGCGCCTCTTTGAATTTGAAAATGTGCGCCTGCGATTCACCGACGACGCGCTTGAAACCGTCGCCGATCTGGCCTTACAGCGCAAAGTGGGCGCTCGCGGCCTACGCATGATCCTGGAAGACTTGATGCTCGAACTGATGTACCACTTGCCGGCCCAGCGCAAGGTACGCGACTTCTTGGTGAACGCGGAAATGGTCCGCAGCCGCGAGATCAACTGGAGCTTGCTCGAGAAAGCCGGTTAACCCGGGCATCTGGCACGAAAACTCAGGGGGAAAATGTTTACTCGCGATAAAGTAGAACTCAAGCGCGTACCGATGATGCCGGTGCGCGATATGGTCATTTTCCCGCAGCAGATGACGCCGTTTATCGTCGGCCGTGAGGCCTCGGTGCGCGCTCTCGAAGAAGCGCTGGCCGGCGAAAAGAAAATTTTCCTGGCCACTCAGCACGACGCTTCGGTGGATGATCCCAAGCCCGAAGAGATTTACACCGTGGGCACTCTCGCCAATATCGTCCAGAGTGTCAAACTTCCGGACGGCAACATCAAGGTGTTGGTCGAGGGTGCCGAGCGAGCTAAGGTTGTTCAGGTGGTGACCGAGGAAGGCTTTTTCCGCGCCACCCTCCGCGTCATTCCCTCGCGCGTTGAGACCACACCGCAGGTCGAGCAATCCGTTACCAAGGTCACCAGCCTCTACGAGCAGTACGTAAAACTCTCGCAAAGCTTGAATTATGACACCATGATTGCCGCGGCGCGGGTTGATGATCCCGGCAAGCTCGCTGACACGATTGCTGCAAACCTGCAGATTCCTGTCGAAGATAAGCAGGAATTGCTCGAGAATTTTGATCCTATCGAGCGCTTGAATCGCGTCTCAGAAATTCTCGAGATCGAGCTCGAGAAACTGAATGTCGACCGCAACATCAACACTCGCGTCAAGCGCCAGATGGAACGCGCCCAGAAAGAGTATTACCTTAACGAAAAGATGAAGGCCATTCAGAAAGAGCTTGGCCGCGGCGAGAAAAGCGAAACCGACGAGCTGAAAAAGAAGATTGACGCCGCGGGGATGTCCAAAGAAGTCCATGAGAAGGCCATCCAGGAGCTGAAACGCCTGGAAATGATGCCGCCGATGTCCGCTGAATCCACGGTCAGCCGGAATTATCTCGACTGGTTGTTGGCAGTGCCCTGGAAAAAGAAATCTAAAGAAATCCGTAATATTGCCTTGGCCGAAAAAATTCTCGAGGAAGATCATTATGGACTCGAGAAAATCAAAGAGCGTATCTTGGAGTATCTTGCCGTCCGGCAGTTGGTGAAAAACCCCAAAGGCTCCATACTGTGCTTCGTCGGGCCACCGGGCGTGGGCAAAACGTCGCTAGCTACGTCCATCGGCCGCGCCACTGGGCGCAAGTTCGTGCGCGTCTCGCTTGGCGGGGTGCGCGACGAAGCCGAGATTCGTGGTCACCGCCGCACGTATATCGGGGCCTTGCCTGGCCAGATCATTCAGATGATGAAAAAGGCGGGTACGGTCAATCCTATCTTTGTGCTGGATGAAGTCGACAAGATGTCCGTGGATTTCCGCGGTGATCCTTCCGCGGCGCTCATGGAAGTGCTCGATCCCGAGCTCAATCACGCCTTCACCGATCATTACCTGGACGTGGAATACGATCTCTCAAAAGTGATGTTCGTTTGTACGGCTAACGTTCTGCACACGATTCCGCAGCCGCTGCAGGATCGCATGGAAGTTTTGCGCCTCCCTGGCTACACGGAGAACGAGAAGCTGCAGATCGCCAAGCGCTTTTTGGTCCGCAAGGCCATCGAGGCCGTGGGAATTACCGCTAACAATCTGGCTTTCACCGATGAGGGGCTGCGGCACATCATCCGGCACTTCACCTACGAGGCCGGTGTGCGCAATCTCGAACGCGAGATATCCAACATTTGCCGCAAGATTGCGCGTCGCGTGGTCAAAGACGGAAAAGGCGTTAACAGTGAAATCAGCCCGGTCAATGTCGGGGACTTCCTGGGCGTCTTGAAGCATCGCGAAATCTGGGCGGAAAAACATAACGAAATCGGGTTCGCGACCGGTCTGGCATGGACCGAGGTCGGCGGCCAAGTGTTGGCCGCTGAATCTACACTGATGGAAGGCAAGGGGCGCCTGACGCTTACCGGTAAGCTTGGCGACGTCATGCAAGAATCTGCGCAAGCGGCCATGAGTTATATACGCTCGCGCACTGCCAATTTCGGCCTGCCCAGAGACTTCTACCGGCACCTCGATATCCATGTGCATGTCCCGGAAGGTGCGATTCCGAAAGACGGTCCCTCCGCGGGCATTACCATCGCCACTTCCATCGTCAGCGCATTGACGCGCACACCGGTGCGCTGCGAAGTAGCAATGACCGGAGAAATCACCCTCCGCGGGAAAGTGCTGCCCATCGGCGGCGTGAAAGAAAAGTTGCTTGCCGCCCACCGCATGGGACTGCGCACCGTCATTCTCCCCAAGGAGAACGAAAAGGACCTAGCTGAAATTCCTGCGGAAGTCCAAGCAAATCTTGCGATTCAATTTGTGGAAACGATGGATGATGTTTTGAAGATCGCTTTGGAGACCCCGCTTCCCCCGCCCGCGCTTGCGCCGGTTCCGGAGGTTGCCGCCAAGTTTGCCGATGTCGAGAAGGACACGGAATTGACCAACTGAGGGTAGTAATCCCCGCCGGCCTCATTCATTTCCCTCGATGCTTATGGACGAGGCCGTCGCAGTTAGTTTATTGACCCGGCAACAATTCATGCGGAGCGGCTGTGCAAACAGCCCGCTGCGCGTTGAATGCATCCAACATCCCCGGCCTGAAGTTTCGGGCCAACTCAAGGAAAGAAAAAAACTGATGAGCATTAGTCTTGCAGAACTAAAGGAAAAGAACATCACCGACCTGGCGAAAATTGCCAAGGAACTCAACATCCCAGGCTCGAGCGGGATGCGCAAGCAGGAATTGATCTTTCAGATCCTTCGCGCGCAAACCGAAAAGAATGGCCTCATTTTTTCAGAGGGCGTGCTCGAATGCCTCCCCGATGGCTTCGGATTCCTGCGCGCGCCGGAGTACAATTATCTTCCCGGCCCGGACGACATCTACGTGTCCCCATCGCAGATTCGCAAATTCGATTTGCGCACTGGTGACACTGTGTCCGGTCAGGTCCGCCCTCCGAAGGACGGTGAGCGTTACTTCGCGCTCATTAAAGTGGAGGCCGTTAATTTCGAAGATCCCGAAGTCGCACGTAACAAAATCTTCTTCGATAATTTGACGCCCCTCTATCCGCAGGGGCGCCTCAAAATGGAATCCACGAAAGAGAATCTCACCGGGCGTGTGCTCGATTTGCTCTGTCCGGTCGGCAAAGGGCAGCGTGGCTTGATTGTTGCGCCACCGCGCACCGGCAAGACCATGATGCTGCAGTCGATCGCCAATTCCGTCACCAACAATCATCTCGAAGTCGCACTGATTGTTCTGCTGATTGACGAGCGTCCCGAAGAAGTCACCGACATGCAGCGCACCGTCAAGGGCGAAGTAATCAGCTCGACCTTCGACGAGCCGCCGCAACGCCACATCCAGGTTGCCGAAATGGTTCTCGAGAAGGCCAAGCGCCTTGTCGAGCACAAGCGCGATGTGGTTATCCTGCTCGATTCAGTGACGCGTCTGGCTCGCGCCTACAACGCAGTCACGCCGCCATCGGGAAAGGTTCTCTCCGGCGGTATCGACGCCAACGCTTTACAGCGCCCGCGCCGTTTTTTTGCCGCCGCCCGCAATGTCGAAGAAGGCGGCTCGCTCACAATCATCGCGACTGCGCTAATCGATACCGGAAGCCGCATGGACGACGTGATCTTCGAAGAGTTCAAGGGCACCGGCAACATGGAAATTAACCTCGACCGGCGGCTGGTCGACAAGCGCATCTTTCCGGCGATTGACATCAATCGCTCGGGAACGCGCAAAGAAGAATTGCTGATGCCACCGGATGAGCTGAATCGCGTCTGGGTGTTGCGCAAAGTCCTCAACCCGCTCTCCCCCGTCGAAGCGATGGAGCTTCTCTGCGGCCGCCTGTCAAAAACCAAAACTAACGCTGAATTCCTCAGTTCGATGTCGAGCCCCAGCTAGCTCACAAAATTCCGCGTCTGAATTTAAATTAGTTACTTTCGTATCTGGCCGGCTTCGGGAGCTTTTGCTTGGCATGCTGTTGCGCCAGCAGCGCTTTCATACGCTCGTCCAGCGCGCCGAGTGGTACAGCACCTTGGGCCAGCACGGCATCGTGAAACGCCCGAATCTTGAAGCGCTCCCCGAGCTCGCGCTCCGCCTGCGTGCGCAGCTCGCGAATCTTGAGCTGGCCGATCTTGTATGCTAACGCCTGGCCGGGCCAAACAATGTAGCGGTCCACTTCCACGACAATGTCCTGGTCGGTCTTGCCTGTATTTTCTCGGAAGAATTGGATGGCTTTCTCGCGGCTCCAACCCATCGCATGCATTCCCGTGTCCACAACGAGCCGCACCGCTCGCCACATTTCGTAGGTGAGCTGGCCGAACTTCGCATAGGGGTCAGAGTAAAAACCCATTTCCGGGCCAAGGCTCTCCGCGTAAAGCGCCCAGCCCTCCACAAAGGCCGAATATCCGATGTGCTTCCGGAACTCCGGCACATTCTCAATTTCCTGCGCCAGCGAAATTTGCACATGATGTCCTGGAACAGACTCGTGCAGAGTGAGCGCTTCCATCTCCCACTTGGGTCGCGCCTGCAAATTGTATGTGTTCACAAAATAGTGTCCTGGGCGTCCCGCCTCCGGTGAACCCTGTTCGTAGTAAGCCGTCGTTTGAGAAGGGGCTTTGAAGGCTGGGATTTCGACAACGCCGTAGGTTAGCCGGGGCAATTTGCCGAACAGGTGCGCAAGCTCTGGGTCAGCGCGTTTGGCAATCACGCGGTAGGCATTCACCAGGGCTTCGGGAGTTTCAAAATAAAAGCGCGCATCGCTGCGCAGAAACTTTGTGAAGTCCGCAAAGGTACCCACAAATCCGGTTGAGGCGATAACCCTGTCCATCTCCGCTCGGATGCGTTTCACCTCGGCCAACCCGGTTTCGTGAATCTGCTTCGGCGTCAAATTCGTTGTTGTGTGCCAGCGAACGCGATAGGCGTACGCTGCGGGGCCGTCCGGCAGCGAACTAGCCGCGATGCTCTCACGGCACCTGGGAATATATTTTTGTACAAGGTAATCGCGCAATTTGCGGAACGCCGGTACGATGGCCTCGCTGTATGCGCGCCTCGCCTCTTGGGTCAGGCGCTCATGCTCGGCCTGCGCGAGCGACACCGGCATCTCCTGAAAGGAACGCAGCAGCGGGCTCTGCAATGGGTCGTCAGGAATCAAGCCGTCGATCTGTTTCGGAACATCGCGAAGCGTGATGCGCGCCGGTGTCATCCCCACCTTTAAGCCTTGGTCGAGCAGCACGATGTTTTTCTCGACGAGTACCGGCAATGTCTCGAGGCGCGCCACAATATTCTCGAAGTCCTGGACCGTCGCGTGCGGCATGACCGCAACGGTGCTGGCCGCACCTTGCTGGACGCCTTCGATCTGATTGATGGGCATTGCCAGGTTTTGCGGCACAACTTGTCGGAAGGGCTGCGGATCGTCGAAATACTTCTCGCCTTCCTCGGCCGTCTCAAGCAATTCTTTGTACAGATCGAAATTCAGCCGTTCCTCCCCGGGCAGCTTTGCGCGATCGAACGTGCGCAACCGAGCCAAGCTATCGCGCAAATGTTTCTTCCGTCGCGCAATGCCCTCAGCGGATTCGTCGGTCCAGCGCCTATCCTGCCCGGGAAAGCCCCCGTGGGTGGCCATTTCTGGGTAATCGGCCATCCACTGCTTCCAGTCGTCAGCCAAATAGTTTCGAAAGGTTTTCATTTCCGTCGAACTCATTTTTGAGACACTCATCGGTGATGTGCTTGCCTGAGGTTTCGCGGCTTGCGCCAATCCAAGAGGAAAAGCGGCCATCGCAAGCCAGCCGAAAACACCCAGACACGAAACAACAACACGCATCAACACTCCTATGATTTTGGACCCGATGCGGAGCTCGTTTTCCGGGAGCTTTCTTTCTCGTGCTCGCGAAAGAGCAAGACAATCAGCCGCGCGGTTTCTTCAATGTCCATCGACGTGTTGTCCACAACCACTGCATCTGCAGCACGAACCAGCGGCGAAACCTCACGCTCGCGGTCGCGTTTGTCGCGTTCCCGCAACTCCCGCTGCACGTCTTCGAGCGTTAGGCCGTCTTCTTTCTCCTGGTGCTGGCGCCAGCGCCGCTCGGCGCGAACGTCCGGCGATGCATCCAAAAAAATCTTTAGTTCCGCATGGGGGAACACAACCGTTCCAATATCGCGCCCTTCCATTACGACGCCGCCGTTGCGTCCCGCTCGCTGCTGCTCAGCAACGAGTACCTGCCGCACTCCAGCCACAACTGCAAGTTTTGAGGCTGCCTGTGAAACCGCCGCGCTTCGGATCAGCTGCGTAACATCATGGCCATCTACGCGCACGAGGATTCCCCGCGAGCCGCTCTGCCCGGGCGCAGCGTTGGTCGCTTCGAGATCAACTCTGGTTTCGCGCGCCAGCTCCATGAGCGCTCCTTCCGACTCATGCGGCACTCCGCGCTCGAGAGCCTTCCAGGCCAGGGCGCGATACATAGCGCCGCTATCGAGATAAACATAGCCCAGCAAATCAGCTACGCGTCGAGCCACGCTGCTTTTGCCAGACCCGACCGGGCCATCAATCGCGATAATAAAGTTTCGCATTTAGGAAAATGCGCCGAAGGCCGGCGCTGGCGGCACTCAAAACTCATCAAATCAAATACCAATCTAAGCCCATCGAATCAGAAGCCCATAATGTTGTAGCCGCAATCGACGTATAGCACTTCGCCGGTGATTGCTGCGCCAGCATCCGACGCCAAAAACGCCGCAGTTGCGCCAACCTCGTTCACATCCACATTACGCTTCAGCGGCGCCCTCTCAGCATGCGCCTTGAGCATGTCTGCGAAGCCCGCAATACCGCGCGAAGCCAACGTCTTGATCGGACCAGCCGAAATCGCATTCACTCGAATCCCCCGTGGCCCGAGATCATGCGCGAGATAGCGCACCGTAGCCTCCAGTGCCGCCTTGGCCACTCCCATCACGTTGTAGTGCGGTACAACTCGTGTCGAGCCATAGTAAGTCAGCGTCAGGATGCTTCCTCCCGCGGTCATCAGCGGCGCCGCCGCGCGGGACACCGCGATCAATGAATACACACTGACGTCATGCGCGATTCTGAATCCTTCTCGCGACGTATTCACGAACTCGCCTTTGAGCTCCTCGCTTGGTGCAAACGCGACGGCATGCACCAGCGCTTGAATCGTCTGGTAACGCATCTTGAGCGTCTCAAAAAGTTGCGCAATTTCTTCATCGCGCGCCACATCACACTGAAAAGCCTCCGCCCCGGAGAGCTCCCCAATTAAATCTTTCGCTTCGAGCGCCAGCCGCTCGTTCTGGTAGGTAATCGCCAGCCGCCAGCCGGCCGCGTGGAGTTGTTGCGCAATCGCCCAAGCGATACTTCGCTTATTCGCGACGCCAAAAACCACCGCTGTCCGCAACTCATTCGATCCCGGCATGCACCATCCTTCCGCGAGGAATCGCTCTCAAATTCTTTTAAACGCTTTCTCGATCTCCCGCACCGAATACCGTAGCACCACCGGACGCCCATGCGGGCAACTCATCGGGCAATCGGTGCGCGCCAATTGACCAAGCAGCCATTCCATCTTGGTGTGATCGAGCGGCATATTCACCTTGATTGCCGCGTGGCATGCCGTGGACGCCGCAATCTTGGCTTGCAGCGTCTCGATTGAAATCGCCGCCGATTCGCGCTCGATCCCATCCAGTATTTCCGTCAGCAGCTTTTCAGCATCGGCGCTCGCGATTCCTGCCGGAGCTGCTTGAATGGCCACGCTGCGCGGCCCCATGGGATCAACCTCAAATCCGTTTTCGCTGAGTTCTTCCACGATTCGCTCGAAAATCACGACTTGTCGAGGCGCCAGCTCAACCACAATAGGCATCAGCAGGCGCTGGCGTTCTACTCGTCCGATTCGCCGCGCCATCAAGTGTTGTTCGAAGAGCACCCGTTCGTGAGCCACGTGCTGGTCAATAATCCACAATCCCTCGCCGTTTACGGCAACAATGAAACTGGAATTCACCTGGCCGAGCGGCTTCAGATCGCCAATCCCCGTTGCGCTTGGCAAAGCAGCCGCAGATTCCAGGCCGCGCTCGTTGGCCCCGCGAAATGCCTCGGCAATCTTCTCTGCATTGATTGGACCGCTAGGCGCACCGGCCTGCGTATTCCCAATTGCCGCACCAATCGTTCCGCCAATCGCAGCACCGCTGGCAAACGCGAAGCGCTGTGCTTCCGGCCTCAGCGCAGCAGCAGTCAAGTCGAATCCGCCATCCGATCCAGGTGCAGCCTCACCGATCGTCATCCCTGGAGCAATCACCGCGCGCGTCGGTGCAACACTCTCCGCACCAGCGATCGCAGCGTGCGCGGATAGGTTTTCGCCTAACACCGCGTTGGCAACAGGCATCTCCTTCCATGCGCCTGCACCCCGCAATCCGGGAAAACTCGGGATCGGACGGGCCTGCGTCAACGCTTGCCGTATCGCATCGCGCGTAAAGTCGTGCACAAACTGCGGATGCCTGAAGCGCACTTCAATCTTGGCGGGATGAACGTTGACGTCCACCTCCTCGTAGGGAATCTCCAGAAACAGCAGCACCGCCGGAAAAACATTGGGCGGCATGATATTGCGATATGCCTCGTGAATGGCATGCAGAATCAGCCGGTCACGCACCAGCCGCTTATTGACAAAAATATAAATCCCGTTGCGATTAGGACGTTGCGCCTCCGGCCGCGACGCAAATCCCTTCACCGCGAGCGTGGCCTGCCGATCGTCGGTGGGCAACTCCGCCTCAGTGATCGCCGATCGCACCGCCGTGCTCGCTGCGGGAATCTCGAGAAATTCCTCGAGCGCCTGCCGCCCAAAAATCTGATACACGCGCGAGGCCAAGTCCGCCACCGGTGTCGCATGAACAATTTCCTGCGTAGGAGTTTTCAGTACGAAATGTCTATCCGGATTCGCCAGCGCATAGTGGGTCACGAGCGATGCGATATGTCCGAGCTCAGTCGTGTCGGACTTCAAAAACTTTCGTCGCGCCGGCATGCAATAGAAAAGATCCGCCACGCTCACGGTCGTTCCCGTAGGCAGCCCTGCCGGTTTTACTCCAACTAATTTCCCACCTGCAAATTCCACTCGCGTGCCTTGCGCCTCTTCTTCCGCGCGCGTCTCGAGCAGCAACCGCGCCACCGCCGCAAGTGACGGTAGCGCCTCTCCGCGAAATCCCAGCGTGGCAATCGACAGCAAATCATCGGCCTTACGCAGCTTACTCGTCGCATGCCGCTCAAATGCCAGCAGCGCGTCGTCATGCATCATCCCGTGACCATCGTCGATCACGCGAATCATTCGCTTTCCACCGGCCTCGGCCTCGATCTGTACCGAGCGCGCTCCGGCATCGAGCGAATTCTCGAGCAGCTCTTTCACCACCGACGCGGGCCTCTCCACGACTTCGCCCGCGGCAATCTTATTCGCCACCACTTCCGGCAATATGCGTATCCGGCTCATGGCTTCAACTGAATACCTAGTTCCTGCAACTGTTCAGGGCTCACCTCGCTCGGTGACTCGGCCATCAAATCCTGCGCCGCCGTGGTCTTGGCAAACGCGATCACCTCGCGGATCGACTTCTCACCCGTTAGTAGCATCACAATGCGATCAATTCCCAGCGCGATCCCCCCATGAGGCGGCGTACCGTATGTCAGCGCATCCAGAAAAAAGCCAAACCTCCGGCGTAACTGTTCTTCGGTCAGTCCCAATGCCTTGAACAATCGTTCCTGAATATCCTGCCGGTGGATTCGAATGCTCCCCGAGCCTAGCTCAACTCCATTCAGCACCAAATCATAACCCTTCGACCGCACTTCCCACGGCGCGGTCTCCAGCTTCTCGAGGTCTTCATCGACAATTCCGGTAAAAGGATGCTGCGCGCTTACCCACATTTTCTCCCGTTCGCTCCATTCAAACAGCGGAAAGCCCGTCAGCCACAAAAACTCCCAGCGATGCGCGGGAATCAGTTTCAATTGCTCGGCCAGATGCAAACGTAACTGTCCGGCGATCAGCGCCGCGGCTTCCGTGCCTTTGATCTGTTCTTTCGCTGCGACCGCGATTACCAAGTCCCCGGCCTTGGCGCCCGCCGCGTCTGCCAGATTCTTGACTCCTTCGGCTCCAAGCACTTTTTCAAGTTGCGAGCTAATCCCTTCCGCCGTAACTTTCACCGTATAGATTCCACGCGCGCCGAGCGACTTGGCTTTCTCGCTCAATTCATCGAGCTGTTTGCGCGAGTAACTGGCCGCCCCCGGTGCCACCAGCGCCAACACGTTGCCTTCGATTTGTAACTTTGTCCGAGCAGCCTCCGGAAAAACAGCGGACACCTGATGCAGCTCCATCGCAAATCGTAGATCAGGCTTGTCGCTGCCATACTGCAGGATCGCATCCTTATAGTGCATATGCCTGAACGGGACGCTGACTTCGATCCCGGCTATGGCCCACGCCCGCACCATGACTCGCTCAATCGTCTCGAAAATCTCCTCTTGCCGCGGAAATGACATCTCCACGTCAAGCTGCGTAAATTCCGGCTGGCGGTCCGCGCGCAGGTCCTCATCGCGAAAGCATTTTACGATCTGGAAGTACCGATCCATTCCCGCGATCATCAAGATTTGCTTGAAGATTTGCGGCGATTGCGGCAGCGCATAAAATTGGCCATGGTGAATGCGGCTCGGCACCAGATAATCGCGCGCGCCTTCCGGTGTCGAGCGTGTCAGCACCGGCGTTTCCACTTCGAGGAAGCCTATCTCGTCCATGGTCTTACGAATCTCAAGGATTATTTTGTGGCGCAGCTCGAGGTTGCGATGCGGCTTCGGCCTGCGCAGATCGATATAGCGGTACCGCAGCCGGGTCTCTTCACTTGCCGTAATTTCATCTTCCACCTGAAACGGCGGAGTCTTGGCGTTGTTCAGAATATGGAGTTTCGTCGCCACAACTTCAACTTCGCCTGTCGCCAGCTCCGGATTGGCTTTCCGGCGCCGCGCCACCCTCCCTTCGACCGCAACGACAAATTCCGCGCGCACCTGCTCGGCCTTTGCGTGCGCTTCCGCCAATTGTTCCTTGTTGAAAACCGCCTGTGCGATTCCGGCGCGATCGCGCAAATCAAGAAACAACAAATTACCCAGGTCCCGCCGGCGGTGCACCCAGCCCATTAGCACTACGTCTTTCCCGTCGTCGGTCGCGCGCAACTCTCCGCAATAATGCGTGCGCTTCATCTCCCCAAGAAAATCCAGCACTGTCACGCTCTCATTCATCGTTTGTAATTGTGCGTGCCCTATCTACCCCGCATGCGCGGCGAGATATGGGCACGGTCGAAACGATCGTCAAATTCCTAAACCTAAAAGAAACCGGTCATTCCGGGCGCAAGGAGGCGACCCCGTCGCTTTTCATGCGCGCCAGCGCATCTGGCCCTCCGCAGTGCCGAGGAGTCCCGCTGGCGTTATGCTTCGTCGCTGCCTCATTTCCCACTCACCGCCGCCACCAATTCTCCTTCGCGCACCTTCTTCTGTTCCGCGTCCGCCAGCCGCTTAACCACAAATTCCGCTGACGCTACTTCATTCTCTCCAACGATTACCGCATACCGCGCGCCCAGCTTATCCGCCAGACCGAGCGACTTCCCTAGCTTTGCGTCGCCCGCCGGCAATTCCACACGCAGTCCGGCCTTGCGCAGTACTTGCGCAATTCTCACCGCGGTTGGATAAGCCGCGTCGCCCATCCAAGCGACATAAGCAGCAAGCCCGCTCTCGGCCTCCACTTTCCTTGCACCCTGCAGTGCCGTCTCCTGCACGGAAAGCACCAACCGGTCGGTCCCGATCGCAAATCCAATACCCTTCGTCAGCGGCCCACCCAATAATTCCACAAGGCCATCATAACGCCCACCACCGCAAACCGCATTTTGCGATCCCAGTCCCATCGCGGTTATTTCAAACGTGGTACGCATGTAGTAGTCAAGCCCGCGCACCAGTCGCCAGTTTTCCTCATACGCAATGCCGCGTAAGGCGAGTTGTGCCCGTAGCTCTGCATAGTGTTTCCGGCAATCTTCGCAAAGATGATCGGCAATGTGCGGCAACTTAGCGATAGTCTCTTGCTCGCTGGGAAGCTTTGAATCCAGCACACGCAGAGGATTGGTCGCGATACGCCTTTGACTGTCCGCGCCAAGCTGGTCTTTCACGTTCAGCAGCTCCGCGCGCAGCCGCGCAACATATCCGCGGCGGCATTCCGGCGCACTGTGTCCAATGGAATTGACGTGCAGCGTGGTTTGCGTCAATCCCACGTGCGCCAAGAAAGCCATAAGCATCTCAATAACCTCGGCATCCACGCGCGCATCCTCTATCAACCCGCCCGAGTGACTGAGTACCTCCGCACCAATCTGATAAAACTGGCGATAGCGCCCCTTCTGCGGCCGCTCGCGGCGAAACATCGGACCGACGTAATACAGCTTCACATTCCCCGGCAGCATTTGCATCCCATGCTCAATATACGCCCGCACAACTGATGCCGTCGCCTCGGGCCGAAGGGATAGGCTCGAGGTCGGGACGCTCTGTTCCGACGACCCGGGCTCGACGTTGGACAGGAACGTGTACATTTCCTTGGAGACGATGTCGGTATGTTCCCCGACGGACCGCGCGAACAATTCTGTCTGCTCGAAAATTGGTAGGCGAATCTCGCCAAAACCATATGTCGCGAACACCTCCCTTGCACTCTGCTCAACGCGATTCCACAGCGCCGACTCAGGAGGCAAAATATCGCGCACACCTTTAATCGCCTGAAACCTGCACCGTTCTTCCTTTTTTGCTGAGCCTTCACTCACGCCACGTGCTCCTGGCAAAGACACTCGCCAAAACACAAACAAAGCACGCTAACACACGCCTCTCCGAGTAACAAGACAACGGGATTAGCGCCCCCAACCTGTCCCCGAGAACGAGCACTTACAAACCGGGGTGCCTTTTGAAGTCGTTCCCAAAATCAATATTCGAGTAGGAGGAAACAGAAATGAAGGGGAAACTGTATCAGTCAATTTGAACCTGAGGCCCAGCTCCAGCGGAAGCGACCATTTCGAGACGGGCCGCAACCGCTCGCGCCATCGCATAAATACTCTTTGCACCCGGAGCATTCTCGCCGCCTGCGGCCACTGGCTGGCCGGTATCTCCGCCCATCCGAATGCGCGGGTCAATTTCGATTTCGCCAAGCACGGGCACGCCAAATTCCAGCGCTGTGCGGGTTCCCTCGCCGTGGCCAAAGATGTCCACGCGTTCATGGCAGTGCGGACACGCTAGGTAGCTCATGTTCTCGACCACTCCAAGAATTTCAACATTGACCTGGCGAAACATCTCAATCGCCTTGCGCACGTCGGCCAAAGCGACGATCGAAGGCGTGGTGACGATCACCGCTCCGCTGATAGGCGCGGTCTGAATCAACGTTAGTTGCACATCGCCAGTTCCTGGAGGCAGATCTACAACGAGGTAATCGAGATCGCCCCACTCCACGCTGCGTAAAAATTGCTGGATCACGCTGTGCAGCATTGGCCCTCGCCAAATCATCGGTTTATCGCCGGGACTGAGCAAACCCATGGAAATTACTTTCAGTCCGCTTGCCAGGACCGGCATAATTTGCCGTTCGCTCAATGCCCGCGGCTGCTCGTCGGTGCCCAGCATGAGCGGTACGTTCGGCCCATAGATGTCGGCATCCAGCAATCCGACCGAAGCGCCAAGACGATTGAGCGCTAACGACAAATTGACGGCTACGGTGGTTTTTCCGACTCCGCCCTTGCCGCTCGCAACGGCAACAAGGTTTTTCACGCCAGCAATAGGCGCTTTCGGGGGCGACACCATGGGTCCTGGCGGCATGTTGTTCTATCGGCTCCGGTTACAAGGATTGTGCGGCTGTTGCCATTGACGCGCGTTTGAATCATAGACTGCGGCACCGGCTTCGGCAAGTATCCTGGCATCGCGAAGCAATCGAGTGCCAAAGACCGCCGAGCAAGGGAGCCAATGGTTGCGCTTCCCTAATCGCCCTTGTGTGTTATCAAGGCACACCACCCCACCGGTACCATTGTTTCTGAAACCGGTCCTCTCTACTCTAACCATGAGGCACAGCCAAAAACCGGTAACCCTGGCTGTTAGTGCCCAGTAATCCGCTGATGACTGCTGAAGCCAAAGACGGTGCGGCCCGCGCCTTCGTGCGCAGCCTCAACATTTTGCTGAAATTTGCGCGCCTGTACGAATTCGGCCACGCTCGCACAACTGCGCAGTTTGCAACCACCTGGCGGGAACTTCGCGCGGCAATGCCAGAGAACAGCACCAACGGCCTATTGCTGGGCGCGTCCGGATCCCAATTATTGTTAGACGGGGTACCCCTCGGTGCAGCAGCGGGAGAGCGGAGTTTTGCGCATCTGCTGTCGTCCTCGGGAATCGCCAGTATATTCTTTGCTCCAAACGTTTCGCAGACACAACTCGCGCGCTTTGTGCGAGCCTTTCCGACCGGAAATGCCAAGCCCTCGGCACTCGCCGAACAATTGAAATCAGCGTTAGCCGGCGATACCACGATTCGCATCAACGAGATTCGATTCGTCGCGGAAGACTCTTCAACAGCGGGGTTCCACGTGGCGGCGCAATTGACCGCGCGAGCTCTTGGGGGTGGCAATTCCGACCAGTTTAAGTCGTGGTTTGATGATCCACAGAAACTGCTACAGCTCATCGTTGCGGCAGAGGGGTCTCGCGGCGGATCCGGTAGCGGCGGGCCCGGCGGAGGTTCCGGTGGCAGTGGCTCGAGCGCGCCCAGCGAAACCGGTGCGGGCGGTGGCGCCGGAAGCGGTACAGGCGGTCTTGGTGCAGGTCCAGGTGGCTTAGGGGGCGTGTATCATTCGAGTGGCGATACCCCCTCTCTCCCAGCCGAAACCAGCGGCGCACCAGCGACCTCCAGCCGCCCGGGCAGGTGGGCCAGTGCTACGGCATTACTTCGCAATGATGTTGGCGGTCCTGCTGTGGCCACCTTGCCTCCCACGAGCCTCGGGCTCGGAGGGGTGAGCGGAGTGCCCCAGATGAGCGGGGGCTTTGCCGTGGAGGAACGTGAGATTCGTTCCCTTCTAAGCCTTTTCGCTCAGCTCGGAAACTCACGCAAAGACCCCGAAGCGCGCATCGATCCGGCAACATTTCAGTCTCGGCTATCCACCATGCCGGTGCGCACACAATTTACACTGCAGCAAGCCCTGGCGGGTCTTGCCGCTCAAGCGCCCACCGACCGACCCGACACCCCAATGCTTTTGAAATTAGCCGAGCATGTGGCCATTCGCTTTGCGCTCGACAGTTACGAGCGCGGTGAAGTCAAAGTTAATTCAGTCCACCAGCTCATGGAGCGGATGAATACGGAACTGGACAGCCTGCGAAAGATCCTCTCCTCTCATGAAGAAATAATGGCTAACGCCGGCCTTGAGGTCCAGACCTTCACCGAACTTTTGGATCAACAATTCTGGCAACAAGTGCCGGAAGAAGAGAAGAAGAAGGTTCTAATCTCCGACGAGGCATGGTGCGTCCCTCCGCGTAATGCGCGGCTCTTCCTCGACGATCTAATACGACGAAGCGAACTCAAATCGGCCAATGAAATTCTGGTCAGCTACGCCAACTGTATTTCGAATTCCGAACAAAACGCGCGGCGCGCCACAGCGATTGGTCTCTCGGATCTGGCGGACCTGTATGCGGTCGGCGATGGCAGCGTGCTAATCCATGCTCTACGGCAGGTTGGCACCCAGCTGGCGGCCGAACGAGACCCCGATTTGCAAACGTTGATTGGTGCGGCGTACGTCCGACTTAGTCAGGAGGCCGCGGCGCGCCGGTGCTATCCCGCCATGCAGCAGGCGCTTGCTTCGCTCGGAGCTGTGGAGGCCCAGAGGCCTGGCTCAACACAAAGCCTGCGGCCGCGCATCGGAGTCGAGGAACGCATCCCGGAATTCCTGGAAGAAGCGCTGCGGGTCGGCCAAATTCCTGACGGCTTGACCGATTTGCTTCAGCATATGCCCGGAGTGGCGATACGCAATCTAGTCGCGCGTTTCACGAGCTGCAGTTTCCGCGAGGATTGCGAAGTAATGATTCGAATTGCCCAAGAATTAGGATCCGAAGCACTGAACTGCCTTATTGATGGGCTGCGGTCCGCGCCCGCTTTGGAAGCGGCTGAGATGGTAGGCTTACTAAGCTGCCTTCATCCATCTTCCCTCGAAGAATTCTTGCCGGCGCGTCTGGCGGAGTGGCAACGAATCTCGCACGACCGCGTCGTGCGGCAGATTTCGGCGGGTGGCTCACCCGCGCGGGGCGGTCTCTTGTTGATGATGTTTGATTTCCTGGACCCGCTAATCCGCCCACTGGCGCTCGATGAAATTGGGGTGAGCGGCGACATGAACAGTGTCGAGAAGCTGATGATTCTAGCGCAGACCGAGCCAAAGGAGCAGCACGAATGGTATCTGCGCCTGAAGGCCATCGAGGCTCTCGGACGGCTGCGCGCACAGGCTGCCACTGGGTTGCTGCAGCAAATCTTGGATGCGCGGCAATCCTGGCGATGGGCCTATCCTAACGAGTTGCGCATTGCGGCGGCGCAGGCCTTGGCGCAAATCGATCCAAACGGATTTTCCGAGCGCATCTCGAATAGCAGTCTGCAGCGCGGGGATTTGCTGCTGGAACCGATAGGTCCTGATCCTAACGCGCCTTGCATTCGCCAGCGTCGCTACGAGCGGCTAAAGTTATCGCGTCCTCTGGTGGCCACGACAACGAATCTGCGCGAAAATTTTCGTATGGATATTCTGGAGCTAAACATGGGCGGCGGGCTGGCCACGAGCGACCGGCACCTAGCTCCCGGAACGCTGCTGAGCCTCAAGATCAGCAATGGCCTGCGCCCCATACGCGCAAAGGCTATTGTTCGCGCTTCGCGCCCGCAAGCTCTGGCCTTTGAATTTGCCGAAATTGACCTCGAAGAACGCTCGAAACTCCGGCGCTCCATCCTGGGTCTTGGCGGACTCCCGATTGTTGCCTCGCCTCTGAATCGCAGCCGTCGTCGCGGACGGAGCCTGGTCTCCAAACCATAGTAAATAATAAGCTTAGATGTTTCCGGTGGTGAGCTGGCAGCGACTAGCGGTAGGAGCGCTCGTCCCGTTCGCAACCTCGGTGGCACTTCTCGAGCCCCCTACTGTCGCTATGAATACAGTAAAACTATCGTACTATTGTCGGGAGCGAGTTCCAGTACTACCGTACTTGAGAAGGAAGTTCTAGATCCACCTTCTCCAGATGAGGATCGACCCTAGAGCCACCTCCGCTCGCGCCTTTGTTCACAGCCTGAACATTCTATTGAAGTTTGCCCGCCTGTATGGTTTTGACCACACCCGTACTGCAGAACAGCTTGGAATCGCGTGGAAAGAACTCGTCGCTGCCATCCCGCAAGGCAGCGAGGCTGGGTTGCTGTTGGGTGCGACTGGCGCACAGCTTCTGCTCGATGGCGTGCCTCTTGAGGGTCATCCGGCCGAGCGCCAATTTGCTCAGTTGCTTTCGGCTGCGGGACTCGCCAGCGTTCATTTTCTCCCGTGCGTTTCGCAGGAGGAGCTGGAGAGCTTCACACGCGCCTTCCCGGCCGGGAAAGCAAAGCCGGCGGAGCTGGCCCAGCACTTGAAGGCAGCCCTGAGTCACTCAACCGGAATACGCATCAACGAAATTTGCTTTGTGGCGACAGATGCCAGTTTCCGCGACGCTCAAGTCGCGGCGCAGCTCACCGCAAAATCGTTGGGGGCTGACGCCAGTGAATTCAAAGAGTGGCTGAACGATCCGCAAAAACTTCTGCAATTGATTGCTGCGGCGCAAGGAAACAAAGCCAACGGCACAGCAGGGGCGGGGCGGGGTGCAGGTCCGGGAGCAGGGATTCAGGCTGGATCTGTGAACTCATCGTCCTCGAATGACGCGCCTTCGAATGAATTGGCTGGGAATAGTTCTGGCGCCCCGACTGGAAACGCGGCGCAAGAGTCAGCGTCTATTTCCTCTTCTGACTCGCGCGGCGGAGTTCCTGCCGAAGAAGAGTTAATGGGCAT
Organism: Candidatus Dormiibacterota bacterium; assembly: GCA_035602605.1. GTDB lineage: Bacteria > Acidobacteriota > Terriglobia > Acidiferrales > UBA7541 > DASQHY01. Next base: position 178,210 of record DATNLZ010000069.1, read on the forward strand.
TTTTAAGTTGCTCGCAAGCCTTGGGCAGGCCAGCGACACTGTGCGTGGTTCCTCTCCGGACTCGTTCCAGACGCAGCTTTCGCAACTTCCCGGAACCGCAAAGGAAACCATCCATCAGGCACTGACGAAACTTGCTGCGCAGACACCTTCCGACAAACCAAATGAAGCCGTACTCGTACGTCTTGCCGAGCATCTGGCCATCCGGTTTGCGCTGGAGCGCTATGAGCGCGGCGAAGTGCAGGTGAATGCGGTTCGGCAAATGCTCGATCGCATGAATCAGGAGATCGATAACCTGCGAAACATTCTGGGTGCGCACGAAAACAAAATGGCCGAGGCCGGACTGGTCGTAGAGACTCACGCGGACCTGCTCGACCGGCAATTCTGGGCCGCCGTTCCGGAAAGTGGCAAGCGTTCGGTGCTGAACTCGCCAGAGGCATGGTGCATTCCACCGAGAAACGTGCGGCAATACGTAAGCGAATTAATTGAGCGAGGCGAAGTGGCCGAGGCCTGCGCTATCCTGCAGAATTATGCTGCGTGCGCGAACAGTGCCGAACCTGATGCGCGTCGTAATACCGCTCAGGGTTTGGCCGAACTAGCGGAGCTTTATCGAGGCAATCAAGGTGCGCTGCTGAGCGATGCGATACGTCACGTTGGATTGCAATTAAGCCTGGAGCGCGAGGCCGACCTCCAAGTCCTGGTAGGTGCGGCATTCGTGCGCCTGAGCCAGGAGGCTGCCTCGCAGCGCTGCTTTCCGGCGATCCAGCAAGCGCTTGATTCGCTTGACGGGGTGGAGGCTCAGCGGCCGGCGATCGGCAAAAATCTTCGACCCAAGATGGGCGTTGAAGAGCGCGTTCCGGAATTTATTGACGAGGCTTTGCGGGCGAAAAAGACCGCGGTAGGCCTCTCGGGTGTGCTTCGGCTGCTGCCGCACGCCGCCATGGAGCAGCTGGCATTAAAATTCAGCCGGTGCAGCCTGCGAGAAGATTGCGACCATATCGCGTCATTAGCGGGCGAGCTGGGCGACGAAGGGCTTTCGCACTTGCGCGGGTCGCTTCGAGCGGGATCAGTTCCTGATGCAGTGGAAGCGGTCGGATTGATGAGCCGTCTGCAACCGATGGCCGTGCCTGAATTCCTTCCGGGAAGGATGGGGGACTTTTCCAGAACTGCACAGGAACGCATGATCCGGCAAATCGCAGGCAGCGGTGCCCCGGAGCGCGGCCAACTGATCCTTTCGGTATTCGATTTGCTTGATCCCGCGGTGCTTTCGCTGGCTGTTGACGAGATCGGAATGAGCGGCGATCGGCAGGTTTTGGGTCGGCTGCTGTGTATCGCTGACGGGGAGTTGCCGGTCTCCGGCAGCGCTTTTCTGCGCGTAAAAGCCGTAGAAGCGCTGGGCCGTTTGGCGTGCCCGGAATCGGTAAGCGTGCTGCGGCGCATCGTGGAAGCCCGGCAGATGTGGCACTGGATCGAGCCGCAGGAATTGCGGATTGCGGCCCTACAAGCTTTGCAACAAATCGACCCGGAATGGAGCGAGAAATTCTTGCCGCAAAGCGGAATTGACCCTCAAGAGCTGGCGGTTGCGCCGCTCGGTTGTGAGCCAGCCAGCCGGTGGGTAAGACAGCGGCGTTACCCGCGTATCCGGCTGGCAAGGGCGCTGCCAGCAGTTACCACCAACCTAAAAGACAACTGTCATTTTGAAATCAAGAGTTTTAGCCTTTCCGGCGGGGTGGCCACGACCGAAAGGCACCTGCAGCCTGGTACACAGGTGATGCTGCGCTTGCAGGGTAACCTGCGTGGGGTACGCGCCACGGCCGTGATGCGGGATTATCGCGCGCAGGATATGGCTTTTGAAATTGTAGATATGAAACTCGACGAGCGCAGCAAGCTTCGGCACTTTCTTAGCCGACCCGGCGTGGTTTCCGCGCCAACCTCACCAGCATCGGAATCACAGGTCCTCAGTCTGTCCTCGCACTGAATTCGAAATCTCAACGTTCACCGCGTCTAGGTTGTGATCATCGCGTGGGGCTGCCGTCGGATGCGCGTTCCTTTGCACCGCATGCGCACACCGGATAGAATATACGTTGCATCCTATTCATGTAGTGCGTCGGACTTCAAAGGACCCATGCGGGTAGATCAGGTACTCGACAGAGTAGTTGCGCGCTTTATCGGCACCAAGCACGAGCGTGATATCAAGCAGATCATGCCGCTGGTCGACGCCATCAATCGGCTCGAGCCGGAAATGAAAGTTTTGAACGATGAGCAGGTCAAGGAGCGGACCGCGGCACTGAAGGCGCAGGTCACGGAGCGGCTTGAGGGCGTTGAGCGCGATGATCCCGCTTACAAACAAAGGCTGGCCGAGGCGCTGGAGCCTGCGCTCGTGCCGGCGTTTGCCCTGGTGCGAGAGGCCGGCCGCCGGCATTTGAACATGCGGCATTTCGATGTGCAATTGATTGGGGCCATCGTGCTGCATCAAGGCAAAATTGCGGAAATGAAAACGGGGGAAGGCAAGACGCTCGTGGCCACGCTTCCCGCCGTTCTCAATGCTTTAGCCGGGCAGGGCGTACACATCGTAACGGTAAACGATTATCTAGCACGCCGCGACGCAGAATGGATGAGTCCGCTTTATCGCGCGCTGGGGTTTTCGGTGGGCGTGATTGTCCATGATCTCGACGATGCCGAACGCCGCGCTGCGTACAACGCCGACATTACCTACGGCACGAATAATGAATATGGCTTCGATTATTTGCGCGACAACATGAAATTCGATCTGGCGGATTGTGTGCAGCGCGGACACCAGTTCGCGATTGTGGACGAAGTGGACTCAATTTTGATCGATGAGGCGCGGACTCCCCTGATTATTTCGGGACCAGCTGAAGAATCCACCGATAAGTACTACCGCATCGACAAGATTATTCCGAAACTGATTCAAGAAATTGACTACACGATTGATGAGAAGCATCGCACCGTGACTCCGACTGAAGAGGGTGTGAGCAAGTGCGAACGCTTACTGGGGCTGGGAAATCTTTACGACCCGGCCCACATGGAAACGATCCATCACGTGTATCAAGCGCTGCGCGCCCACACCCTCTATAAACGCGACGTCGATTACGTTGTAAAAGACGGCGAGGTGATTATCGTCGACGAGTTTACCGGGCGGCAGATGCCCGGGCGTCGCTGGTCTGACGGCTTGCATCAGGCCATCGAGGCCAAAGAGGGCGTCAAGATCGAGCGCGAAAATCAGACGCTTGCGACGATTACCTTTCAGAATTATTTTCGAATGTACAAAAAACTTTCCGGAATGACCGGTACGGCCGAAACAGAAGCCGCAGAATTCGGAAAAATTTATCGGCTGGATGTTGTGGTGATTCCGACGAATCGTACACTGATTCGAAAAGAGTTTCCCGATGTGGTATATCGCACCGAGCCGGAAAAGTTTCATGCCGTCGTGAACGGGATTCTGCAGGAGGATGGCAGCTTCGCCAACGGGGTGAAGCAATTGCATGAGCGCGGCCAGCCGGTGCTCATTGGCAGCATCTCCATCGAGAAATCCGAAAGCATTGCGGAGTTGCTGAAGACGGGAGGAATCCCGCACCAGGTATTGAACGCCAAGCAGCATGAGCGCGAGGCCAAGGTAATCGCGCAGGCAGGACGCAAGGGGGCAGTAACCGTCTCAACGAACATGGCCGGGCGCGGCACGGACATTCTTCTGGGCGGCAATCCCGAAGCGATGGCTCGAGAGTATTGCTTGAAAAACAAGTTAGCGATGCCTTATGCGGCGGCGCCAGCGGTGATCGGCGCCGTCGGCACTAATGGGACGGCGGGCGGCTCGGAAGCCAAACCTGCGACGCCAATGGTTCTTTTCCAACACGAAGGCAAAATCTTTCAGGTGCCGGCTGAGCAGTGGAAGCCAATCTACGATCAGTTTGCGGAACAATGTAAAGCCGAACACGACGAAGTCGTGGCGCTTGGCGGCCTGCATATTCTAGGCACCGAACGTCACGAGGCGCGGCGCATTGATAACCAGCTCCGCGGGCGCGCGGGCCGGCAGGGCGACCCTGGATCCTCGCGCTTTTTCCTATCACTCGAAGACGACCTGATGCGCATCTTTGGCGGTGAGCGCGTTAAAGCGCTGATGTACCGCCTGGGAATGACCGAGGGCGTGCCGATTGAGTCCAAGCTGATTTCCAGTCGGATTGAAAATTCGCAGAAGGCCGTGGAAGCGCAGAACTTCGAAGCCCGCAAACATCTGCTGGAGTACGACGACGTAATGAACAAGCAGCGGGAGACGATTTACTCCATCCGGCGTTCCGCGCTCGAAGGCAAAGATCAAAAAGAGTACGTCGAGAGCGTGGCCGAAGAAGTCGCGCAGGAACTGGTGGACACGTGCTGCCCACGCGAACAGCATCCGGACCAGTGGAACGTCACGCAATTCATGGCTGAAGTTCACAACCAGTTTGGGATCGATCTGAAGTCCGCCGGGATAGATCCGAAAACTCTGAATCATGACGCTCTGGCGGCGAGCCTCGATGAGGCCGTCAAGAAACGGTACGAAGAAAAAGAAGCGACATTGACCGCGCCGGTATTACGCTGGCTCGAGCGACGCATCATTCTGGATGTGGTGGACAATCAGTGGAAGGACCATCTGCTCACACTCGATCACCTGAAAGAGGGAATTGGATTACGCGGGTATGGGCAAAAGGACCCGCTCGTCGAGTTCAAAAAAGAGGCTTTCACACTGTTTGAGGAAATGATGAAGCGCATCGACAACGAGACGGTGCGCTATCTGTTTCACATCCAACGCGCCGAAGGCGAGCAGCCCGGGCAGCCTGGCGGCGGAACCGAAGGAACTCTGCCGAGTTCGACAACTTCGACGGCACCCCGGCTGGCCGCCGCGCGCGAACTCGAACGCCGACAGCGCCGGCAGCAGCAGAATCTTCAGTACCAAACGGGACCGGCGCAGGCTGAGCCGCCTAAGCCGATTCGGGCCGGAGCTAAAATTGGACGCAATGACCCTTGTCCATGCGGCTCCGGAAAGAAACACAAGAAGTGCTGCGGGGCCGCTGCTTAGCCAGCGCCGCTTGGTCTTTGGTTGGCTTAGATGAAACGACTGTGCCTTTTACCTAGACAACGGGTCAATTGTTCGCTACAAAAGGAAGTGCGGCTGTCGCATGGGTCTTGGTTCGTGAGGAGGGTAATTCGATGTACAAGAGTTTGGCAGTGCTCGGCGCACTCATGTTCATGATTGCTGTGGCCTCAGCCCAGGATATGCCGGGCAATCCTGCTGTCGCCGCGGCGGCAGATCGTGTGAGCTTGTCACCCGCAACACCGGCAGCGGCTCATCATCCCGTCGCCTACCCTGCACATCCTGCGCCGCGTCCTGCACCCCCCTATGCGGCGTCCGGGGAGTTCGAGGTCTATCCCTGGCAGGTGGGCCTGGGCTACAGCTTCGTGCACTTCCAGTACATCGCCAACGCCAATATAAACTACAGCGGGCTCGACACTACGGTAACCTATTTTTTCAATCCATACGTCGGTGTCGAAGGTAACCTCACGAACGGATTTAGCAGCTATAACAACGTGGGCGCGAAATTTACCTTTTACGGCGGCGGCTTGCGCGTTGCTCGCCGCAGCGGACGTCGCTGGGAACCCTGGGGACACGCAACCTTTGGTCGCGCAAACGTTTTCCCGCAGACAGCTTTCAAGAACACCGGGGGACTCGCGATTCAAGGCGGCGGAGGCTACGACTATCGATTGACCCCGCGGCTTTCCGTCCGCGCTGAGGGCGATTGGCTTCACTCGCGGTTGTTCAATACCACCCAGAATAACGTTAAGGTCGTTTTGGGCTTCGCATTCAACTTCTAATGTAGCGTCTTCTGGCTAACCCTGAAGTTTCGGGGGATACCCTTGGAAATCAGCTTCGCGAAATAGTTCACTTTCAAACGCGAATAACTGCGTATCAGGATTTTTCCAAGCTTCCGCAGGCAGACCTGCCTTGCGGCAAATTTCCTCGAGAAAGCGTTCTCGCGTCCATGCTCGCTCGGAGGCGACTTGGGGCAGCAGAACAGAACAAATATCGTGTTGCTTAACGATGAGTCCGTGACGGCCCACGTCAATGGCCTCTGGTTGGACCGGCAAGGGCGGTGAGAGCACCGAAATTTCAATTTCGAGATGCTCCACTTCTTCCGGAGCAACCGGCATGAAGCGCAGATCGTAAAGTGCGGCGCTTACAGCACACGTGGCCACCGAACCAGCGAGTGGTTCGATCGATTCGATATTCCCAATGCATCCCCGAAGGTGGCCGGCGCGGCGTAACGTAACAAATACTCCGGCGGGTTGCGCGAGAATTCCGGTATGCGGGTCAATTCCAGGAACAGGAAGATGTTTGTGGCATACAGCTTCAACAATGGCGTTGCGGGCCAGCTTCAAGAGGGTTTGCTGGAGGTCTCTGGGAAGCCGCACCTCTTTAGGAAGCGGCGACATCCTGAGTCTTTTTTCGGCGCTCGAGCACCCCCAATCGGCGTCGCTGCTTCACACGGTCATCCACGTGACTCCAAAAGCGAAGAAAATACTGAATCGCAGAAGCAACGGCGCTGACTACGACCAGCCACAGCAAAAGGGCACCGATCAATTTGAAGGGTGCATGGCGCGCACCTAAAATGACCGCGGCGACGGCAAGGACTTGCAAAACCATTTTGGTCTTGCCCAACGCGGAGGCTCGTATTGTGAATCCCTCGGCGGAAGCGATATTCCGCAAACCGAGCACTGTGAATTCGCGGCCGATGATGATAACTACCATCCATGCCGGGACCAGACGCATATCCACCAGCGAAATGAATGCTGCCGAAATCAGCAATTTGTCGGCGATGGGATCAAGCAGAATGCCAAGGGTGGTGACTTGCAGACGGCGGCGCGCGAAGTACCCATCGGCCCAGTCGGTTGCTGCGGCGGCGAGGAGAATCATAACGCCCCACACTTCAAAATGGACCGGCACTCCAAAAAATTCGAGGTTGGGAGAGCGTGTAAGCAAAACAGCAATCAGCAAGGGTACAAAAAAAATTCTTAGAACCGTCAGACTGTTCGGAAGGTTCATAGAGTATGAAGTTGGCCAGCCACCCCGCCGCTTCGGGCCCGTGCAAGGTGTCCACACTATAGCCCCCGGCCGTATCTCAGTCAACGCCGCACACCAAGCCAAACCGGCTCATCCCCGTGGACAGCCCTAAACCGTTTCTTAAGAGTCATCTCCGGACCGCAAATCGGATCATTAATCCTGTGGATATTTTTGTGGAAAACGCCGGTGGCCCTAGCGCAACTGTCGCGGATGGGGGTCAGGGTTTTTCCCCGAAGTACGCCAAAACTGTCCTAATCGATTGTAGACACTAGACTTGGAGTGTAATGTTCCATTCATGTTGAGCGCTTGGTTCAAGAGCAGGGGCTAGGCGCAGAATCCCAGATTTGCACAAGGATGCAGCATTCCGTGTATCACCCCTAGGGGTGTTTGTCGTCTTGGAAATGCTTGCTAGTTATGATCTTTCAGGGTATCAGATACTACGCGGACCACGCAAAACTCGGGCGGGAAGCAAAATAAGTGAGCGAAAGAATTCCAGGACACCCGTGACCACGATCCCCACCAATCGGAAGGGCAACACCAGCAGCCAAATAACCGGATACAGCACGAGTGCCAACAGAGCAAGCGGCCAGCACAAGACGAATAGAATGCACCAAAGAAGAAGAGTGAACACCGATACCCTCCTAGCGAACCTGAACTAAGTACGAATCACCCGGCAAAATAGTTCCTTGGCGGTAAGCAAATCCTAAGGCTTAAGTTTCAAATTACGCGCGACCGAAAGTGGAATTTCGGCCTCGAAATTCATATGCGAATCCTGCACCTCGGAATGCAAGACCCGCCCAAGGGCGTGAACCAGAGCGAGCGTACGTCCATCGGACAATGGCACTGAAAAAGACAGCCGTTCAACGGGATCGAGGGGCATCGCCTGGTCAAGTCGCACCAGAAGTTCGTCCAGCCCCGCGCCAGTAAGCGCTGAAACGAAAACGGCATCCTTTCTGTATTGAGCAGAATCCATAGAAGGATCGCGGTGCGCTTTCTTGGGCGCGGCAAAAGCCGCAAGCTGTTCCTGGGACAGACGATCTATTTTATTTAATACCCGCAAGCGCGGTGTCGCCTCGACGCCGAGGTCCTTCAAAATTTTCTCGACTTCAGCATCGAGCTCGGTTTGCTGTGGATTAGAAACGTCACTGACATTGAGGATAAGCGCCGCTTCCTGGACTTCCTCGAGGGTGGCGCGAAACGCCGTGAGCAAAGGTTTGGGCAAATCACGTATGAATCCGACGGTATCGGAGAGCAGAACCCGGCGATTCGACGGCAGGCGAATAGCGCGTACTGTAGGATCGAGCGTGGCAAACATTTTGGGAGAGACGAGAACGTCCGCGCGACTGAGCGCGTTGAACAAAGTTGATTTCCCTGCATTGGTGTAACCAACGAGCGCTACGGTACCGAGCGGTACGGCCTGGCGCGATTGACGGCGCAAGAACCGCTGTTTGCGGATGGCTTCGATGCCCTTCTGAATCTTGCCGACGCGGTCGCGAATACGCCGCCGATCGGTTTCGAGTTTCTGCTCGCCCGGGCCTCGCACACCGATGCGGCCACCGGCACTGCTCGAGCCTCCGCTCCGCCCGCCGAGCCGCGACATTTCCGTGCCGCGCCCAGTAATGCGCGGAGCCATATAATTCAACTGCGCCAGCTCGATCTGCAGCTGACCCTCGCGGCTGCGGGCGTGGCGTGCAAAGATATCGAGAATCAGCTGGGTGCGGTCAATCACGCGGCATTCAGTGACCTGTTCGATGTTGCGCTGCTGTACCGGCGAAAGATTGCGATCGAAGATGATGAGCGGCGCGTGACGCATCTGTGCTTCGATTCTTACTTCTTCGAGCTTGCCGCGCCCGACCAGGGTGGCGGGGTCGGGGGCGTCGCGCATCTGGAAAACGCTGCCAGCAATTTCCGCTCCTGCGCTGCGGGCCAACTCCTCAAGTTCAGCGAGCGATTCCCGTCCGGGTTCGCCTGCGGGCACACCAGGAATGCGAGGTGCGCGCTTCCAGCCAACCCCAACCAACAGAACACGTTCGGCAACAGACGTATCGCGCAAGCTTCTCATCGGGCGAGCAATCGATCAGATGGCGGGTAGCAAAGCAAGTGAGATCTGCCTCTTATCTTACATTATACGTCCTTTGTGACGGTGGCGCGAGCTGGCGGATTGGGCAGCTCGGCTTTTAGGTTCGCCGATACCAAGGCTTGGATCGCGGCGCTGTCGCCGAAGCCCTTGAACCAGCAAACGTCGGGCACCTTGCGAAACCAGGTGAGCTGGCGCTTGGCGTAACGATGCGTGGCCTGCTCAATGTCGGCAACCGCATCTTCTAAACCCATCGAACCACTAAGGTGTACGCGAAGCTCGCGATAGCCGATGAAGTCAAAGGGCTTGCAATGCCCGGGAACACCGCTGGCCACAAGCTGCCGAACTTCCTCAAGCCAGCCACGATCGAGCATCGCGGTTATACGGCTGGCGATGCGCGTCTTGAGCTCCGCACGCGGTGGCGCGAGACCGATCTTTATGGGGCGAAAACCCTCAAGTGGCGTACGGCCGGAACGATGCACATCGGAGATTCGCTTCCCCGTAAGCATGCAAACTTCGATGGCGCGGATGAGCTTCTGATGATCGCGCGGCGCGATGCGAGCGGCGGTCTCGCTATCCATGCGCATGAGCATACGGTGAAGGTAATCTGGTGCATTCCTTGCAGATTGCGTGGACAAGCGCGCGCGTAATACTTCAGAGCGCAGCGGAGCCTCGGCCAGGCCTTCCAACAGGGCGCGCAGGTATAGCCCGGTGCCGACTGTAAGGATCGGCAGGCTCGCGCGGCGACGAAGATCCTCGAGCGCACCGATCGCTTGGCGACGATACTCGCCTGCGGTCGAGAGTTGTTCGGGGTCATACAAGTCAATCAAATGATGCGGCACGCGTCGGCGTTCGGCTTCCGTAGGTTTAGCGGTACCAATATTGAAAAGGCGATAGAGCTGGGTTGAATCACACGCCAGAACCTCACCGCCAAAGAGTTCGGCAATGTACATAGCCAATGCTGATTTGCCGGATGCCGTCGGACCAACAATCACTACCATCGGCGTGTTTGGCGTCGCGGTCATGGGAAAAGAGAGTGGCGCGGGCGCGCGAGGAGAAAAATCAACACGAACAGAGCGAGAAGGAACGTACCCAGAACTTGTTGGCGATCGATGTTCACTGTGCGGCGCTAAGCGGGAGATTATAGAGGTAGGTAAAGCGCAGCTCAATGTAGGGCCCGCTGAAAGCAGACGGCAGCACCTCAAAGGGGTTCGACGCGTGAATCGAGGAAAGTGCGGCGCGGTCGAGCGGCTCTTTGCCGGACGTTGCCACCAAAAACGGTTCGGTCGACGGGACCGTACCATTGCGCATAATTTTAAATTGGAGGGTTACCCGGCCGCGATCGCCGAGGCGTACCGACTCCGGCATTACCGCGAACCAATTGCGCTTTACGCTGGCATAGACGCGCGCCAGATAGTTGTTAAAGTCAACGCCTTCATCCGGCGTCAACATCTCAATTGCCGCTCCTGCCGTACCTGGTCCTCCGCCACCGCTTGGAGTTCCTCCTCCGCCCTCACTCGGATTCTGGGGTAGTGGGCTGCTGCCACCGATCGAGGGTGAGGAATGCCCTTTCATCGCTTGCTGCAAAGATTCATGCAGAGCTTTGCCGGGTGACAAGTCCGGGAGAACGAGGCTGCCGGATTTTTTCGGCGCGTCCGGCCGCTCAAGCCTTGACGACGGTTGTGAGGCATCAGCCTTGGGTTGCGCCGCTAGCGGAGGAGTCGCCGCGCTAGAGGGCGGCGTAATTTGCGCCTTGGGCGCCTCTGGCAACTCGCGGACAACCCGCTCGGGCTCCGGTTTGCCGGGCAGAGGCTGAGGTTCGACGGTCGGTGGCGCAACCTTGCGAAGGATGCGCGGGTCAATTCGCATTTTCGGGCTCGACAGCTCGTTCGGTGGGTTCGCCACCTTAGGCACTTCTTTAGGTCCGGGCCCGAGCGGGATGTACGTGACGAAGGGAAGCTGCCGCCGGGCCATCTCCATCTCCGCCTGAGTCGGCGGCCGATAGGGAAAGAGTTTCGGTTGGATAAGGATGAATAAGACGAATGCCGAGTGGAATACGATGGAGGAAATACGCGAAATTGCCTGCCATTTCGGGGTGTCCACTTGGGGCGGTTTTACCAGCAGGTTCACTTCGCCGGTGGTGAACAGGTCAGCATCCACAACCTCGGGCAGCGCATTTGCCGACACCGGACCCTTTGGCTCGATACCGCTGGCAGAGACGCCTCGGGGAACAGCAACGCGCGAATCGAGGATGGTCAGAGGAACGTGGGCGGGAATATTGCTCGAAACGTCTAGCGCTGTGCCGGGCATATCGCGTGGAACGACTACGCGCTTGGAAATGGAATCGAGTGGAAGATACGCGGGAATGGTACTGCGGCCATCCAAAGCGACCACGGGAAGGTCAGCGGGGACGAGCGTGCGTTCGTCGAGAGGGGATGCGGTGCGCCGCGAAGTCTTGCTCGATGCTTGGTCGTCGGCGATGCGGGCACTTGGCGGAACCAGGGTCCGGGGGATCATAAGCTGGCCTGGGGAGTGACCAAGGCACCCAATTGGACGCGCCGGGCATGGTCCAGGATGCCTGCCGTAACGCGATCTGCGAGCTCGAGTGCGCGGCGCCCTGCAGCGCCATCGACGCGGGGGGCACGACGGGTTTGAACAGCCTCGATGAAATGGCGCAACTCGCCACGTAACGGCTCTTCAGGCACTGCCGGGAGCTTCTCAAATGCAAACGCAAGCTGAGGCGCCTGCGCCTGCTGCCCTGGGGACCCCGGCTGAGGCGACCCAACCACTCGGACGCGCAAGGCATCACGGCGCGTGTAGTCGAGGGAAATGTATTCGTGCTGCTGGAAAAAGCGCATCTTTCGAACTCGTTCGGTCGAGACGCGGCTGGCGGTCACATTAGCAATGGCACCGGAACCGAATGCGATGCGCGCGTGCGCTATGTCGACCTTGTCGGTCAGCACAGGGATACCAACTGCTTTTACCTCTTCAATGGGGGAATCAACCAGGGCTAGCAAAATGTCTAGGTCATGGATCATGACGTCGTAGACGACATCGATGTCGAGACTGCGAGGCGTGAAGACTCCCAACCGGTGCACTTCAAAAAAAAGCGGGTGATTGACAATTGCCTCAACCGCAAGCACTGCTGGATTGAAACGCTCGAGGTGGCCAACCTGCAAAATGCGACCGTGTTTTAGCGCTGTGACGATCAGCGCATCCGCTTCAGCGAGTGAACCGGCAATGGGCTTTTCGACAAGAACATCAATTCCCTGCTCCAGTAAAGCACAGCCGATGCGAGCATGATCAACCGTGGGAACAGCGAGACTGACGGCATCGACGCGGTCGGCGAGAGATTGGTACGTGGGATTGACGGCTGTAGAAAACTCCGTCGCTACTTGCGAGGCACGCTCGGCGTTGGCATCAACGACACACACTAATTCCACATTATCCAGTTCCCTGAAAACCCGAACATGGTTTCGTCCAAAATCGCCGACACCGACCACGGCGACACGGATTTTCTTTCCATTAAGGATATGCTCTGACAAATCGCTCTTCTCTATTTAATTGCGATGGAAGTGGGTGCATTCGCATTGCCGCCCGCTTCGGGCTCGACGGCCTGCATGACAATGTTAGCGCCGTCCGCCAACTCGATTAGACGGCTTCGGTCAAATAATAGAGTTCGCCGCGCATCAATCGCCAGTGCGGTTACATTCGATCGCATCATCACTTGGACGGTTGCAAGTCCAACCACGGGTACATCAAAGCGCATGTCCTGGCTGGGCTTGCTCACCTTCACGATGACAAGTGGCTTCCCGGCAACCAGGCGCGCGGCACGCTCGATCGTCTCATCTGTGCCTTCCATGGCTTCGACGGCGACGCATGCCCGATCTGATATGGCTACCGTTTGCCCCACATCAAGCGCCGCGAGCTGCCTGGCGACGCCGAGGCCGTAGGCAATGTCCGCAGCTTCACGTGGATCGGGGGCACGTTTTGTCAAAATGCCCGGCTCCGGAACCAACGGTTGCAAAAAAGCGGTGGAGTCCACCAGTTGAATGCCCTCCGATTCCAGCACCTTGGCGACGGCACCGATCAGCGAATCGGTATTTTTGCGCGGCAACGAAAACAGTAATTTTGCCAATTTCCAATCCGGCTGGATTGAGCTGAAGATTTTGCTGTGCTTTACCTGGCCGGCCATCACCGCTCGCTTGACGCCCTCGCGATGCAACAACTCGAGCGCCCTACTGAGTTCGCCGAGGCTCACCCAATGAAGCCGTTGGGCTACGCGCTCAAGCTCAGGCGACGCTTCTTCACGCAGAGCGATGACCGTCATCTCAATGCCCTGGCTGCGCGCACCTTCGAGAACCAGAAAAGGAAACTGGCCGTTGCCGGCAATCATTCCCCAGCCTGAGCGATCCTGCGCGAGTTCCAGGGGTACAGGCATATCGAGCCGTCTACTTGGTCAGTCCTCTTTCGGCACTTTCAATAAACGCGATCAATTCCTGGATGTCGGCAGAGCCATTAACAGAGGCGCGCATTCGCTCGATGGCCTGAGTAGTATTGAGTTTGGAACGCAAGAGCAGACGATAGGCGTGCTCGATGGTGCGAATGCGCTCGGCATCAAAGCCACGGCGCTCGAGACCTATGGTGTTAACTCCGTAGCACCGCGTTCCGCGTTCTGAGACCACGCGGGAGAATGGCGCCACGTCCTGCGTGACCACTGTGAAACCGGCGATGTACGCATGGCGGCCAACTCGGCAGAATTGATGTACGGCGGAGAAAGCGTTGATGGTCGCGTAATCTTCGACGAGAACGTGCCCCGCGAGCGTCGCGGCATTGCCGAATATCGTGTGGTCGCCCACGATGCAATCATGCGCCACGTGCGCAGAAGCCATGAACAAGTTCCGGCTGCCGATGCGCGTGACGCTCCCGCCATGTTTTGTGCCGCGGCTCACACTGACGTACTCGCGGAACGTGTTTGCATCGCCGGTAACCAACTCGGTCCGCTCACCGGCAAACTTCAGATCTTGCGGGTCACCACCAATCGAACAAAATGGATGGAAACTATTTTGGCGCCCAAATCGTGCCGGACCTTGTATCACAGCGTGCGCATGCAGGATGCAACCCTCACCCAACTCAACATCATCGCCGACTACGGCAAAAGCGCCGATGCGCACGCCGTCACCTAGTCGGACTTTCGACGATACAAGCGCGTACGGATGAATCTCATTCATCTTCGATAGTCTTCATCGAGAATTTGCGTCCGCCTGCGGAGGCGGATCGCGGTCCGCCATTTTGCACATCAGCGTTGCCTCCGCGGCTAGCTGACCTTGGACAGTCGCCTTTCCGACTAATTTGCAGAAATCACCCCGCCAGGACTTAAGCGTCACCTCAAGCAACAACTGCTCGCCCGGGAGTACCGGGCGCCGGAAGCGCGCGTCATCCACAGCCACAAAGTACAGCAGCTTTTTGTCGCGATCGGGAATTTCCTGAAGCAGTAGAAGGCCACCGGTCTGGGCCATCGCCTCCAGAATTAAAACTCCAGGCATAATCGGCTTGCCCGGAAAGTGTCCCTGGAAATGTGGTTCGGTGATCGTTACGTTTTTTACGCCCACAATTCGCTTGCGTGGCTCCAGCTCCAGAATCCCATCCACCATTAGAAATGGATAGCGATGCGGAAGAAATTTCTGGATTCCGACCGTGTCCAGGATCATCAGATCTCCTCTAAAGGCTCCGCCGTTAGACCAAGGGACTTCCTCTGGCGTTTTGCCGGTGCAACAACCCCGCGGGCTATCGCCCAGAATATCGTTGAATGATTATATGCGAAGCGCGTAGCGAGAGGAAACACGGTTGCCCAACACGGTTGCGGTTGCTACGATACGTGCGATTATGATCGGTATTTCGCTTCCCCAAGCATTGCTGCTCGATTTGAGAAAGCAGGAACGAGCAATGCTGCACCTGCTGGGAGCGCTCGTGCGTGCAGAATCACCTAGTCTGGACAAGGCGGCCGTGGATGATTGCGGCGAATTGGCCGCTGCGGAATGGGAAAAGCGCGGCGCCCGAGTTGAGGTTCTTTTGCAAAAGCACCGTGGAAATCATTTGCGCGTGACGCTGTGGCGCGGACGAGGGAAGCCCACGGGGCAGCTCCTGGTGCTCGGCCACCTTGATACCGTCTACGATGTTGGCGCGCTGGCGCGAATGCCCTTTCGAGTTTCTCGCGGACGCGCCTGGGGTCCAGGTACGTTCGATATGAAAGGAGGTTTGACACAAGCCCTGTTTGCAGCTGCCGCACTCGAGCGCTGCCAAATTCCAATGCGAAAGCGTGTTGTTTTTCTATGGACTTCGGACGAAGAAGTTGGCAGCGAGACATCACGCAAACTGATCGAACGAGAGGCTCGCCGGAGTGACGCAGCGTTGGTTCTCGAACCCGCGCAAGGTGTAAACGGAGACTTGAAAACGTCGCGCAAAGCAGTCGGCGAGATAAAGTTGGAGGTGATCGGGCGCGCGGCGCATGCCGGTCTCGACCCGAAAAATGGAGTGAATGCGGTCCATGAGATAGCTTTGCAGATTGCGCGTCTCGTGAAGCTGAACCACAATCGGCTGGGTACAACGGTCAACGCCGATATCATACATGGGGGCACGCGTGTGAACGTCATTGCCGATCGTGCCCACGCTGTGATTGATGTGCGCGCTGTGCGAGCGAAGGATATGCGAGCACTCGAACGCAGATTGCGCGGGTTGGACCGGATTCTGCCGGGAGCTCGCCTCCGAGTGACCGGCGGTTTTAATCGCGCTCCGCTCGAACGCAAAGTGACTGCCGCACTTTTCCGTCACGCCCAGAACCTTGCCAGTCAAATGGATCTGCGCCTGTGCGAATCAGCGGCCGGCGGAGGATCGGACGGGAACTTGACAGGCGCTCTTGGTGTGCCCACTCTCGATGGATTGGGTGCAGTCGGCAGCGGCGCTCACAGTCCGAGCGAGCACGTCGTCATCCGTGCGATGCCCGAGCGCGCTGCATTATTAGCCGCACTTCTGGCTACCATCTGAGAACGGCTAGATCGGGCAGCAGCAGCAAAGCAATTGGCGGAGTTAGCAGCAGCGGTGATTTCAGCGAAGATAGGTGCGACGCAGGTACACGAGGGTGGCCTGTGCGATTTCGTTGTAGTCCATCCGAAAGACTTCGCGGCAAGCGGCTTCCGTTGAGCCGTTCACCAGTCCGTCGAGCAAGCGTTCGATGTCACCGGTACCGTTGGTTTGCACCAAGTACTCTATGACCGCTAGCGCCCAGGCGTAGGCGAAACGCGCTGCTTCGGTAGGCAAGTTCATCCACGAACCCTCCAGTGCACCAAGCGGCGCCTTGCCATTCTCTTCAGAAACTTTGACTATCGCATAAGCGTTTTCACCGCTGCGCTTACCTTCCATCCATTGCGCAAGACCCTCCTGCAGCCAAGTGGGGCAATGACCGCGAGTTTTTTGTTGGATGAAACTGTGGGTAAGCTCGTGCTTGAGGATGCGCGAAAGCTCCGATGACACCGAGGTTAATCCCTGGACGGGCACGCGAATGCGCCCGTCATTGAGAGCACCTACCCAGTTTGGAGCTCGGGTGATGTCCGCAAAGGCTTGCTCGGTGTACAGAACTACCCCGATAGACTCCGGAGGGGCGAAATGTAGCGTCGATTCGATGGCGCTGAAATGGGTCTCGAGCGTCCGCAGGACATCGTGCGCCAATCCCGGCTCGGCTCCACCGTGGTAAAGCAGGATGAAATGCGTGCTTACATTTTCTCTAAATTTTTCTTCAGCCTCGGCGTCGCGTTCAGCTTTTTCCAGCGCTGCTTGCACCTCGACGTCCGGCCGGAGAGCGAGTGCCCGCTTCCACTCGGCGACAGCCTGAGTGATTTTGTTAAGCCGGTAGTAAGCCCAACCAGCGAGCTTGGCCACGTCTGGTGAATGGGGCCCAACGCGCTTGGCGCGATCCAGGTACTCCAACGCTGTTTTGTATTCACTACGGCGAAGGTGCAGGTAAGCGATTTCAGTCAGTAGCTTCAGCCGGTCCGGAGCATAGGACAGAGCGCTGCGTTCCTGAGCGATCGCTTGCTCATAATTATTGTGGGCCGCTTCGAATTGGGCAGCCGCATAATGCGCCCGAACCACGCGCTCCAAGGCCACGGTTTGACCGTTGCGAGCTTCATTTTCGAGCTTGGCGATATACCCGCGATCAATCGCGCCGTCATGCACGGTCGCCCGCGTGATCTCATCATCGGCCAGCGCGGCTTCTGTCTTGGGTGTCAGTAGGAGCTCTATCGGCGAGCTTTTCCCAAACTCCTGTGGAACCATCCCGTCATATTCCACATGGTCAACAATGGATTTAGGCAGGGTGAGGCGGCCGGCGGAGGTCTCGTAGGCAACCTTGCCCATTTCTTCGACGACTTGAAAGCCGCTAATACGGCGACCGTTTTTCAGGACAATAGTGTCAGCGTTTGCACCTCCAGCGCTGACAAGAATAGCCATCGTGGCGAGTAAAAAGCCCCGCCCGAACTGGATGCCACACATGCAATCATTTTAACAAACGCACATGGACCGGACTGGTAAGCCTTGCCGCGCGATGCCTAATGTTGCTACAGTCTTTGCATGAGGGTGGGCCTGGCCCTTGCCGCAGCTGTGTTGCTCACGGTGCCCACACGCGCCGGTGTACCTCCTCAATCCGCGCTTGCTCAAGCCTCACCTCGGGAACTTTATCAAGCGCTGAACGCACTGCGCATTTCCGCGCATGACGTGTATACCGTAAAAGAAGTCGTCATCAGCCGCGACGTAATAAGGATCTCCTTGCACGAAGGCCGCCTTGCATTCCTTCCGCCATGCAATGGTCGCGTCACCGGAGCCGTGTTTACCGGCCGGGGGCAAGCCTTGGCACTGGTCCGTGACCCCATCGAAAAACATCAGCTCAACCGTTTTCTAGGCGCGCCGCTGCTCGATCAGACTTTCTCAAGTGCTTCTTTTCGGTTTACCGATCAGACCGCAGAGGAATTGCGCAGCCAATTACAGAGCGCAGGCGCGCAGACCGCTGAGGATGCTGTTTTCGCCGAATCCTGGAATGCGAATCTCGATAAGTTCAATCCCGGGCACTCTCTTCGCATTCTCGCAGACTGGCTTTCGACCAATCCCGTGCCTTACTTCTATGCGAGTGCAAAGGGCGATGTAATGGGTCCCTTCGACATTTTGGTCGATGATCGAAGACCGGAACAAGTGTTGCTGGGCCAGTTCCGCGATGTCAATGGGCAGACGTTCTACGATACTTGGACCTCTCTCCGGCGCCGGGACGCACGGCAGGAATTCACACCGCCTTATCTGCCCGGAAATTACGTTGTCGATACGACTATTCTTCCAGATCGCACTCTGCAAGGTAAGACAACGTTGTCGCTCAAAGGGGTTCGTCCGGGTGAACGCATCGTTTCACTAGAGCTTTCTCGATTTCTTGAAGTGCAATCCGCCGAGGATGGCTTCGGCCACAAGCTCAACTTTTTTCAAAATGAATCCATCGAGCGCCAAGACATCGCTACGCGTGGTAATAACTCTGTCCAGGTAATTTTGCCGGCCCCCACTGCTTACGGTCAGGAATTTCAATTATGTCTCACATATCATGGAACAGTAATCAGCGACGCAGGAAATGGCGTCTACTTCGTCGGTGAACGCGGCAGCTGGTATCCGCATTTAGGCGGTTCGGACGCGTTCTCTCGCTTTGACCTTACCTTTCATTGGCCACGCAAGCTCAAGCTTGTTGCCACCGGCAAGAAAATCGAAGAGCACGAAGAATCGGATCAACGCGTGGGGCGGTGGCGGACTGAAGCGCCCATCTCCATCGCTGGCTTCAATTTGGGCGACTATGCCTCAGAATCATTAAGACAAGACGGACTGAGCGTCGAGCTGTTTGCCAATCGCACGCTGGAGCAAGTTCTTGTGAATCGCCTGCAACGATCAGCTCCGCTGGCTGGCTGGCCAATACCTCCCAGTCTGCACCATGGTGTTCCGGAGCGGCGTCTCGAAATGCCGGACCTGCTTCCGAGCCCCGCATCGGTTTTAAAGCAGCTCGGGGGGGAAATTGCCGACGCGGTGAAGTTCTACGAACGCTTCAGTGGACCGTTTCCGTTCGATCATCTAAGCGTTTCGCAGATTCCCGGCACGTTCGGGCAAGGCTGGCCGGGACTCCTTTATCTTTCCACGTTCTCATTTCTTCCAGCACCCATGCAGCAGCGCGCCGGGCTAAGTTCCGCTACGCAGGAACACTTCACCGAGTTAGTCCCGTTTCACGAGGTGGCCCACCAATGGTGGGGAAATGTGATTGGCTGGGGGAGTTATCGCGACCAGTGGATCGATGAGGCCATCGCAAATTATCTGGCACTGCTGTACGCCGATTCGAAGAAGCAGCCCGACCGGACACTCAACCTTTGGTTGCAGCGTTACCGTGAGCGACTCACAAACAAGAATGCCGATGACCGCGAAAGCGGCGATGACCTTGGACCGCTTGTGCTTGGTTACCGGCTGTCATCCTCCAAGTCGCCGGATGGCTTCGAGCGCCTGATCTACGGAAAAGGCGCTTGGGTGATTCATATGTTACGCATCATGTTGCGCCAGCGCGATGCGCGGAACCCTGATGAACGATTCATCGAACTGCTGCACAACCTCATCGGGAAATACCGCTATCGCGCATTGACCACCGCCGACCTTCAGCGCGAAAGCGAGGCGTTAATGACGCCAGCGATGGCACTGGAAGGCCGAAAGTCGCTGGAATGGTTCTTTGACCAATGGGTGCGCGCAAGCGGAGTTCCGCACTACAAGGTGAGTTACTCGGTGCGCAAAATAGAGAGTGGATACCAGGTTCGCGGAACGCTGCATGAGAGTGGCGTGCCGAAATCATTCCTCGCACTCGTACCACTGTACATGGCAACCGCTAGCGGGAAACCTATTCCTCTAGGCATCGTCGAGACCATGGGAGAGCAAACGCAGTTTCAGTTTGTCGCGCAACGCGCCCCCCACCGCGTGCTTATCGATCCTCAACTCACACTTCTCTGCGTAAGCGAATAGCCCAGACTTTCCATTTGCGCAAACACTCGGAAGGACAAATTCAGGAGGGCGAACCGTTCGTCACCGTGGCCCAAACAATCAATAGACTTCAATAATCAACCGAAACGTTACAACACGGCCTCATCGTTTATTGCGAGCGTACTGTTTGAGTTTGCGGTACAGAGTAGTCTTGCCAATGCCTAGCCGGCGTGCCGCCACGAGCTTATGGCCGTCGCTGTCTCGCAAGGCTCGCAGGAGTGCGCGACGAACGGTCTCTTCCAATGTCACCAGTTCATTATGATCATCAGCAAGGCATTCCCCAGACCGAATTTTTGGAGGCAGGTCGGCTACGTGAAGGACCGCGTCGGGACTTAATGCTGCGGCGCATTCGATGGCATTTTCCAATTCCCGTACGTTACCCGGCCAGTCGTAACCCATTAATTGTCGCATCACATCTTCTGAAATAGTGTGCGCCAGCCCCCCTGCATTGTAAAACTTCTGTAGAAAGTGATTCACAAGAAGCGGGAGATCGCTTTTCCGCTCGCGAAGCGGGGGCAGTTTGATCTGCATGACGTTTAAACGGAAATAAAGGTCCTGGCGAAACGTGCCCCCTCGTACCCCTGCTTCTAGATCACGATTCGTAGCGGCGGTAACCCGCACATTGATCGGAATCCGCTCGGTCGACCCGATGCGCCTGATTTCTTTTTCCTGCAGGACACGGAGCAATTTAGGTTGCAGATCCACAGGGATTTCAGCGATCTCGTCCAAAAAAAGCGTACCTCCGTCGGCCACCTCGAAAAGACCTTGGGTGGTCCTGTCGGCGCCGGTAAAAGCTCCTTTAACATGTCCGAACAGTTCAGATTCGATCAGCGTCGGAACGATCGCGGAACAGTCCACAGGAACAAAAAGCTTCGCGCGACGCGGCCCCAAGTCGTGGATGGAGCGCGCCACCAGTTCTTTTCCTGTTCCGCTCTCCCCCAGAATCAGGACGGGATAGCTGTGTTGACTGATTTTCCCAACGAGGGCGTAGAGTTCCTGCATTTTGACGGATGTGCCAACCAAGCCTCCCGTTTCGCCAAAGCTCACCCGCGCGCGCGCTGCTTGTTCTGACGCATTGTCCAACGTCAGCCGATCAGATATCGTATCTGATTCGTTCTCACGCGATCGTTCGGTGGCTCGATCCATTATGCTCCTGTACTATTCAACAATTTACTTCGGGCCAGGACGGGCATTCGACGGAAACGCTGCACTTCGACGTCCAGGTTCCTGTAGCTTACGGTCGGGTCATTCGCTTTTCTTCAGAGGTGAGAGTCGTGTGAGGAGAATAACCCGCACCGCGAGCTTAGGTTCGTAGTTGCTCTATGTCAAGTACCATAAATTACGTCTATACATTTACGTACGTATCTTAATGTCATCTAGGTGCTGGAGCTACTAGTACTATGTTTACTATAGTTATAGTTTATTATACTATTTCCTTTGGATCATGAGATGCCAACTGAATTTGCGAGCTGGTGGTCTACAGAACTGTTTACATCTGCACATCAGGTGCCAATCATCGATTGATGCCGGCAAGTCCTGAGGCTCGAGAAACAACCCTGACGCTAAGAGAAATCAAAGTCGAATCCCGACCATGGCTTTGTTGGCAGACAACGATCTGTTAACAATCAAGCTATCTAGAAACATGAGGTACTAGGACGGAACCTGTGTGCATCGAAAATCTGAGTGCAACTTCAGGAACCAGAACCGCGAGGAACGCGGCCTGGATCACGTCCTCATGGTTTCAGGTGGAACTCCGTTCGAAGATTAGCGGTTCATTGTGGGACGATAGGTGAGCAATAGGGTGGCTAAATGATTGACTTTACCGTCTCGAAAAAAGCGTGGCAACGATCGCCTAAGGCACCGGTCCAAGGGGACATTAGACGCGCATTCGAGCGCCGGCATTCGCACGTAAAGCTATCCGGAATAATGTCTGGTGATGTTTTACGGATGAGCGGGACTTTCGAGGGCTTCGTCCACGGTTAGGATCGTCGCGACAGCTGTAACGACAAGGGCTATAAGAATAAACCGGCTGCGCCCCGCGCTTCGTGCCCCACCGCCTCGGGGTCCTTGCGGCCTGGGCATCGCCTTGGCGCTTGCATTCGCCGGTCCAGCTAGAGGGGGGTCGACGAAGACGCGATACGAAGTTGCTTCGGGAATAATTTCCGTCTGGTCGCCGACGGTTATCTCGAGTGCGCCGCGCTGGGCCGATATCAGCAACTCTTTTGAACTAACCAAGGTCACCTGCGCGCGCATTGCGCCGTCGCCATGCTCGCGGATGCGCGCTTCCGAGACATGCATTTCGAGAGCCGCTGCATTGGGTGCGGCCGCTGCGAGAGTGCCTTTGTTGAGGGTTGCGCTGACGCCGGTACCGGTCTGATTTACCACCACTTCGCTGCCGCCAAGCAATTGCAGCTGCGCTAGGCCGGCACGGACGCGTAGGCTGCCCTTGGTTTCGGTAGCAAGCTTATCACCGTCGAAAATGGTCGCGCCAGGAGCGGCACCGGCGGCACTTAGCTGAGCCTGGTCAGCTAGCAATACAACACCTACCGTGGGAACAGACGAGCCCCACAGCGGCGTACAAAGCACAGCAAGAGAAAGTAAACCAGCAAGTAGCTGTCGCAGCGCAGAGCGCATAACTCCTCCGAACACCTAGCCCGCTTACAGTGTATGAACGTCTGGCCGCAGAGTCAACTCCTCTTCCAACTTTGATCCCACAACGACACCTTCGCCGTGGGTTATTTAACCGCAGCTGCCGGCTGCGCATCGGCGGAAATAGGGCTGGCCGGATTCAGCCGGAATTTGCCCTCAGGCTCTAGAACATAGGGGAACCCGGCCGGGTCAACTGGGCGTGCCGCAAGCATTCTTGCGCCAATGAGCTCCGCATAGGAAGCGGGAAAATGGCCAAATGCGTGCCGGAATTCGGAGGCAATCCGCTCCAATTGTTCAATATCTTCTTCGGCTTTAAGACTCTGTAAATGGCGGACCGCGTTTTTGCGAATAGTGGGGTCGGCAGTCGAATCGAGAACCTGCTGCCAAAGAAATTGTGAGACCCGGCGCGATTGACCTTCTTCGGCTACTTTGGCGGCAAGGATTTTAAGCCATTCTCGGGCCTTGCGATTCTTGCTCCCTTCAAGAAAGGCTTCGGAGGCCCGGGGATAGTCTTTCAAATCCAAGTAATAAAGAAAGCCGAGATCGCCCCAGAGACGCCACTCATCTGGATTCTGTGCTATGCCGCGACGCAGCAACTTCGCGCCAAGGTCGGGCCTGCCAGCGCCACGGGGGGGAGGCTCAGACAGAAATGTCCCGCCAAAGCGATAGGCTACGATCAATTGTGGGTCGAGCTCGGTAGTAAGGTTGAGCAATGGCTCGAGCAACTCGAGATTGCGATCGTGGGTGTTTTGCTTTTCACCATAATACTGCACCACGCGAGTCCAGTAGATATCCGCGAGCAGCGCCTGGTACTCGAGGCTCAGAGTGCGGACCAGTCGCCCCGATTGAAATATTAATTCGTCTCGTTCTTGGTGCAAGGTGCGCAACTGCGGATCGATTTGCTTTTGGAGAGAATACAGGGCGGCGAATCCCAACACAACGAGCAGGAACAAAACGGCGATGTTCTTTCCGCTGGTTCGCATGTTATTTCAAATTTCGTCGCGAAAATGTGACCGTAGCAGCCAACAGTACGACCGCAATGTAAACCGCCGCGTACATCGTATTTTGGACAATCAGCGCCCTCGGAATGGCCCGGCCATGCGCAGCGGAAGCGATAGCGTTGAAGTTGTTGAAATTGGGAAGCAGATACGAAAGCGTCACAGCGAAGGTGTCCAGAGCGCGGCTGCCGGTGATACTGCTGAACGTCCGGATATCATTGGCGAATAATCCCGTGATGTAGATGCCGACGGTGAACAAAATGGACAGGAGAGGCGTGGAGAAACATGAAAACAACAGCGCTAGCGCTGTGACCAGGGCGAGCTTCAGCAAAATAAAATAGACGGCGACTAATATGTAACTGTCGGATAGTGCAAAAGAGCGTTTGACAAACAAAAGTGCTGCAGCCAGACCTAGGGTCATCAGTGCTGTATTCACGGTGAGCGTCAAAACCAGGCCGGCGAATTTTCCGACCAAGAATTCGCCCCGCCGGACTGGCTTGGAAAGCAATGCGTAGAGCGTGCGTTTGTCGATTTCTTTGTACACCAGCCCGACCCCGATGAACATCGCCATCAGCAGGCCAATTAAGGAAATCGCCGACAGACCCAGGCTGACGATCACCAAACTGTCAATGCCAATTGAAATTTGCCCGACCAGGATCGCCGCGGCAATCATCAGCAGTGCGAAAAAGACCAAATTATAAAGTATCCGGTCGCGCACTGCCTCGCGGAACGTGTTGTGTGCGATCACACCCACCAGGCGAATCATTTTGCCAACACCTCTACGGCGCTGGCTGTCGCGTATTCCTTGCCGACCAGGCCCATGAAAAAATCTTCGAGCGTGGGCTTAAGTTGAGCCACCGAAAGCACCTGCGCTCCCGCGATGCGCAATTGGTCGAGCGCTGCGTAGAGTTCTTCCTGGGCAACCTCAACCCTGTAGCGGTTTCCGGTTTGCGTTGTTTGGGCGGCAAAGGCCGGCGTTAGAGCGCCAACTCCGCGCCATTCAAATAGAATCTCCATTCCTTGCGGCTTCATAGAAACGATCTGTTCGGGGGAGCCGACTCCGCGAAGCTTGCCTCCAACGACTACAGCAACACGGTCACAGAGCATCTCGGCATCGGAAAGGATGTGCGTCGAAAACAACACTGTGCGCCCTTCGCGCTTCAACTCGAGAATAATGTCGCGTACTTCGCGGCGACCAAGCGGATCCAGGCCGGACATGGGCTCATCCAGAATCACCACTTGCGGCTCATGCAGAATCGCCTGTGCCAGACCGACTCGCTGCAACATTCCCTTCGAATACTTACGAAGCTGAATTTTTCGCACACTGTCCAGGCCAACTTTTTTGAGCAGATGCTCGATTCGGTCGTGACGGCGAGCCGCGGTCAATGGAAAGAATCGTCCAAAATAATCGAGAAGCTCGGGGGCGGTCAGATAATCGTAGAAATAAGGCTGTTCGGGCAGATAGCCGATATAACGATGCATGCGCACATCGGAGATGGGCTGGCCCAGTATGCGCGCGCTGCCGGCCGTGGGGAAAATGATCCCCATCAAAAGCTTGATCGTGGTGCTTTTGCCGGCGCCGTTTGGTCCGAGAAAACCCAATACGTCGCCGGTTTCGACCTGGAGGGACAGTTGGTCGAGAGCCCGGCGCTTGGTCTGGTGCCAGAAACCGACCGGGTAATCCTTAGTCAATCCTTCGATTTCGATCGCTGCGGATTGCATAAGAATATTTTCGCGAGCACACGATACAAGTCAATCCGATCGACATAGTTTGTGCACAGCCAGTCACTGCCATTTTAGCAAAAGTGCGCGATTTCTTTCATTTATGGTCGCGATAGATTCTTTCGATTGGACTTGTCAGGATCCAGCTGGCAGATTAAGCGAGTATAGATTTCGCACGCGTGCTGCGTAGCAAACGTGCCACCGAGAACCTCGGAGTTCTTTCCCCAGGCCCCGTCTCTCCTTAGGGAAACCCGACCATTCACGACCTCGCGGTCTTGAAAGTACGCAACAACCGGCAGTCGACGCTTCTGGCATAGCCAGCGCGTGCTTTTCAATTCTACATTGGAGGTTCGACATGAAAGGATTCAACAAAACAGAGTTTCGAAGCTTTTCACTCCGCTTTTTCCTCCTGAAGATGCTGTTGCTGGGCCTCGTGACCGTGGGCGGAGCCGCAAGTCCTTTGTGCGCGCAAACGAGCGCACAAGGCAAATTCACTCTTCCTTTCGCGGCTCACTGGGGGAACAAACTTCTCCCAGCCGGGGCTTACACGTATTCCATCGAGCCTATCGGAAGTTCCGTTCAGAATGTTAGTTCCATTCGATCCGGGTACCATCCCGTGCTGCTGGTGGTCCGATCGGAGTCGGGTGGACCGGCCACGTTGATGATAGCCTTGGCAAGTTCGCAAGAAGGTCACGCTGCGGTCGCCAGTGGACTGGTGATTGAAACCACCGCTGATGGTCCCACCGTCCGCACCTTGTGCTTGGAAAACTTTGGCCTGGTAGTTGATTTCCAAGCGCCCAAGGCAAAGAAAGTAATGTATGCGCGGGGGACGGTACCAGGTCCATCGGCTACCACATCCAAAGCGATCAACTGAAGACGAACAGAGGGAGTGGAGGCGGGCCGATTCAGCGTTGGCTCCAGGGCTCGCCCCCACCCCTTCGAGTCCTTTGTGGTCAGATCAGCCATCAGACCCGAAAGCCACCAGCTTCATCACTCAGCTGATGGCCCATCCTACGACAGTCATGGTCAGTATCAGCAAGAGCATCCCGAGGCTTACTACACTGAGCACTCGCCCGTGGCCGAGCAGATAATCGCGAGTCTCCGCATCAGTGCATAGCAGCGAGACAACTAAGACGAGAACTCCCCACGCCAGAAGTACGGGCAGGTTGGGATGTCTCCCTATAAGGGAAAAAAATTCACGTGGCGGCTGACCCGCAGGCACCCACCATGGAAGGATCGGCGTAACTCCTGCAACCAGAACGACCGTGAGGAGTTTCCTGGTAATCCAGCCTTTGACCTTAGGCCGGGCGTTTTTCCAAGAAAGATAATCCCAGGCGAGCAGCGCAATCGCCAGGGGTACCCACCCATAAAGCGCGGCTTTCTCATCCAGCCACAGCCAGACGCGAAACAGCAGGCTTGCGTGCCTACCGTGTGCCAGCCCGGGCAAGAGGAACCATGCCACGAGAGCATTGCAGGTCAACGCAACCATCAGCGTGACCAAACTCATGAGTTGGAACCAGTGGCGCGTCGGAGCCACTCGGCACCGCGTACACACCGACTGCTTAGGCAAAAAGTGCAGCCCGCAACGGTCGCAGAACAATTTTTTGCTCCCCCGAGGACTAGGAATCGGGTTCCAGGCAGGACCAGGTTACGCCACAAAATCGTCCCAAGGCTACTGGTCTGAAGTTCAGGCGCAAAGGACAGGGAAACAGCGCATGTCCTTTGCGTTCGATGTGCGCGTCGAGGAAGTGCTGTCTTGCTCAATCCAAATCGGCTACGATGGTGTAACGTGGCAAGACTTTTCGACACAACTTCACGCGAACTTCCTGATTTTCCTCTGAACGCCCAACAGCGCGCTGCAGTCGAGCACCGGGAAGGCCCGCTACTAGTCGTAGCCGGAGCGGGCACCGGTAAGACCCGCGTGATTACCGAACGGATTCGCCATCTCCTCGCGTCGAATCCGGCGCTCTCGGGCGAAAATATTCTCGGCCTCACCTTTACTGACAAAGCGGCGGCGGAAATGAAGAGCCGGGTAACCAAGGCCGCCGGTGAGCGGGCTGAAGGGGTGACCCTCAGCACGTTTCACGCCTTCTGTCACGCGCTGCTCTCCAAAGCGCGCTCTACCGGACCCCTGCTCGATAAAGTTGATCACTGGATCTTGCTGCGGCGCAATATGCCGCGCTTGCGCCTGGACCGCTACCGCAGGCTGGCGGAGCCTGGACAATTTCTCGGTGACTTCGTTGATTTTTTTTCGCGCTGCCAGGATGAACTTGTTTCTCCAGAACGCTATCAGCAATATGCCGATGGCCTGGCGGTCGAATTCGAGCGCACCAAGGGCTCGCTCGACGAAGATACCCGCTCCGAGCGTGAGGAGGAGGTTAAACGTCAGCAGGAAATTGCGCACGCTTATCGAGCAAGCGACGAGTTGCTGCGCGAGAAGAATCTGCTCACCGTCGGTACCCTCGTGGCCGACACGGTGCGATTCCTCGAAGCAAATGCGGAGATCCGCGCCCGTCTCCAGCAACGATTTCATCACATCGTTGTCGACGAATTTCAGGACACCAACATCGCACAGCTTGCGCTTCTTCAACTTTTGTGTGGGCCTCGCCGGAATATTGTCGTGGTCGGCGACGACGACCAAGCCATCTATCGATTTCGCGGGGCGTCCTTCGGGAGCTTCATGATTTTCCTCGAAAAATTCGCGGGCTACACTCGCGACGCCAACGTGGACGCCCTGCCGTGCGTATCGCTTACAGAAAATCATCGCTCGACGGCAAAGATTTTGCGCGTAGCAACAGAAGTCATCTCCAACAACACGAAAAGCGCCTTATTTCCACCGAAAGGTCTTCTAGCCAAGAAAGACGAAGGCCGCAAAATTCGCATCGCCGAATTCACCTCTCCGGAAGAGGAGGCTCGCTGGGTGGCGGAGGAGGTCCAGCGCCTCCATCTGGCCGGACATCGCTGGCATCATTTTGCGATCCTTTATCGCGCACACGCGCACCGGGATAAGCTCGTCCAGGAATTGGCTCGACGCCGCGTTCCCTTCGTCATCAAGAATCTTTCGATCCTCGAAAACCGCCTGGTCCGCGACGTGGTTGCCCATATGCGTTTGGTCGCCTATCCCTCCGACAACGTGGCTTGCGCGCGGGTGCTCGCGACGCCAGCATGGGGTCTTGATGCGAAAGAGTTGGTTCGATTGTGCGAGCGCGCTTCGAAGCTACGCCGAATCTGTCTTTGGGAAGCCTTGCAAACTCCGCAAGGTGAGCTGCCTTTCTCCGGAGGCGCGCCGAAGACCGGGGAGCTATTTGGCTACCTGACCGGGCTGCGCCAAACGATGCACCGCAAACCGGCAACTGACTTGCTGGGCGAGCTCATTGAGTGGCTCGAAGTCCATCGCTTGGCCACCTCCGCAGACAAAAAGTATTTCAAGCGGTTCCATCAGTTCGTGCGCGATTGGGAAGCAAAGAGTGAGACCGAGACGCTGCCGGAGTTTCTTGAGTATCTCGACTTCTTCGAGCAGGCCAACGGGCAAATAAGTCTCGAAGAAGAACTGCCAGACGATGCCGTGAAATTGATGACCGTGCACGCAGCGAAAGGGTTGGAATTCGAGCACGTATTTATCTTGCGCTTGTCGAGGGGCGGATTCCCTTGCACCCAGCGCTCTCGCGTATTGGAATTTCCCATAGACTTAATGGAAGAAGACACACCCGAAGGTGAATTCCACATTCAAGAAGAGCGCCGCCTATTTTACGTGGCGCTCACGCGCGCGCGCGAGCGGCTGACCCTGACATTTGTCAACAACAAGCGCACCAAGCCTTCGCCCTTTCTCGACGATATTCTGCAAAATACGCAAATTCAGAGACGCGACGTGGAAAGGCTGACGCCCAAGCTGCCACCGGCGCAAGCCGATCCACCCCGGCGGGAGCTTCTCACTTCTACCCTTCCGCTTTTCCCGGCGGCCAGCGATCTCCCGCGTGTGAATTCGCAAATTGGACTCTGGGCCCAGAGTTTTTATCCGCCCGCTCAAC
Organism: Candidatus Dormiibacterota bacterium; assembly: GCA_035602605.1. Taxonomy (GTDB): domain Bacteria; phylum Acidobacteriota; class Terriglobia; order Acidiferrales; family UBA7541; genus DASQHY01. The sequence continues at coordinate 207,886 of DATNLZ010000069.1, forward strand.
GCCCGCTGCAACTGAGCGCATCGGGTATCGAGACGTATCGATCGTGTCCGCAGAAATATTTGTTCACGCGGGTGTGGGGAATTCGCGAGGGTCCTCGCGCCGCAACCAGTTTCGGCAACATCATGCATACCACGATCAAATATTTCATGGGGGAGCTCCGCAAAGGGAACCAGCTTCCCTACGAGGAGGTGGCCGATATTTTTCGTCGGGAGTGGACTACGGCGGGCTTCGAAGATGACTACCAGCAAGACGAATACAAGAAGGATGGGCTCGAACAGTTGCGCGCCTTCCACGCCTTCGCGATCGAGTCGCTACCTGAGGTGCGTGACCTCGAGAAATTCTTTGAGCTGGTGATCGATCAGGACACGATCATTACCGGTCGGATGGACCAGATCAATACCATCCGCGGACGCCAAGTGGAGATTGTAGATTACAAGACCGGCCGCCCCAAAAACGAGGCCGCCGCGAACAAGGATCTGCAGCTGAGTGTTTATGCACTTGCTTCTCGTGAGGTTCTCGAGCTCGATCCAGTGCGTCTGACGTTTTATTATCTGCAGACGAACCAATTGTTATCCACAACGCGAGACGAAAAACAGCTAAAAGACGCTAAAGACATGATTCAGGAGGCTGCGGGCGATATTCGTGCCGGAGAATTCGAAGCCAAGCCTGGTTATTTTTGCAAGTATTGTGGCTACCGCGCCATCTGTCCGGCCCACGAACAGGTAGTCGCGCTTGTGCCGGGTGGGAATGGTACTTGAACGATGCAAATAAGACGTAGCAAAGCAAAGAGCGGGGCGCAGCAACGATCGCCGCGTCCCGCTCTTTCCAGATTCTTGAGTTACTTGCCTTTTTTCTTTCCGTCTTTCTTCCCTGGTTTTTTCATGACCATCCTCCGAAATGTACTCGTGCACATCCATAGTCCGCGCACAAGGCGTTTCTTCTATACGAGTATCCGCCACCCCAGTCAAGTGAAAAACGAAGCGTTCACGAGAAAAATGCTAGTTGGCAGAGAGGTAGTGCGCTCGATATCGCGATATGCGTTCCCACCAGAGCAACGTTGTAATTTTATCCCGACCCGAACGAGCGTAGCGACCGCAGTGAAGGAATTGCTGTTGGGATCTGCAGTCCTACCGGCGAAAAATGTCTGGGACCCGAGCTAGCGACCGGAACTGTAATACCCCTCGCGGGTGACCAGTGATAGGTGCGGCCGCTGCACCCGGACCTCGATCGTGTGATATTCCAAAGCGCGGTCGGTGCCACGTGGCACATAAGCCAAGGTGTATTGGTTGCGCGCTTGTTCGGTGAGGACCGAATAGAGATTTTCAATCGTCTCGCGCTTCAGTCCGTAAAACACGTCGCCACCCGTGGCATGGGCGTACTTCGAAGACACTGTCAAGCCGCGGTCGAAATTGGCATTGCCTACTCCCACGCTGTAAACCGAAATTCCGGACGTCAAAAGAAGCTTCACTGTGTCATTAAAGCTGTGAGTATTATTCTTGGAATTGTTGCCATCGGAGATGAGCACGATAATTTTGCGACGCTCGCGAGGCCGCTGCTGCAGCATTTCGCCTGCCTCATAGACCGCGTCATCAATGTCTTTGGATGCCTTGCGCGTTATTCCCGCAGCCCGACGCGGAATAGATTCTGTGCCCGGCGCGGGCTTACCGTTGATCGTCGGTCCGCTTGACAAGGGGCCGCCGGGAGGCCCGCCTGGAAACTCACTGTCAAGATTCACTCGCTGGAGCTGCGACAATAGCTGGTCATTGTTATCGGTGAAGTCTCCGGCTCGGTGCAGCCTGACATCGAAACGCGCGACGGCTACTTCATCATGCTCGCTAAAGCCGCCGGCAATGGCAGGAAGGCTCTTTTCGACCTGGTCGGCTAGTTTGGTCGTTAGCTCGTTGTCCACCAGCACGACGGCGGAAATCGGGAAGGCTTCGTTCGTGAAGACATCAATCTTTTGCTCGATAGTGTCTTCAAATATGCGCAGCTCATCTTGACGTAGGTCGGTAACCAGCTTCCCTTGGTCATCCTTCACGGTAACTGGAACAACGACAAGTTCGGCGCGCCGTCTAATGGTAGTCTGTGGTTCACTTTGCGACTGCTGCGGTTGTTGCCCAGACGCTCCTTTTTCGAGCCCCTGGTCGCGACGCTTTTCGCCCCCCGACGCTTGCATCGAATGGCCTGCCGCCGGAACAAGCCCTGCTCCTGTTAGCCATAAGGCGCATATTCCCGGCAGGATTTTGCGTTTACAAATCATCGCTATGACGTCACTATCTTTGCGGCTCCGATCGTATCCTTAAAGAGCCCCCAGGAAAGGTCTGCGGCAGCGAAAGCGAACATCTTGCAGCTTGAAAGTTGCATCCAACCAAGCCGTAGACCTAGAAAGGCAATTATACAATGCGCCTTCGAAAATGTGTCTTGATGCTTTTCACCATGATATTGGCTATTGCCTTGGTTCTCCCGTGGAATTCCGGTGCGCAGTCAAACCAACCACCACAAAAAGCTTCGGGACAAGGAGACCCTCAACAGCCCATCCGTGTAGAAGTCTCACTGGTGAACCTATTCGCGACGGTACGGGACCACAGCAAAAAGATCGTCCCCAATCTGAGCAAAGAAGAGTTTCGCATCATGGAGGATGGCGTTGAACAAAAAATCGCTGCCTTCTCCCATGAAGCTGCGCTGCCGGTTACGTTGGCTCTTTTGATCGACACCAGCGGCAGCGAGGAGGCCCTGCTTGGCGCTGAGCAGGAAGCTGCCTCCCGATTTCTTGGCCGCGTTCTTCGCAAGGGCGATCTGGCCATGGTCATGAGTTTCGATCTCGATGTCGACCTTCTTGCGGATTTTACCGATAATCGCTCCACGCTCGACCGCGCCATCCATCGCGCCAAGATCAATACCGGAGGTGGCGGTCATCAGGGTCCGATCGCACAACGTGGTCCGATAGGAACCAATCTCTATGACGCCGTTTATCTAGCCTGCCACGAGAAGCTCGTCGAGGAAGCCGGGCGTAAGGCCCTAGTGATTCTAACCGACGCTGAAGATAATGGCAGCAAACTACGTCTGGAAGAAGCCATCGAAGCCGCGCAACGAACCGACTCCGTCATCCACGTCCTGCTCATCGGAGATCGCTGGCACTACGGTACCAACCCAGGTGTGGCCAACAAAATGGCAAATGAAACCGGCGGTCGGATGATCGAGGTCAGCAGCGAGAAAAAGCTCGAACAGGCGTTTGACGAAATTTCGCAAGAGCTGCGCAGTCAGTACACCCTGGGGTACTACCCTTCAAACAGAGCGCACGATGGCGCCTTCCGCAAAGTTAAGGTAGAAACCCCGGGCAAAGAGTTTAAAGTTTTGACCCGCCGCGGCTACTACGCACCGAAAAACTGACCGCAGCTGCAAGCGCGCGCCTGCTTCAGTTCCCCGTGGGTTTTGGCGCCGCAGTACGCGCGTAGTAGCCATGACGCGCGTGAACCTGTACACCTTTGGTGCGAATCACGTCGATCCGAACCTTGTGGTACTTCCCATTAGCTTCGTAGTTCGTGGGATTGTACGCCAGCGAATACTGGCTCCGGAGCTCGTCGCCGATATCCTGGAACGACTGGTCGAGATCGTAGACGCGGTACGGAAAGAACGCTCGCCCTCCGGTTTCCTCGGCCAGGTCCGCAAGAATTTTGTCACCCTCGGTCTTGTGGAATTTCCGATCGGCTCGCTTCGCGGGATCCTCGTCCTCATTCGTCGTCACCCACTGCGTGCTCGTACTGATTGTGTAAATGACCACTGATGCTCGCTGCGCCATCTCAATGGCTTGGCTGCGGCTGTGCGACGACAGATTGTCCTCGCCGTCACTGATAAGGATCATGACCCGCCGTACCACATCAGGGTTATCGCCTTCAGGACGCGGTGGATGACTGAGCTGACCGGCACAAGCGGCGAAAATAGCATCGTAGACAGCCGTGCCGCCTCCAGCTCGCTGACGATAAATCTGGTCCCGCAATTTACCGGGATCATCGGTGTAGTCCTGGACTACGCTGGGCTCGTCGTCGAAAGTCATTAGAAAAGCCTGGTCCTTGCCGCGGCGTATCACATTAAAGAGAAACTCCGTGGCCGCCTCCTTTTCAAACTGCAGCCGATCGCGAATGCTGTTTGACGTGTCCATCAAAACGCCGATGCGCAGCGGCAGGTCGGTTTGACGGCTGAAGTAGCGAATCTGCTGCGGATGGCCATCGTCGATCACTCGGAAATCGTCTTTGGTCAGGTCTGTGACCAGCTTATTTCTGCGGTTGAGCACGGTGAACAGAACGTCGACGAGATTTACGTTGACGCGAACTGTGCCCTGCTCGCCGATCTTTACCGCCGGCTCTTGTTCCTTTTGTGCCGGCGCGGGCCCCTGTCCCGGCGGAGAGGGTTGACTTTGCTGTGCCTGATTTGCAGCCCAGGGCAACAACAGCGCCAAGACAAACAGCGCGGTACTAAAGGTTTGTTTCATCGTTTCGATTATAGGTAGAGCCGCAGCACAGCGTCAATCTGTGCACTATCGCGAGGCTGCGATTCCGCAAGTTTCTCCAGAAAATGGCGCAACTCTTCAGGCAGGGGCGCCCGTGCCACCACCCACTTGCCGCTCGATGGCTGTGTAAATCCGATGCGCGCTGCGTGCAAGAAGTTGCGTTCAAGTGGCGGCAGCACTTGGTTCCCGGCGTGTACATGCTTTGGTGCTCCGTATAAACTATCGCCAACAACTGGGTGGCGCAGCGCGGAAAAATGCACGCGTATCTGATGCGTGCGGCCGGTATGCAAATCCACTTCCACCAGGGTAAAGCGATCGATGCGCGCGAGCACCCGCCAATCGGTCCTCGCATCTCGCGCCTGCGAGAGCGCTCCCTGGCGCCGTGCAGTCATCCGTGTGCGACGCCGAGGATCCCGCGCAATGGCCAATTCAATCCTGCCCGCATCCTGCTCGAGCTTCCCGTGCACCAACGCGATATAACGCTTTTCGATCTTCCTCGCGCGAAACTGATCGGCAAGTTTTCGATGCGCAGCATCATTACGCGCCACAATGAGGGTGCCGGAGGTGCCGCGGTCCAGTCGGTGAACGATTCCTGGACGCAGATCGCCGCCGGTCGTGGAGAGTTGCGCTCGGTAATGAAGCAAGGCATTAACGAGGGTACCGCGAGCCTGCCCCGCGCCGGCATGCACGACCATCCCCGCGGGTTTGTTCACCACTATGATATCTTCGTCCTCATAGAGAATATGCAGCGGGATATTCTCCGGCGAGGCCGCCAGCGGTGGCCGCGCGGTGATCTGCACTTCAATTTTTTCACCCTCGCGAACGTGATGCGAGCGCTTGGTTGCCTCGCCGTCGACAAGCAGCGAGCCCTCAGCAATTAACTCCTGCAGCCGCGTGCGGCTGATCTCCGGAAAACGCCCGGCAACGTACCGGTCGAGGCGCTCCCCGGAATCTTCTTTGGCCACGACAAAAGTCTCTTTGGTCACGCTAAATTCTTCTTCTGCCCCCGCCGAGTGCTCTGAAGTGCCGCAAATGCTTCCGGTGGTACACTTTGCAAAACGCTGCGTGGTTCAGCCAAGCCCGGTTAACGTTTCGTCTGCGCCAACTCTTTGGACCTAAGACCAACTCAGCTCTTCCACTAGAGCAGCTTACTGGGCACTTCAGTCAACTTTTTTCTGGGACCAAACTGAGCGAATATCCAAAATCCGACCCCGATCAGAAACAGGCTGGCTACTTGCATAAGCGAAAAGGCGCCCCCGGCGAGGAGTGTGCGGTCTGGATCGCCACGAAAGAATTCGATGATTCCACGGACCACCCCGTAGAGAATCGCGTACGCTGCGAAGACCTCGCCGGCGAATCGCTGGTGTTTCGCAAGCCGCACCAGGAAAACAAAGATGAGAAAATCGCAGCCGGACTCGTAAAGTTGGGCTGGATGCAGTGGAATTCCGAGGGGCGTTCCCGCAATTTGGAAGGCGATCGGATTTGTGAAGGTCACTCCCCACGGAACGCCTGTCGGCTTGCCGTAGCAGCAACCCGCTGCGAAGCACCCCAGCCGTCCGATGGCTTGGCCGAGCGCAGTCCCTGGAGCGAACAGATCTAGAACTAATTTACGATTCAGCTTATATGACCAGGCACCTAAGGTTAGCGCCAGCGTACCGCCGGCTAACGAGCCATAAAACGTGCCACCCGTGAGCAGCGTCCTGACGCTGAAGATTTCGCCGAAATGTCGTGAGTAATGCTGCCATTCGGCAAGGATGAGCCACAGTTTTGCTCCCACAAGCGCGGCGAGAATTCCGTACACACCTAGATTCCAAATTCGGTCGGGATCGAGACCCAAGGCAGCGGCGCGCTTTCGCGCTAGCAAGAGTCCTAGCAGGACGCCTACAGCAACCAGAACTCCATAGGCATACAGTTTGAATGAGCCCCACGCAAAAAGCACCGGATACATGACAAAAGTTTCTAAAACCCCAATTCAAATTTCTTTTGAGCCTGGCTCGCCCGCCACTTGCCGCGTGCCAATCAAAAGATCGAGCGCAACGAAGATAGCCCCAATGGTGATGGCCGAGTCGGCTATGTTGAATGCCGGCCAATGATACGAGCCTAGTATGACTTCAAAAAAATCGGTTACGGCGCCATGCAGCAACCGATCCGTCAGATTGCCCGTGGCGCCACCAAGAATCAAAGCGAGCCCGGCTTGACTTAATTTTGCTCCAGCTTGTCCGGCAATCAGCATCCACGATAGCACCCCCACCACTGCGATTGAGCCCAGAATCAGGGACAGTGTCAACCACTTCGAGGGTGAGTCTGAAAAAATCCCGAAAGCGATGCCGGGATTTCGAGCGTGCACGATATAAATAAGATTACTAATTACCGAGCGGCGATAACCTTCCGGTGTAAATATCTCGATAACGGCCTTGGTCGCGCGATCAGCCGCCACCACAGCGAGTGAAAGCCAGACCCATCGTATGCGGGTGGTATAAGCCATCGGCGGTATCTAGTCAGGGGCTACCAGAAACGGACCAGGGTTTGTGGCGCGGTTGATCCGGCGTCATTCAATTGCAATCCTAACACGAGTAAGAAACATTGCGCAGTCACCGATGCCTCGTGTGTTAGAATTCCAGATGTAGGGTTGCCGACCCGGTCAGACAACCTTATCCGAAGGATTGAATCTAACCTTGGAGCAGCCGCGTCTAACAATGATGGGTAAGCCAGATGCAGGAAAATCATTCTAATCCGAATCCGGCGCTGACGCCTGAACAGGGGCCTATGGGAAATTCCCAGGAGTCCGGCCGCGCGCGAACCATACCTACGGGGAGACGCGCCCCTACTGGTCGAATGCCGCAATTTGCGGTCAGTCGAGAACGGATCTCCAATGGGTTTTGGTCAAATCTTCGAGATTTTTTGACGGAGCGATCTGTAAGAATGCCTGCAGGTAAGGTTCCTGCACCATTCACGCCGGCGCAATACCGACCCGGCTTAATGGAAAACCTGAAAGAGATTTTGCACTCGACGCCGCGCATTGCTGTTCCTGCGGGAGTCACCCCTCTGGATGAAAAGTGGAAACCGGAATTTCCGAGTTTCTGGCAGAACGTTCGCGACATGATTTCCCCGCCGAAGTTGCCGCCTCTGAGGGTGACGAGCAAGCCTGTCAGAGTCAAAGAAATCTGGAGCAAGGACAACAATTTTTGGTGGACGCAAGCGGTCGGTCTGGCGATCAACGTAGGAATCGTTGCGTTGCTCACCGTCCCACTCGTGCAGCACTTCTTCCCGAATAAAACGCAGGCCAGCCCTAAATTAAGTGTGGAGCCGATTGATATATCGCCGTACATCGCCAAGCTTCCCGCAGGGAAAGATAAGGCCGGCGGTGGTGGCGGCGGAGGCGAACGCCAGCAGGCCCCCCCTACCCGCGGCAAGGCGCCAAAGTTTGCTTGGACGCAGCTCACACCCCCGGTCGTAAAACTCCATAATCTAAATCCGAAACTTGCGGCCGACCCGACTCTTCTAGGTCCTCCAGATCTCAAAGTGCAGAGCCCCAATTTGCCGAACTTCGGCGATCCGCTGGCGAAGGTGGTCAACGACTCCGCCGGACCAGGCGGAGGCGCGGGAATCGGTACAGGTTGCTGCGGCGGCATTGGGAGCGGCGACGGCGGAGGACTCGGGCCCGGCTCTGGGGGCGGCACTGGCGGCGGCGTGTTTCGCGCAGGTACGGGCGGCGTTGGAACGCCGATCTGCGTCTATTGCCCCGATCCTGTGTACTCGGAAGAGGCGCGCAAAGCGAAGTATCAGGGCACCGTTGTCTTGAATGTGGTAGTAACCAGCGACGGACGAGCTACCAATATCAGCGTAATCAAGGGGCCTGGCCTCGGCCTCGAAGAAAAGGCGATGGAAGCCGTGCGCGGCTGGAAATTCAAGCCGGCCGTGGGCCCCAACGGAAAACCCGTCAACGTGATTGTACCGATCGAAGTGACGTTCCGATTGTTCTAGACCACATTTTTCCCTACCGTGCGCTTTGGCGTTCCAGTCGTCGTAGCTGTCTGTTTGTTATTTCACGTTTTTATTTTGTGAAGCAGGCAACTCCAACGGCACCTTCGTCTTCTCACTGAGGAATTGCGTTCGCCTCGTTCGCGGCTACTCATTGTTTTGAAAAGGCGAGCGTCGAGGAGATGCCATGCAATCCCACCTCGGCCCCCCGTTCTCCTTTAGTCCGTTCCCCAGCCAACCCGACACCTGGCACCGCCGCTTGGCGGAAAACATTGCGCAGTTATTTGTGAGCGCCAGACTTTTTCGCTCTTCTGCAAACGGCACACTGCTTCACACACTCGAGATGCCGGACCGCCGGTGGAACTTCGGCCGTGCGCAGGGTTGCTCTCTCGCCGCTCACATAGCTGTGGTGGCGGCGGTTGCACTGTCGGTGCATCACATCGCGCAGCATCCCGAGGATATTCCTAAAGGGATTAGGCATATCTTCTATCCAGCTAATGTCGATGGTCAGAAGTTGAAGCCTGCGGCAAAGCCGTCGGAAGGCCAGGGGAGCGGAGGTCATTACGATTCTCTTCCCGTCACGAAGGGCCACCTTGCGTTTCGCTCGGTGATACCGATCATTCCGCCCCGGCCACCACAGAACGAGAACCCTCTATTGCCCCAGGTTTCTACGGTGCTCGATCCTTTGCATCCGTCGAGTGAATTGCATGTTCAGAATCTAGGACTTCCTTGGATGCCAAACGAAAATGATTCGCAAGGTCCAGGTGGGGCGGAAGGCTACGGCAAAGCGCGCGGCCATTCGATGGGGGACTCCGGAGAGGATGGACCCGGTGGAACGGAGTACACGGGAACTTACGCGCCGGGTACGACCTATCCGCAATGTCTCTACTGTCCGGATCCGAGCTTTTCTGAAGAGGCTCGCAGCGCCAAGCTGCAAGGCATCGTGACATTGCAACTGCTGGTCAAGCCCGACGGCCGCGTCACAAACGCGCGCGTGACGCGAGGGCTGGGGTTGGGGTTGGGGTTGGGGTTGG